>JAESPQ010000053.1 GCA_016765535.1 Alteromonadaceae bacterium | reverse complement strand
TTAATGAGTATTATATGCGGCGCGTTGAGGCACCAAGTCAACGCAATGTCGGCCGTTAGCTCAGTTGGTAGAGCAGTTGGCTTTTAACCAATTTGTCGAAGGTTCAAATCCTTCACGGCCGACCACTTTAAATAAAGTATGTAGTAAGTTGTTATATTGAAATCTGAAACGGCCGTTAGCTCAGTTGGTAGAGCAGTTGGCTTTTAACCAATTNGTCGAAGGTTCAAATCCTTCACGGCCGACCACTTCAGAACTTAAAAAGAAAATTTTGATAAGGGATTTTGCAAAAGAATAAAGCCAAGGCTTTTAACNTTCTTAACCAAANTCAGGTCGAAGGTTCAAATCCTTCACGGCCGACCACTTCAGAATTTAATTAACGAAAATTAGGGACTGGTCAAATAGCTATATTTAGGGTAACACTTGTAGGTTGGCCTTTAGGCCATCAATCTATATTTGACGGGCTGAAGCCCGACCTACAAATACTCTATCTGTTACCTTGGTTTGATGAGTCCCGAAAATTATACTTATTTGTAAAAAGTGTAAAAGTAAAAACTAGAACGGCCGTTAGCTCAGTTGGTAGAGCAGTTGGCTTTTAACCAATTTGTCGAAGGTTCAAATCCTTCACGGCCGACCACTCTAGTTACTTAATTCATTTCACTAAAGATCAAAGCCAAGGCTTTTAACGTTCTTAACCCAAATTAGGTCGAAGATTAAATCCTTCACGGCCGACCACTCTAGTTAACTTTTACCTTTAAATCTTAATCTAAACAAAAGCCAAGGCTTTTAACGTTATTACCCAAAGTCAGGTTGAAAATTAAAATCCTTCACGGCTGACCACTCTAGTCAAATCTTCTTTTTATATATTCAAATAATTTAATTCTATGTAATGTAGGTCGCTGCTTGCCGCGATAAGCTAGCATTTTTGCATATTAAATAAAATTAATACTTATCCCTAATACCAATTTAACTAACCATCACGTATAATTCAGCGGTTTTTTAAGCCGTATTTATAGAGATTTGTAATGACACAAAACAATTTAGCCGTAGATTTCGATTTTCAATATCCAGCCAAGCCTCAACCATTAAATGCTGGTGAACGAGCGCAATTTAAAGAAAAAATCAAATACTTGCTTAAAGAAAAAAATGCCGTATTAGTCGCGCATTATTATACCGATCCTGAAATTCAAGCGTTAGCCGAAGAAACGGGCGGCTGTGTTGCCGACTCGTTAGAAATGGCACGTTTTGGCAACCAACATATCGCAGATACCTTAATTGTTGCAGGTGTTAAATTTATGGGTGAAACCGCTAAAATTTTAACACCAGAAAAAACCGTACTAATGCCCGAACTTGAAGCAACTTGTTCGTTAGACTTAGGTTGTCCTATTGATGAATTCTCTGCTTTTTGTGATCAGCACCCTGATCATACTGTTGTTGTGTATGCTAATACCTCTGCTGCGGTTAAAGCTCGTGCTGACTGGGTGGTCACTTCAAGTATTGCCTTAGAAATAGTAGAAATGTTAGCTAGTGAAGGCAAGCCTATTATTTGGGGGCCAGATCGTCACTTAGGTGCTTACATTGAAAAAGAAACAGGCGCTAAAATGTTAATGTGGCAGGGGGCTTGTATTGTGCATGACGAATTTAAAGCCAAAGCGCTAATAGAGCTTAAAAAGCAATATCCTGATGCTGGAGTATTGGTTCATCCAGAATCACCTGCTAATGTCATTGCTATTGCTGATGCTGTGGGTTCTACCAGTCAGTTGATTAAAGCTAGTCAAGAAATGCCAAATGAGCACTTTATTGTTGCCACCGATAAAGGTATTTTTTATAAAATGGAACAAGCTAGCCCGAATAAAACTTTTGTTGAAGCACCAACAGGTGGTAACGGCGCTACGTGTCGTAGTTGCGCACATTGTCCTTGGATGGCAATGAATGGCTTACAATCTATTTTAGAAGCACTACAGAGCCCTATCGGACGTGAAATACATGTTGAAAAAACACTTGCTAAACAAGCCTTAATTCCACTTGAAAAAATGTTAAACTTCGCCGCTGAAAACAAATTAAAAGTGAAGGGCAACGCATAAAACGCATTAAGCATAATAATTAAAAATATTACAACAAAATTAAAGAATTACCTTGCACCAGCAAGTCTTTTTTTTTACCATAGCGCAGCTTTATTATAAGCAGTAGTAAATTTCAAAGGTGACGTGTCCGAGTGGCTGAAGGAGCACGCCTGGAAAGTGTGTAAAGGGCAACCTTTCGAGAGTTCGAATCTCTCCGTCACCGCCATTATCTCACCAAAAACTAGACAATATTTATTGATACTACTGATTTTGCTGTTTTTTTCGTTGTGCGATGATCTGTTTTACTTCACCACCAATGTGATCTTCTCCTCGTTTTTTTGCTAATTGAATTTGTCGCTCTCGTTCGGCAAAGCCCGCGCGTTGTTTATCTGTCATCTTATTTATACAACGATGACAACTGACTCCTTTTACATAATCAGGGCTTTGTTTATCTTCTTCCGTTATAGGGTATCGGCATGCATAGCATTGATCATATTGTCCTTGTTGTAATTCATGATTAACCGCAACACGGCCATCAAATACAAAACATTCACCTTGCCAAAGGGTTTCTTCGCTAGGAATTTCTTCTAGATATTTAAGGATCCCACCTTCTAAATGATAAACTTCATCAAATCCTTGTTCTTTTAAATAGGCGGTTGATTTTTCACAGCGGATGCCACCCGTACAAAACATAGCCACTTTTTTGTGTTTATTTTTATCTAAATTTTGTCTTACATACTCTGGAAATTCACGAAAATTTTCAGTTTTAGGATTGAGTGCATTTTTAAAGGTGCCAATTTCAACTTCATATTCATTACGGGTATCAACCAATAATACGTCAGGATCAGAGATCAGTGCATTCCAATCTTTAGGCTTAACGTAAGTACCTGCTACTTGATTAGGATCTATGCCTTCAATCCCCATAGTCACAATTTCTTTTTTTAATTTTACTTTGCTGCGTTGAAAAGGATTTTTTTGATGATAAGACACTTTAAATGAAAGTGTCGCTAAACGCTCGTCGTGCTGTAAAAATGTTAATACTTTATCAATCGAGGATTGTGATCCAGCAATAGTACCGTTAATTCCTTCCAATGCGAGTAAAAGGGTACCTTTAACTGCATTTTCTTCCATAATGTTAAGTAAAGGCGTTTTTAATTCTGTAAAATTGGTTAAGCGCACGAATTTATATAAAGCGCAAACTGTGATGTTATTCATAAGGGTCTCGTAACTAACCAGAGCGTAAATCTGGCGCTAAAGTAAATGGCTAAATGCTTAGCCATTAAAAGGGCGCGCATAATAACCAATGTAAGCTAAAAATAATAGTGTAATTGTTACCCTGCTCTTTAGGTAGGGTAATACATTTTGTTATTTTATGGTTTTCCAGAGTAAAGTCATCGGCAGGTATTGTTATAAACACCAGTTGATCTGTTTTTGCCCGTTTTGTAAAAGAATGTCATTGGTTTTTGAAAAATGCCGACACCCTAAAAAACCTCGATGTGCTGATAATGGTGATGGATGCGGAGCAGTTAAAATATAATGTTTATCGTTATTAATATTTTTTCCTTTTTTTTGTGCATGAGCTCCCCAAAGTAAAAAAACAACGCCGGTTAAATGCTCATTAATTAAAGCAATAATTTTATCGGTATATTGTTCCCAACCTAAGTGTTTATGTGAATGGGCTTGTCCTTGCTCCACCGTTAACACCGTATTAAGTAATAACACTCCTTGTTTTGCCCAAGAGCTTAAATGTCCGTGTGTGGGCAGAGTAAAGTCATCAATGTCATTGTGTAATTCTTTATAAATGTTTCTTAATGATGGTGGTATTTTTTCGCCTTTAGGAACAGAAAAGCTTAATCCTTGTGCTTGATGTTCACCATGATAAGGATCTTGTCCTAGTATTACCACTTTGACTTGCTCAAAAGGGGTTATGGTGAGTGCGGAAAAAATATCTTTATCTTGAGGATAAATAATAGTGCCTGCTGCACGTTTATCAGCTATGTAGCTTAAGGTTGTTTGTAAATATTCTTGCTTATTTTCATTAGCAAGTAATGTTGACCATGTTGTCATAAGTATTCGCTTGAAAAGAAATATTAATTATACCTAAGTTAATTGAGGTGTGTAATATTAAAAAAAACATTACACAAACAAAATTTTTTTTCTATACTACAATTAGTTGATTGAATTTTATTTTTTATTCTTGTTTTTTATTAAAGTTAAGTGGTGAATTATTAATGACTGTAGGGACAACTCACGAAAATTCACCTATTTCAGAAGACGAAAATATATTAAATTCGTTGTTTAAGGTATTACCTGATTTATTTTTTTTATTGGATAAACAAGGTTTTATTTTAGCGTACAGAGTGAATGATGAAAGTTGTTTCTTTTTAAATTTAACTAATTGTTTAAATAAACAAATTCAAACAATACTCCCTCCACATGTTGCTTTATTATTCAATGAAAATGTTCAGGCTATCAGCATCGATGATGAAATGGTGACTTTTGATTATGGTATTGAAGTCGAGCATAGCTGGCATCAATTTCAAGCGCGATTAATAAAGTTACCCGATAGTGAAAAAATCATCGCCATTATTCAAAATATTACTGAGCGAGTACAAACAGAAGTTGCATTAAAAAATAGCGAAGCTATTTATCGGCAAATGTTTGAAAAAAACCAAGCTATTAAACTTATTATTGATCCCAGTGATGGCTATATTATTGAAGCAAATGCGGCAGCATTAAAATTTTATGGTTACAGTTATCAAGACTTAGTTGCGAAACGTATTTCCGAACTTAATATTTTATCCGAGCAAGAAATCGCACAAGAAATGGAATTAGCACAACAAGAACATCGTTTATTTTTTAATTTTCGTCATAAAATAGCCAGCAATGAAATAAAAGATGTTGAAGTATATTCAGGGCCGATCACTGTTGCAGGTAAAGAATTATTGTTTTCAATTATTCAAGATGTCACTAATAAAAAACAAATAGAACAAGAACTACGGCAAACTGAGCAACAATTTCGTGATTTATTTAATAATATTAATTCTGAAATTTTCATTAAAAATATTTCGGGTGAATATATTGCCGTTAATGATCACTTTTTAACAGCGGGTAAATTAACGGCTAGTGACATTATTGGTAAAACGGATGATGAAGTCTATAGTGCTGAAAAGGCTAAAATTTATCGCCAAAGTGATCTTGATAGCTTAGCGTCCACACATGCAATAACCACAGAAGACATTATCATAAAAAATCAAAAGCATTGTTATTACAGCACGGTTAAATTTCCTTTAACTGATGCAAATGGCAAGGCATATGCTATTTGTGGTGTTTCAACGGAGATTACTGATAAAAAATTGGCAGAAGAAAAAATAATTCAACAAGCACATTTTGATGCACTAACGCATTTACCTAACCGTTTTTTATCATTAGACAGATTAGATCAAATGTTAAAAGAAGCACAACGCAGTGATGAAAAAGTCGCAATATTATTTTTAGATTTAGATGATTTTAAAAAAATTAATGACTCATTAGGGCATGAAGTAGGTGATAAGTTACTTATTGAGTCGGCAAAGCGGCTTAATATGGTGATCCGTAATGAAGATACTGTAGGGCGTTTAGGTGGGGATGAATTTATTGTATTATTGCGAGGAATTCATCATAACAATGATGCTCAGCCAGTTACGGATGCATTACTACAAAAATTTAGAGAACCTTTTAATATTGATAATCGCGAGTTAATTCTCACTGCAAGCGTTGGTATTGCTATATATCCTGATGATGCTACTTCTGCATCTGAATTGTTACGTAATGTAGATACTGCTATGTATCAAGCTAAAGCATTAGGACGTGATAATTTTTCTTATTTTACTGAATCAATGAACCATGATGTTTCAAGGCGTTTAGAATTAGAGGAACAGATTAGAGGTGCATTAGAACGTAGTGAATTTAGCGTACATTACCAAATACAAATGGATATGAAAACAAATACCATTATTGGTGCAGAAGCTTTATTACGTTGGAATAATTGTTGTTTGGGAAATATTTCACCTGACGAATTCATTCCAGTGGCAGAGCAAACAGGGTTAATTGTTTCTTTAGGTAAATTTGTTTTACAGCAAGCATTAAAAACAGTGAAGCAATGGCATCAGTTAGCACCTAACTTATCATCATTAAGAATTGCCGTTAATTTATCACCCCGGCAGTTTCGTGATCCTGCTTTAGTTAGTTATATTGAAAATGCATTGATAGAGCAAAATGTAAGTGCTTGTAATTTAGAGCTAGAAATTACCGAAGGAGTATTAATGAGCGGTCATGCTTATATTGATGAAGCATTAAAATCACTAAGTAAATTGGGTATATTATTATCTATGGATGATTTTGGTACTGGTTATTCTTCATTAAGTTATTTACGCACTTATCCGTTTAATGTATTAAAAGTAGATCGCTGTTTTGTCTCTGGTATTACCGAAAACAATGCCGATAAAGAGCTTGTTAATGCCACCATTGCTATGGCACATGCGCTCGGGTTAAAAGTTGTCGCCGAAGGAATTGAAACACAACCACAATATCAATTACTGGCTAAATTAGGATGTGATTATGCACAAGGTTATTTACTCAGTAAGCCGCTGCCTAAAGATGAATTGTTTAAATTGGTAGAAAACTTTTCTTTTTGACTTTTTATTTTTAGATAATATTAGCTAATTCAGCAGTAATTATTTTCGCTAAGTCGGTTACTTTTATCTCTATTTCTAAACCACGTTTACCACCACTAATATAGATAGCAGAGAAATTGTCAGCGCTTTGGTCAATCACCGTTGTTAACTGTTTTTTTTGCCCTAGCGGACTTACGCCACCTAAAACATAACCTGTGCTCGTTTCTACTCGTTTAGCATTCGCCATTTTTACTTTTTTAACCTTGAGTGCTTTTGCCAGCATTTTTAAATTCAGTTGGTGCGTAACAGGAATAACAGCAACGGCTAGTGAATTTTCATTGCCGTTACAACTAACCACCAAGGTTTTAAACACTTGTGCTGCATTAGTATTGAGTTTTTCAGCCGCTTCTTCACCATAAGAAGCTATATTTGCATCATGCTGATACTGATGCAATTTATAAATAATATTTTGCTTTTTTAATACTCTAATTGCGGGTGTCATCAGTGTTTTTTATCAATGTTGTTTTGTTTTGTGTGTATTACTTTTTAATATAGCCAAAGTTTATTTTTTTTACTACTTATTTTAGCTGTTTAGGTCAGTTACAATATTGATAATATTAATAAATCAGCTGTTTTCATCTATGCGCATAATTCACACATCAGACTGGCATCTAGGTCAATATTTTTACGGAAAAAGTCGAGCTAATGAACATCAACAATTTTTAATTTGGTTATTAGAACAAATTGAACAACATCAAATTGATGCGGTGATTGTCGCAGGTGATATTTTTGATACCGGCACACCGCCAAGTTATGCACGTGAAATGTATTTTGATTTTATTGCTAAAATAGCTAAGCTAAATTGTTCATTAATTTTACTGGCGGGTAATCATGACTCAGTAGCAATGTTAAGTGAGTCTAAGCAAGTGTTGGCAAGTTTGTCGGTGCAGGTTATCGCTAGCGCAGAACCTAACAATATAACAGAGCAAGTAATTAGCATAAAAGATAATAGAGGCAAAACTCAAGCTTTGGTGTGTGCCATTCCTTTTATCCGTCCGCGTGATGTTATTAATAGTCAAGCGGGACAGTCAAGTGAAGATAAAAAACAGAATTTACAGCAAGCTATTAGTGAGTATTATCAGAAAATTTTTATTTATGCCGAAAAAATCAAAAGTGATCTTCAACAGCCCAACCTGCCCATTATTGCCACAGGGCATTTAACTACCGTTGGCGTAACTACCTCAGACTCGGTACGTGATATATATATAGGTACGCTTGAGGCATTTCCCGCTAATGCTTTTCCGAAGGCTGACTATATTGCGCTTGGTCATATTCACAAACCGCAAATTGTCGCTAAATCTGACCATATTCGTTATTGTGGCTCACCCATTCCGTTGAGTTTTGATGAGGCAAAGCATAGTAAGCAGGTGTTAATGGTTGATTTTGCACAAGGAAAATTAACCATGATTACGGGATTAATTGTCCCGTGTTTTCAAGCGATAGCGATGGTAAAAACTACCTTAGATAATTTAGTGAATGATGTTGAAAAATTAGTAGCCCAGCAGCCTGTACATACTGAAAATTTACGGGCTGAAAAAAATAAAATTTGGCTCGATATTGAAATAGCAAGTGCTGATTATCTTAACGATTTACACCAGCAAATTGATCAATTAACGCAAGATTTACCCATAGATATATTATTAGTGAGGCGTAGTAAAAAGGCGCGTCAGCAGATGACTAATAACACAGATAAAACAGTACTAACCGAATTAACTCTTGAAGACGTTTTTAGTAAACGCCTTGCATTAGAAAATTGGCAATCTGAGCAACAACAAGATCAACAGAAATGCTTAACAAACCTGTTTAAACAAGTGGTTAGCGAAGTTACGACATTAAATAATCGTGTTACTAAAAATACGGAGCTTAAACAATGAAGATATTAAGCTTACGTTTTGAAAATATTAATTCGTTAAAAGGCGCGTGGAAAATAGACTTTACCCAAGCACCATTTGATACTAACGGCTTGTTTGCCATTACGGGGGCAACAGGTGCAGGTAAAACCACTATTTTAGACGCTATTTGTTTAGCGCTTTATCATCAAACGCCGCGTTTATCGGTGTCTAAAAAACAAAATGAATTAATGACTCGTCACACGGCTAATTGTATGAGCGAGGTTGAATTTGAAGTTAAAGGGCAAGGCTATCGTGCCTTTTGGAGTCAAAAACGGGCGCGTAATAAAGTGTTAGGTAATTTGCTTGAGCCCACCGCAGAGTTTGCCAAGCTTGACGGCACTATTGTTGCTGAAAAATTAAAAATGGTACGCAGCGAAATAGCGAAAATAACGGGTTTGAATTTTTCTCGTTTTACTAAATCTATGATGCTTTCACAAGGTGAATTTGCCGCATTTCTAAATGCCAACGATAAAGAGCGATCTGAACTGTTAGAAGAATTAACGGGCACTGAAATTTACAGTGAAATTTCGCAACAAGTTTTTGAACAACATAAAGAAAAACAACGAGTATTAGATATATTACAAGCAAAAAATCAAGCAACTAATTTATTAAGTGATGAAAATATTGTTGAGTTACAACAGCAAATATTGACGTTAGATGAACAAGAAAAGTCTTTATTAAAACAGCAACAAGCAAAACAACAACAATGTAATAGCTTACAAAAATTAACAGAGCAGCAACAATTATTAGCTCAAGCGCAACGGCAGTTAAGTGCTGTAGAACAACAAGCTGCAACAGCAAAACAAGAATTAACTCAATTAGCCTTGAGTGAGCCTGCTGAATTACTACGAGGGCAATATCAAGCACTACAGCAATTAATGGCGCAACAAACAGCGCAGCAACAACAAGTTAATGAATTGACTGAACAATTAGTTAACGCGCAAAACCTAGCGCAACAAACTTTGCAAGATTTGACAAAATTTAAGCACCTACAACAAAAACAACAACTTGAATTTAGTGAAACAGAAACCTTAATTATAGAAAAAATATTGCCGTTAGACAGTAATATTCAACATTTAGAAACACAGTTACATGAGCTAACAACACAGTTAACCCTTATTGAGCAAAGTAAAAAAAATATTGTGCAGCAACTTGCTAAGTACCAACAACAACAGCAAATATTAACAGCAACCTTGGTTGAGCAACAAAATTTTTTGCAACAACATAGTTATTGTCAATCGTTGAGTGAAAATTTGCCGCTGTGGAAAAGTCAATTTGTTTCTCTTACTGAATTATCACAAAGTATTTATTTAGTTATTCAACAACAGCAAAATAATAAGCAGCAGCAACAACAGTTGATCAATAGCCAAGCGGAGCAACAAACGGTACTAACAAAGCTTGAACAACAGCAACAGCAATTTAAACAACAACTTGCTAATGAGGAACAACAAAAACAACAATTATTAAGCACCCAACAAATAAGTTCAGTTGATGAACTTGTTGCACAACAGAGCAAGTATCAACAACTACAAGGTACACAAGCACAAGCGTGGCAAAATATTCAGCGTTTACAAGTGTTAGTACAAGAGTGCGGTGAACAGCAAGCGAGCAAAAAAGCATTACAAACGAGCTTAGTAGACATTCAGCAGCAATTACAGCAATGCCGAGAACAATATAGTCAACAAAAACAAACTTTTAATGATGTTGATATGTTGATCCAGCAACAACAAAAAATAATGGCATTAAGTGAACATCGTGAACATTTACAGCAAGGTGATGCTTGTCCATTATGCGGCTCGCTTGATCATCCCGCGATTGATGCTTATCAAGCACTTAATGTTAATGAAACTGAACAGCGTTTAGCCTTATTAAAACAACAATTACAACAATTAGAGCAGCAAGGCAGCGAGCTTAATCAAGTAGTAAGCGAGCAGCAAGCCCAATTAAATACGTTAAATAAACAATTATTAGTGAACCAAAATGAGCAATCGCAGTTAACGTATGATTGGCAACAACAAGCGGGACAACTTGCCATACTTAATGAAACAATAGCGATTTTAGCCGTAACCGATATTGAACCACTTAAAGCGGTTTTTAGTCAATTTGAACAAAAATTTAAACAATTAAGCCAACTAGCACAGCAAGTATATCAAGTTGACCAACAAATCATTGCGCTTAAACAGCAGAAAAATGGTAATGAGCATGATTATTTAGCAGAGCAAAATAAGCTTAGTATAACGGTTGAACAATTAACACAATGCCGCCAAAAAGAGCAGCAACAAGCGGATGAATTAACGACTAAACAACAAGCTCACGCACAATTAACTAACGAACTTAGTCAGAATATAAATACACTAGGGATCAGCGTACCTAAATATTTATTTAACAGCCTTGAGCAAGTTAACAGCCTTGAGCACGTTAATCACCAACGTGAAGATGAAGTTAAACTATTAGCGCAAGCAAACCACTGGCTTGAACAGCAACAAGAGTTGGTAAGTAAATATCAGCAAATATTATCTGAACACCAACAGCAGCAGCAAGCATTAGCACAATTTAGCCAAAATATTGCGGTACAAAGTGAGCAACAAAGCCAGTTGCAGCGACAACAACAACAATTAATGCAACAGCAACAACAGTGTCAGCAGCAATTGCAGTTGGCTCAAAAAGAACGCTACGAGTTATTTGCTGATAAAAATGTCGAGCAATATAGGCAAACTATTGCGGAAAAAAGTGAGCAAACAAAACAGCAATTACTGCAATTACAACAACAAAACGAACAGCAACAGCAGCAGTTACAGTTACTACAAGGTCAGCAACAAGGTGGACAACAGCATTTATCACAACTTTCTCAGCAGTTACAAACACTACAGCAGCAATGGCAACAAGCGCTTAGTCAAAGTGTTTTTGTCACTGAGGATCAGTTTTTTAATGCTTTATTACCTATTGAGCAAAGACAAAAATTACAGCAACTTAACAATGATATTAATCGTCAGCGCGAACAAGCTAATACGCTGATCTGTCAGGCACAGCAACAGCTTGATAAATTAAAAATAGAAATAAAAAACAATCAATTAGAAGGTATGGTACTTGAACAGTTAGCCCCGCAATTATCAGTAATAACTGAACAGTTAAAAACATTGCAACAACAACAAGGACAGTTAACACAGAGTCTTAGTCATGATCAGCAGCAACGTAACCAGCAACAAGGCTTGTTAGCACAAATAGTCGAGCAACAACAAATATTAGCTGATTGGAATCATTTAAATGGTTTGATCGGCTCAGCCGATGGCGCAAAATTTCGTAAGTTTGCCCAAGGTTTAACCTTGGCACACTTAGTTTATTTAGCCAATAAACAGCTTGAACGTTTACATGGTCGTTATCAATTACAATGTCAAAACAGCGAAAGCTTAGCATTGGCGGTATTAGATACTTGGCAGGGCGATACCGTACGTGATACTAAGACCTTATCGGGCGGTGAAAGTTTTTTAGTCAGTTTAGCACTGGCATTGGCTCTTTCTGATCTGGTCAGTAATAAAACCAGTATTGATTCACTATTTTTAGATGAAGGTTTTGGTACGCTTGATAACGACACTTTAGAAATCGCCCTTAATGCCCTTGATAGCTTAAATGCCAGCGGTAAAATGATCGGGGTGATCAGCCATATTGACACCATGAAAGAACGCATTGGTGTGCAAATTAAAGTGAAAAAAATTAGTGGTTTAGGTATTAGTTGTTTAGATGAACAATTTAAATTTAACGTTAAATTGTAGGTCGACACGAGCGTAGCGAGACTCGACCAATACACCCATCGGAAACCCCGATAGTAAAATAAAAATATAAGAGGCATTTTTGAACACTTGGATATATTTCACCTTGCTTGCTGCAACGATGCAAGCTGTGCGTACCGCAGGGCAAAAACAATTAACCTTGCATTTAAACTCGATGGCAACCACTGGTGTACGCTATATTTTTGCGTTGCCTTTTGCATGGTTTTATCTCTACTGGATTGTAGACTACCGTCAAGTTGCTGTGCCAATACTTAACTCGCAATTCTTACAATATGCGCTCATTGCCTGTGTTATGCAGATCATTGGTACTGTTTGCTTAGTGGCAGCATTTAAATATCGCAATTTTGCTGTGGCAACGAGTTTAGCAAAAACAGAGGCGATACAAGTTGCCATAGTTGGCGCAATTTTGTTTTCACAAAGTTTAAGTTTTTGGGGATGGATTTCGGTATTCGTTGGGGTAATAGGTATTATTATTGTTTCAAAGGTAAAATTTAATTATCAAGATATTTTTCAAAATCCTGGTGCAGGCTTTGGTTTGGCTGCTGGTTTAGGTTTAGCTATTACCACCTTATTGATCCGTGAGTCGAGCCTAGCATTACATACTGACTTAATGGTGAGTGCTGCGGTGACGTTAGTGTTTATGATCACCGTACAATCGCTACTTTCAGTTATTTACACTGTGATACAAGATAAATCGCAACTTAAAAGCATGGCGATTAATTGGCGTTTATGCTTGTTTGTTGGTGTGACTAGTGTGCTTGGCTCTATTGGCTGGTTTACGGGGGCAAGTTACCAAAATGCCGCTTATGTTAAAGCGTTAGGGCAAGTAGAGTTTTTTATCACCTTAATTTTAACTTATCGTTTTTTTAAAGAAAAAATAAGTCTAAAGGAATATATTGGCATGTTTTTAATTGTTGTTAGTGTGCTGATTTTGTTATTGTGGGCTTAGTTTATTGTAATTACCCAGACTATTAATTGATAATTTGGGTAATTACGCTGTTTGATTAAATTAGACTCGTTAAATTTTCTTTTAAATAAGGTTTTAACTGCTCAGTTTCATCATTTTTTACTTTGTTTGCCCAGTCAGGGTTCGCAATTAGTGCGCGACCAACGGCAACAAGATCAAATTCATTATTTGCCATTTTGCTTTCTAATGCATCTAAACTCGCAGGTTTAGCTTCAGCAAAAGTTTGTGTGCCATCCATAAAATCATTGTCTAAACCAACACTACCAACGGTGATAGAAGGCTTTTTAGTGATTTTTTGTGTCCAAGCTGCTAAGTTTAAATTGCTACCCTCGAACTCTGCTTGCCAAAAACGGCGGCTACTGCAATGAAAAATGTCGACACCAGCAGCAACTAAGGGCTGTAAAAACTCAGTTAACTGTTCAGGTGTTTGTGCTAAATGAGCCGTGTAGTCTTGTTGTTTCCATTGTGAATATCTAAATATTATCGGGAAATTTTCACCTACGGCTTTGCGGACGGCGGTTATAACTTCAACAGCAAAGCGGCCTCTATTTTCCATATTACCACCATATTGATCATCACGAACATTGGTTGCTTGCCAAAAAAATTGATCAATTAAGTAGCCGTGTGCGCCATGTAATTCAATAGCATCAAATCCTATGTTTTTGGCATTAAGAGCTGCTTGAGCAAAAGCTTCTATAACGTCATTAATATCATCTTGTGTCATCGCATGGCCTGTGACTTTATTTGGCATTGCCATTCCACTAGGGCTGTAACCGACAATGCTTTCATCTGGCTCTGTGCCTGGGCGTCTTATACCGCCAACATGCCAAAGTTGAGGCGCTATTTTTCCGTCTGCTTGATGTACTGCATCGACAACTTTTTTCCAACCAGCTAAGGCTTTTTCACCATAAAAGAAAGGTACATTGGCATAACCATTTGCTGCTTTATGATCAATACATGTACCCTCGGTAATAATCAAGCCAACCCCGCCTGCTGCACGACGTTGATAGTATTCGACAACGTTAGCCTTTGGTACATTACCCGGTGAAAAAGTTCGCGTCATTGGCGCCATAACAATACGATTTTTTAAGTTGAGTTTTTCACTGTTAAAAGGAATAAATAAAGGTGAATTATTAGGCATGTGTATATCCTTAGTTATTATATCATTCCGCATAAATATTTGATCACCTTTGCGGGTTAAAAGTATTGATCACTTACTTATGCGAAATGGTATTTTATTTATTGTTGGCAGCTATTAACTTGCCTGTTTTTTGTTAAAAAGTGGTTTGAAAAATTGGCTGATCACCCCTGTGGTCAGACCAACACCTAATAATATAAAGCAACAGCCGATAATGATCCACGAGGTAATTTGTTCATTTAAAAATATATATCCCCAAAACAAGCCAAAAGCAGGGATCAAGTAAGTCACCGACACTGCTTTTGCTGGGCCTAAATTGGCAATTAAGCGAAAAAATATCACATAGGCAATACCTGTACATAAAACGCCTAGCATCAATACTGCATTTATCGCATCACTACTAGGGAGTTTTTCTGGTAGATAAAACAATGCAAAGGGAATAAGCGCAAGTGTTGCTGTTATCTGCGTACCCGTTGCAAGTGCTAGCGGTTTAATTGCGCCTAAGTAATGCTTGGTGTAGTTTGCGCCTAAACCATAGCAAAAAGTAGCGCCTAAAACGGCTAATGTTGGCATCAATACTAGCTCACTATGGGTTGATAATTTATCAAACATTAAAATATACACACCAAAAAAACCGACCATTAAACCAATAATACTGCTAATATTTAATCTATCTTTAAACCAGAAAAAAGCAATGACCGCGGCAAACATCGGTGTCGTTGCATTTAAAATAGAGGTAACACCTGCCGATAAACTTAAGGTGGCATAGCCAAATAGCACAAAAGGAATAGCGGTATTAAATAAACTGCCAAGAAAAATTTTCCCCCAGTTCTTTTTTAAACAAGTATGTTGTTTTTTGAAATAAAGTAGCGGTAATAAAAACAAACTCGCGATAGCAGTACGCAAGGTCATAAATAATATTGGACCAAACTCTGGGCTGCCAACACGCATAAACAAAAATGAGCCACCCCAAATTGCTGCGAGTAAAATAAGCTCTAATGTCGCGGTGTTTTTTTGCATCATAACTACAGAAACCTTAAATGAGAGTTAGCGATTAATATAATGGTTTAAATTAATAATGCTGGCGAGAAACAGACACATCATTATTTTTTTGGTTATGGTCAACTTTGTTGCTAGTTTGGTCTGTTAATTACAAGACTCAATATTAATCACTTTTACCTGAGTAAGCGACTGCATTTGCCATTGAATGTTAAGATCGTATAGTGTCATACCGTACACTTTATCGTCCACTTTTTCTTGTTTATAGGCTGGGCGCGGATCTTGTACTAATACTTGCTCAATAAGTAATTTAAGCTCTGGATGTTGCTGTTTTAATTCGGCTAATTGTTTTATAGCAAGAGTGCTAAATTCTACGCTTAATAATGTTTGCGGTGCTTGCTGAGCAAAACCCGCTTGGGCAGTAGTTAGCGCATCGCTGTAAGGAATATAAGGTTTTATATCTAAAATAGGTGTACCGTTAAGTAAATCAAGCCCTGATATATGTAAAATAATTTGCTGTTTATTCGGCGTTATTTTATCCAGTTTAACTACCGACATACCAATTGGGTTAGGGCGAAAGGTTGACCGTGTTGCCAATACACCCATTTTTTCATTACCCCCTAAACGTGGCGGTCTAACGAGTGGTTTCCAACCTTGTGCTAGTGTGCCATGAAAAACAAAAATTAACCAAAGATGGCTAAATTGTTCAATACCACGCAATAATTCATTATTGTTGGCTTTGCCTTGTAATATTATTTGGCCTTTAGCCGCGCTGACTAATCCCGGCTGCCGTGGTATGGCAAACTTTTCCTGATAAGGTGATTTTATGGTAGCAATAGCATTGAACTGATAGCTATTGTTATTGATCTTGGTATTGTCGATTTTTTTATTATTCATGATCTAATTTTTTACGTGATAAGCTTTTGCATAACAAATTATTAATTGTTGGCATTGTTTAGTTTGATTAGTCGCGCAGCCTGTGAATACTACGGCGTTAGCTTTTATTTTATAGGCTTTTTTACGCGCAGCGGTACGGGCATCACTTTTACTGACAGGAGCACTGTTTTTTTTCGATTGACAAGCTTCACCATCAACCATGCCGATATAATCTTTAAATGCAGGTAATTGGGCATCGTTTTCATAAACAGTTACCGCACCCGCGGCAAAGTAATTAGTGAAGTTTTGCTTATCAATATTAGTTGAAAATGTATAATTGCTACAGCTACTCAGTAGTAATGAAGAGCAAATAAAGGTTATAAAAGTGACTAATTGTTTTGTTGGCATTTATTTGTCCATGAGCTAGTTAAATAGAAGAGATAAAAAAAGCGGTGACTATAAATAGAACAACCGCTTTGTTGATACAATTTGATTTAATTTAATTTATTTTATTTAACACGCATACCCGGTTGTGCGCCGTCGTCTGGATTTAATATCCATAAGTCTTTACCGCCAGGGCCTGCCGCTAATACCATACCTTCGGACAGGCCAAAACGCATTTTACGCGGTGCTAAATTAGCGACCATTACAGTAAGCTTGCCAATTAAATCTTCAGGTTGATAAGCTGATTTTATACCCGCTAATACTTGGCGAGTTTCTGTTGAATCATCATCTGTTAATGACAGCGTAAGTTTTAACAGTTTATTCGCTTTTTCAACATGTTCAGCATTCACTATTTTTACGATCCGCAAGTCAATTTTAGCAAAATCTTCAAATTGAATTTCATCAGCTATNGGCTCTATTTCANCAGNATTTATTTGTGCATNGGCTGTTTTTACGGCTATTTTNGGATCTGCTTTNGCTGCTTGTTGTGGCGCTGCTTTTGNTTGAAGGTTTTCTTTAGAGGCATCAACCATCGCATTAACNTTNTCCATATCAACACGTTGNAATAATGCTTTGAATTTATTTATTTTATGATCNGTCAACAATACTTTATGACCTTCCCATAATAATTCGTCATTTAAAAAGCTTTCGGTACTTATNGCTAGNTTAGGTAGTACAGGTTTTAAATAAATCATTAACGTGCGGAATAAATTAANNCCTANTGAGCAAATNGCNTGTACTTNTNNTTGTTTGCTTTNATCTTTAATTAACTGCCAAGGTTCTTTTATNGCNATGTATTCATTAACTTTATCNGCAAGTGCCATNATTTCACGCATTGCGCGAGCAAAATCACGGTTTTCGTAATGACTGGCAATACTATCGCCTGCTTGCATTACTTCATCGGCCAAAGCTTTATCGTCAATAGTGGTTGATAACATGCCATCAAAGCGTTTAGTGATAAAACTNGCACAACGAGANGCNATATTAACCACTTTACCNACTAGATCAGAGTTTACTCGTTGGGCAAANTCTTCAAGGTTTAAATCTAAATCATCAATACGAGGGGTTAATTTAGCGGCGTAGTAATAACGTAAATATTCAGGGTTTAAATGCTCTAAATAAGTACGGCCTTTAATAAAGGTTCCTTTAGATTTAGACATTTTTGCGCCATTAACGGTAACAAAACCATGCACGTTTACAGCAGTTGGTTTACGGTAATCAGCACCCTCTAACATGGCTGGCCAAAACAGGCTGTGAAAATAAAGAATGTCTTTACCAATAAAGTGGTAAAGCTCGGCGTCTGAATCTTTGCTCCAAAAACTATCAAAATCAATGTTTTGTTTATCACAAAGATTTTTAAAACTGCCCATGTAGCCAATGGGTGCGTCTANCCAGACGTAAAAATATTTACCNGGNGCATTGGGGATTTCAAAACCAAAGTAGGGCGCATCACGGCTAATGTCCCATTGATTTAAACCTTGCTCAAACCATTCGTTGAGCTTATTTGCCATTTCGCTTTGTAAAGTACCACTGTGTATCCACTCTTTTAACATACCTTCAAAGGCGGGTAAGTCAAAAAAGTAATGTTCAGAATCACGCATTACGGGTGTTGACCCCGAAACTACTGAGCGTGGGTTAATAACTTCGGTAGGAGAATAGGTTGCACCACAAACATCGCAGCTATCACCATTTTGATCTTCCGCTTTACACTTAGGGCAAGTGCCTTTAATAAAACGATCAGGTAAAAACATGCCTTTTTCTTCATCGTATAATTGAGAAATAACGCGCGTTTTGATATGACCTTTAGCATGTAAGCGATTATAAATTTCGCTGGCGAAGTTTTTGTTTTCTTCACTATGCGTTGAATGATAATTGTCAAAGCTAATTAAAAAGTCATTAAAATCAGCCATGTGTTCTTCTCGAACACCAGCGATCATGTCTTCTGGGGTTACGCCAAGCTCTTGTGCTTTTAACATAATTGGCGTGCCGTGGGCATCGTCAGCACAAACAAAGTAAGTTTCGTGACCGCGCATGCGCTGAAATCTAACCCAAATATCGGTTTGAATATGCTCTAATAAATGCCCTAAATGAATAGAGCCATTGGCATAGGGTAAGGCGCAGGTAACAAGAATTTTACGCTTGTTTTCTGCCTTATTAGCGGGTTGAGATGTTAGATTTTCAGAAGACTTAGTTGCAGACATGAATTTATACATAATAGTGGTGGTAATCGTGGGGCGAATGATACAAAATTTAGCCGTGTTTTTCATCTCTATTTTTATTTTAGTTTACTAATAATTTCACAAAGGTGTTCAATTGTTTAAACAATTATTTTCTCGAAAAAAACAGCCGCCAATAAACAAAAGTACAAACAGCAGCTCAGATGATAAATTAACGCCTGAAAATGAGGCAGATACTGGATCAAATTCAGTACAAGATATTATCCTCGACAACTTACAAAATTATCGTTCAGCACTTTTTGTTGATAGCATTTTAACGATTTGTCTCAGTCATCAAATAAAAGAAAATCATAACGGTATTACCGTTGATTTAGTGATGCCTTTTCCTTGTATTGGTGAACTCTCTATTTTAGCCGAGACCTTATCGGAAAATTTAAAGTGTAAAGTAATCATTAATGTTGAATTAGCGATAACACCAATACGCAAGCACGAACTTAATAATATCAGTAATATTATTGCGATAGCATCAGGTAAAGGCGGTGTGGGCAAATCGACTACTGCGGTAAATTTAGCCTATGCATTAATGGCCGAAGGTGCCAGTGTAGGTATCTTAGATGCGGACATTTATGGCCCTTCAATACCGACTCTGTTAGGGCTAAAAGGCATAAAACCAACATCAAACGATGGTAAATTACTAACTCCGCTTAATGCCCAAGGTTTACATGCCATGAGCATAGGTTTTTTAGTAGCTGAAAATGATGCCACAGTATGGCGTGGGCCAATGGCAAGCTCGGCATTTAATCAATTACTCAACGAAACCGCATGGCCTAAATTAGATTATTTAATTGTCGATATGCCACCGGGTACAGGAGATATTCAATTAACCTTAGCGCAAAAAGTACCGGTTGCTGGCGCTGTGATTATTACTACGCCACAAGATTTAGCTTTGGCTGATGCAATAAAAGGGATCGCCATGTTTGAAAAAGTAAAAGTGCCCGTGCTTGGCGTGATAGAAAATATGAGCTATCACTTGTGTGAAAATTGTGGGCACCAATCTGCTTTGTTTGGTCAAGGGGGCGGTGAAGATATAGCAACACAATACAACACGCGCTTGTTAGGTGAATTGCCGTTAGATATTGTTATTCGTCAAGATGCCGATTTAGGTCAGTCTTGCTTAATTGAAAATAGCACTAGTGATTTAGCTCAAGTGTACCGTAGAATAGCCCGTAAACTTGGTGCTGAGCTTTACAATAAACTCGATGCACGTAGCCCGCAAACTGCTGAAATAGCAATTAAAGTGCTGTAACTGATAATTAACGAATAAACAGAAGAAATAACATGAGATTGTGTGACAAAGACATAGAACAAAGCCTTCGTGATGAAAAAATAATCATTTCACCAACACCCGATAGCTCAATGATTTCAGGCGTGAGTGTTGATATTCGTTTAGGTAATGAATTTCGAGTTTTTAAAGATCATACCGTGCCTTATATTGATTTAGCAGCGCCAAAAGATGAAGTACAACGAGTAATGAATGCAGTAATGAGTGATGAAATTATTATTGCCGATGGTGATGCTTTTTTCTTACATCCGGGCGAACTCGCTTTGGCAGTGACGTATGAGTCGGTAACATTGCCTGATAATATTGTCGGCTGGTTAGATGGGCGTTCTTCTTTGGCGCGTTTAGGTTTAATGGTACATGTTACTGCACATCGTATTGATCCCGGTTGGTCGGGGCCAATCGTGTTAGAGTTTTATAACAGTGGTAAATTGCCATTAGCGCTACGTCCAAAAATGAAAATTGCAGCGCTTAACTTTGAAACCATGTCTGCGAGCGCAGCCCGTCCATACAACAAACGTGATGATGCTAAATATAAAGATCAATCTGGCGCGGTAGCAAGTCGCATTAGTGAAGACGATTGTTAGTTAAATATTATTTAGATAAGCTATAAATTAACTATCTTCTTTTTGTTATATAGAGGTTCTAGTTGTTGAGAACTTATTTTTAGCTCGGTAATGCACTTTTTTAACGCTTTAATTAATAAGGCGCTATCATGGTAATGCGGTGTTTCATCATGAGCTAATTGTTCACAAAAAACATTCACTTTTGTTGAGGTTATGGCTTTGTTCTGACATATAACACTGTCTATGGGTAAGCAGCCGATGTTATCTTCAATCCAAAGTAGTTTTTCATCGAGTGATAATTTTGCCGCTGGACTATGCTCAGGGATAATATTATCAAGAAAAACACAATGCCCATTACGATTCTTTAGCGCATTAGAAATATCTCGCACTAAAAGTGGCGGCATTATGCTGGTAAAGAAACTTCCGGGGCCTAAAATAATTAAATCAGCAGTATATATAGCGTCTATACAAGGTTTTAATGATTTAACTGCGGGGGCTAAAATAAGGTTTTGTGGTGAAATTGGCATTTCATCAACGGATAATTCACCAACACGACAACGACCTTGGGGATAAAAAGCCATAAGGTCTGTTGGCGTTTCAGACATAGGCAGCACCCGTGTTTTAACACGTAATAAGCGCCTTACTAAATCAATAGATTCTAATGGATGGGTGTGTATTTGCGCCAAGGCATAAAGAATTAAGTTGCCAAGGTTATGACCATCTAATTCATTAGGGCCGTTAAAGCGAAAATTAAATAATTTATTACCAATAGAGCTTTTATCAACTAAATGAGTTAAACAGTTACGTAAATCACCCCAAGCAATAGAGCTAGTGTGCTTACGTAAACGTCCTGTAGAGCCACCATTATCGGTTGTCGCCACAATACCCGTAAGTTGTTTATCTAGAAAAGATAAACTTGCTAGCACTTTACCTAAACCATGACCACCACCGATGGCGACAACATTAAGTTTTTTTAATTGCATACAGAGTAGGTTAATTGCTTGAAATATTATCGAAATAATACGCGCATATAAGCTAAAGATAAAGCCTAATAATACCGCTAATCGTAATGCATTGTAATTAAGTGCTTGATTAGCAAAAAACTTATTTTATGAGGTTAACCGTTTATTTATTTTTGTTTTTATAAGCGTATGATTAATCGTAGTTAATTAGTTAAAAAATAGTCGGTTTGGGTGTTTAGTAATCATTAGCTATCTGATCTGAAATAAAGATAAAATAAATGCTCTATATTTTAAATAAAAGGTTGACAGTTTAGTGGGCTGTGCTTAGAATGCGCCTCGCTTTCAACAAGTACTAGCGTTTTTTTTTGAGGGCGTTTTTATTAAGCTAATTTATTAGCTAATAAAAAATAATTATATAAGTCATTGGTTGCTATTAGGTCAGTAATTGATAACTTGGGGCTATAGCTCAGCTGGGAGAGCGCTTCGCTGGCAGCGAAGAGGTCTGCGGTTCGATCCCGCATAGCTCCACCATATTTTAAGTAGCATATTTTAAGTAATTGTTTTGTTTTGAACGATAAAAGAATTATTTTTTAGGAGTAATGTCGTTTGGCTTTGTAGGCTCGACATTCGCCAGCACACTTTTTTATGAAGATAAGCGTAACACAGTGTTTCACAAAATATTTTTTGTAAGGAATAAGGTCGCTCGGCTTCGCAGGCTCAGCACTCACCTTACACAAAATAACGAGAACATGTTCTCGTCGCTTAATTTTGTGTCCCTATCGTCTAGAGGCCTAGGACACCGCCCTTTCACGGCGGTAACAGGGGTTCGAATCCCCTTAGGGATGCCACTTCTTTATTTAAAATAGAGTAGGGCATTTATACACAAAAAAATAGGATTACTATGTTGTCCCTATCGTCTAGAGGCCTAGGACACCGCCCTTTCACGGCGGTAACAGGGGTTCGAATCCCCTTAGGGATGCCACTTTTATATATAGAATAATAAAAGTGGCATTGCATTTAATGTCATAACGACAATAGTAATTTATTCATAGTTATAATATTTTTATTTTAAATATTGTCCCTATCGTCTAGAGGCCTAGGACACCGCCCTTTCACGGCGGTAACAGGGGTTCGAATCCCCTTAGGGATGCCAATTTAGTTTATTTTTGGCATTGTAGATAATATTTAAAGTTTATAGGATTGATGTTGTTCAGCTTTGCAGGCTCAGCGCTCACCTAACACGCTTTTTTATGAAGAGAAGCGTAAAACAGTGTTTCACAAAGAAATTTTTGTAGTTGGTTAATGTCGCTTAGTCTCGCAGGCTCGACGTTCGCCTAACACAAAATTATTGGAATATATTCCAATAGCATAATTTTGTGTCCCTATCGTCTAGAGGCCTAGGACACCGCCCTTTCACGGCGGTAACAGGGGTTCGAATCCCCTTAGGGATGCCACTTATTTAACTTTACTTTAAAATTAAATAAGGCATAAAAATAAAACCGACAGCCTGTCGGTTTTTTTGATCTTCTTTATCTCTGGTATTACTTGTCGCTTAGCAACGTTTGCTCAAACTATTTTTATTCTTTTATTATTCTTGTAAGTTGCTTAAACATTACATTAGCGATCATTGGTTGTGCCTGCTTATTCGGGTGAATACCATCTTGTTGCATTAATTCAGGCCTAATCGCAATATCTTTGATGAAAAATGGTAACAATATGATATTTTTTTCTTGCGCTGTTTGGCTAAAAACAGTATTAAAAAGTTTGCTATAACGCATGCCGTAATTGGGTGGAATACGTATATCCATTAATAATATTTGGATGTTTTTAGCTTTTGCTAACTGTATTATTTGTAACAAGTTGTTTTTTATTAATGTTGGCGGAAATCCTCTTAAACCATCATTTCCACCTAATTCAACAAGTAAATAATCAACCTTTTTTTTTGCTAATATATTACCCAATCGCGCTAGACCGCCTGCTGTGGTTTCGCCGCTGATACTTGCATTGATTATTTTTATCGCAGATTTTTGTTCTGTAAATTTAATATTAAGTAAGTGTACCCAACCCTCTTTTTGTGACATTCCTCTGCTTGCACTTAAACTATCCCCTAATAATAAAATAGACGTAGCACTAACATTGCTTGAGAATGAATAACTACTGATAATAAAAATACAGAGTAAGTATTTTTTTAGTGATATTTTTAAACCTGAATTCGAAAAACTATGACCGAGTATAAAATTAATAATGAACATAAATACAGATACTATCCTTGAAGTCAAACAATTAACTAAGAGTGTAAAGCTTGAAAATAAACAGCTTACTATACTTAAACCGATAGATCTTGTGGTTAATGCAGGTGAAACGTTAGCGATTGTCGGTTCGTCTGGTTCGGGTAAAACTACCTTGTTATCACTTTTAGCTGGATTGGACTTACCAAGTGCAGGAGAAGTTTATCTTAAGCAACAAGCATTACATCAACTTGATGAAGAACAAAGAAGTCAGGTAAGGGCTGAGCATGTCGGTTTTATTTTTCAACAATTTTTACTTATTAATAGTTTAACCGCGCTTGAAAATATTATGTTACCCGCTGAATTAGCACATAAAAGTAATGCTAAAGAATTAGCATTAACCTTACTTAATGATGTTGGTTTAGCTGAACGTGGCGATCATTTTCCTAATCAACTTTCAGGCGGTGAGCAACAGCGAGTGGCCATTGCTCGCGCTTTTATAACACAACCCGATATATTATTTGCTGATGAACCAACCGGTAATTTAGATAGTAATACCGGACAGCATATTGCCAATTTGTTATTTAATTTAAATCAGCAATATGGCACAACCTTAGTACTTGTTACCCATGATCAAAAATTAGCGCAACGTTGTCAAAAACAAATTGAAATGGCAGATGGACATTTAATTGCTCAGCAAAATAATCTTCCTTTACCCTCACCACTTAATTCAAAGCTTAATTCTGATCTAAATTCAAGTACTGATCTTTTACAGGAACAAGCTCTCTTTAAGTCAGAACCTCAACCTAGGGTCATTAAATAATGGGCTTGTTGTCTAATTTAGTGGTTAAACAATCATTGCGGCTGTTTAAACACGAAACTCGTCAGGGAGAGCTAACGATTGTCTTTTTTGCGATAGTACTTGCTGTGGCAACTGTTTTTTCATTGTCTGGCTTCTCTAGCCAAATAAAGGTTGCTTTGGTTGAACAAAGTAGTCGTTTTATCGCCGCAGATAGAGTTTTGCAATCTAGTCGGCCTATCAATGAAAATGTTTTACTTAAAAGTCAGCAGCTTAATTTACAATATGCAAAACAAATTATAATGTCATCTATGGTGTTCAGTGATAATACTCATATGTTGTTAGCATCATTAACGGCAACGTCAGATCTTTATCCATTAAAAGGTCAATTATTAGTAAGTACCACACAAAAAGATTATTTAGCAGGAAAAGCGCAAGCCGTTCATGAGCCAACATCAGGATCTATTTGGGTTGAGGCATCATTATTAACAAAATTAAAACTCGTTTTGGGTGATAAAATTGAAATCGGTAACAGTCTTTTTATTATTGCTGGTGTTATTAAGCAACGTCCGGATGCCTCACTAAACCTTTTTTCATTAGGGCCTGAAATTATTCTTAATATTGCCGATATTGATAAAACCGCTTTGATCCAAGCGGGTAGTCGGGTCAAATATAAATATTTATTTTCAGGTGAACATCAAAACATAGAAAAATTTTCAAATTGGATAAAACCGCAAATAAATGATACTCAGCGTTGGTATGGTATTAAAAGCCAGCAAAATGCGCTGGCAAAAACCTTAAATAAAGCAGAAAAATATTTAAGCTTAGCGAGTTTGTTAGGGGTTATTTTAGCTGCTGTGGCTATTAGCGTTGCTGCTCGGCGTTATAGTCAGCGTCATCAATCATCGGTTGCGGTATTTAAGGCAATGGGCGCAAGTAAGTCTTATGTTACTCAGTTATATATTATTCATTGGTCTTTACTGAGTTTTGTTAGCATTATTGTCGGTTTGTGTTTTGGTTATTTAATTCAATATGCTGGCTTAACTGTTATGGCTGAATATTTACCTATAAATAATTCGTTTAAGTGGTATTACCCTTTATTTACCGCGGTTACCACAGGGTTGATTTGTGTTATTGCGTTTGCTATTGCGCCGTTATATGAACTTATTAATACCTCGCCATTAGTTGTTGTTCGCTCCAGAGTTAATACACCCACTCAATTTTTGAACTATAAACATTTACCTGCAGTATTAGCACTATTTAGTTTGCTTTGGCTATTTAGTGGTGATTGGTTATTAAGTTTGGTGTTATTAGCGGCAGGTGCATTCATTGTCGTGGTGTTATTACTATTGGCATTACAGTTAGTAAAGCTTAGTCGTACGATGGGATCAGGAGCAGGGCAAGCATGGCAATTAGCGTTAGCTAATTTAAAACGTCGATCAACCGAAAACAGTATTCAGTTAGTGAGCTTTACCCTCGCGATAAATTTGCTTTTATTACTTGTTGTGGTGCGCAGCGATTTATTAAATGATTGGCAAAAGCAATTACCCGACAACAGTGCAAATAAATTTTTAATTAATATTAGCCAACCTCAATTGGCAAAAGTGCAACAGTTTGTGGATCATAATCACTTACAAGCAAGTGCTTTGTTTCCAGTAGTACCTGGTCGGTTAACTGCAATTAATAATGAAAAAATAGTTGCTAGTCAAATGGTCACTAAAAATGAATTTGGCAGCAAAAAGGTTAAAAATAAAACAACTAAGCCGCGTATTGGCCTTGGTCGTGAATTAAATTTAACTTGGCTGGATAAGTTACCAAAAAAAAATAAAGTTTTCGCGGGTAAATGGTGGACAGCAAGTGATAATACCGCACAGGTTTCGATTGAAGAAAGTATTGCTAAGCGCCTTGATATCCACCTTGGAGATAAGTTGTCCTTTAGTTTAGGCAGTGATGTTTTTCAGGTGAAAGTTACCAGTATTCGAAAAGTTAATTGGCAAAGCATGCAACCTAATTTTTATATGATATTTAATCGTAAAGTATTAGCAAATTATCCTGTTACTTATATTTCATCTTTATATATTCCCCCTGAAAAAGAAAATTTATTTGCACAATTTTTAGCGCAATACCCGACTATTACCATGCTTGATGTTGATGCGATGATCAAACAATTAAGTAACATTATCAAACAAGTGTCGTTAGCCATTGCCTTTATATTAGTCATTGTTGTTTTAGCGGGTTGTTTAGTACTTGTCGCGCAAGTGCAAGCGACCATGGCTGAGCGCCAACGAGAACTCGCTATTTTACGTACTTTAGGCGCAAATGGTCGATTATTACGTAATAGTGTGCTTTATGAATTTATTGCATTAGGCGTTATTGCGGGTACTCTAGCCAGTTTTGTCATGGAAATAATCGTATATTTTTTACAAACAAGGTTGTTTAATATGACCGCAAGTTTTCATTTTGACTTTTGGGTAATTGCCATTGTTTCAGGCGGTTTGTTTGTTGGTTTACTTGGGTTATTAAGTTGCTGGCGTTTGTTGACTAAAACAGCGCTACATCGTTACGCTGTTTAGTGCGTCCTGTAATAATTATTGTTCTATATTATTAGCTAATTTATGTAGCGTAGAATAAATAAAATATTTAAGTTATTATTTTTTTTAGTAAACTTAATGTAAGTCCTGAATTCGTATAATAAGTGAGTAGATCTTGAAATGAATTTTTAGGGGGACGAACTTTTTATAGAGAGCTGGGTAACTATCTAAACAAATAATGGGATCATAAAATATTACTATGTCTATTGATGAAAATGTAAAAAAACAAGGGGCGGTTAAAGCCTTATTAGTGACCGCAGCCATTTTTATTATTTTGGCAGGCTTGAAACTTGCGGCTAATATACTTGTGCCATTTTTACTGTCGGTATTTATTGCCATCATTTGTAATCCTATTATTGCTAAAGCCGATAAATATAAAATACCCAAAGCCTTTTCTGTTGTTTCAGTGATCGTGATTTTCGTACTCATTGTGTTATCTATCGCTAGTTTAGTTGGAAATTCATTAAATCAACTATCACATTTATTACCTGAATATAGAGTGCAATTAAAAGGGCAATTTTTATGGTTAACACAGCAATTAGCCCATTATAACATTCAAATATCTAATGATTTACTTACCGAATATTTTGATCCCTCCGCAGCCTTAAATTTGGCCGCAACCATGCTTAGCGGTTTAGGTAGTGTGATGGCAAACTTTTTTCTGATTTTAATAACCGTTATTTTTATGCTTTTTGAAGCATCTTCATTACCATTAAAATTACATTTCGCCTTAGACGATCCTCAAATGCGTCAGCAACAAATTGATCGGTTTTTAATTGCAGTAAATCATTATATTGCCATTAAAACCGTAGTTAGTATTGCTACAGGGATATTAGTTGCGTTAATGCTAAAAATATTTGACTTAGATTTTTATTTACTGTGGGGAGTGTTAGCTTTTTTATTGAATTATATTCCTAATATTGGCTCTATTATTGCCGCAGTACCGGCTATGTCGTTAGCGGTATTACAACTTGGTTTTGCAGAAGCGGGTTTTATTGGTTTAGGTTATATGGTTATTAATATGGTGATGGGCAGTGTTATAGAGCCTCGTTATCTAGGCAAAGGCCTTGGTCTTTCTACCTTGGTGGTTTTTCTGTCGTTAATTTTTTGGGGGTGGTTGTTAGGCACCGTTGGTATGCTGTTGTCTATTCCGTTAACGATGATCATCAAAATAGCGTTAGAAAGCTCAAGTGAAGGGCGCTGGTTTGCTTTGTTATTATCAGGAGATGAATTAATCTTAGAAAACACAGAAAGACTTACAGAATAAAAAGCATAACATCAATCAATCTACAGTTATAAAAAACCAGTAACGGTACTATTTTTTTATTTAAGTTTACGTATTATTATTTAGCGACATGGCTTAATTCTTTAATTCTATCTCGGCTGACTAAAATATAACATTTTTTATAAGCATTACCTGCGTGTATGTCAGGCGAAATAGCTAAGTATTGCCAACGACAATTATTTTCTCGGTAATTCATAAAATCACTTTGTGAACGCTTAAATAGTGATAATGCTGATTTTCGCCCTGTTTTTATTGCTAATTCTTCTAAATTAAATGTTTGGTTATTAACCCAAGTTTGTAACTCGCGATCTGTTTTTTCAATAATAGTATCTAAACATTGTGATGCTTTGGCTACCGATTTTTGTTTAGTACATTGTTTGATATTTTTATTACTTTTATACGAGGCCATACTTACAGGAGTCGTTAACAATAGACTTATGATGGTTAAATATAAAAATTTATTCATAGTTAAAGTTAATACCTTTATATGTGCTGTTAAACTTTACGCTGTGGGTAATACTTTTTTATAAGGCTTAACCGTTACATTTTGATAAACGCCAGCGTCAATGTAAGGATCATTACTCGCCCATTTTTTTGCTTCTTCTAAGCTATTAAAGGTAGCAATAATTAATGATCCTGTAAAACCCGCTTCACCAGGATCTTCATTATCAATTGCTGGGCAAGGGCCAGCGACAAGCAATCTACCTTGTTGTTCTAACTCTTTTAACCGTGCTAAATGTTGTTCACGTACTGATAACCTTAGTGCTAAACTATTTTCGATATCTTCAGAATAAATCATATAATACATAGTGGTAACCTTAAAAATTATTGTTATAACATTATTTATTTAGTTTAGCGCTATTGCTGCTAGGTTTATCTTCATCGTCTTGTGGTAAATATTTATAAAGTGAAGCGATGGAGCTAATCGCAAAAATAAAGGTTAAGCCAGTTAAACCGAATACTTTAAAGTTTACCCAGACTTCTTGTTCGAAATGAAACGCCACATACCAGTTAAGCCCACCACACAAAAGAAAAAACAATGCCCAAGCAATATTGAGTTTATCCCAAATAGCTTTAGGTAATTCCATGGACTCGTGTAAAAACTGTTTAATAATATTGTTATTTAATACATAGCGACTTACTAATAAAGCCGTAGCAAAAAAGACATTAATAATAGTCACTTTCCATTTTAAAAAAGTGTCATCATGAAAAAATATGGTTAAGCCACCAAAGACCAAAATTAAGGCAAAGAAAATCCAATTGCGTTTAGGAACAGGCTTTTTTCGTGCTAAATAATAAATAATTTGCAATGCGGACAAAACGATCAGTGCCCCTGTTGCCCAATATAAGTCAAATAACTTATAAAAAATAAAAAAAATAACAAGCGGTAGGTATTCAAATAATGCGTGCATAAAATATCATCAAAAGCGTTAAGAACTTTAATTTTAACTAAACTAATAGTCATTAGCCAAACAAATTATAGTAAATTTTTATTTCAATGTGATTTTAGCTTATTTTTAGCCTACGCTGATAACAGATGATGTGAGTATAAAGCGTAAATAAAAACAGAAGGAATAGTAAATGTCGGTACATGATGAAATAGATAAAGCAGTTTCAGCTCATGGCATGTGGAAACAAAAATTACGTCAAGCTATTGATACAGGAGAATGTGAATCGACACCTGAACGAGTGAAATGTGATAATAATTGTTCATTTGGTAAATGGTTGTATGAACGCATTGATCCTAGCGTTAAAAGTATGCCGCATTATCATGAAATAGTCACATTGCATGCCGAGTTTCACCAAGAAGCTAGTGCTATTTTAGCGTTGGCGCTAAAGGGTAAAACAGATGAAGCTCATCAACGTTTAGCGTTAGGTGGTGAATTTTCAAAAATATCGGCCAACCTTACTAAAAAAATGCATGAGTGGCAGCATGCGTTAGAGTAATTTTTTAAGTTGTTTTACTTAATCTCTTGCTATTAAGAAAAAGGAAAATTAACCTCAATTGTCACGCCATTAGGATCAAAGTGGTTTTTTGCGCTAATGGTGCCGTGATGATATTCGGTAATTAAGCGAGCAATAAATAATCCTAGCCCTAAATGAGGTTGGTTTTGTTTATCTTGAGGACGAAGTGATACCATAGACTCAAATAGTTTATCCTGCATTTTCTCGGGTAATAGCATGCCATTATTACTAATGGTGAGCCGCCATAACTGTTTATGCTGAGATAAATTAATACTCACTTTTTCATCATCAGTAAACTCGACAGCATTGGCAATCACTTTATCAAGTAGTTGCGCGATGTGCTCAGGTAAACCAACTAAATTAGCTGGTTGCTCTTTTGTTGATTTTTCTTTTGTTGATAATATCTTTTCATATCGAAAATGAATATCAGGATAAATTTGTTGATATCCTTGTAAACAACCTTCCACTATTTTAGCTAAGTCAAACGCTTCTTTTTCTGTATGTTGCAACATTTGCTCAATGCGTGTTGCCTCACTCATACGAGTAATTATATGGTTTAACCTATTAATGCCTGTTTGTGCGCGCTCAATATAAGCATTGGTTGACTCAGGGAGCTTTTGTAAACTTAAATTCTCTAAAGAAGTTCTTACTACGGCGATTGGGGTGCGTAATTCGTGTGATAAACGAGAGGACATATTTTCTAAATAATGGTTATACTGGCTTAATCGTTTTACCACGCTGGCAAAACTACGCGATAAGTCACCTATTTCATCTTTTGCTGTAGAGGGAATAACTTCTGCCTTAATACGTCCATATTGATCAATGGCATGCTCTGCTTGATTACGTAAGCGACGAATACGATTAGAGATACGCGAGGCAAAAATAAAAAACACTAAAGCGCCAATTAATAAAATGGTGATAATGACCGTAAAAAGCTTTTCTAAGGCGCGATTTCTTAAGGTGCGAATACCATTGGTGGTTTCTTCTGCTATTACCGCGCCATGTACTTTATTATTAATGTAAATAGGGTAGGCCGCTGATAATATTACCGCTTGTTTATCGGCGGTTAACCGCCATTGTGATTTTGCTTTGCCATGCAAGGCACTCACAATATGCTCACCTTGTAATTGTCCCGCATCGTAAATTTTATCGATAAAATCTTCAGGTGGTTTTGTTAAAATTTTATAATAAAGTGGGTGTAAATAATTTTTAGTGAAGTTATCTATCCAACGACCAAGCCAAGAATTAGCTTGCTTATTTTTTATACTACGTTGCCATACACCATCTGCTTTTTTTATATCGCCAGTGCTGGCTAATACACGACCATGTTGGTCAACCACCCAAATGCGTGAATTACTATAACTCATACCTTTAACAATACGTTCTATTTCTGGTGAGGGGACTAAAATAGTGCCTAAACTATCGGCATTACTTGGATCAGCAGAGCCGATAAGTGTGTGTTTATTTTGGCGAACATCGTCCATAGCAAAAGCAAGTTTATCGCCAATAGTGGTTAATGGAATACGAAGTTCAATATTGTAACCAAGTGGTGTTGTTAGCCATGTACCTTGAATATGTTTAGCTATTTTGGGTACGTTATGGTCGGTATTATTTACTTTGTAGGCGTCTATCCAGCCAGCTTGTTTATTACTAATGATAAAGTGATTAAACTGCCCTTGTTGATCTAAATAAGAAATTTCAAGGTGATCATTATTGGTGATACTACGGCTATTTTTACCCCTATAATTAATGTTGTTATCGACAACGGCGAAAAAAAGATAAAGATATTTATCATATTTTCCTAACATTGCGGTAAAATTAAGATCTGATGGCGCTTGTTTTACACCACTATTTAATTGTTGTTTTTGCCCATAAAAGTGGCTGCGTTCTTCAACATTAGGCCAATCATTATTTAAGCCGTCAAGCTGAATTGCTTGTTTTAATTGATAGCCGTAGAGATCTTTACCTTGCTCAACATTAGGTAAAAAACTGGCTTGATTATTAAATAGCTTGGGGCGCTCATGTAATGCGGTGGCTAAAGCTCTTGCGGTACCCACTAAGGTTTGTTCTTGACCAAAGCGTAAATATTTTTCCATTTCCCATACATATTGATAGCCAAACCACGGAATAGTAAATAAAAAGCTTGAAAGTAGTAATAATTTTGCGCGTAGGCCAAATTTAAAACGCATTATTTAGCTTGCTCTGCATTGTGTAAATTCCAGCGATAGCCCATGCCATAAACGGTTTCAATACAATCAAAATTAGCATCTACCTTGATAAATTTTTTGCGAATACGTTTTATATGTGAAGTGATGGTGCTGTCATCAACATAAATTTTTGAATCTTTCATTAACTGCTCGCGTGATTTTACATGACCAGTATGTTTTACCAAGGCATACACCATCCAGAATTCTGTAATGGTTAAGTCTATTAATTGCTGTTGCCAATAGATAACCATGCGTTGACTGTCTAATTGTAATGCTCCTGTTGTTAATAAGTGTTCTTCATCTTGTGGTTGTTTCAGTGCATCTTCGCGGCGAAATAGTGCGGCAATACGCGCACTTAAATGCGGCAGACTTATATCTTTAGTTAAATAATCATCTGCACCCATCCTTAAACCTGATACGGTGTCAAAATCGTTATCGCGCGCGGTTAAAAAAATAATAGGTAAAGTTTTTGATTGAGATCTAAGCCATTGACATAACGTAAAACCACCATCATATTCGTGCTCTAACCCTATGTCTAATATCGCTAAATGTGGTAAACGTAAAGCAAAGGCTTGGCTTGCTTGTTCTCTATTGGCATAGGTTTGTACTTGATAGCCTTGGCTGCGTAATACATCAGCATAATTTTCTCTAATGGCGGCTTCATCTTCAACTATTGCAATTCGTTTACTCATAATATTGTATTTTCTTACTACTAAGGATACTTATTTATGAGCGCACTATAACGAAAAAATTCATTAAATACTGTCTTTTACTGAAATTGCCATATTGTTGCCACATTTCATCGTTACTTTGCCTTTTTATTGCCTAATAACCATCATTTTTATTGTGTTTAATAAGCGTGTTCAAAATTACTTTTAAAAACAAATTAAACATTTAGCCAAATGGTTAGTAAGGAAAAATAATGAAAAAATCAATGATCGCAATAGTCATCAGTAGCGCTTTAGTATTCACGCCAAGTGTCGTTTTGGCAAAAGATCTATCTACGCAGCAGCAAAAACACCAACAGCACACCTTTCATAAACAAAAAGGTGAAGAGTTAGGTTTTGGTGTTGGTGCTATTATTGGCGGAATTTTAGCGGGTCCAGCGGGGGCTTTTATTACCGGGTTAGCGGCGTCTTTATTAATAAAAGACAGTAATTCGAAAGAAAATATAACGCAATTAGAAACAGCCTTAGTGTCACAACAATCAGCCAATCAAACTGATCTCGCTAACTTTCAACATCAGTTGCAAAACGTAGAGCAGAACTATCAGCATGAACTGTTAACCTTACAGCAAAGTTATCAAGACAGTGGTCAGTTACAAGCTGAAAATTTGCTAATGAGCTTGCAGTTTTCTACTGGTTCAAGTGATATTGCTGCTATTTATCACCCGCAAATTCAAGTATTAGCAAAAATTTTACAACAATCACCGCAAATAATAATCGATTTATCAGGTTATACCGATTTACAAGGCAGTGAACAGTTAAATCAAACTTTATCGCAAGCACGAGTAAACGCAGTTAAGTCAGCATTAGTTGATTATGGTATCAATGATACACGTATCAATACTCAAGCCTTTGGTGAAAGTGCGCCAGTGGTTGCTAAAACAGATAAAGAAGTAAGCTTTTATGATCGCCGTGTGGTGATCCAGTTGCACCGCAATAACAATCAAACGGCTAAAAATTAAGGAAGAGATATGTATAGAGTTTAAAATTATCTAGAACCTAGAATCTAGGTTCTAGGTTCTAAGAATTAATAATAACTGGCAAGGGATTATCTATAGCTGTATTCGCGATATTGATGTGATCAGTGAGTTAATTTAGGTGTATGCTGACAATAATGGCATTATTTTAAGTGATAAAAAGCTTATTACTTAAATTTGAGTTAATTACCTTTAAATAAGAGACGATATGAAATTAAAAATTTATCAAATTGATGCTTTTACCGATGTTGTGTTTAAAGGTAATTATGCGGCGGTTATTGTTTTAACCGAGTGGTTATCAACCGAGTTAATGCAAAAAATTGCCAGTGAAAACAATTTGTCTGAAACCGCTTTTGTTAAAATTATCGGTAATAATAGCTATCAAATCCGTTGGTTTTCACCTTTATGTGAAATTGACTTTTGTGGTCATGCAACGCTTGCTAGTGCTTTTGTGTTGTTTAAAGAATACTCACAAGTCAATAAAATTAGTTTTTTTGCTGATGCCGTAGGTGAATTTAAAGTAAGTCAAAACAATGATGGTTTAATTAGCATGATTTTTCCGAGCATGATGCCTGAAGCTATTGATTATATTCCTGAAACTTTATTAGCAGGGTTAAGTATTAAGCCACTAGAAGTACTGCGTAACAAGCAAGCCTATTTTGCACTTTATGATAATGAACAAGACGTTGTGCAATTACAAAGTAATTCTTTAGCATTAAAAAAACTTGCACCTTTTGATGTGGTCGTTACAAGTAAAGCAAATATAAACAACGATTATGACTTTGTATCACGTTATTTTTGGCCCGCAAACGGCGGCGATGAAGACCCAGTAACAGGATCAATTCATACTGGTTTAGCGCCTTTGTGGGCGCAGCGTTTAAATAAAAACACTTTAAAAGCTTATCAAGCTTCAAAACGCGGTGGTGTTTTATATTGTAATGTGGTTAATGATAAGGTCAAAATATCGGGTACTGCGGTGCAATACTTAGCGGGTGAAATTAGTCTTTAACAAAGCATGTTATCTTCAAATATTAAAATACTTGTTCATCGTCACTATCTACCGCTAATTTAATTTTTTGCTGATATTCATCAATATGCATATTCAAATGAATATCGCGACAACATGCAGGGCATTCGTCATAATAATTTTGATCGCCAGCACTACTATCTAAAGTAATATGGATATTATGTCCGCAATGAGGACATTGAATTTTTTTATCAATGATTTCATTCGGCATGTTGCCTCCTTGAAAGATCATGAGTGAAAACTTCTAGTATCTTTTATTATGGCGCGAAAATGACAAAGTGCTAATTTTTTATACAAAATTATTATGATTTTACTCGTTAAACAAAATGGATAAAACTGTACTTTAAGCATGCAATCGGGTAATCTTGCGCCTTTCGTAAATCCTATGAATAACTTAGCGGCGTTACTTATTAATAATCAGGGTATGGTTGTTGTGGTAATCGACATTTTTTGCTATAGGATATTTTAAATTAAGTACAAACATGTGACATTTCGTGAGTGTCACCACTGTTAAGGAAATTTCATGCCTGTTATAACTCTCCCCGATGGATCACAACGTTCTTTTGAAAATGCAATTTCAGTAATGGACGTTGCTCTTGATATTGGCCCAGGTTTAGCCAAAGCGACCATAGCGGGTCGTGTTAATGGCCAATTAGTTGATGCCTGTGAATTAATTAGCGATGACGCTAAATTACAACTTATTACCAATAAAGATACCGAAGGTTTAGAAATTATTCGACATTCTTGCGCGCATTTATTAGGGCATGCAATTAAACAACTATATCCAAACGTTAAAATGGCGATTGGGCCGACCATAGACAATGGTTTTTATTACGACGTTGATTTAGACGAGTCTATTTCAGAAGACGATTTAGTTAAACTTGAAAAACGTATGACCGAGCTTGCGCGTACGGGTTATGAAGTTATTAAAAAAACAGGTACATGGCAAGATGCTTACGATGCGTTCACTGAGCGTGGTGAAACGTACAAATTAGAGATCCTTGATGAAAATATCAAGAAAACCGATACACCAGCGTTATATCATCATCAAGAATATATTGATATGTGTCGAGGTCCACACGTACCAAGCATGCGCCATTGTCATCATTTCAAATTAATGAAAGTTGCTGGCGCTTATTGGCGTGGCAACTCAGACAATAAAATGCTACAACGTATTTATGGCACCGCATGGGCTGATAAAAAACAATTAAAAGCCTATATTCAACGTCTTAGTGAGGCTGAAAAGCGTGATCACCGTAAAATTGGTAAAACGCTAGATTTATTTCATTGGCAAGAAGAAGCGCCAGGCATGGTGTTTTGGCATAATGACGGTTGGACTATTTATACCGAATTAGAAAAATTTATTCGTGAAAAGTTACACGAATATGATTACGACGAAGTAAAAGGTCCGTTAATGATGGACAGAGTACTTTGGGAAAAATCAGGTCACTGGGATAAATATGCTGAAAACATGTTTACTACCACATCGGAAAAACGTGAATACGCAATAAAACCGATGAATTGCCCAGGTCATGTACAAATATTTAATCAAGGGTTAAAATCATACCGTGATTTGCCTTTACGTATGGCTGAGTTTGGTTGTTGTCACCGTAACGAACCTTCAGGTGCGTTACATGGGTTAATGCGAGTACGTGGTTTCACTCAAGATGATGCTCATATTTTCTGTACCGAAGCTCAAGTACAAGACGAAGTCAGTAGTTGTATTAAAATGGTTTATGATGTTTATAAATTATTTGGTTTTGAAGATATAATAGTTAAATTATCAACGCGCCCTGAAAAACGTATTGGTAGTGATGACATTTGGGATAAAGCTGAAGAAGGTTTAGCCTTAGCGTTACGCGATAATAATATTGAATTTGAGTATTTACCAGGTGAAGGCGCATTTTATGGTCCTAAAATTGAATTTACTTTAATGGATTGCTTAGGTCGTTCTTGGCAATGTGGTACCGTGCAACTTGATTTTGCCCTGCCAGAGCGTTTAGGCGCAACCTATGTCGGCGAAGACAACGAACGTTATACGCCTGTTATGATCCATCGTGCTATTTTAGGATCGCTAGAGCGCTTTATTGGTATTTTAATCGAAGAGTATACCGGTAAATTTCCGACATGGTTATCACCTACTCAGGCGGTAATTTTAAATATTACCGACAAACAGAGTGAATATTGTCAAAAAATAGCAAAAAAACTCAAAGAAAATGGCTTTAGAGTAAAACAAGACTTGAGAAATGAGAAGATAGGCTTTAAAATCCGCGAGCACACTTTGAAGCGTGTTCCATATTTGTTGGTTGTTGGTGACAAAGAAATGGAATCAGGCGAAATTGCCGTTCGCACACGAAGTGGTGAAGATTTAGGAAAAATGTCTGTAGATGATTTTATTAGTAAATTAACGCAAGAAATTAGTTCAAGAAGCTAAATATAGTTTACTTATATAAAATTTACCGGCATAAATTTAAATACAAAAATTGAAAATAAGGTTCTTTGGAGGAACATGGCTATAAAAAATGGTCAACGTGGCGGGCAGAAAGAGCCTGCGCATCGTTTGAATGAGTTAATTACTGCGCAAGAAGTTCGTTTAATTTGCTATGATGGCGAAGCAGGTGGGATTGTTTCTTTAACTGAAGCAATGAATCAAGCAGACGAAGCAGGGGTTGATCTTGTTGAAATAAGTCCAACAGCAAAACCTCCAGTTTGTCGCGTAATGGATTACGGCAAGTTTCTTTATGAGAAATCTAAAGAACAAAAAGAACAGCGTAAAAAGCAGAAACAAATACAGGTTAAAGAAATTAAATTTCGACCTGGAACAGATGAAGGTGACTATCAGGTAAAACTACGCAACCTGAAGCGCTTTTTAGAAGGTGGCGACAAAGCTAAGGTAACATTACGTTTCCGCGGCCGCGAAATGGCACACCAAGAACTGGGGCTTGAATTGTTAACTCGTGTTAAAAACGATTTACAAGATATAGCCGTAGTTGAGTTTTTCCCTCGTAGAGCGGAAGGACGACAAATGGTGATGGTATTAGCCCCTATTAAACGATAATAACTGGTCATAAAAAGTCGTTAAGTTTTAATTAACCAAGATTTATTCACGGTTTATTAAAATATTAACGCACCATTATTATCTGACGTTGGTAGTCTTGGCCTACAAGTAAAGCATTTTGTTTTGCTCAAAATAGTTGGTGCTGTAGTGAAACCGTCGAGTTTCGAGTCACTGAGTTTAGTTTACTAAATGATGTGATGAGATAACGAAGACAATAAAACTACAGTTTCAAATATGAAGAGCAAGAGTGTTTTCGCCAGAATTACCGTTAAATTTGGCATAACAATGCGGAGTTATTCACATGCCTAAAATGAAAACCAATAAAGGTGCTGCAAAGCGCTTTAAAAAAACAGCTAATGGCTACAAGTTCAAACAAGCTGGCTTACGTCATATTTTGACTAAACGCCGTACTAAAGTTAAGCGTCATTTACGTGCTAAATGTATGATCGCTGCAGCTGACATTAAGTCAGTTAAAAAACTTTTACGTCACGGTTAATAGGAGAAATAGAAAATGGCAAGAGTAAAACGTGGTGTACAAGCGCGTGCACGTCATAAGAAAGTTTTAAAGCAAGCTAAAGGTTACTACGGTGCTCGTAGTCGCGTTTATCGTGTTGCTTTTCAAGCTGTAACTAAAGCTGGCCAATACGCTTACCGTGACCGTCGTCAACGTAAACGTCAATTCCGTCAACTTTGGATCGCTCGTATTAACGCAGCAGCTCGTCAAAATGGTTTATCTTACAGCCGTTTCATTAATGGTCTTAAAAAGGCTGCTATTGAAATCGATCGTAAGATCCTAGCTGACATCGCTGTATACGATAAAGCAGCTTTCACATTTTTAGTAGAAAAAGCACAAACTGCTTTAGCTGCATAAAATGTAAAAAGTTATAAGAAAGGACGCCTAGTGCGTCCTTTTCTTTTTTCTAAGGTTAAAAAATTGACACGAGTGTTAAATTAATTGCTTACTGTTTATTAAGAATAATAAATATAAGTCTGTATGTCGATGCTTACGTTTCATGGAAGTAATTTATTAGACAATGCAGAAGTCTATTGTATGGACTCGACGATATTATTGAATATTATAAATTAACTAATAAAATAACGCTTACTATTTAGTGGTAGATAATAATCGTTATTTTATTTTATTTTTAAAGAGGTTTTTTATGAGTCTTGCAAACAGTGTTTTAGCGGTAAATAACGATCTGCCCATTCGTACTGATGCGCCTGTACATAGCGGTAAAGTACGTAGTGTGTATTGGTTAACAGAAGCGGATAGTAAACGTTTGATCGCTGAAAAGAACTATGACGTACCCAGTGATACCCCCTTAGCTATTATGGTGATCAGCGATAGAATTTCTGCTTTTGATTGTATTTGGCATGGCGAAGGTGGTATGAAAGGTGTACCAGGTAAAGGTGCAGCGTTAAATGCTATTTCTAATCATTGGTTTAATTTATTTAAAGAAAATGGTTTAGCTGACAGTCATATTTTAGATATTCCGCATCCTTTTGTATGGATAGTACAAAAAGCACGACCAGTAATGATTGAAGCCATTTGCCGTCAGTATATTACGGGGTCAATGTGGCGTGCATATAACAAAGGTGAACGTGACTTTTGTGGTATTGAATTGCCTGAAAGTTTACAAAAAGACAGTAAATTACCTGAATTACTACAAACACCTTCGACAAAAGGCATTTTAACAGGGATCCCCGGGGTTCCTGCCGCGGATGACGTTAATATTTCCCGACAAAATATTGAAGAAAATTTTGCAGCGTTTAATTTTAAATCAAAAGAGGATATTGCTCTTTATGAAAAATTGTTAACGGAAGGTTTTAATGTTATTTCAAATGAATTAGCTACGATAGACCAAATTTTTGTCGATACTAAATTTGAATTTGGTTATGTTAAAGACAAACAAGGTAATGACAAACTGATTTATATGGATGAAGTAGGTACGCCAGACTCGTCACGTATTTGGGATGGTGAACAATATCGTAATGGCAAAGTTGTTGAAAATTCTAAAGAAGGTTTTCGCCAGTTATTGTTAAAGTATTTTCCTGAACCAGATATTTTACTGAACAAAGATCGTATGACAGAGCGAGAGGCATTAGCCCGCGACAATGCTTTACCTGAGTCAGTATTAATGAATGTTTCAAAAACTTATATAGCTATTGCTGAAAAAATTATCGGTGAGAAAATTGAATTATCAGCCAATCCAAAAGCTGAAATTATCAATATTTTAAAAGAGCAATATAACTTGATTGATTAATATCAAATTATATTACTTTGCACAACAAACCATCATAAGTTATCGTGATTTAGGATGGTTTTTTTGTCAAAACATTTAAGAAAACCATAGCTTTTGTCTTATTATTACTAATTAAAATGTATTTATTTTTTCTTTTGTTTAAACGTGAAAGTGAACGAAAAAAACATCAAAAACTAATTAGATGTGATGATCTCCTCCCTATATCGTATCTGCTTAATCATTATCATTTTAAAAAATACTCATTATATTTACTAAGTGATTAGTGTATTTACTCTTTTTGCTTTAGCTTAGGTAAAGTAAAAATAAACGTCTATAGTTACTGAATCGATTTGTCTTAGGAGAAAGCTATGTCTAATAACGTTATCATTCCTGAAAATGGTGAAAAAATTTCAATAAACAATGGTCAATTATCTGTACCTAATAATCCTATTATTCCTTATATTGAAGGCGATGGTATTGGTATAGATGTTACTCCTGTGATGATAAAAGTCGTTAATGCGGCTGTACAAAAAGCTTATAATAACGATAAAAAAATTGCTTGGATGGAAGTCTTTGCTGGTGAAAAAGCGACTCAAGTATACGATAGCGAAACTTGGCTTCCTGATGAAACCATTGAATTATTTAAAGAATATAAAGTGGGTATAAAAGGTCCTTTAACTACCCCTGTTGGTGGTGGTATTCGTTCTTTAAATGTAGCATTACGTCAAGTGCTCGATTTATATGTATGTCAACGCCCTGTACGATGGTTTACAGGTGTCCCTAGCCCTGTTAAAAATCCTGCTGCGGTCGACATGGTGATTTTTCGTGAAAATTCAGAAGATATTTATGCGGGGATTGAATTTAAAGCGGGTACTGATGATGCGAAAAAAATTATTGAATTTTTAACCCAAGAGATGGGGGCAACTAAAATACGCTTTTTAGACGATTGTGGTATTGGCATAAAGCCAGTTTCAAAAGAGGGCAGTCAACGCTTAGTAAGAAAAGCGATCCAGTATGCGATAGATAATGATCGCAGCTCAGTTACTTTAGTGCATAAAGGTAATATTATGAAATATACTGAAGGTGCATTTAAAGATTGGGGTTATGAAGTTGCTCGCGATGAATTCGCGGCTGAATATATTGATGGTGGCCCTTGGTGTCGTTTAATTAATCCTAATAATGGTAAAGAGATCATCATTAAAGATGTCATTGCTGATGCAATGTTACAACAAATTTTATTACGTCCTGCAGAATATAGTGTTATTGCCACATTAAACTTAAATGGTGATTATTTATCTGATGCTTTAGCTGCACAAGTGGGTGGCATAGGCATTGCGCCAGGGGCAAACTTAAGTGATGAAATTGCTGTTTTTGAAGCAACTCATGGTACTGCGCCTAAATATGCAGGAAAAAATAAGGTTAATCCAGGTTCTGTTATTCTTTCTGCTGAAATGATGTTACGTCACATGGGCTGGTTAGAAGCGGCAGACCTATTACTTAAGGGAATGGCAGGGGCTATTGCTGCTAAAACAGTAACCTATGATTTTGAACGCTTAATGACTGATGCTACGTTAGTCACTTGTTCAGAATTTGGTGATTGTATTATTGAAAATATGTAATGATCATTGTTACGTATAAAAAAACACAGTGAAAACTGTGTTTTTTTGCAAACGTTAGTGTAATTTTATTCTATTCTGTTGGTTCTTCACCTAGCGGTGATATACTTTCCGCGTGGTGGCCTTTAGGGCCTTCATTGAGTTCATAATTTACATCTTGGCCGGCTTTTAATGTTCTATATCCTTCCATTTGAATGGTTGAGTAGTGAGCGAATATATCTTCGCCACCGCTATCGGGCCTAATAAAGCCAAAACCCTTTGCATTGTTAAACCACTTAACTGTACCGTGAGCCATACATCTACTTCCTTCTAAATTCTTCTGTAATTCGGTATGCTTTACCCTCACCGATAAAAGAATTTAATAGCGAAGGGGGCATACGCAACAACAGCGACTAAATATTAATCACTTATTAGAATCGTAGATAGATTTCAGAATAAGTCAAGTTAAATTGTAAGGTTTTAACGCTTTTTAATTAAAAAAAGTTTCCCAAAAATGTTTTGTAAGGGCTATTATTGAAGTATGAGTAGTTGGAAAGAGTTAGCAAGTAGCGAACATCATTTAGATGAAGCGGTTATTAATGAAGAACTTAAAAATGAACTTCAAGAACCACCTAAATATAATGTGTTGTTATTAAATGATGATTACACCCCAATGGACTTTGTGATAGAAGTCTTAAATAGATTCTTTAATATGAATTCAGATCAAGCAACCGACATCATGCTTGCTGTTCATTATAAAGGTAAAGCGCTTTGTGGCACATATAGTGCAGAAATTGCAGAAACCAAAGTCGATCAAGTCAGTCGTTTTGCACTTGAGCATCAACATCCATTAAAGTGTACGATGGAACAAGTGTAAAGCTGCAAGGTTAAGTTGGAGTACCTATGCTAAATAAAGATTTAGAAATTTCATTGAATATGGCTTTTCGTCAAGCCAAAGACTCTCGTCATGAATTTATGACGGTTGAGCATTTATTATTAGCGCTGTTGGATAATCCTGCTGCTGAACAGGCATTATTAGCCTGTGGAGCTGATTTATCTAAGTTGCGTGTTGAACTTAATGATTTTATTGTTGAAACTACCCCAGTGATCCCCGAAGGTGAGGCTGAACGTGAAACCCAACCTACGTTAGGATTTCAACGGGTTTTACAACGTGCCGTTTTTCATGTTCAATCATCGGGTAAATCTGAAGTTAATGGCGCCAATGTACTGGTGGCTATTTTTAGTGAACAAGAATCACAAGCTGCTTATTTTCTTAAAAAATCAGATATATCTCGTCTTGATATTGTTAATTATATTTCTCATGGTATTGCTAAAGTTGATGAAGCTGAAATCTTAAATAGTGAGAATGTTGATACCCAAGCAACAAAAGAAGAACCTAGAACTATTGATAATTTTACGCAAAACTTAAATAAAGAAGCGTTAAAAGGCAATATTGATCCATTAATTGGGCGAGACAGTGAATTAGAGCGTACTTTACAAGTATTAACTCGTCGCCGTAAAAATAATCCTTTATTTGTAGGTGAAGCAGGTGTAGGTAAAACTGCGATTGCAGAAGGCTTAGCTAATTTAATAGTGAGTGAACAAGTACCTGAATTTTTACAAGGTGCGACTATTTATTCGCTTGATTTAGGGGCTTTATTAGCGGGCACTAAATATCGAGGTGATTTTGAAAAACGTTTTAAATCATTATTAAAAGATATTCAGGAAGAAGATAAAGCGATTTTATTTATTGATGAAATTCATACCATTATTGGTGCCGGTGCTGCTTCTGGAGGCATGATGGATGCCTCTAATCTGATCAAACCTTTATTATCGGCGGGTAAAATACGTTGTATTGGTTCAACGACGTACCAAGAATATCAAAGCGTTTTTGAAAAAGACAGAGCTTTAGCACGACGTTTTCAAAAAATAGATATTACCGAACCTAGTGTTGATGACACCACCAAAATATTACATGGTTTGAAAGAAAAATACGAAGCACATCATGGTATTCGTTATAGTAATAAAGCATTACGAGCGGCAGCACAGTTGTCGGCTAAATATATTAACGAACGTTTTTTACCTGATAAAGCTATTGATGTTATTGACGAGGCAGGGGCAAAACAACAGTTAATGGCACCGTCAAAACGTAAAAAAGTGATCAGTAATATAGATATAGAATCTATTGTGGCAAAAATGGCGCGTATACCGGAAAAATCGGTTAGTGCTTCGGAAAAAGATAGCCTTAAAAATATTGATCGAAATTTGAAATTAGTCGTTTTTGGACAAGATCAAGCCATTGAAGGTTTATCATCGGTGATCAAATTATCACGTGCAGGTTTGGGTAATGAAGAAAAACCTGTAGGTTCATTTTTGTTTGCAGGTCCTACAGGTGTGGGTAAAACAGAGGTAACGCAACAACTTGCTAAACAGTTAGGGGTAGAATTATTACGCTATGATATGTCTGAATATATGGAAAAACATGCCGTAAGTCGCTTAATTGGTGCTCCTCCTGGTTATGTAGGCTACGAACAAGGTGGTTTATTGACTGATGCCGTTATTAAGCATCCACATTCGGTAGTATTACTTGATGAAATTGAAAAAGCACATCCCGATGTTTTTAATATTTTATTACAAGTGATGGATCATGGTACATTAACGGATAATAATGGTCGCAAAGCCGATTTTAGAAACATTATTTTAGTGTTAACTACCAATGCAGGGGTTTTAGAAACAACTCGTCAATCAATTGGTTTTAAGCAACAAGATCATAGCTTTGATGCGATGTCTGAAATTAATAAAACCTTTTCACCAGAATTTAGAAACCGTTTAGATAATATTGTTTGGTTTAATCATTTATCTGACGAAGTTATTCAGCAAGTGGTGGATAAATTTATTGTCGAACTACAAGCACAACTTGATGATAAAGGTGTTTCGTTAGAGCTTACAAATGATGCGAGAAAATGGCTTTCTGATCATGGTTACGATAAAGCAATGGGCGCTCGACCTATGGCTCGTGTGATCCAAGAAGAACTGAAAAAACCATTAGCGAATGAATTATTGTTTGGTGAACTTGTTCATGGCGGTATTGCTAAAGTGAGCGTTGCTAAAGATAAATTAGTACTTAAGTTTGAAAGTAAAAAAGAGTTAGTTGAACATTAGTTTTCATGCATGTGCACTTGGTTCAGGTAAACCTGTGGGTTGGGCTTCAGGACAATATACATCTCCTGCATTGTCGAATAATACCATCCATGTAATGTAGCCCATCAATCCATGTCATTTATCTGTATTTGACGACATAAATATCGACCTACAGAAGGATCGCCGAATTAAATAATAGCTCCTGAGTTATCTACATAGGCATGTTAGTTTTTTGATTGAAAATTATTTTTATACTATCTAAAATAAAAAACCTATTCATAATGAATAGGTTTTTTTATTAGCTTAGCTAAACTTATAAAAAAGTGTCTAATAAGTTGAGTGTCAGTGCCTAAAAATAAGAAGAGTAATTATCTAGCGCGGAAAATAATACGACCTTTAGATAAATCATAAGGCGTTAATTCTACTGTTACTTTATCACCCGTTAAAATACGGATGTAATTTTTACGCATTTTGCCAGAAATGTGTGCGGTAACCACATGACCATTTTCTAATTCAACACGGAACATAGTATTAGGTAAGGTGTCTAACACAGTACCTTGCATTTCAATATTTTCTTCTTTCGCCATTGGGCGCTCGACCTCTGTATTTGCTGTTTGGGTTATTTGAATAAAACAATTTGAATAAAACTAAAAGGACTCAAATAACACTAAAATAAAAATCTGCGCAGATCATGCCCAAATCGACGCCTAAAGTAAAGCAACATCGCTTATTAATTTTACAATTTGTCACAATAACTTGGTATAAATCTATTTATTGACCAATTTCCATAAATTATCTTTTAAAATTTGGTAAGGAAAGTAACGGTTTTTATAATTCATCTTTTTACAGTCATCAATTTGATAACCTAAATATAAGTATTTTTTATTAAAGAGTTGGGCAATACTTATTTGTTTCAATATAGAAAATACGCCTAATGCTGATTTTTTGTAATCGGGGTGATAAAAGGTATATACCGCAGATAAAGCATCAACTAGTTCATCTGTTACTGCAACACTGATTAATTTATCTTCATCCCATGTTTCAATAAAAACTTGTTTTGTTAACTGACAACTTAAAAAGGTTTGATATTGTTCATAATTTGGAGGGTACATCGCACCATCATAATGTATGGCGTTAATGTATTTTTGATATAAAGAATAATAATTGTCTTGCTGCTGGTGGGATATTTTTACAATGAAATGCTGATTTTTTTTCAATAACCGTTTTTGACTTTTTGATGGCATAAAATCAGTGACAACAACACGAATAGACTGACAAGCTTGGCAGTTTACACAATGGGGACGATAGATTTGGTCGCCACTGCGTCTAAACCCCTGTGACATTAGCCATGAATAGCCTTCAGCGCAGTTTAACTGTTTTTCAACGGCAATAAGTAACCGTTCTTGCCGATCAGGTAAATAACTACAGGGAAATTCTTTACTGACGCCAAATTGATAACTCATAAAGTAATAAATTTCTTAGCTTAAAAAGCGGTTATAAAGTGAGTGTTTTAGTTTGCCAAAATGTTTTATCTAACGAAACGCTTAAGACTTGTTCTTTAAGTTTAACAAAGTTTTCACGTTTTATTTCACTACAACCCATAGAACCAAGAAATGGATTAAGTAATTGGCAATCAATAAAGCTAATATTTGCGCTTTTAAGGTGTGCAGCTAAATACACTAAGGCGACTTTTGATGCATTACTTTCAAGGTAAAACATTGACTCTCCTGAGAAAAAACCATTGATAGCGACACCGTATAAACCACCCACTAGGCGTTGTTGCTGCCATACTTCAATTGAATGAGCGTAACCTAAGTGATGTAAATTTTGATAGGCTTGCAACATTTCTGGTAAAATCCAAGTACCATCACGTCTAAAAGGTGCATCGCTACAATAACTTATTACTTCATTAAAACTTTTATTTAAGGTGACAGTAAAAGGAGATTTTTTTAAAAATTTAGCCAGTGTGCGGTTAATGTTAAGATCGGAGATCTTAATAATTGCACGAGGATCGGGTGACCACCAAAGTAAAGGATCTTGTTCGCTGTACCAAGGAAAGATACCTTGTTGATAGGCTTTTATTAAACGTTGAGGGGATAAATCACCACCGACAGCTAATAAACCATTAGGATCGGTTAAAGCATCTTCTAAAGGTGGAAAAGCCAAAGAAGTATCTGATAATTGATAAAGTCTTTGGCTCATAGTTTTATGTTTTCTTTTTAGTTAACGTTTTAGTCACTACTTTTTTGTAGTATTACGTAGTGTAATTATTTTGCATCTAAGTAACGTTCAGCATCAAGTGCGGCCATACAACCGGCACCTGCTGAGGTAATAGCTTGACGATAAATATGATCAGCAACATCGCCAGCCGCAAAAACACCCTCAACACTGGTTTGTGTGGCATTACCGTTTGAGCCACTTTGCACACTTAAATAGCCATTATTCATGGTTAATTGACCATTAAAAATATCTGTATTTGGCTTGTGACCAATAGCAATAAATACACCTGTTACGGTAAGTTCTTCTATCGCATCAGATTTAGTGTCTTTTAAACGTAAACCTGTTACGCCCATGTTATCACCTAATACTTCATCTAGGTTGCGATCGGTATGTAAAATAATGTTACCATTGGCGACTTTATCCATTAAGCGCGTGGTTAGTATTTTTTCACTACGAAAACTATCTCGACGGTGAATCAAATGAACTTCGCTGGCAATATTCGCTAAATATAACGCTTCTTCAACGGCAGTATTACCGCCACCGACAACCGCTACTTTTTGGTTTTTATAGAAAAAGCCATCACACGTTGCACAGGCTGAAACACCACGCCCCATAAAAGCTTCTTCTGATGGCAAACCTAAGTACTGTGCTGATGCACCTGTGGCAATAATTAAAGCATCACATGTATAAGTGCCGCTGTCACCTTTTAGCGTAAAAGGGCGATTGTTAAAGTCTACTTCGTTGATATGATCAAAAAGTATTTCGGTTTCAAATTTTTCAGCATGTTTTTGCATGCGTTCCATTAGCGCAGGACCCGTTAAATCATCGGCATCGCCCGGCCAGTTTTCAACTTCTGTAGTGGTGGTTAATTGACCGCCTTGTTGTAAACCCGTGATCATTACTGGTTTTAAGTTAGCGCGCGCTGCATAAACTGCGGCAGTATAGCCAGCAGGACCTGAGCCTAAAATTAATAGTGGGCAATGTCTTGCTTCACTCATGAAGTTCTCCAAAAAATATTGATAATAAAGTTAATGCTAAAACTTGGTGTATTAAATTGTATTAAACAAGTTATTAAGCAAGAGCATAAAATAATTTACTGATTAGAATCTTAAGGAATAAATTAAGGTAGGTAAAATAACTTTTAGATAAAAAAAACGCGCACTTAGTATAAAGTGCGCGATTTTTTTTACACTGACGATTAAATGTTCAATCTATCAATGTGATTTTTATGTTTAATGTAACTGTTATTTCAATTAAATTATGCGTTTAAAGCAACTTTAGCATCGACATAGTCATAACCTAATACATCGGCAACAGGTTTGTAGGTAATTTTACCAGCCATAACATTTAAGCCCGCTAATAAATGTTCGTCGTCTAATAACGCCTGTTTTGCACCTTTGTTCGCAAGTGTTACTGCAAACGGCATAGTTGCATTGGTTAATGCCAAAGTAGAGGTACGAGCTACACCACCTGGCATATTAGCAACACAGTAATGAACAACATCATCAACAACGTAAGTAGGGTCTTGATGTGTAGTTGCTTTTGAGGTTTCAAAACAACCACCTTGGTCAATGGCTACATCAACCACTACGGCACCTTTTTTCATCATTTTAATGTGTTCACGAGTCACTAATTTAGGCGCTGCAGCTCCCGGAATTAAGACCGCACCAATGACTAAATCAGCCTCTATAACCAATTGGTTCATCGCATCAGCAGTAGAATAAACCGTTTTTAAACGACCATCAAATTCAGTGTCTAATTGGCGTAAGCGTGGTAATGAACGATCTAAAATAGTCACGTCAGCGCCCATACCAATAGCCATACGTGCGGCTTGTGTACCGACTACACCACCACCAACAATTAATACTTTTGCTGGTGCAACACCCGGAACACCACCTAATAGTGCGCCTAAGCCGCCTTGGGCTTTTTCTAAGGCATGTGCTCCTGCTTGAATTGACATACGACCAGCCACTTCAGACATAGGTGCTAATAAAGGCAAACCACCGCTAGCAGCTGTTACGGTTTCATAAGCAATACAGGTAGCGCCTGAAGCAACTAATAATTCAGTTTGTTGAGGATCTGGGGCTAAGTGTAAGTAAGTAAATAAAATTTGACCTTGGCGTAACATTTTACATTCGACAGGTTGAGGCTCTTTTACTTTAATGATCATGTCCGCAGTCGCAAATATTTCTGCTGCGCTATCAATAATTTTGGCACCAGCGGCAATATACTGATCATTATCAAAACCAATTGAAGCGCCACCATTATTTTCAACAATCACTTTATGACCATTTACTGATAACTCTTTAACACCTGCTGGGGTTAAACCAATACGGTATTCATGGTTTTTGATCTCTTTAGGTACACCAATAATCATAAGTAACTCCTCATATATTCTGTAATAATTTGTTGTAAGCGTTTACCCAGTTTTTATTTTAAACTTTGAGTAAATATTTTCAGCTAGTATAGTGATTAATTATCAGAATAACCTGTCGTACTTTTGTGTTTTGCGATATATTAATGAGGTTTTTTGGGTATTTGTAGGTAATTATAAAGTTGAAACATGTCACAACTAAAAAAATTGATCGTATTGATCGTAATATTTTAAATGAGTTACAAAAAAATGGTCGTATCGCTAATGTAGAATTATCTAAACGGGTAGGTTTAAGCCCAACTCCTTGTTTAGAAAGAGTAAAACGNTTAGAGAAAGANAANTANATTNTNGGTTATAGTGCNATTTTAAACCCTGCAAAACTNGATGCGGCGCTGTTAGTGTTGGTAGAAATTACCTTNACNAAAACNAGNCCNGATGTATTTAANGATTTTGCTAAAGCGGTNCANGAACTNGATGTNATACAAGAATGTCATTTAGTNTCNGGAGATTTTGATTTTTTATTAAAAACTCGCGTAGCCGATATGGCGGCTTACCGTAATTTATTGGGTGATACTTTGTTACGGTTGCCAGCGGTAAGTGAAAGTAGAACTTATGTGGTGATGGAAGAGGTTAAATCAACTAACAAATTGCCGTTATTGTAGGAGGGAATTTATTCCCGAAAAAGCTCGCGGTTAAAACCGTTCCTACAATAAAAATCAATCAAGCAACACTAGTGTACAACCGAGCTATTTAAATTATAAAACCTGTTGGTATTCGCCATTATTAATACCGTCCAAGGTGTATTGACCAATGCTATAACGAATTAAGCGCAAAGTCGGAAACCCAATATGAGCGGTCATACGGCGAACTTGACGGTTTTTTCCTTCATTTATCGTAATACTAAGCCAAGAGGTTTGAATGTTAGCACGTTCTCTTATTGGTGGCGTACGTGGCCAAATAGTAGGTTGAGTCATTAAATTCACTTTTGCGGGTAAGGTTAAACCATCTTTTAACATGACGCCTTGGCNTAANTTGTCAATATCTTGCGCTGTTGGTATACCTTCAACTTGTACCCAATAAGTTTTATCTGTTTTTTGTGTTGGGTTGGCTATTTTGTGCTGTAATTTACCATCATTAGTTAGTAATAATAAACCTTCACTGTCTTTATCTAATCTTCCAGCCGCATAAACATCTTCAATATCAACATAATCTTTGAGGGTTTTGCGGTTGCTGTCGTCTGTAAATTGACATAACACATCAAAAGGCTTGTTAAAAAGTACGACTTTAGTTTTAAAGTTAGCTGGTCGTACCTTTTTAGGTGTTTTAGCTCTATAGTGCGTTTTTACGCTAGTTTGGCTTCTATTCTTAGTCGATGTCACGAAATATTGCCTTGTTGAAATGTAGTATGAAAGTTTACAGCTATTTTAAAGCACTTTAAATTCAGATAAAATGCGCGCACATAAAAAATTTAAATAAAAATAAAAGAATTTGTCCATTATTAGCTTTTTGTTCTTTTTAGCGAAAATATTAGCCTAGGAATATTTATGACAACTGACAGTTCAAAAATTATTTACACCATTACTGATGAAGCGCCTGCTTTAGCAACGCAATCATTATTACCTATTATTAAAGCATTTACTGCTTCATCTGCAATCGCTATTGAAACACGTGATATTTCTCTTGCGGGTCGTGTTATTGCAAGCTTTCCTAAATATTTAACAGCCGAGCAACGCATTAGTGATGATTTAGCTGAATTAGGTGATTTAGTAAAACAAGCAAATGCAAATATTATTAAGTTACCTAATATTAGTGCTTCGGTTCCACAATTACACGCAGTAATTAAAGAATTACAAGAAAAAGGTTATCAACTGCCTAATTACCCTGAAGAACCGCATAATGAAGCAGAAAAATCAATTCAATATACTTACGATAAAATTAAAGGTAGTGCGGTAAACCCCATATTACGTGAAGGTAATTCAGATCGTCGTGCACCTGCTTCAGTTAAACAATATGCTCGTAATAACCCGCATTCAATGGGGGCTTGGTCAAGCGAGTCTAAATCACACATTGCAAGCATGAGTGAAGCTGACTTCTATGCTAGCGAACAATCAGTATGTATTGAAAATGCGACTGAAATTAAAGTTGAATTTACCGATGAAAATGGTTCAATAAAAGTATTGAAAGAGCATTTAGCGATATTAGATAACGAGATTATTGATGCTTCACTATTAAGTAAAACNGCTTTANTTAACTTTTATGAAAAAGCNATGAGTGAAGCTAAAGAAGAAGNNGTTTTATTATCTTTGCATTTAAAAGCCACNATGATGAAAGTATCTGATCCTGTTATTTTTGGTCATGCAGTAAAAGTTTANTATAAAGAGGTCTTTGCTAAACATGCAAATATTTTTGAGCAANTNGGTGTNGATGCTNANAATGGTATTGGTGATGTTTATACGAAAATAGCGCGCTTGCCCAATGATAAAAAAGCTGAAATNGAAGCAGATATTCAAGCGGTTTATCAAACTCGTCCCGCTNTAGCNATGGTTGANTCNGANAAAGGTATTACCAATTTACATGTACCTAGCGATGTTATTGTTGANGCTTCTATGCCNGCNTGTATTCGCNCTTCAGGNAAAATGTGGGGNACTGACGGACAATTACACGATACTAAAGCGATGATCCCTGATCGCTGCTATGCGGGTATTTANCAANCNACNATTGATTTTTGTAAGCAACATGGTGCTTTTGATCCAAAAACNATGGGTAGTGTGCCTAATGTTGGTTTAATGGCGCAAAAAGCGGAAGAGTATGGCTCACATGATAAAACTTTTAACATTCCAGCTAATGGTGTTGTACGTGTACTTGATGCGCAAAATAATGTCTTAATGGAACATAAAGTTGCTGAAGGTGATATTTGGCGTATGTGCCAAGCAAAAGACTTACCTATTCAAGATTGGGTTAAATTAGCCGTTAATCGTGCTCGTGCTACTAAGATCCCTACTATTTTTTGGTTAGATCCAAATCGCGCTCACGACAGAGAAATGATCAAAAAGGTCAATACTTATTTAGCCGATCATGATACCAGTGATTTAGAAATTCGTATCATGTCGCCGATTGAAGCGACTGATTTTTCATTAGTGCGTATTAAAGATGGTTTAGACACTATTTCAGTAACAGGTAATGTATTACGTGATTATTTAACTGATTTATTCCCTATTTTAGAATTAGGCACCAGCGCAAAAATGTTATCGGTTGTGCCATTAATGGCGGGAGGCGGTTTATTTGAAACGGGCGCTGGCGGTTCAGCACCTAAGCATGTACAACAGTTTGAAAAAGAAAATCATTTACGTTGGGATTCTTTAGGTGAATTTTTAGCGTTAGCGGCATCATTAGAGCATTTTAGTCAAACTAACAATAANNCTAAAGCACAAGTACTTGCTGATACCCTTGATCAAGCAACCGGCAAATTTTTGTTAGAAAATAAATCACCGTCGCGTAAAGTAGGCGAATTAGATAACCGTGGTAGTCATTTTTATCTGGCAATGTATTGGGCGCAAGCCTTAACTGAGCAAAATGATGATGCAGAATTAAAACAACAGTTTGCGAGCGTTGCCGATGCTTTAGCTAAAAATGAAGTAAAAATTGTTACTGAATTAAATGAAGTACAAGGTAAAGCTGCCAATATGGATGGTTATTATTTAGCAACCGATGCTTTAGTTGCTAAAGCTATGCGTCCTAGCCAAACGTTAAATTCAGTACTTGATTTGTTGTTATAAGGTTGTTGTAATTTATAGCATTAATTAGTTGTATATTCTTAAAATCAGCCATTTATTTTTTACAAATGGCTGATTTTTTTATTGGTTTAGTTAAATGAATAAATTTGAATTGAAAAATATTGTACTGAGCTATGATCATAGAGATATGCAGTTACTCGTCATACATAGCTATTTAACGCGTTCTTATTGGTCAAAAGGCATTAGCCAAGCATTAGTTGCGCAAGCGATGGATAATTCCTTATGTTTTGGCGCTTTTTATCAAAGCAAACAAATTGCTTTTGCACGCGTGATCACCGATAAAACCAGCTTTGCTTATTTAGCCGATGTGTTTGTATTGGAAGAATATCAAGGGCTGGAGGTCAGTAAAAAATTAATAACTTTTTTAATGGCGCATAAGGATTTACAAGGATTACGTCGTTTTATGTTATGTACTGCCGATGCGCATGGTCTGTATCAACCGTTTGGTTTTAGTGCGGTGAAATCACCTGAAAGTTTAATGGCTATTCATCATGCTGATATTTATGAGAATAATTAGACCCTGAAACGAGTTCAGGGTGACGTTACTTATTTTATCGGGCGTTCAGGCCGACTNTTGGTTCAGGACAACGTAGGGTAGCGCATGAGGTACGAATGCCTACCTTTTAATCTAAAAATATAAAATNACAAATGAAGTAATAATAATAAAGTAGAGTAAACAGTTATAAAAAATCCACCTTAAAGGTGGATTTTTAAAATATATAAAAGAATGTTAAAGCTATCTGTTAATAACTATCAATATGAACGCTTTGTACCGCACGCCCAGAAGGGTCGGCCATTTTACTAAAGCTTTCGTCCCATGCCAATGCCTCGGGAGTACTACAGGCAACTGACTTACCTCCGGGCACACATTCTGCAGCAGAAGTTAGTGGAAATTTTTCTTCAAAAATACGACGATAAAAATACGCTTCTTTNGTNTCAGGNGTATTAANNGNAAATTTNAACNCNGCACTNGCTANTTCTTGATCGCNTACNTGCATTTCAACATGTGCTTTTAAGCCGTCGATCCATGAATAACCCACACCATCAGAAAATTGCTCTTTTTGACGCCATAATATTTCTTTAGGTAAATATCCTTCAAATGATGAGCGTAAAATAGCTTTTTCCATTTTGCCATTACCACACATTTTATCTTCAGGATTAATGCGCATGGCAACATCCATAAAGTTTTTATCTAAAAAGGGCACACGAGCTTCAATACCCCAAGCAGACATTGATTTATTGGCACGCAGGCAGTCAAACATATGTAGTTTGTCAAGTTTACGTACTAACTCTTCATGAAATTCTTGTGCATTTGGCGCTTTGTGGAAATACAAATAACCACCAAAAATTTCATCTGCACCTTCACCGCTAAGTACCATTTTAATGCCCATGGCTTTAATTTTACGCGCCATTAAATACATTGGTGTTGAAGCGCGTATTGTGGTTACGTCATAGGTTTCAAGATGATAAATAACTTCTTTTAACGCATCTATACCTTCTTGCTCGGTAAAAATAATACTATGATGAATAGTACCAATGCTGTCAGCAACTTTTTGTGCAGCGATTAAATCAGGCGAACCGTCTAAGCCACAGGCAAAAGAATGTACTTTAGGCCACCATGCTTCAGCTAAATCATTATCTTCAATACGGCGAGCGGCAAATTTTTGTGTAATTGATGAAATCAGTGAAGAGTCTAAACCCCCTGATAATAATACTCCATAAGGTACATCGGTCATTAAATGACTTTTAACAGACTCTTCTAACGCTTCACGTAATTTGGTTTTGCTGGTGGTATTATCTTTAATTGCGCTATATTTTGTCCAGTTACGACGGTAGTATTTTTTTAATTCACCATCGCGGCTATCGAGAATATGCCCAGGAGGAAATTCACTTACGGTTTTACAAACGGGCATTAATGCTTTCATTTCTGAGGCAACGTAAAAGTTACCTTGGTCGTCATAACCCGTATAAAGAGGGATAATACCAATGTGATCACGAGCAATTAAATAAGAGTTATCGCTTTCNTTATATAAAATAAAGGCAAACATGCCTTGTAATTTATCGATAAACTCAACACCAAACTCTTCATATAAAGGTAAAATTATTTCGCAGTCAGATTTTGTTTTAAATGAATAATCAATCGTTAATTTTTCGGCTAATTCTTTGTGGTTATAAATTTCACCATTAACCGCAAGAATATTGCTTTTATCTTGATTGTATAAGGGCTGTGCGCCATGTTCTGTATCAACAATAGATAAACGCTCATGGACTAATATGGCATGGTCGTTATTGTAAATGCCAGACCAATCGGGGCCACGGTGACGTAAAAGACGAGAACATTCTAAAGCTTGAGGACGAAGTGCATCAGCACCTGTTTTTATATCTAATATACCAAAGATTGAACACATTGAAGCGCTACTCCTTTAAAGGTTTTATTTAAGTCAAATTGTGAGGAAAGTGCAAAGTCTTTTTATAAAGGTACTATAAAAAACGGTATTATAAAATTATTAGCACTAAATATTAGACAGCTAGCCGTCTAATATCATCACTTTGCCATTTTTACAGAAAAAAGCAATATATAATTAGCATTATTGAGCGCAATTCGTTATAAACATGCTAATTATATTTAAACATTGTTAAACATTTTATGAAATTACCTTTTTTACTTGCTGTTAGCTTAATTAGTTTTTCTCAGCTATTGCCTGCAAAAAATATGACAGAACTAACAGTAGAAGAGCTTCGCATTGAAAACGCTCAGCGAGCTATGCCTGAAATTACTGCTCGGTTTGACAATATTACAGATAAATTTTTAGGACAAATAAACCGCGCGCGTAATTACACCGCCTTAACTCAACTTGTTATTTTATATTCACGGGTTTTATGGGAACACGCGGTTGTTAGTTTTGATCGCCACCATGACTTTGATGATAGAGCTTTGTATTGGGCAAGGTTAAAAATGAGTAAAGCACTGCGACAATCGCCTGCTTATGCAAATCTATTTGTGAACCAACAAGAAAAATTACAAGAAAAACTAGAATTATCATCGCGTGGTGTTGGTAATATTACGTTTGATCGAGATGTTAAGAAAAAAATATTAATAACAGGTTTTGATCCTTTTTTTCTGGATAAAAATATTAAACAAAGTAATCCTTCAGGAGCAGCGGCATTAGCATTAGATGATTTACTGATTAGTTTTAATGAAGAAGATGCTGAAATAGAAACGGTAATATTGCCTGTTCGTTTTGCCGATTTTGATCAAGGCATGGTTGAAAAAATTTTAACCCCTTATTTAAAAAATCATAAAATAGACATGTTAGTGACTATCAGTATGGGGCGAAAAGATTTCGATTTAGAAAGGTTTCCTGCATTACGCCGTAGTGCACAAGCACCTGATAATTTAAATGTATATACAGGTGCAAGTTCGGGTAGCCCGTTTGTTCCTTATTTAAAAGATAAACCGTTAAATACTCCTGAATTTGTTGAATTTAGTTTACCTGCAGAATTAATGCAACAAGCACAAGGACCATATAAAATTAACATTAATGCTAAAATTACTACGTTAGTTGACGGTAAAAGTAAAAGTTTTACTGCGTATTCTTTGGCGCAATTAAAAAATGCTATTTCAGTGCAAGGTTCTGGTGGCGGTTATCTATCAAATGAAGTGTCTTATCGCAGTATACTATTACGCGATAAATTTTACCCGTTATTACCGGTAGGTCATATTCATACGCCTCGTATCAAACAATATTCAGCAGCAACTAATAAAGCGATAGTGAAACAAATTAAAAATATGCTGTCTTTGGCGATTAAAGACGTTTGATTTATTTGAATTAAAAACTGTTGTCAATCAGATATAAAAGCCGTTATGTTGTTAAGCATAACGGCTTTTATTTTTATACGGGCTATTTTAAATATTATAGGTACATCAACAGATAATTACCTTAATTGTAAATAATAACGAGATACATTGCTGAAATAATAAAAACTAGTCAATTATTTGTAATATAAAAGTTTTTTCTAAAATAAATGGAATAAAAATTATTTATTTACTATCTTTAACCTTATTAAAGAACGAGTGGTTAGAGTTGAAATTATGACAACTGTTTTGGTCGTCGATGATGTGCCTGAAAATATTGCTATTTTAAGTGGATTATTGTTGCCTTATTATCAGGTAAGAGCGGCTAATTGTGGAAAAAGAGCATTACAAGTTGCTAAAACCTTACCAAAACCTGATTTAATATTACTTGATATTATGATGCCCGATATTGATGGTTATGAAGTTCTAAAGCAATTAAAAAAAAATGAACATACCGCCGACATTCCTGTGATTTTTGTTACCGCATTAGAAAGTGAGTTTAATGAAGAGCAAGGTTTTGCTTTGGGTGCTGTTGACTATATAACAAAACCTATTATTCCTGCCATTGTGTTAGCGCGAGTTAAAACTCACGTTGTACTGAAAGAATCACAAAAGCTTTTGAAAGACAGTAATACTTCGCTTGAATTAGAAGTTGAAAAACGGATGCAAGAAAACCATTTTATTCAAGACGCGAGCATTTATGCACTTGCTTACCTTGCTGAAATTCGCGATCCTGAAACAGGTAACCACTTACGCCGNACTAAAAAATATATGGCATTNTTNTGTCANCAATTACAAANACATCCTAANTTTANNCAATTTTTAAACTCTGAAAATATTCAGCTACTAATAAAATCAACACCTTTGCATGATATTGGCAAAGTAGGCATTCCTGACAGTATTTTACTTAAAGCGGGTAAGTTAACCGCTGATGAACGTAACAAAATGAAAATGCATACTTGTTTAGGGTTTGAAGCCATAACATTGGCAGAGCAAGAGGCAGAAAAACCGATAGAATTTTTAAGAATGGCTAAAGATGTAACCTTATATCATCATGAAAAATGGGATGGCTCTGGTTATCCTCATGGACTGAGTGGTAATAATATTCCTATTGCTGCGCGTTTAATGGCATTAGCGGATGTTTTTGATGCACTAATTTCACAACGCGTTTACAAACCACCCTTTTCATTAGAAAAAACAACGAATATTATTAAAGAAGGAAAAAATAAACATTTTGATCCTGATATTGTTGATGCATTCATTGAGTTGAAAGATGATTTTCATCAAGTAGCATTAAAATATGCTGACACACAGCAAGATGTTCTGTTGAAATTAAATGATTTTGAGCGTAATTTATCCTGCTCTTGTGATGATCAAGACGATTTATGAACTTAAATGAAAGTGTACCAGAGAGCAATATTTCCTATCAATTAAACCATGTATTTCGTTGGTTAAGCATTCTTTTTATTGGCTATCTACTTCTATGGTTTATTCCTGTTCGCTATGATGTCGGAATAGAGTCTTTTTTGCCATTGCATATCGTAATAGAGTCTATTTCTATTGTTATTTCTATGCTTATATTTGCAATAAGCTGGAATGAATATGTCAATAAACGATCTGATAACATTATATTTATAGGCAGTATTTTATTTTGTGTTGGCTTAATTGATTTTGGTCATGTGCTTTCTTATTTAGGTATGCCCGTATTTATTACTCCTGCTAATGTACAAAAGTCGATAGCTTTTTGGTTTGCCGCTCGTTATTTTGCCGCTATAGGTTTATTTATTGCAGCCATATATTCATGGGGAAAGTTACAACAACTTAAAAAACAATATTTAATTTTATTATCTAGTTTGTTTTTAATTGTTTTTATCTATTGGTTTATTTTATGTAAACCAGAATTACTCCCTGTTTTTTTTATTAGTGGTCAAGGGCTAACTAAGTTAAAAATTGTACTCGAAATAGTTCTTGTTTTATTAAACCTTATCACAGCATCAATTTTTTATTTTAATTTAAAACATAAAAAAGAAGAAATTATTTCTGGTTTTTTTATTGTCGCTTTATTTGCTATGGCAATGAGTGAATTATGTTTTACTTTATACCAATCGTTGAGTGATCTTTTTAACTTGGCAGGGCATATTTTTAAAGTTATTGCGTATTTTTTTATTTATCGCGCTATTTTTGTTTCATGCGTTCGTCAGCCTTTTGTTTTATTATCTAAAAGTAATGGTTTATTACAAGAAAGTAATGACTATACACAAATGCTACTAGATTCCTCTTTAGATGCCATTATTGGCATTAATGCTAAAGGAAATATTATTGGTTGGAATCCTAAAGCAGAGCAAATTTTTGGTTTTAAATATGATGTGGCAATAGGGGAAAAACTATCAACTTTGATTATTCCTGAAAAGGAAAGAGAAGCTCATGATCAAGGAGTAAAAAAATTTTTAAATCATAATGCATCAAATGTAATTGGCAAACGTTTGGTTGTTACCGCATTACATGCCAATGGCACTGAGTTTCCTGTAGAATTAGCGGTTACTTGTTTTCAACAAAAGGGGCNAATGTTTTTTAATGCTTATGCTCATGATCTGACTAAACGGACAAAACGTACTACTGAGTTATCTAAGCTGTCACTTGCTGTAGAGCAATCACCACATTCTATTTTAATAACTGATACAGCTGCGAAAATTGAATATGTAAACAAAAAATTTATGCAAGAAACAGGATATAAAGAAAACGAATTAATTGGTCAAAATCCTAATATATTACAGTCAAATAAAACACCAATATTAACTTATCAAGCAATGTGGGAAAATTTAAAAAAAGGATATATTTGGCAGGGGGAGCTTTTAAACACAAGAAAAGATGGTAGCGAATTTTATGAATGGGCTATTATTTCTCCTGTTAGAAATACCGAAGGAAAAATAACTAACTATTTGGCTATTAAAGAAAATATAACTGAGCGTAAAAAAATAGCGAAAGAACTTGATTTGCACCGTCATCATTTAGAAGAATTAGTACAAATACGTACTTTAGAACTTGCTCAAGCTAAAGAGACTGCCGAAGAAGCCAGTAGAATAAAGACAAACTTTTTGGCTAACATGAGTCATGAAATACGCACACCAATGAATGCTATTATTGGGTTTAATTATTTACTTAAGCACGATATAACTAATGTTCATCAGTTACAACAATTAGATAAAATAGAAACCTCGGCAAAATATTTGTTGGCACTGATAAACGATATTTTAGATTTAAGTAAAATAGAAGCCAATAAAATTGTATTAGAAAAGATAGACTTTTCAATTTATTTGATAATTGATCATGTTGTAAGTATGTTTAGTGAGCAAATAAATCGCAAAGGTTTAGCATTAAAAGTACAGCTCAGTGAGGATACTCCAGAATATTTAAATGGCGATCCTTTACGTTTAAGGCAAATTTTAATGAACTTTGTCAGTAATGCGATTAAGTTTACAGACAAAGGCTGTATTATAATTTCTGTAGCTAAAATAAAAACCGATAATCAATCTATAACATTACGTTTTGCTGTAGAAGATCAAGGAATAGGTATTACAGTTGAACAGCAGAAAAAACTATTTCAAGCCTTTACTCAGGCAGATAATTCAACAACTCGAAAATATGGCGGTACAGGTTTAGGATTAGTGATAAGTAAGCAACTGGCTAATATGATGAATGGCGATGTTGGTGTTGAAAGCCAATTTGGTAGTGGCAGCACCTTTTGGTTCACGGCACAGCTTCATAAGGCTTTAGTCGCTGATCCTGAGGGTACTATTGATGAGGTTGAATTAGTTAAGAAAAAAGCATGTAAAGATATTTTGGCTCAATATTATAAAAACAATAAAATATTACTTGTTGAAGATGACAAAANAAATCAAGAGGTTATGCTAGGCTTGCTACATACTATTAACTTAGTTGTTGACGTTGTTGATAATGGTAAACAAGCATACCAAAAAGTTAAGAGTAACTATTACGACTTAGTATTAATGGATATTCAAATGCCGGTTATGGACGGATTATCAGCAACAAAATTGATCAGAGAACAGCTAGATAAAAAAGCACTGCCTATTTTAGCCTTATCAGCTAACGTGTTTGCAGAAGATCGTACAAAATGCTTTGATGCAGGAATGAACGATCACCTTGCAAAGCCTATTGAACCTCAATTACTTTTTGAAAAATTAATACAGTGGCTGCCAAAATCTAGTCAAATATTAACAGAACCAGCTTGTCTTGATAACAGTCGTTTAACAGAACCAGCTTGTCTTGATAACAGTCGTTTAACAGAGACAAAAATATCATCATTAACCTCCACAGATAAAAATATATCTATCCATAATAATAGTGACTCTGATTTTTATAATATTTTAGAGCGTTTAATGTTTTTACTGGCTCAAGATGATACTCAAGTTAATCAGCTTTGGTTAGACTCTGTTCATATATTAACACCTGTTCTTGAAAATGATTATGTAGTATTAAACAATCACATTATCAATTTTGAATATGAACAAGCATTAAATATGATTGAAGTCATTTTATCGGTATATAAACATTAAATACTATTAGTTACATCCACTGATAATTTAAGTAATTGCCCCGGTTGTAAATAATTACGGCGGCTAATTTTATTCCAACGTTCTATGTCGCGAATATGTATATTAAATTTATCGGCAATGCGAGCAAAAGAGTCACCACGACGCACTTTATAAGTAATATTTCTAACGACTGCTTGTTCAATAGTATTACCTGATTTTGCAGAGCGTTTGGCGGGTTTTTGCCAAATAACCAGTTTTTGTCCTAATTTTAAGGTATCGCGCGGTGCCATGCCGTTCCATTTTGCAATATTACGACTGCTAACTTTATAAGTTTGCCCTAGATCCCAAAAAGTATCACCAGCTTTTACTTGATGAATTATTTTGTATCCTGTGCGTTGGCGGCTTTGTTTTTTAACTAGTCGTTGATTTTGTGAAAACACATAATGATCTAATGACACGGTTGCGACAGGAATAAGTAAATATTTGCCCGTGCGTATTTGATTACCTTTTACATTATTTAAACGACGGATAAGCTCTGTAGAGGTATGAAACTTATTAGCAATAACGCTTAAACTATCACCGTTTTTTATTTTATAACGTTGCCAGCTTAATCGGTCTTTAGTTTTTAACTTATCAAGTTTAGTCTTAAATCTTTCAACTTTATTTTTAGGTAAAACTAAATAATGTGGCCCTTTAGGTGCGGTTGCCCAACGATTAAAGCCCGGGTTTAGCCGTTGTAATTCAGCTAATGATAATTGTGATAATTGGGCTGCTTTGGCTAAGTCTAGTTGTGATTTTATATCAACTTGCTCAATAACCGCTTTATTTTCAATGGTAAACAGTTTTATATTAAAGTCTGCTGGGCGTTTAATTATATCGGCTAAGGCAAGTAATTTAGGGACATAAGCACGAGTTTCTTTGGGTAAATTAAGTGACCAAAAATCAATTGGTAAGTGTTTTTTCTTGTTTTTTCTTACGGCTCTTTGTACTCGACCTTCACCTGAATTATAAGCAGCTAGCGCTAATAACCAATCATCATTAAAGTATTTATGTAAATATTTTAAATACTTAATTGCACCTTTGGTCGAGGCAATAACATCACGGCGACCGTCATACCACCAGTTTTGTTTCATACCAAAGCGTTTTCCTGTACCCGGAACAAATTGCCACATGCCAGAAGCTCGACCATGAGAATAGGCAAAAGGATCAAAAGCGCTTTCAACAATAGGTAATAGCGTTAATTCTATTGGCATATTGTTTTTTTCGAGTTCTTCAACGATGTAATAAATAAAAGGTTCTGATCTTTTGGCGACACGGTCTAAATAACGTTGATGGCTTGTATACCAGTTGCGTTGATTTATTACCCGTCTATTTTGCGGTATTTTAAATGAAAACTGCGAGCGAATTCGTTGCCAAATATCATTGCTCGATTCATCGCTATCGTCAGATAAATTAATATCAACATCGGCAACTGGGTGCATAACGGGAATTGCGCCATCAACTAATAAGGCTTGGTTAATTTCTTCTACCGACGCATGATCACCTTGATGATATATTTCTGCTTGAGGGGGACTTTCTTGGGTGAGTAATGTCGATTGACAACCAAAGAGAAATAAACAAGTGATGGCTAAAGGAAATAAATTTTTCATAAATTAAGGAGAGTCTCTTGATTTTAGTTTAACTATTAGCTTTAGATTACGATGTAAAACTAATTTGAATGACAATACAAATTTTACCTGTTTGGTGGTGATATTCAAGGATTGGTTTTTAGTCGCTTAAATAAAATTTTAAATAGTGGTTAAAAATAGCCATTAAAAGCTATCTTTCCATTTGCGTATAGTTGAAAACACATCGACTTCATTGGTGAATGTTTTTTTTGTATAACGTTGNACCATCGTTTTTATTTCTTCACTATTAACCCGTAAAAATGGATTTATTTGTTTTTCTCTCTCAATAGAGCTTGGTATTGTTGGTAAGTTGTTTTGGCGTAGTTGTGTTACTTGTTGATAATATTGTTGTAACGCTTGGTTATTTGGCTCAACAGTCAATGCAAATTTTAAATTAGCTAAGGTATATTCATGAGCGCAATAAACAGGGGTATTATTGGCTAACAACGATAATTTTTTAAGAGAAGTGTGCATTTGTTGAGCGCTACCTTCAAATAAGCGACCACAACCGCCAGAAAACAAGGTATCACCACAAAAAAGCAAGTTGTTGTCATTATCACTATCATTATTACTATTTACATAAGCAATATGCCCCAATGTGTGACCAGATAAGGCAATAACTTTTAATGATAAGTCTATTTCATTAATTGTAATAATATCATTTTCATTTAACGGTTGATCGCAATGAGGAATAGTTTCATTAGCGGGGCCATAAACGACTATTTTTTTTGCTTTAGGGACACTTTTTTGTTGAAAATTAAGGAGATTGCTAATTCCGCCAGTATGATCTGGATGATGGTGTGTTATTAAAATAGCCGTTAAGCATAAATTGTGTTTATTTATATAATCGATACAAACGCTTGCGTCTCCTGGATCAACTAATACTAAATGTTTATTAGTTGTTGTGCCAATAGCCCAAATGTAATTATCTGCAAAAGCAGGAATAGCGGTTACTGTTTGTATCATTTTTATGCTTTTATTCTAAGATAAGAAAGCGTTATTATAACCTTAATTAGCTGAACTAAAACCGAAAACTATCATGATGAAACCTGCATTAGCTTTTAATCAGCCTGAACCACCTATAAATTGGCAAGCATTACCTAATGGTGTGTTGATAAAAAACGAATTAGAACAACAGCTTGTGTCTTGGTGGCCGAGGTTTTTTGGTTATTATATAATAAAAATTGGCGAGCTAAGTGCACAGTTGAATATTGTAGATAGCCCAATAAAAAATCAATTAGCTATTACTCAGCAAGCGAGTAAAGGTAATATTATTGCTGAAATAGATGATTTACCCTTGTTAGAACACAGTATTGATGTGTGTTTGTTAAGTCATGCTTTAGAATTTTCATTAGATCCGCATCATGTTATTCGTGAAGCGAATCGCGTATTAATTCCCAATGGACATTTAATTATTACGGGATTTAATCCGTTTAGTTTAGCGGGGCTTAATAAGCTTATTCCCTTTCGACGTAAACAAACGCCGTGGCAAGGGCATTTTTTTTCCCCAATGCGAGTAAAAGATTGGCTGCATTTAATGGGCTATGAAATTTTAGCGGATCAACGTTTTTTACATTCAACACTGATCACAGATCGTAAAAATGGTTTTTTTGCTAAACATTGGCAAAAATTTGCTCAAAATCATNTACCTAGTTTTGGTTCTATTTATATTATTGTCGCCAAAAAACGAGTGTTGCCTTTAACGCCAATTAAACCTAAATGGCGATTAAGTCCTAATTTTGCTGCGGTAAAAGGTGTCAGAGTTAAAGGGGCATCGGCAAGATCACCACACCAATTTTAGCGGTAACCTTTTTCAAAAGCAATTCAAAACCAATTTGTAAAACATTCAGGAAATATAATGCAAAGAAATGATTTAGAAGATTATTTAAGTAAATTATTATCAGTAAATTTGATCAAAGATTATTGCCCTAACGGTTTACAAATTCAGGGTAAAGATGAAATAAAAAAAATAGTGACGGGGGTTACGGCAACTCAAGCATTAATAGAGCAAGCAATAGCGCAAAAAGCAGATGCTTTATTAGTACACCATGGTTTTTTTTGGAAGAACGAACCTTATGCGATACGAGGGATGAAACACCAACGTATTAAAGCGTTACTTGCCCATGATATTAATTTATTTGCCTATCATTTACCGTTAGATGCTCATGCTGAGTTAGGTAATAATGCCCAGTTAGGTAAATTATTAGCCATTAATAATGTAAAAGCTTTCGCTAGTTTAAAACCCGAGGGTATTGTGATGCATGGAGAACTCAGCAACGATGTAAATGGGCAAACATTTGCGGAGCAAATATCAACAAGCTTACAACGACAATGTTTATATATTCCTTCTGCTTATAATCAATTAATCAAAACAGTTGCTTGGTGTACTGGTGGCGGGCAAGGTTATATTGAAGCAGCAGCAGAGCAGGGGATAGACGCGTTTATAACGGGAGAANCCTCTGAGCAAACCACCCATATAGCGCGTGAAATGAATATTCATTTTTTTGCCGCAGGTCATCATGCCACGGAACGTTATGGTATAAAAACGTTAGGAGAGCATCTACAGCAAAAATGGGATTTGTCCGTTGAATTTATTGACATAGACAACCCTGTTTAAGTCATCGCGCTGTTTAATTTACATGCCTATGCAGATAACTTAGGAGCCCTTATTTAATTCGGTAATTCTTCTGTAGGTCGACATTTATGTCGTCAAAGGCAGAATAAATGACATGAATTGATGGGCTACGTTACATGGATGGTATTATTCGACAATGCAGGAGATATTGTCCTGAAGCCCAACCTTGTTTACCTGAACTAAGTACATTGGTATGTTAATTTATCAGTGTTTTAAGCCATTGCCATAACAAACCCATATTTTCATACCATGCGGTGGTGGTTTGTTTTATTTTCATGCTATTAGGAAAATAATAACGCCAATTTTTGTGATTATTAATACCTTTTACCCAATAACCTGTTGGCGCGGCTATTGGGGTTACGCCATGTTGCTGGAAATACTTCATTGCTCTGGGCATATGATTAGCATTGGTGACTAACACCACACGCTTTCCTTTAATTCGAGGTGATATTAATTCGGCTTCTTCTTCGGTATCTTTAGGGAAATTTTCAGTAATAATTTTATTTGTCGGTACGCCTAAGCTTATCGCGGCGGTTTTAACCATTTGTGCATTAGAAATTTTTTGTGCCCCCGCTCTACCTGAAGTAATCATAATAGCTTCGGGATGCAAACGGTATATTCTAACGGCTTCAACTAAACGCTGTAATGAACAAGTTTGCAATTGACTTAATGCAGGTAGCGCTTTGTCGGTTATATGTGCACAACCTAATACCACAATATAATCAATAGGTTTGGTTGAGTTTTTAAAACTAGGGTAGCTGTTTTCAAGTGGAGTTATTAATCGATTAGATACAGGAGAAAAAGCACTTAAAAACAATAATAAAGTTGCCGTTAACAAGCATTTAAAACTTAATTTGGGTTTGTTTTTATGAAAAATCAATGCGAATAAAAGTAAAATAATAACTAAACTTAAGGGCATAAGCAAAGCACTAATTATTTTTTTGAGAAGAAATAAATCCATTTTAATTGGCTCGTTTTAAATGATTATTGTTTTTAATAGATGTAGTCGCAATTGTAGCAAGAAGATTAGACTGCGGCAGTTAAAATAGTTTAAAAATAAACTTTATTTAAATAGCCGTCTAAAAGTCTATTGCATTAAGTGCTTATTTACGCTTTAATAGCCTTGTTGTTGAATTAGAGTGAATTCTCTAATTTTTATTGTTAATCTATAATATTAATCAATATTAAAACAACACCAGAAGAGGCGCGTTAGCTAGGTAGATAATACGAGAACCCACCAAGTTTGTTGACTATTATTGAGGGAGACTAACGCCGAGAATATTAATTAAGTGGTAATTAATATTCGGTCGCTAAGGTTGAATCCTTAGGATTGTCACCGTTTTAGCTTTTATCGGCTTAAAGCATGGTGGAGAGCTTCTGGCTGAAAATGTTTAGATCTCTGCTTTTGCTGCTAACTGCTCAGTCACGCTCTTCCTTTTTGTTTTTGCTTGTTATTTATTGTGTAATAAAACCAATAAACAAGCATATTAGGGAGATCCCAAATGAAAATTTTATTAAATAAAACACTTATTGCATTATATTTATCTGCTTTTTTCCTTGTTTTAGGGGAATGTCATGACTAACTTAACTATTGCTAAATTTGGCGGCACCAGTGTTGCCGATCATCAAGCTATGCTACGTTGCGCTAATATTATCAAAAATGATTTAACCAATCGTGTGGTCGTGGTGTCTGCTAGCGCTGGTGTGACTAATTATTTAGTACGCTTGGCACAGGCAAAAGTTGGCTCGCAAGAGCAGGCAAAGTTAATTAGTAATATTAAAAGTATTCAATTAAATATTAGTCAATATCTTGAAAAACAAGCGCTTGTTAATGATAAAATATTAACGGTACTGGCGGGGCTAACACAATTAGCGAGTGAACAAGCACAGCAATATAGTGCGCAAAAAACCGATGCTATTCTTTCCTGTGGTGAACAAATGAGTTCATTATTATTTACAGAGGTTTTAGCGAGTGTTGGGATTGCCAGTGAATGTTTTGATGTGCGAGAAGTAATGCAAACCAATAGTTTGTACGGCAAAGCAGTGGTTGATATAGAAGCATTAAAAGCTAATTGTTTAAATAATTTACAAGCTAAATTGATTGATAAAGTTATTGTAACACAAGGCTTTATTGGGCGAGATGGTTTGGGGCACACGACCACTTTGGGGCGTGGAGGTTCAGATTTTAGCGCAGCCTTATTAGCTGAAGCGTTAAATGCCGAAAAACTGGCCATATGGACTGACGTGGTAGGAATTTTCACTACCGATCCACGTATTACTGCACAAGCGCGAGCAATACCTGAAATTAGCTTTGGTGAAGCAGCTGAAATGGCAACTTTTGGCGCTAAAATATTGCACCCCGCGACACTTATTCCTGCGATGCGTCATAATATTCCTGTCTTTGTTGGTTCCAGTAAAGAGCCTGAAAAAGGTGGTACTCAAATTCAGCAGCAAGTGAATTCTAGTCCAACTTTTCGTTCTATTGCGCTACGTAAAGAGCAAACTCTTGTTACCGTAAAAAGTCCTGCAATGTTACATGCTAGTGGTTTTTTAGCACAAGTTTTTTCCATTTTAGCAAAACATGAACTCAGTGTTGATTTGATCACCACCAGTGAAATTAGTGTCGCACTCACCTTTGATAATCCTGCTGGATCTACACAATCGTTAATTACGAATACGGTGGTTAAAGAACTAGAGCAATTATGTGAAGTAACGGTTGAACATGGTTTGTCATTAGTGGCGGTTATTGGGAATAATTTACATGCGACTAAGGGGATTAGTCGCAGCATTTTTGACAGTATAGATGATGTTAATGTGCGGATGATTTGTCATGGTGCGAGCGCCAATAACTTTTGCTTTTTAGTGCCAGAAGCAGCAGCAAATAGTGTAGTTGAACAGCTTCATAATGCACTTTTTGATTAAAATTATTTTGCTTTTCGCTGCTTGTGACATTTTTAGTCTGCAACAAGGTAGCGAGGCGCAACAAAGATAGCGATTGAATAGGGTTATTGAATATTGACAATTAATTGATCTAAAGTTTCACTTAAATCATGCAGCTGCTCTATTGTTAATCCTGTTTTAGCAAACATAGTAGCAGGAATACACTCTGCTTGTGCTTTTAATGAGCAGCCTTGTTCTGTTAAAAGTATCTCAACACTACGTTCGTCGTTAACATTGCGTTGCCTTGTAATATAACCTAAACCTGCCATGCGTTTTAACAACGGTGATAATGTGCCTGAATCTAAATCCAGTTTTTTACCGAGAATTTTCACGGAAATTGCTTTGGGCTCTTGCCATAAAACTAACATCACTAAATATTGTGGATAGGTTAAGCCTAAATTTTTTAACAACGGCGCATATAAACGGTTCATGGCTTTATTAATATTATAAAGCCGAAAACATAACTGATTTTCAAGTTTTAACTGCTCACTCATGAACGTCTGTTCTCTTAATAATTATAATAATTTTTCAATATCAGCGGTTAATGCTTCAGGTTTTACCGTTGGTGCAAAACGTTTGATCACTTTACCTTCATTATTGATTAAAAATTTAGTGAAATTCCATTTTATGCCTTTGCTCCCTAAAATTCCCGGTGCTTGTGCTTTTAAGTAATTATATAATGGGTGAGCATTATCACCATTGACTTCTACTTTATCAAATAATGGAAATTTAATATTAAAGCGTAAATCACAAAAGCTTTTAATTTCTTCATTAGAGCCTTTTTCTTGCTTACCAAATTGATTACAAGGAAAGGCCAAAATTTCTAATCCTTGCTGTTGATATTTTTCATATAAGGCTTGTAACCCTTGATATTGCGGAGTAAAACCACAAGCACTAGCGGTATTTACAATAAGTAAGGTTTTACCTTGGTATTGTTCAAGTGATACTTCTTCACCTAAATTATTTTTAACATCAAATTGATAAATTGAATCACTCATCTTGCACTCGCTTTTTAATGGGTATTTAAATAATAATAAACCAGTGTACATTAAAATTAGATTGTACACAATTTGATTTTGCGCAATCATTATTAAGTTCATAAATATCACTCTCGTTAAAACAGTAAAATAAAGTTAAATCCCTCCTTTATTGCGATAAACTGGCTATCGTAAATTAGCATCATCAAATATAATTAATTTATATTGATCACAATAGGACTAACAAAAAATGACGAAAATGACAAAAGTTGCATTTATCGGTTTAGGTGTCATGGGTTATCCCATGGCAGGGCATTTGCAAAAAACAGGTTTTGAGGTTTGTGTTTATAATCGCACCACTACAAAAGCACAACAATGGCAGCAAGAATTTGGTGGTAGTTATGCTGCGACACCAGCAGAGGCAGCACAAGATTGTGATATTATTTTTTGTTGTGTTGGTAACGATGATGATGTTCGTCAAGTTGTGTTGGGTGACAAAGGTATTTTCGCAGGGATGAGTGAAAACACTATTTTAGTTGATCACACCACCGCCTCGGCTGAATTAGCGCGCGAGTTATACACTATAGCTAAACAACAGCATAAACATTTTTTAGATGCGCCTGTTTCGGGTGGTCAAGCGGGGGCTGAAAATGGTGCATTAACGGTAATGCTTGGTGGCGAGCAAGAAATTTTTGATAAAGTTAAACCTGTCATGGCAGCTTTTGCTAAATTTAGCCAATTAATGGGCAAAGCAGGCAGTGGTCAATTAGCTAAAATGGTTAATCAAATTTGCATAGCAGGCATAGTACAAGGTTTAGCCGAAGCCTTTAATTTTGCGGAAAAAGCGGGGCTTGATAGTGAAGCATTGGTGCAAACTATTTCAAAAGGTGCTGCAGGGTCTTGGCAAATGGAAAATCGTTATAAAACTATGTTTGCAGGTGTTTATGACTTTGGTTTTGCGGTAGATTGGATGCGTAAAGATTTAGGTATAGCCTTTAGCGAGGCCGAAAAGAATGGTTCGTTACTACCCATGACAAAAATGGTTGATGGTTTTTATCAAGAAATTCAAAAAAATGGTGGTAACCGTTGGGATACCTCAAGTTTGATCTCTCGTTTTAAAAAATAGGGTATTATTTCTTATTATTAAATTAATGTATATAAGATAAATTCTAATGTTTAAGTAAACAGCATTAGAATTTGTTTCAGTGTTTTATACGACTAAATAATCACTATTTTTAATCAATGTTTTGTTTTTAAGACTTTTAAATATTGACCGTTTTTCTAAAGTCCTTAGTTCCTTAATGTTCCGCTTCGTCAAGAGGATGGTTAGCAAACACTTAACCGTTTGAAATAATGATTTACTATAAAACACCCTCAATAGTTCAGTTGGTAGAGCTATAGGCTGTACTTGCTATTTGAATGATAATTTAATTCACTTGTCGCTATGTGTTAGTCTATTAGAGTAAATAAATACAAAAAGTGAGTTATTATGTTTAAATTTATATGCGTTAATCTAATGTTTTTTTCTACTTTTAGCTACTCAGGTATATATAAATGCGACGTGGATGGTATTGCTACTTTTAGTCAATTTCCTTGTGGTGACGAAGCTAAAGAAATAACGGTTAAAGTATATAACAAAACCTCTAAACAGCCTTCTTCTACACAGGATTTTTCTAACAATAAAAATGATGTTGATAAATTTTTAATACGTCAAGAAATAAAAAGAAGAAATAAAAAGATAAATCATTATAAATTTAAGCTTGAAAAAGAGCTTGAGGTATTAAAAAAGAAGGCTTATTCCGTCCGTAATAATCTAGCAGGTTCTACATATAGAAATGAACTAAACAAAGAAAGGATTACTATAACTAACAAATATAATGAGTTAATTAATGATGAAAAAATAAAAATAATTGAATTAAATGATCAATAAAAGCAAAAGATAAAAAGGGACTCATCAAACCAAGGTAACAGATAGAGTATTTGTAGGTCGGGCTTCAGCCCGTCAAATATAGATTGATGGCCTAAAGGCCAACCTACAAGTGTTACCCTAAAATATAGCTATTTGACC
>JAESPQ010000052.1:91234-155283 GCA_016765535.1 Alteromonadaceae bacterium | reverse complement strand
AATTGGCGCGCGATGTTAAAAGGCAGCAATGATGATATTGATTTAGTTGCAAGTGCACAGCAACTTATACCACAAATAGCCACTAAATTAGCTGAGCTTAAGCTCACTTATGGTGAAGATGCTATACAAGTATTAAATCATGATATTGTTACGATTAAATTCCCAGTGACAAAATATTTGACAAAAATAAGCTCTTTAAATTTTGATAAAACCGCAACTGTTTCAGGTTTATTACTCGGTATTAAAGGACAATATTTGATTTTTGATAGTGGCGTTATAAATATTAGAAAATTTACCTCATATAATATAAATGTTGACTATAATTAATTTATTGTTCGTTAATCTTTGCTCTAGGTATTTTTTTCCTACTTTAAAATAAGTTAATTTAGAGTGAGTTAAAGTGGCTTAAAGTTATATACAAGGTTTTAATTTATGAATGCTAGAGAATATGCAGAAGAAGCAAGTGATATATTTGTACTGTCAGACTCTTTTATTCGTATTAAAGAATTACTTGAAGATGATAGTGCGACTATTGATGATATTAGTGAGGTTATTTTATTAGATCCCGCCTTAACTGCGGCTATTTTAAAGTTATCGAATAGCTCATTTTTTAATTATTCTGGCAAAATAGATACCATATCAAAAGCAATGTTAGTGTTAGGGATCACTGAAGTTTATAACTTAGTGATCGCCTATTTTACGGGTAAAGCTTTTACAAAATTAGAGGCTGATGGTGATTTTCTTGATGCTTTTTGGTATAGCACCATTGATTGTGCATTATTGGTTAAATATTTGGCGAGCTTTACGCGTATTAAAAAAGTTGAACGTTTATTTGTATTGGGGTTATTACACAATATTGGTGAGCTGGTGGTACAGCAGTTAACGCCTGAAAAAATAGCCTTGTGTCAGAGTAATGGTCTTGATGATTTACCATGGCAGAAGCAACAACAAGTACTCGGTTTTACTTTTGGCGAATGCTCTGCTGAGGTATTACGTTTTTGGCGATTACCTTATTGTTTAATTGAACCTGTTGGCTCACAAGATCAAGCCGATTTTGAATATTTAAGTGATGAAAGCAAATTATTATATGTTGCTAAACGTGCGATGCTGGCAAATAGTCTTTATCAAGAAAATAACCTTGATCAAGAAAATAGCATTGAGCAGTTAGTGTCACAAGCGCAATTAGATGAGTTGGGTTTGTCTTATCAAAATATAGAAAGTGCTTATGATTTTTTAAGTACAGAACGTGATTCGGTAAGTAGCCTATTGAAACATAAATAAACGACTTACCTGCAATAATTTTTTATCTTATTTTACGCTAGTTAAGCTAATTAAATTAAAACTATCTAAAACTATCATTAATACCTGATAATATTCTTGCTCCGGGACACAGTGCGTCTTGTGTTAATTGGTTTAATGGGGTGTCACAAGTATTATTAATTTCATGAAAATGGCTAGCGGTGGGTTTAAAATAAAGTAATCCTGTAAGTATTTCACCCTTTTTCTTGTGTTCTTCAATATCCATAATCGCTTTATGCGCATTACGAGTGTCGTACTCGCTATCGAGTTTTTTAATGCGCATAATTGAACCGTCGTGCAAGCAAATATCTTCGCAATCACCGACGTTACAGTCAGTGGTTATTTCAGTTTTTATCGGAATAAAATCAGTTACCGCGGCGGTGGTGATATGGTCATGGACATAATCATAAGAACGCGTTGAAGCAGGGTGATTATTAAAGGTGACGCAGGGTGAAATAATATCAATAAAAGCAAAACCTCGATGGCTCATTGCCGCTTTTAACAAGGGAACTAATTGTTTTTTATCACCTGAAAAACTACGTGCAACAAAGCTTGCACCTAGTTGTAATGCCATGCTGCATAAATCTATATCNTTAAATAGACTTATTTCACCGGCCTTGTTTTTAACGCCTTTATCGGCGGTGGCAGCAAGTTGGCCTTTAGTTAACCCATAAACACCATTATTGGCGACCATATAAACCATGTTTAATTGTCGGCGCACTACATGAGCAAATTGACCAAAGCCAATTGAGGCACTATCGCCATCTCCAGACATCGCCAAATACAATAACGCTTGATTTGCCATATTAGCGCCCGTGGTCACTGAAGGCATACGGCCATGCACCGAATTAAACCCGTGAGCTTTACTCATAAAGTAATTTGGGGCTTTGGATGAACAACCAATGCCCGACATTTTTGCGACTTTATGTGGTTCAATAGAGAGTTCATAACAGGCTTGAATAATTGCTGAAGTTATTGAGTCATGGCCACAACCTGCACATAGTGTCGATAATGCGCCTTCATAGTCGCGATACGTTAATCCTAAGTCATTTACTTTTAAGCGTGGATGATGAAAGGTGGATTTTTGAAAACTCATATTTTTCTTTCCTTACTTAAGAGGCTTGCTGCGTTGAACTTTGTTGTTCAAAATGCGTTAAAATAGCTTGCTCGATAAAGCGGCTAGTGATCGGTAAACCGTCAAAATGCAAGATACTATTGAGTTTGTTGGGATCTATTTGACATTCATTAACAATAATACTTTTCATTTGTGCATCACGATTTTGTTCAATAATAAAAATCTCTTGATGTTTGCTAATAAAGTGCTCGAGTTGTNCATTAAACGGAAAAGCTCTAATACGTAATGTATCTGCTGATAAGCCATGTTCTTTTAAATGATCTATGGTTTCAGTTATGGCATGACTACTGGTACCATAATAAATTAAGCCAATTTTTGCGATTTTTTTACCTTGTTTGATTATTGGTTGTGGTACTAATTGACTAGCGGTGGTCAATTTTTTCGTTAAACGTTCCATGTTATCAATATAATCGGCTGATTTTTCAGTGTATGCGGCAAATTTATTTCGTGAGGTGCCACGGTTAAAGTAAGCACCTTTATCTGCATGAGTACCAGCTAAAGTGCGATAACAGATGCCATCACCATCGGTATCTAAATAGCGACCATACACTTCTAATTCGTCGAGTTGCTCAGTAGATAATACTTTGCCTAGCTGGTATTTTTTATTATCATCCCATTTAAACTCAGTACTTAAATGATCATTCATCCCTAAATCTAAATCACTCATAATAATAACAGGGGTTTGTAATTGGTCGGCTAAGTCAAAAGCTTGTGCTGTTAATTCAAAACATTCGTGGGGATCTTGTGGGAACAATAACACTTGTTTGGTATCGCCATGTGAAGCGTAAGCACAACAAAGTACATCAGATTGTTGAGTACGTGTTGGCATACCTGTCGAAGGCCCTGCGCGCTGTACATTAACTAACACAACGGGGATCTCGGTAAAGTAGGCAAGCCCTAAAAATTCAGCCATTAATGAAATACCCGGGCCGCTAGTCGCGGTAAAAGCCCGCGCGCCATTCCAGCCGCCGCCAATCGCCATACCTATTGCGGCAAGCTCATCTTCTGCTTGTACTATGGCATAATTTTTTTTGCCCGTAGCGGGGTCAATACGTAGGCGAGCACAATAACTGGCAAATTTTTCTANNACNGANGTNGANGGGGTTATNGGATACCAACCAACTACGGTAGCACCACCATAAACGGCACCTAAACCAGTGGCAGTATTACCGTCAACCATGATGCGNTTATTTAAGAGGTCGCGGCTTTCAACTTTTATGGGTAATGGACAAATAAATTGTTGTTTTGCATATTGATAACCCAATTCTAAGGCNTAAATNTTNGGGGTGATCAGTTTTTCTTTGCCTTTAAATTGATCTTTCACTAGATCTTTTAATATGGCAAAATCCATGTCTAATAATGCCGCTAATGCACCGACATAAATAACATTTTTAAATAATTGTCGCTGGCGTGGGTTGGAATATTCTTTTAAACAAATNGCTGAAATTGGAATGCCTAAATAATTGATATCACCCCTAATTTGCTCGCTATTTAAGGCTTTAGTTGCGTCATAAAGTAAGTACCCACCCACTTTTACGCTATTAATGTCGTCATTAATGCTTTGAGAATTCATGGCGACCACTAATTCAGAGTCGCCACCACGACGACCAAGGTAGTTTTTTTCAGAAATACGTACTTCATACCAAGTAGGCATACCTTGAATATTAGAAGGGAAAATATTTTTCGCACTAACAGGAATGCCCATGCGTAAAATAGCTTTAGCAAACATGTTATTGGCACTGGCTGAACCTGTACCATTGGTATTAGCAAAACGAATTACAAATTCATTGATGGCTTGGCATGCTTGTGGTAGCTCTTTATTGTTAGGTGACTTTTTGCTAAGTGTCTGTTTATGAAGTGTCTGTTTATGAAGTGACTTTTCGTTATGTTTACTCATTTTATGGTCGCTCCGATATTATCAATTACCAGTTTTTTCATATCCCAAGCACCTGTTGGGCAACGTTCAGCACAAAGTCCACAATGTAAGCAAACATCTTCGTCTTTTACCATAATATGCCCCGTTTTTAACTTGTCAGAAATTAATAAATCTTGTTCTGGATTAACATCTTTAACATGAAATTGTTGTACTAAATCATTACGACTTGAGTTTTCATCGCCTTCAATAAAGTTAATGCAATCCATTGGGCAAACATCTTCGCAAGCTGAACACTCGATACAGGTACTTTCAGTAAATACCGTATGTACATCACAGTTTAAGCAGCGATGCGCTTCTTCAAGGGCAAGCCTTTCGTCAAACCCCAGTTCTACTTCAGCGGTTAGTTCTTTTACGGCTTGTTGCCAATCTATATGAGGCACTAAATTACGTGCTTGATGATCAATGTTACTTTGATAACTCCATTCATGAATGCCCATTTTTTGGCTTACTAGGTTAAAGCTGCTATCAGGACGTTCTGTTAGTGGGTCTTTATCAGCGCAAAATAAGTCGATAGAAATAGCCGCTTGATGACCATTAGCCACCGCAGTAATAATATTTTTGGGACCAAAAGCGGCATCTCCACCAAAAAATACTTTGTTTAAGCTTGATTGCAATGACATGGGGTCGACAATGGGTTGTTGCCATTCGTTAAATTTAATGCCTAAATCACCTTCTATCCAAGGAAAAACGGTGTCTTGACCAACGGCAACTAGCACTAAATCACATTCAACCAATAATGTTTTACCTGTGGTGGTTAATTTGCGATTGCCTGCTTTATCGTAAACTGATTTAACTTGGTCAAAGTTAACGCCGATAAATTTATCGTCTTTAAATACATATTCAGTTGGCGTGTAGTTAGGCATTATTTCAATNCCTTCGGCNGCTGCATCTTCTTTTTCCCAAGGAGATGCCTTCATGGCAGCAAAGCTTGAACGTACTAATACTTTAACATCAACNGCGCCTAAGCGTTTGGCCGTGCGGCAACAGTCCATCGCGGTATTACCACCACCAAGTATCACGACACGTTTAGGTGCTGAATCGATATGNTCAAAACTNACATTAGCGAGCCAGCTAATACCCGTGTCGACATGTTNGGCCACTTTTTCATGATTAGGTATTTTTAGCCAACGNCCATTCGGTGCGCCTGTGCCAATAAAAATAGCATCAAAATTGGCGTGTAATAACTTATCTAAACTGGTTATTTCTTCGCCAAAATGACATTCGACGCCCATATCGATAATAAGCGCTAGCTCTTCATCTAATACCGTTTCGGGTAATCGAAAAGCGGGAATTTGACTGCGCATCATACCGCCTGCTTTGGCATCTCGTTCAAATAATACTACCTCATAACCTAGTGGCAATAAATCGCGCGCTACGGTTAATGACGCAGGTCCTGCACCAATTAAGGCTATACGTTTGCCGTTTTTTTCTGTTGGGATAATCGGTAAATAAGCACTAATGTCGCCTTTGTTATCGGCAGCTACGCGTTTTAAACGGCATATAGCAACAGGTTTTTCTTCAACGCGAGTACGCCGGCAAGCCGGTTCACAAGGTCGGTCACAAACACGACCTAAAATGCCAGGAAATACATTAGATTGCCAGTTAAGCATATAGGCATCGGTATAACGTTTCTCGGCAATTAAACGAATGTACTCTGGAACAGGCGTATGTGCGGGGCAAGCATGTTGGCAATCAACCACTTTTAAAAAGTGTTGGTAATGTCTAGTGTCGGTTTTTTTCAAGGTTAACATCCCTTTGAGTGAATACTCGGCATTAACATAACTTACTACTAATNCGGTGTTTTTTTAAGCTTTATTTCCATTATTACGACTAAAGAGTAGTAAATAATAGTTGCCACTGCTAAGTCTTTAGCTGATTAAAAGTTAATTTGTTGCACTAGCAAGTAGCGAACTGGGTTTTGCTAGCACTAAAACAGTGCAATAACACCGTATTATTTAGATATAATTTAGTTATCTNTTTGTATTTAAAGATAAAAATAAAATGGCATAGCGATTGAATAGTTTTTGTTAATAATAATTTAAGGGGATAAAGATGAAATTAGTTAACGCAATTATTAAACCTTTTAAGCTCGATGATGTTCGTGAAGCCATTTCTGAAATTGGTGTGGAAGGTTTAACGGTTAGTGAAGTTAAAGGTTTTGGTCGTCAAAAGGGTCATACCGAGCTTTATCGCGGTGCTGAATATCAAGTAGATTTTTTACCTAAAGTAAAATTAGAAATCGCGGTAAATGATGATGTGGTAGATCGCTTAGTAGAGGCTATTTGCAAAGCTGCACACACAGGTAAAATTGGTGACGGTAAAATTTTTGTTTATGAGTTAAGCCAAGCGGTGCGTATTAGAACGGGCGAGCTTGATAGTGAAGCTATTTAACTTTTAACCTCAGAGGATTGTAAGATGGACGATTTAGCAAAAGTATCAAGCTCAGTAACTGAGTTACGTTTCGCGCTTGATACCTTTTATTTTTTAATTTCGGGTGCCTTAGTGATGTGGATGGCAGCAGGTTTTGCCATGTTAGAAGCGGGATTAGTACGCTCTAAAAATACCACCGAAATATTAACCAAAAATATAGCCCTTTATGCCATTGCTTGTGTGGTATTTTTATTAGTGGGGTATAACATTATGTATGTTGATAACACTAAGGGTGGCATTATCCCAAGTATTGCGGGACTTATTGGCAGCCAAGCGGGTGATGCTGACCATTCATTAGAGTCTGATTTCTTTTTTCAAGTTGTGTTTGTCGCAACNGCAATGTCAATTGTTTCNGGTGCTGTGGTTGAACGGATGAAATTNTGGGCATTTTTGGCATTTTCTGTGGTCTTAACTGGTTTTATTTATCCGTTAGAAGGTTATTGGACTTGGGGTGGTGGCTTTTTATCAACCGCAGGTTTTAGTGATTTTGCTGGCTCGGGTATTGTGCATTTAGCTGGTGCTTCGGCTGCATTAGCGGGGGTATTATTACTTGGCGCACGTAAAGGTAAATACGGGAAAAATGGTGAAGTTCATCCTATTCCGGGCGCTAATATGCCAATGGCAACGCTAGGGACGTTTATTTTATGGATGGGCTGGTTTGGCTTTAATGGTGGTTCACAATTAATGCTTTCTGATGCGGCTAATGCAACGGCGGTTGGCAAAATATTCTTAAACACTAATGCCTCTGCTGCTGGTGGTGCTGTTGCTGCTTTATTATTTAATAAAATAGTGTGGGGTAAAGCAGATTTNACCATGATTTTAAATGGTGCGTTAGCGGGTTTAGTCGCTATTACGGCTGATCCGTTATCACCTTCTCCTTTAGTCGCTACCTTAATTGGTGCGGTTGCGGGAGTTATTGTTATTTTGTCTATTATTGGTTTTGACAAACTGAGAATTGATGATCCTGTTGGTGCTTTATCGGTGCATGGTGTGGTGGGCTTTTTTGGTGTTATGGTAGTGCCATTTACCAATATTGAAGCGCATTTTTCTTCACAATTATTCGGTGCGGCAGTAATTTTTGGTTGGGTATTTGTTGCCAGTATCATTGTTTGGGCAATATTGAAAAAAACCATGGGTATTCGCGTTAGTGAAGAAGAAGAATACAATGGTGTTGATATGTCAGATTGTGGTATTGAAGCNTATCCAGAGTTTGTTCGTTAAGACCTTCATTTAACGTTTTAATTTAAAACATAAAAAAAGCAGCGCAAAGCTGCTTTTTTTGTGTAAAATTAAAACTAATAATGAAAATAATGATTNAAACGAACTGAGATAACTGATGGCAAGAGAACAATTTGGTATTTGTGCAGAAGCTAGCTTACACGGCTATTATTTATTATTTAATGCCTTAGATGATAAAAATGCTTTTATTCGCCAAGCGTTATCGCGTTTGCCTGCATTGTTTGAGGATTATGCAGATCGTTTTTCTGAAGCTAACTTAACTGGCGTTATTGCCATTGGTGCAAATTATTGGGATGAATTTTGTCCACAAGCAAGACCCAAGCAGTTAGCTCCGTTTCCCGCAATGAGTTGTGACGATAGAGTGGCTCCGGGCGGTTCGTATGATTTGTATATTGAAATTCGCAGTGATCGTGCTGATGTTAACCATATTGTTAGTGATAAAGTGTGTCATTTGCTCAGTGATAGCGTTGAATTAGTTGAACAAGTACGCAGTTTTCGTTATTTAGATGGTCGAGATTTAACGGGGTTTGTTGATGGCACTGAAAATCCGAGAGGTTTTCATCGCCGAGAAGTTGCGTTAGTGAATGCAACCGCGGATGAAAATTTTGTTGGTGGTAGTTATTTGCATATTCAACGTTATCGTCACAACCTAAATTTATGGAATGCTATTGAACAAGAGTCACAAGAAGAAATTTTTGGTCGTACTAAGTTTGAAGATATTGAATTTGATGATGATAAAAAAATGCCAACAGCCCACACTAAACGGGCAAATTTAAAAGATGATGAGGGTAATAGTCTTGAAATAGTTAGACAAAGTATGCCTTATGGTGAAATGAAAATGCAGGGTTTATTTTTTGTTGCTTACTGTAATACCCCCCAAAACTTTGAGTTAATGCTACGTAGTATGATTTTTGGTGATAATGAGGGTAATTATGATCATCTACTCGAATTTACCCAAGCAGAAACAGGAGCCGCTTTTTTTGCACCAAGCTTAAATTTTTTAGCGGGATTAGCGTTAGCTTAACGATATTGTCTTTGTTAGTTAATAAAATCCTGATCTTTGTCAGCATGACGATTAATGCATTAAATGTTCGGGGATAAATCCCCTCCTACAAATTTGTCATACTGAACTTGTTTCAGTATCTTTTGCACTCTTAACCAATATTTTTAAGAAACAATTCTTCTAAATTAGCAATAGTTTTCTTAATCTCTTTGATGTCTGCTGGAGCAATAAAAATAGTATCGTCGCCAGCAATAGTACCTAACACACCATCGGTTTTACTTAAACTATCAAGTAAGCGCGCAATTAACTGTGCTGCACCTGGGCTGGTACGAATTATAATCATTACTTCGTTGTGTTCAATATCTAACACTAATTGTTTTAGTGGGCTTTTTGCTGTTGGCATACCCAATTCAGCAGGTAAACAATAAACCATTTCTTGACGAGCGTTTCGAGTACGTACGGCACCATATTTACTGAGCATACGAGAAACTTTTGACTGACTAATATTATCGAAGCCTTGTGCTTTTAAAGCGTCAACAATATCGCTTTGTGAGCCAAATTGTTCTTGCTTTAATAGTTCTTTAAAGGCGTTAACTAATGCTTCTTGTTTTTGCGGAGCAGTCATAATTTATTTTTAACCTTACTTGCCAATTTATTAGTATTTGTTTTTTTGTGTCTATACTACTAATGTCGAATTTCTAAGTTAGTCGAAGTATTAGATTATTATAGGATAAATTAGCACGCGATAATAGCGCAATAAACATTGAATTATAGCGGCATTTGCTATATCTTTTGCGACGAAAATTAAGTAATTACTCAAATTCTATTTTATCTAAAATAGAATGATCATTTTAACATTCGGAGACATCATATGAAAGTTGCTGTTTTAGGTGCAGCTGGCGGTATTGGCCAAGCATTATCTTTACTATTAAAAATTCAATTACCAGCAGGTTCTGAGTTATCACTTTATGACGTAGCACCAGTTGTTCCGGGTGTTGCGGTTGATTTATCACACATCCCAACCGATGTTAAAGTTGCAGGTTTTGGTGCTGATGCACTAGGCGATGCATTAACAGGTGCTGACATTGTATTAATTCCAGCGGGAATGCCACGTAAACCAGGTATGGACAGAGCTGATTTATTTGCGGTTAATGCGGGTATTATCAAAACATTAGCGGAAGGTATTGTGGCTAACTGTCCTAAAGCATTAGTGGGTATTATTACTAATCCTGTTAATGGTACAGTGCCAATTGTTGCTGAAGTTTTCAAAAAAGCAGGTACTTTTGAAGCAAATCGCGTATTTGGTATTACTACTTTAGATGTTATTCGCAGTGAAGCGTTTGTGGCTGAATTAAAAGGCTTAAATGTAGCTGATGTTAAAGTGCCTGTTATTGGCGGTCACTCTGGCACAACAATTTTACCTTTACTTTCACAAGTTGAAGGCGCTACTTTTACTGATGAAGAAGTTGCTGCACTAACGCCACGCATTCAAAATGCGGGTACAGAAGTGGTCAATGCTAAAGCAGGTGGCGGTAGCGCTACGTTATCTATGGGCGCAGCAGCAGCTCGTTTTTGTATGTCGTTAGTTAAAGCGATACAGGGTGAAGACGTTGTTGATTACGCATACGTACAAGGTAACACAGGCGATGCTGAATTTTTCGCCCAACCAGTACGTTTAGGTAAAAATGGTATTGAAGAATACTTACCTTACGGCGAATTAAGTGCGTTTGAACAACAAGCTAAAAGTGATATGCTTGCTACGTTGAAAAAAGATATTAAAGAAGGTGTAGATTTTATTAACGGCTAACGGCTGTTTATAAACTTACCGATTAAATATTTATAAAAAACCGATCAATTGATCGGTTTTTGTTTTTTATTTGTGCTTTTTCTCTAGGTAAACTAGTTAGCCCCAAGGACCATTATTATTAGATTGTCGTGCTCTGGTTTTTACCGCTTTCTTTTGACGCAAACGTTCGGCATCTTCAAAACTTAACGCTGCTGGTTCTTTCGGCTTTTGATGAGCAGGTACTATTCTCATCCGTGGTGGTAGTTGAAACTGTACATCGTCTGCTTTGGGTAAGTTTTTATATTGATATAGGTAAAAGCTTTCAAGTTTTTCTCTGGCCCAATCGGTTTTTTTCAAAAACTTAACACTGGACTCAACACTCGGCTTAGTTTTGAAACAATTAAGTCCTAAATAAGCGTATAAAATTTCAAAACCATAATGATCAACTAATTCAGTTAATATTTGCGCTAAACCAATGCCGTGTAAGGGATTATTTAAGTAACTATTTTGTTCACTCATTTCTCTACTGCACTCTATTTTGTATTTATACCCAAACCACTTGAATATGCAGGATTCAGCTGGAATTAGAAACGTCTTTAGGCAAGGCAAATTAGTTGTTTAATAGTCATTCTATTTTCAATTAATTTAACGCTGCATAAAACGTTTCTAAACCAGCCCTACGGGGGCGACTGAGCAAAACATGCTATTCGTTGCATCTGTTTTTAAGGGAACAACCATTAATAAAAAGATGCGCCTTGATCATGATTCGCTCAATCGTCCTGAAACTCGCATCTTCAAGTAGCTTGGGTATACAATAATTACTTCGCTAACTAACCTAACGTACATTAAAAGCCACTAAGCTGAGCGATTAGCAGCAATATGGGCAAGGGTAATCAAGGCTTGTTTAGCATCACTGTCTGGAAGTATAGCTAAACATTGAATGGCTTTGTCAGCTTCAATTTCAGCTTTCNTTTGGGTATAAACTAACGAGCCTGTTTGTTCCATAACCATTAAAATATCGTCAAGGTGTTCCATACCATTACCCAACTCAATGGCTTCACGAATAAGCTTAGTTTGCGCCTCATTACCGTGCTGCATTGCATAGAGTAAAGGTAATGTAGGCTTACCCTCAGCAAGGTCGTCACCAACATTTTTACCCATTTCTTTAGCATCAGCAGTATAGTCCATAATATCGTCCACTAGCTGAAATGCAGTACCTAAAAATTTCCCATAATCAGCTAAAGCATTTTCTATGTCAGTATTTTCATTGGCAAGTACCGCAGGTAAACGTGTTGCTGCTTCAAATAATTTTGCTGTTTTACAATAAATTACTTGCATGTAACTTTCTTCAGTAGTACTGGCATCATTACAATTCATTAATTGTAATACTTCGCCTTCGGCAACAATATTAGTCGCTTCAGAAAGAATATCCATTACCCGCATATTGTTGAGCTTTACCATCATCTGAAATGAGCGTGTATAAAGAAAATCACCTACTAATACGCTGGCACTATTGCCAAAAAGAGCATTGGCAGTTTCTTTACCGCGACGCATATTTGATTCATCAACAACATCATCATGTAACAAGGTTGCAGTATGAATAAATTCAATAATGGCGGCAATGCTATGATGTTCGTTACCTTGTAAGTTTAATGCTTGTGCAGCTAATACNGTTAGCATTGGGCGCATGCGTTTACCGCCAGAGTTAACAATATAAACGCCTAGCTGATTAATAAGGGCAACATCGGATTGTAATTGTGCATAGATCAAATCATTAACTTGTCTCATGTCATTATCAGTTAATGCTTGTATNTTTTTAAGTTCCATCGGGTAATAAAGCTTAGTTGTTATTTAAAGATATAATTTGTTGTTGAGTTTACACGAAAAAAGTCGTGAAACTAGCTCTGTATGGTAGAGAATAAAAGAATAATNAAATAAATATAAAAGGTTGTTAATTTAACTTGCGNATCACAATATCTTCGCGTAGAATTCGCGCCCTATATTTTTAAATTTAAAGCGTCACACAAACTCTTTGCTTCCAATGAAAAGAAGAGCAATGACGCAGTACGGAGTAGCTATGTACGCGGTATTCCAGAGCGGTGGTAAACAGCATCGTGTTTCTGAGGGACAAACGGTACGTCTAGAAAAGCTTGAGCTTGAAATAGGCGCATCAGTTGAGTTCGATAATGTTTTAATGATTGCTGACGGTGATAATATCAACGTTGGTGCCCCTTATGTTAAAGGTGGAAAGGTTGTGGCTGAAGTGGTAACACAAGGTCGCGCTGATAAAGTTAAAATTGTAAAATTCAAACGTCGTAAACATTCACGTAAACAAGCGGGCCATCGTCAATGGTTCACTGAAGTGAAGATTACTGGTATTAACGGCTAATTAGGAGCGCTTTAAAATGGCACATAAGAAAGCTGCAGGTAGTACACGAAATGGTCGTGATTCAGAGAGTAAACGTTTAGGCGTTAAACGCTTTGGTGGCGAATCTGTACTAGCGGGTAACATCATTGTTCGCCAACGTGGTACTAAATTCCACGCAGGTACAAACATGGGTATTGGTAAAGACCATACTTTGTTTGCTTTAACAGATGGTAAAGTTCAGTTCGATATTAAAGGCCCTAAAAGCCGTAGTTTTGTAAGTATCGTTGCTGNATAATANTTTACTATTNTTTTAAAAAGCCCTGCTTTATAGCAGGGTTTTTTGTTTATATGAGAAAAAATATCGTATAATAGATGCACGATATGAAATTGGAGTGTTACTTAGCACCATGAAATTTGTAGATGAAGTTGAAATTAGGGTTGAGGCTGGCGACGGCGGCAACGGCTGTGTAAGTTTTCGTAAAGAAAAATTCATAGAGTACGGTGGCCCTAATGGTGGTGACGGCGGTGATGGTGGTGATGTTTACCTAATTGCTGATGAAAGTTGGAATACCCTAATTGATTATCGTTTTGAACGTTTTCATCGCGCTAAGCGTGGTCAAAATGGGCAAAGTCGTGATTGTACTGGTAAAGGCTCAGATGCTTTATATCTTAAAATGCCAGTAGGTACTCGTATAATTGATGTTGATACNGGTGAACAACTNGGTGATTTAACCGAGCATGGGCAAACGTTATTGGTGGCTAAAGGCGGTTGGCATGGTTTGGGTAATACTCGTTTTAAAAGTAGTACTAATCGCGCCCCTCGACAAAAAACCGATGGCACTCCCGGTGAAATTCGTAATTTGAAATTAGAATTACTGTTAATTGCCGATGTTGGACTATTAGGTTTGCCTAATGCGGGTAAATCAACGCTTATTCGCAGTGTGTCTGCTGCTAGGCCGAAAGTAGCTGATTATCCATTTACTACCTTAGTACCTAATTTAGGCGTAGTACGTTTAGATTCACAACGTAGTTTTGTTATTGCTGATATTCCAGGATTAATCGAAGGCGCTGCTGACGGTGCTGGTTTAGGTATACAATTTCTAAAACATTTAGAACGTTGTCGAGTCTTATTGCATGTTGTGGATGTATTACCTATTGATGCTAGTGATCCAGTTGAAAATGCTAAGACAATTATTAATGAGCTCAAACAACATTCAGATAAAATAGCCAAAAAGCCACGCTGGTTAGTATTGAATAAGCTTGATTTATTATTAGAAGAAGAAGCTAAAGAAGTTACTGACCGTATTGTTAGTGAGTTAGATTGGCAAGATAGAGTTTTTAGTATTTCTGCTTCTTCAAAAGTGGGTACTAAAGAATTAACCGAAGAGTTAATGACTTTTATTGATACTTTACCTGATGTTGAAGTTGAATTGAGCGATGAAGAAAAAGCGGTAGAATTTAAGTGGGATGCTTATCATCAAGAAGTGTTGTCTGAAGTTGANGACGGTGATGAACTTGATGACGATGATTGGGATGAAGACGACTATGATGTTGAAGTTGAGTATCGTCAGTAATTCNTNTNGNNCCTAGANNCTAGCTCTTAGGATCTAGGTTCCTCGCTATTATTTTATTTTGTTTTATTCAAGAAATACTATGACTATACTGTCTTTAATTGTTGCTACCGCTAATAATAATATTATTGGTAAAGACAACATTATGCCGTGGCATTTACCTGCTGATTTGGCTTATTTTAAACGGGTTACTTTGGGTAAACCAGTGATCATGGGACGTAAAACCTTTGAATCTATTGGCTTTGCCTTACCCGGACGACGTAATATTATTATTTCTCGTGACNCNGAACTATAANTCTGCTGGTGTTGATGTTGTTGCTTCGGTTGATGCGGCATTAGCTTTNGTGCGTGATATAGATGAAGTGATGGTNATTGGTGGCGGTAGTATTTATCAGCACTGNTTANNNNANGCTGATCGTTTATATGTNACNCATATTGAAGCNGANATTGANGGNGATACGCAATTTCCTGCGTATGATGTGGTTAATGATTGGCAATTAATCAGTTCAGAAAAAAGATTTGCAGATGAAAAAAATGCTTATGATCTTAATTTTTGTGTGTATCAGCGTNGTTNATTAAGCATTTATCTCTTGAATTCAGGGCTTGAAAGCANNGTGANTGGTGGGCAATNTGCCCACCCTACGGTGCTTGAAAATATTGTGAATGGTGGGCAATATGCCCACCCTACGGTGCTAGAACCTCAACTTATACTTTAAATTCTTGTACCGATTGCTGTAATTCTTCGGCTAATTTAGCGACTTCACCACTTGANGCTGCAGTTTGTCGTGCACCTTCGGTAGTTTCCTCGGCTATGGCAACAATTGACTCTAAGTTAACGCTAATTTCATGGGCAACTACACTTTGCTCATCTGCTGCTGTAGATACCTGCGTTGCTTTATCGTGAGCTTGATGTACTGCCTCGGTAATAGTTTCTAGTGCTTGTACTGCAGCATCTGCTTGAGATACGCATTCGGTTGCTTGGTTTTTACCTGTTTCCATGACGGTTACTGCTTTTTCAGCACCCGATTGTAGTACTTCAATCATATTCTGAATTTCTTGAGTAGACTCTTGTGTTCTACTGGCNANTGTTCTNACNTCATCGGCAACCACAGCAAATCCACGGCCATGTTCGCCAGCTCGTGCGGCTTCAATTGCGGCATTAAGTGCTAGCAAGTTAGTTTGATCTGCAATACTTCGAATAACATCTAATATGCCACCAATAGAGGCGCTGTCTTGTTGTAATTTNTTAATNACTTGTGCGGCAGACTCAACTTCATTAGCCAGCAATTCAATAGTTTGTTTGTTTTCTAATGAAATGTTTTTAACATGNTGAGCTTCATCGTCAGCATGTTTTATATCATTTAGNGCATCNTTAACACTTGAAAGCATACTTTGTGAGGTGCTGCTCATTTCTGTGGTTGCGGTTGCGGCTTGTTCTACTTGATTACGTTGTTCTTCAATTGATGTGGTGCTTTGTGCGGTTACAGCAGAGGTTTCTTCCGCAGCAGCGGCTAATTGTGTTGAGCGGCTAATAACACCTTGAATAAGTGTGCGTAAGCTTGCAATAACTTTGTTTAAGTTTTTAGCCAGTTCAGCAAATTCATCACCACCACTTTCATCTAAATTCTTAGATAAATCACCCGAGGCAACAACATTTAAAATGTCATTAACTTTNGCTAAAGGACGGGTAATACTAACTAATGTATAACGAGAGATAACTACCGCAGCAATTAACGAAATAATTAATATTACGGTGGTTTGTGAGTTACCACTTGATACCGCGTCAGCAACCATTTTACTGGTATCTTTAGTGGCTGTATCGGCTAGTTCAACTTGTTTATTTAGTATGTTATGAACATTGTTAATGTCTTTTTCTGCGTCAGCTAAATTTTTGTCCGCAGCTAAGTTGGCGGTCAGTTGGTTTTTTTTATGATAGAGAATACCATCTTCGCTTGATAATAACTTTTTAACTTCAGCAAATTTAGCGGTTAAATCGTCAGCAACATCATTTACACCATTATTTCTAAGCTCACTTAATTCATCGTCAATACCTGTTTGTANTTCATTGAGCGCAAAAGACATTTCTGTTTCGATAAGNTGACTAGTTTTAACCGTTTTAACATCTTTNTANTCCATNGCCGATGAAACCAAGCTGTTAAATTGCGTTTCCATGCTTTCACCTAAGCTAATGGCTCGTTGCAATTTAGTCTCGGCTAGGTCATGATCGGCTAAATCTAATAATAAGGTNACCGCNTCNTCNGCTTTTTCTTCTAAAATATCTACTTTTTCTTCTAATATAGCCAATTGTTCAATGCTAATTTTTCTGTTTTTAAACACATTGCTGATGTGTGTATCACCATTTTTACTTTCTTTAGTTACCTTGCGTAAACTCGCTACTATCGCGGGCTTATCTTTGACTACCGCAGATAATGTTTTTAATTCCTTGAAAAATTGATCTCTTCTATGAATGAAGTGTTTTTTATTTTTGGCTAGAGGTTCAATCTGTTTCTGGTAATAGCCTTTAAGCATTGAATTACCCATTTGGGCAAATTCTAATGACAGTGCATTGCTTGCCTTTAACATCGGGATAGCAACCTTGCTGACTTCTGTTGTCGAGTCATTAATGGTATTTAAATTCATTAAAGAAGAGGCACTGCTTAAAATTAACAAAATACTAATAATGGCAAAACCACCAATAATTTTCATTGCTACCGTTAAATTCATNTAGTCCACCAATTGCTTGCGTATTTTAATTTTTATCAAAAANAAGATGATAAAGGTTGTTATTTTTTTATAATCACCTAGTTAATATAGGTTCAATTTTTTAAATAGTTAATAACATATTAGGTATAGTTATGTTTAATAAGAATATCTAAAAATGCGTTATAAAATAAGAGTACATTTAAACATTATAACAAGCAATTTTACTTTTACATCTTTTGTCTGAAAACAATGTTGTTTTTTTATGAAATTGCGTCAAATTTACTGAGATGATGCAAGTTCATGGCAAAAATAATGATTATGTTAGGTTTTTTTATGTGCATTTTCGATAAACCTTTTTTTATCTTGCCAGCGTAATAAAGTTAAATATTGTCCCCACACACAGCCAGTATCTAAGGCGTAAATTTGTGGATTTGAACATTCTCCCATTAATGAAGCCCAATGGCCGAATAACCAGTAACAATTTTCAGGTAACTGTACTAATTCATACCAAGGAATTAATAACGAGGTGTCATTATTAGGAGCGCTTTTATTGTTAAACTCTAAACTGCTATCGTTATAGCAAAAACGCATACGAGCAAAGGTATTAACGATAAAACGAAATTTTTCATCGTCATTGTTTATTTGCTGCCAGTTATTAGGTTTTTCGCCATACATTTTAGCTAGCCAAGTTTTTCGGTCGCAGCTTTGTAGTTTTTCTTCAACAAAACGAGCATTTTTCACCGCCTCTGTTATTGACCATTGCGGTGATATGCCAGCATGACTTAAATAAACTTCTTCGTTGGGTAGTTTTGTCAGTAATGTTTGGTGTGCTAACCATTCAATAAGATCTACTTTATCGGGAGCCGTTAAAATATCAGTTAAGTGATCCGATTTTTTTGCGCTTTTTAAGCCTTCAGCAATCGCGAGCAAGTGTAAGTCGTGATTACCTAAAACGGTTTTCGCGCTGTCACCTAATGATTTAATAAAACGCAGGCTTGCTAATGATTGCTGGCCGCGAGCAACAATGTCGCCTGCAACATAAAGGGTGTCATTGCTAGGGTTAAAACTTACTTTTGTTAATAAAGCCTGTAACTCGTCATGACAACCTTGTATGTCACCAACAAAATAATCAGCCATTGGTTAATTTAGTTCACTAGCTGGTTGGTCACTTAAAAAGTTAGCAATGGTAATGTATTGATCAAGGGTTAAATTATCAGGACGAATACCCGCATCTATGCCCAAACCTTCGATTTGTTCAACCGTTAGTAGCTTTTTAAAGCTATTTCTAATGGTTTTTCGGCGTTGATTAAAGGCCGCTAAACAAACTTTGTTGAGCATCGTGATGTCTTTGGCTGGATGCTTGATCTCTTTATGTGGTACTAAGCGAACAATGGCAGAGTCAACTTTTGGCGCAGGATTAAATGCTTCTGGACCTATCACCATTACAGGGATCACTTGGCATTGATATTGGGTCATAATAGATAAGCGCCCATATGCTTTACAATTAGGTGCTGAGGCCATGCGTTCAACGACTTCTTTTTGTAGCATAAAGTGCATATCTTTTACTTGCTTATTAAACGTGAGTAAATGGAAAATAAGCGGTGTTGAAATGTTATAGGGTAAATTACCAAAAATGCGTAATGGTTTTTCTGAGGCGAGTTGCGAAAAATCAAATTTTAGTGCGTCGGTTTCATAAATGGTTAATTTAGGTGCTAAAAAAGGGTGATGACGTAAGCGGTGGGCTAAATCTCTGTCTAATTCAACCACTGAAATTGCGCCAGCACGTTCTATAACAGGTTCGGTTAACGCACCTAAACCTGGGCCAATTTCAACTAAATTTTCATCAGGTTCAGGATCTATGGCATCTACTATCTTGCTAATAACCGACTCATCATGAAGAAAATTTTGTCCAAAGCGTTTTTTTGCTTGATGACCTAAGTGAGATCCTTTGCTCATATAATTTACTCGTTTTATATTAATTGTTGGCTAATTCGATAGCCGTGTTTAATGCTTCAATAAAGCTACCTTTACAGGCGGTATTTTTACCCGCAAGATCTAATGCTGTGCCATGATCAACCGAAGTGCGAATAAAAGGTAAGCCTAGGGTAATGTTAACTGAAGCGCCAAATCCTTTGTATTTTAATACCGGTAAGCCTTGATCATGGTACATCGTTAAAATTGCATCTGCGTCTTTCAGGTACTTTTCTTGAAAAATAGTATCAGCAGGTAAAGGGCCAATTAAATTCATCCCTTCTGCTCTTAATTCATCAAGTGCTGGGATCATGGTGGTTATTTCTTCTTTACCTAAATGGCCGTCTTCACCAGCATGAGGGTTAATACCACAAACATAAATAGTGGGTGATTCAATAGAAAATTTTTCAATTAAATCATGGTGCAAAATCCGGGTGACTTTTTGTAAACGTTCTTTTGTGATCGCTTTTGATACATAGGCTAACGGTATGTGAGTGGTGACTAACGCGACTCTTAAACCTTGGGTTGCTAGCATCATTACCACGTCTGAACAATTTGCTTGGTGGGCAAAAAACTCTGTATGACCACTAAAGGCGATACCCGCTTGGTTAATTAACCCTTTATGCACAGGTCCTGTAACAATTGCGGCAAATTCTCCTGACATGTTTTTTTCGCCAGCAATGGTTAAGGTATCTAAAACATAATTGCCATTGTCAACATTAAGAACGCCTACTTCGCAAGGTACTGCTAACTGTTGTGGTAAAATGGTTAACGTGCCCGCTTGTTGTGCTTGTGCTGGCCTGTCGGCATTGTAAGTGATTAATGTTAGCGGTAAGCCTAGTAATTTTGCACGCGCAGTTAATAGTTGAGGGTCGGCGACAACAACAATTTCTACTGGCCAACTTTGTTGAGCAATACTGATCACTAAATCTGGGCCGATACCCGCAGGCTCACCTGGGGTTACGGCAATTCGGTTGATTTTATTGATTTTGTTGATGTTATTACTCATAAATAGGGCTATTCTTTATAGTCAATGTAGGCTTCGTCACGAAGTTCTTTGATCCAACGAGAGCTTTCCATACCAAACTTTCGACCATAAAGCATTTTATAAGCTTTATTTTCATTCATTTGTTTAGTCGCGTCTAACATACGACGACCTTCAAGTTGGGTAATGTGCCAACCAAAAGATGAACGAAAAGGTTTACTATATTCATTTACTTTTAAACGGGCTAGGGCATCTTTAAATGCAGGATCATAATTGTTAGGATCTGCCCAACCTAATTCCCCACCTTTAACCGATGTAGGACCATCAGAATACTCTTTGGCCAAGTCAGCAAAGTCAGCTTTACCTGCTTTAATATCGTCTAAAAAGCCTTGTAATTTTGCTTTTGCTTTTGCGTCACTTAAAATAATCGTTGGCTTGATCAAAATATGGCGCGCTTTTACTTCTTCAACTTCAACTTTTTGACGACCACGTATATCGAGTACTTTAACAATACTAAAACCTAAACCAGTGCGAATAGGACCAACAACCGTGCCTTTTTCTTTACCATCAATAACTTCAGCAAAGAGTGTTGGCATTTCGTTAATATTTTTCCAGCCTAAATCACCCCCTTTTAAGGCAGTACGGTCACCCGATGAAGCAATGGCTATTTTGGCAAAATCAGAACCGCTATTTAACAACTCAATAACTTTGTCGGCACGGGCTTTAGCATCGTTAATATCTTTTTGGGTAGGGTCTGCTGGAAATTCAATTAATATGTGACCAAGGTGATAGTCAACATTATTAACGGTTTGTTCTTTCATTGCATCGAGTAAATTTTTGACTTCTTGTGGTGAAATATAAATGCGGCGACGAACCGAAGCGCGACGCACTTCACCCGAAATTAATTCGGTACGAATGCCTTCACGATATTTTTCAAAATCTAACCCTTCACTAATAACTTTTTTTCTGAAATCTTCAACCGAAAGTTTACTATCTTTAGCTATATTTTCAATAGTTTGATCTAGTTGAGCATCACTAATTTGTACGCCCATACGTTCACCTAGCTCTAACATTAAACTATCACTAATGAGTTTATCTATGGCTTGTGTGCGCAAGGCTTTATCTGAAGGTAAACTTTGTTTGCTTTGTTTCGCTTTAGTTTTTACGCTATTCACTAAATCTTGAATTTCTGATTCTAGTACCACACCAGAATTTACCACCACAGCGACCTTGTCTAAAGGCACTTCTTTAGCGTTTACATTAAATAAAACCAAAGTAGCAATAAGTAAGGTCGATAGAATTTTTATTTTTTTCATTTAATTTTCTTTATCAATTATTGAGGAAGTATGGGCGTTTATAACCAAATATACTTGAATTAAACATATCTTCAATGCCAACAGATGATTGCTGACCACCTAAACCTTTAATGACGAATTGTAACATAAAGCCTGAATCAAATTCATCATGAGGTTGATTAAATAAAACTTGTTCGTCAATTTTTGAGTTAATATTACGGTGGTAAGCAAACCTAAGCGCCCAACAACAACTTTCGTATTGTAAGCCTGCATAAGTTTCAATGCTACGACGGTGTATTAAATCTTTGGTTAAACGTGCGACAAATTGCCAGTCTTTATTAATTTTTCCACTGGCTAAAAGTGATACTTGTTCTATTTTGTTATCTGTGACACTGCGACTGAACCTATGGTTCAATTGAATTAAATGATTTTTTGTATATTGGTAATCTATATTGGCTTGGCTTTTGTTGGTTAGCCCTAATTCTGTATCGTATTGGATGTCGCCACCGAGTTGCCATTTATTGTTTATTTGATAGAACACATCGCCCGCTAAGGCTGATTGGCTAGCACTAGCCGTGGAATTATTTTGGCTACTTTTAGGAATAGGGTTACTATTATTTAGATACAAAATTTTACCAACACTTAAGCGAAATATTTCTTTATTGCTGGCGGATAAAATTCGGCTAGTTAAACCCCATGAAAATTGATTAGCTGCGGCTATTCGGTCTAACCCACTGAAACGTTGCGAGCGAAACAAGCCGTTATAATCATCTTGTAATGGCGTGGTATCGTATATGCCAATATTACTTTGATCTTTGTCGGTAATATATAAATATTGAATTTGCGGCTCTAAGGTTTGTGTTAAATTACTGTTAAAATAGCTAAGTTCTCGATCTAAATTAATGCCGCCATGTATTCGTACTTTTGGTAGGGTACGACTAACATTTTTAGCAAGAGTGCTGTTGCTATTAAGTCGTTCTTGCTGATAATAGGTTTGCAACACTTTAAATTCTGAGTTTAAAAACCATGCAGGACTAGAAATAGGTATATTGAACCCTGCTTCAATATGATAACGATTAGCCGTAGGTAAATTAACATCAGGTGTTTCAAAACGGCTAAATTCAGAATAAATATCAAAGCTACTATTTAAAAAAGACAATTCTTGAAAATGATTAAACTCTATTTGTGGTACGGTGCGATAACTTTGCACGTGATCACCTAATACTTCGAAATCTTGCAGTTTTACCGTGGCTTGCCAGTTATCAGTAAAGTAGGATAACTCGCCTACTTGGTATAAATAGGCATCATTAGAACTGTAATGATCACTTTCTATATCCACCAAATAGTTATCGTCACTAATAGTGGTGTAATCAACATAAACACGAAAATTATCAGCAAAAGTGCCTGTATGCTGAATACGAGCAAGGTAACGAGCGTCGTTATTGTTGTTTAAACTTTGATCTTTATTCAAATATTCTAAATTAATGACACCCGATTGTAAGTTCGATAAATAGCGAAATTCAGTTAATAATTGTACACCACGTTTCGACATGTATTTAGGGGTAATGGTGGCATCCATGTTTTTAGCAATATTAATGTAATAAGGTGTGGCTATTTTTAACCCCGCACGGTTAGACGATCCTATTTTGGGATATAACAAACCTGATTTACGCTCATTGGTGACAGGAAATGAAAAATAAGGAATATAAAAAACCGGTACGCCAAAAAATTTCAATTTTGCATTATAGGCTTCACCACGATTTTTACGGGTAGAAATGTAAATTTTACTCGCTTCAAGCAACCAATCAGGTTGAACTTGCTGGCAAGTGGTAAACGAAGAGTCCTTTAAAATTAAATCGCCCTTAGCACTAATAGTTAGTTTCTTTGCACTACCATGAGCGGGGTTATTGGCTAATTGATAAGATGCCCCTGTTAACACGGTTGCTTGTTGATTATTGTTAGCAGTAATACTTTTCGCTAATATATCAATACTGTCGGCTTGATAATGAATATTACCTTGAGCATTAAAACTTTCTTTTAAACGGTTAAACTCTAATTGTTGAGCGCTTATACGTTGATCTTTATTGATTAATACCACATCGCCTGAAAAATGTGCAAGTTCATTTCTGATAATACTTGAAGATTTACTGACAATCGTAATAGCATTAATGTCAGTAATTTTTTTTGTAGCGTTGATTTTAGCAAAGCTTTTTACTGGGCAAGTATCTGCAATACCTTGTTGTTCAGCAAAAGCGGGAATAGTAAAGAGGTAAAATGTTAGCGAACAAAGCGCAAGTATAGATGAAAAATTAGTAGGATGAAAATGCATTTATTGTCCGCAAAATTACTTGCTAAGTATAAAAAATAGCAAGTTTAAAACCAAGATAAAAGAAAATTAGCGAAAGAAAAATTCACAAAGGCTAATGATATCGTATTTTTCTTTAGCTCGCTAATTAGTTTCAGCTTATTTTTGAAGTTTTCATATTACAGGTTTTACATACGCCAAAATAATAATAATAAATAAAACTATCACAGGGATCTCATTAAAAATACGATAAAACTTTCCTGAACGAGTATTTTTATTTTGTTGAAATACCTTAACTAAATGAAAACAATAACCATGATAAGCCAGTAATAAAATCACTAAAGTTAGCTTTATGTGTAGCCAAGTGGCATGGCGAAACCACGTTAAACCGTATTGATAAATTAATGCTATGCCTAAACCTACCGTTAAAATAGCGAAAGGGGTAATAAAATAAAGTAGGCGTTTTTCCATGCCTTTTAAGTGTTCAGCAATTTCAGTGGATTGCGTTTCTGCATGATTCACAAATAAGCGTGGTAAATAAAAGATGCCAGCAAACCAAGCGACCATAAAAATAACATGAAAGGCTTTTAACCATAAAATTGTTGTCATAAATGTTTTTCCCCGTTAAAGGTTATCCGGATAATAAATGTTTTTTAATTTGCTCAAAGGTAATAATACCGAGAAAGTCATGTTCGTTTTGATCATGAATATAAACCGCGCCATTGCGTTGATGTAACAATAATAAATAAGCCTCTGCTAAGGTTGCTTGGCTAAACAAAGGAATTAATTTATGTTGGCAATAGGGCGGATTATTCGGGTTTAAGTCGTTAAATTTTTCTTCTAACCAATAATAGCTAGTGTGATAACCATCGCCCGTTTTAACGATAATAGGTTCGTTTTTTGTTGTATTATTAAGGCGTTCATTTGTATTCGGAAAACAATCTAATAATGTTACCTTATCGTTCATTTGACTGAGCACACCAACTCGCTGTAATGCGGTTTCAATTGGCGGTTTTCGATAAACAAGATTTTGAATATCAAGCTGCATAGCAAATACTGATTTGCTTTTAAATAACTGTCCAGAGATTAAGCATGAGGAAGCTATTACTATCATCGCGGGTAGCATAATATCTAACTGATTTGATAGCTCAACTACCGTTAATAGTGCTGCTAAAGGAGCATTTAGTGTGGCGGCTAAAAAACCAGCCATACCCATTAAGGCAAAGTCGCTAGCAATATAATTACCGGGAATAATAAAACCTAATAATAAGCTACCAAAGACGCCACCCACTGCGCCAATAGCGATAATAGGTCCGACTATTCCTCCAGGCATGCCTAAACCGATCACTAATACGGTCATTAAAAATTTTGCAGCGAGTAAGCTAAAAATGAGTAGTAATGGTTCGTGACCATTAACGGCAAACGCTACAGCACTAGTACCTGTTCCCATGGCATGTGGCACAACAAACCCTAAACATCCTGTGATTAATGCGGCGACCATAAGACGAGTAAAAATATGATATTTTTCAAAACGCTTAATGGTTCGGGTAATAATATGATTAAATAAAGCAGCTAATACACCAAGAATTATACCCAGTAAAATTAACAGTAAAAAGTCTTGATGATTAATCATTATTTGACTAATAAATTCATAATCGTGGTTTTTACCAAAAATAGTGCTAGTGACCATAGATCCCATAATGGCCGCTAGCATTATCGGAATAAACATTTGCATGTCGTATTCGCGTAAAATAACTTCCATCACAAAAAGCACTGCCGCTATAGGGGTATTAAAGCTTGCTGCTATGCCCGCAGCAATACCGCAAGCACATAAAGTACGAATGCTATTATTAGGTAAAGCGAGCTTTACGCCAACAAAACTACTGGCGGCGGCACCTAAATGTACTACGGGGCCTTCTTTACCGACGGAAAAACCTGTTGATAAAGACACTGCACCACCAATAAATTGGTGAAAAGTATTACGAAAAGGAATAGCGCCGTAAGCTATTTTAAGTCGATGTAATACAAAGGGGATCCCTGTTCTTTGATATTTGTATCCAGTGAGCCAACTAAAAAATAATATCACTAATGCGCCAATTATTGGTAAATCAAAACGACTTAATGTATCTAAACTGGTATAGTTGTCGTGATTCTCTAAATATAATTGTTGAATAAATTGTATGGTAAAGGTAAAAAGTACAATTAACATTGCAGCGGATAAACCGCCTACAATAGCGAGCAAGCATAATTGCCACGATAATTTAGGTGACGCTAATTGTTTTTTAAAGGAAGAAAAATATACCATAGCGGTTTTATCATAATAATAAAAAGAACTCTAATATAATACGTTAATAATGAATTGGTTAGCAAAAATTAATCTTAAATCTATATTTCTTCGTTTAGGCACCTTTAAATCAGCATTTTTTGTGTTGATTTTTTGCGCTTTATTTTTATACATTGGTTATCGTTTTGGTAATTTTTATCATAGTTATCAACAAACCTCTATTGCCCAGCAAGACATGCGTTTACATGAGCTTTATCAAGAGCAAGAAAAAAATATAGATCAAATTAATACCCTAGAAATAGAGCTTGAGATTGAACGCATGGCAAATCAAAAATCTATTGCTATGCTGCACAAAATTGAAGCAGCTCATTTTAAAGTAAAAAAAGAGTTAGGCTTTTATGAAAAAGTGATGGCACCAGAAAAACAAGCTGAAGGCGTAGTTATTGATAACTTAACTATTTACGCGACAAAGAGTCAAAATCATTATCGTTTTCAGTTGGTGTTAGTTCAGCAAAATAAGAAAAAACGTTACGCCAAGGGATATATTAAACTATCGGCGTTAGGTAGCTTAAATAACAAACCCACTAAACTTGATTTAATTAAAATAGCTAAAATATCTAAAAAAAGAGTATCGTTTAATTTTCAATATTTTCAAATGATTGAAGGCGGATTTAGTTTACCTAAAGGCTTTAATCCTGAGCAATTAACGGTTGCAGCGATATTGTCGAAAAATAAATGGCAAAAGTATCACCGCTTAGACAAAAAGTATCCATGGCGTGTTAATTAAAACTGCTAATTTAATTATTAACTATACTTGACTAAAATACTCAGGTTTAAGATAATTACCTATTGTTAGCCATTGTGCTAATTTTCTTGTGTTATTAAAAAGTGAAATCGCATGTCAAATCCAGAATTACCGATCAAATTTTCCGATGCAGCAGCTAAAAAAGTATTGTCGTTGATCACCGAGGAAGAAAACCCTAATCTTAAATTACGCGTTTATGTTACGGGTGGTGGCTGTTCAGGTTTTCAGTATGGATTTACTTTTGATGAAAAAGTTAATGATGGCGATATGACCATAGTAAAACAAGGTGTTACTATGGTGGTTGATCCAATGAGCTTACAGTATTTAGTCGACGGCGAAGTTGATTATATTGAAGGCTTAGAAGGTTCTCGTTTTTTAGTTAATAACCCTAATGCAACAACTACCTGTGGTTGTGGTTCTTCTTTTTCTATTTAATTTGAGCGGGTTTTATTCCCCGCCGCTCGCGGCGTTTTGTAAGTTGGGCTTTAGCCCATCAAGTTGACGGCATAAATGCCGACCTACAATTTACGTCATATTATACCCCTCTTCGCGAAGCGAATTTGAGCCAGAGCGAAAAGCCTTGGCGCGGGGTAGTTAATTTAACTCTTGCAAAACAACAAAATATTATATACGGGTGTAGTTAGGTAATATTTTGTTGCATCTTTGTTATTGCTGTTCTGTACTACTTTTCTGTTATGATATTTCGATCAAAATTTACTATCGAGAATCATAATGTCTGTTTTATCTAAAAAACGCCGCTGGTTAGCTGAACGTCCCTACATTTTAGCGATTGCTATTACTGTGCTACTGGTGTTATGGATGTTTTCAGGCTCAATGCAAGCAAAAGATGTTGCGTCAAAACATCAAAAAAACACTCAACAGAAACGAAACGCACCCATTGCAAAAGTTCAAGTTAAAACCATGCAAGCACAAACTATTCATGACTCGGTGGCTTTATATGGTCGCACTGAGCCTAATCGTGTAACCACATTAAGAGCAGAAATAAGTGGTAAAATTATTGCGGTAATGGCAAAACGAGGTGCTTTTGTTAATAAAGGTGATATTGTCGCTAAACTTGATATTAACGATTTAAACGCGCAACTTACCTACATAAAAGCATTACTTAGCCAAAGAGAAATTGAATATAAAGGGGCGAAAGCATTAAACCGTAAAGGTTATCAAGGTCAAGCAAAATTAGCACAAGCGTTTGCCGCACTTGAATCCGCTAAGGCTGATTTAAAACGTATTAAACTTGCCGTTGAGCATACCGTGGTCAAAGCGCCTTTTTCTGGAATATTAAACGATCGTTATGTTGAGGTGGGTGATTATGTAAAGTCGGGTGATAATATTGCATTAATTGCTGATTTAAACCCGTTAGTTATTCGCGCTTATGTCACTGAAAATCAAATTAACCAGCTTTTTGTTAATCAAAATGCAGATATTCATTTGCTCAATCAAACTAATATTCAGGGTAAAGTGCGCTACATTGCTAGTGTTGCTGATCAAGCCACTAATACCTTTAAAATAGAAGTCTCCATAAAAAATTCTGATAGTAAATTAACCGCAGGTTTAAGTAGCGAAGTAGATATTGCTTTACAGCAAGTTGATGCGATTAAACTTTCTCCGGCTTTATTGGCATTAGATGAGCAAGGCAATATTGGTGTTAAATCGGTTGTTAATAAAAAAGTTATCTTTACCCCCATAAATATTGTTAAAACTGAGCCTGATGGTATTTGGTTAACGGGCTTAGGCACTAGTGCCAATATTATTGTACTTGGGCAAGGTTTTGTTCGTGCAGGTGATAAAGTTGATGCTGTTGAGGCACTGCAATCAACCGCGAAAAAAGTTGAAAAAATGACTCAAGTTAAAAAAGCGACTCAAGTTAAAAAAGCGACTCAAGTTAAAAAAGCGATAATAGGTCAAGGTGAATAATTATGCTAGCTCTGATTGATGCCGCTTTAACTCGCACTCGCTCGGTGTTGATGATTTTTGTGTTATTACTTATTTCTGGTGCAATAACCTATGCCAATATTGCTAAAGAAGCTAATCCAGATATTACTATTCCAATTATCTATGTTTCTATGATCCATGATGGTATTTCGCCAGAAGATGCTGAACGCATGTTAGTGCGCCCGATGGAAAAAGAATTAAAGTCAATTGCTGGTATCAAAGAAATGCGCGCTAGTGCGGGCGAAGGACATGCTTCAGTAACGCTAGAATTTATCGCAGGACTTGATCCCAAAAAAGCACTAGCCGATGTGCGCGATAAAGTAACCCTTGCTAAAGCGAAGTTACCCGCCGAAACAGAAGAGCCTGAAGTGCATGAAGTTACCATGGCGAACCAAGTTCCTGCATTGACGGTTATTTTATCTGGTGCGGTCAGCGAACGTGGCTTATTAACGCTTGCGCGTGATCTTAAAGATAAAATAGAAGGTATGCAGCAAGTACTTGAAGTAACGGTTGGCGGCGATCGTGAAGACATGGTCGAAATTTTGGTCGACCCTCTGTTAATGGAAAGCTATGGTTTAGATCAAGGAGATATTTATAACTTAGTTGAACGTAACAACCGTTTAGTGCCCGCAGGAACTTTAGATACAGGTAAAGGGCGGTTTGCAGTAAAAGTGCCATCGGTGTTTGAAAATATTCAAGACTTACTCGATTTACCGATAAAAGTAGATGGTGAACGGGTGATCACCTTTGCTGATGTCTCAACCGTGCGTCGCGCTTATAAAGACCCCACTACTTTTGCACGTTTAAATGGTGAACGCTCTATTTCATTAGAAGTAAAAAAACGTTCGGGTGAAAATATTATTGACACCGTTAATCAAGTTAAAGCATTAGTTAATAAAGAAAAACAAAAATGGCCAAATCAAGTATTAATTGATTATATTGGCGACCAATCAAAAGACGTAAAAGAAACCCTTAACGATTTACAAAGCAATGTTTTATCTGCTGTTTTAATGGTAGTTATTGTCATTATTGCCACGTTGGGTGCACGTTCTGCTTTGTTAGTGGGTCTGGCTATACCGGGAGCTTTTTTAACGGGTATTTTGGTTCTCGCTTTAGCGGGCTTAACGGTAAATATAGTGGTCTTATTTGGCTTGATCATGGCGGTAGGCATGTTAGTTGACGGCGCTATTGTGGTAACAGAATTTGCTGATCGAGAAATGATGGAAGGGACGAGTAAAAAACTTGCTTATGCGCGTGCTGCCCGTCGTATGGCATGGCCAATAATTTCATCTACCGCAACCACGCTAGCGGCTTTTGCCCCCTTAATGTATTGGCCGGGAATGATGGGCGAATTTATGAAATACCTACCGTTTACTTTAATTGCGGTATTGTCGGCTTCTTTAGTGATGGCATTGGTATTTGTGCCTGTATTGGGTGGTTTATTTGGTAAGCCTAGAGTGATTAGCGCAAAAGAAAAGCAGCAAATAGAACAAGCAGAACATGGTGACGTAACCCAGTTAACAGGGTTTACGGGTAAGTATGTTCGGGTACTGTCTCATGCAATAAAACATCCATGGAAAATATTAGCCGCTACTATTACGGGTGCCATTTTAGTGATGGTGTTATATGCTAATTCAGGGTTAGGCACCATATTCTTTCCTAAAGTCGAGCCGCCTAGTGCTTCAATGATAGTGCGCTCACCGGGCGATTTGTCGGTGCGTGAAAAAGATGCTGTGATGCGCCAAATTGAGCAACGTATTTTACCCATGCAAGAAATTGAAAGCTTGTATACCTTGTCAGGTGGGCGCGATCAGCTTGGTAGTTTTCAAGTGAACTTTGTTAACTGGCAATACCGTCGCTCAGCCGATGACATTATTGCTGAAATACACCAACGCACCGATGATATTGCGGGTATTGATTTAGAAGTGAGAAAAAATGAAGGAGGTCCACAGGGCGGTAAAGCGTTAAAAGTGGAATTAAGTTCACGTTACCCGCAACTATTGCAAGGCACCTTAAAAACATTAAAAACCGCACTAATCAACAATGGTCAATTTACTAATATTGAAGATACTGGCGCTAAAGCAGGTATAGAATGGCAGCTAAAAGTTAATCGTAAATTAGCGGCAACTTATGGCGCTGATGCTACCTTGGTTGGTTCGGCTGTACAAATGGTTACTAATGGTTTAAAACTTGGCGAGTATCGCCCCGATGATGTTGATGACGAGCTTGATATTCGCGTACGCTTTCCTGAAAATAAGCGTGACATTAATCGTCTTGATTCATTACGCATTAAAACGCAATCAGGCTTAGTACCCATAAGTAGTTTTGTAAAACGTAGTGCCGCGAAAAAAGTTGATACTATTACTCGTGTGGACGGTAAACGAGTGATACAAATAGCCGCTGATTTAATTCCTGGTGCGCAACTTGCCAATGAATTACCAAAATTAAAACAGGAATTGGCCCGCTTGCATATTGATCCGCGAGTAGATATTGAAATAAAAGGACAAAATCAAGATCAACAAGAGTCACAACAGTTTTTAGTAAAAGCGTTTGGTATTGCTTTATTTGTTATGGCAATTATATTAGTAACGCAATTTAATAGCTTTTATCAAGCGTTTTTGATTTTAAGTGCGGTAGTGTTTTCAACGGTAGGTGTATTTTTAGCGTTGATGATAGTACAACGTCCGTTTGGCATTGTGATGGGGGGCATTGGTGTTATTTCACTAGCAGGGATCGTGGTTAATAATAATATAGTACTTATTGATACTTACAATGTACTAAGGCGTGAAGGGTATGGTGTTATTGACGCTGTTTTACGTACTGGCGCGCAACGTTTGCGTCCAGTAATGCTAACCACTATAACGACGGTATTAGGTTTAATGCCAATGGTGTTACAAGTTAACTTAGATTTTTTTAATCGTACGGTCGTTTTTGGTGCGCCGTCTACTCAATGGTGGGCTCAATTAGCAACCGCAGTTGCTGGCGGTTTAGCCTTTGCAACGGTACTGACCTTAGTACTCACACCATGTTTATTAGTGTTGCGTGATAAGCGTAAAGAAAAAAAAGTTTCGAATAATGTCATTGAAGCTAAAGTAAAGATTAAATCGGTAGCTTGATTAGTGTTTATAAACAGTGGCTCTTTAACTTAGGTTAAAGAGCCTTTTTTTTACGGTGAATATGGTTGAATATATTTACGCTAAGCGAGATACTGATAAATCACTTATACCAAATTGATTAAGTTAAAAATAACAATTAAAAATGAAGGCTAATTTATGCGCTTACCTATTCGTAATATCTTTATTGCAGCAATGACATTAAGTGGTTTTTTAATGTTTACTACCTCGGCAAAAACACTTAATGACGAACAACTCAAAACTATTGAACAGTTAAAACAAACCACATTACAGTCAGATCTTTCTTATCAAATACTTGAATCATTAACAACCGAAGTCGGTAATCGTCGTTTAGGCACAGCAGGTGATAAAAGAGCAATAAAATGGGCGGTAGCTAAAATGAAAGCGCTTGGTTTTAATAAAGTATGGACCGAAGAAGTGGAGTCACCACAATGGTTACGTGGTGATATTGAAGCACAAATTATAACGCCTTATCCACATGATATGGCAGCCATTGGTTTAGGTGGTACTGTTGGCACACTACCAAAAGGTATTAAAGCACCCGTGGTTGAATTTAAAACCTTAGCGGCTTTAAAAGCGGCTAAAAAAGGCAGTTTAACGGGTAAAATTGCTTTTGTTTCTTATCGCATGAAGGCGAAAATTGATGGTGGCGGTTATGAAACTGCGGTAGCAACACGTGGCGGTGGTGCTTCAATTGCGGCTGAAAAAGGCGCATTAGCGTTAATTATGCGCTCTGTTGGTACCGATAATAATCGTATTGCCCATACGGGGATGATGCGTTATAAAAAAGGCATTAAAAAAATTCCTGCGGCAGCGCTTTCTAATCCCGATGCTGATATTTTAGTAAATAGTTTGAAGCGTGGTAAAAACGTTGAGTTTTACTTAAAAATTACCGCGCAACATCATCCTGAAAAACTGATAAAATCAGCCAGCGTTATTGGTGAAATTACGGGTAGTGAAACACCCGATGAAATTGTTGCATTAGGCGCTCATTTAGATAGTTGGGATGTTGGCACAGGTGCAATGGATGATGGCATGGGGATCGGTATTGTGCTAGCTGCTGGTGCGCAAATAGCTAAATTGCCGCAACGCCCCAAACGTACTATTCGTGTTATTTTATATGCAGGTGAAGAGGTGGGATTTTATGGCACTCGTAAATATATGGAGCTGCATAAAAATGAAGTGGCAAAACATGTTATTGGTGCGGAATGGGATTTTGGTTTAGGTAAAATTTATCAAATTAAAGCCGGGGTGGGTGCACGGGCATTAAATAATATTCATGATTTAGCGCAAATTTTAACACCACTAGGCGTTGCTATGTCAGCAGATAATGATGCTGTTGCGCAATCTGATATGAGTTTGTTGAGTAAGGCTGGCATGCCAAGTATTAGTTTTGCTGCTGATGGACTGCGTTATTTTGATTATCATCATACTGCTAACGATACACTTGATAAAATTAATCCTGAAGATTACAAACAAAATACTGCAGTTTATACAGTGTTTGCTTATTTTGCTGCGCAAGCAGAGGTTGATTTTAGAAAATAGTTCGTTCAATCGTTACAAGTTGCCAATAAAGCGGTTTGATAATTGACCATTAACTAGAACAGAGCTATAACAATGAGAGCTGTTCTAGTTTTTAGGGAATGCATATCAAAGCTTTTATGCAACGCACATTTTTTTTAACTATAATTTTATTTTGTCTGCCGCTATTTGCTCAGCAACAAATAACGATTGGGGCTGACTATTGGATAGATTATACCGCTGAAGATGGCAGCGGTATTTATTTTAAATTATTTAAAAAAATATATCCTGATGCAAAAATCAAGTTTAAAATTCAACCCTTAAGTAAATCTATTACTGATTTTAATGCCCACAAGCTTGATATTATTGTGGGTGTTTATAAATATGAATTATCACAAGCGTTTTTTCCTCAATGGTATTTAGATACTGAATACCCTGTTCTGGCTTTTTATGATACAAAGCACGTACAAATTAATCATTTATCTGATCTTGTTACGCTTAAACCTGCGTGGCCTGATTGGTATAAGTTTACAAAATTTTTACCAAACCAACAAAAACCATTAATAGTTAAATCATTGTCAGCGGGTTTTAATGCACTAAAACATCAACAAGCAGATATTTTCATTGAGTACGCCTATAAATTACCGACAAAAATTGGAGATAGCATAACATCAGTTGAAATATTGCCAGCACAACATGTTTATGTTGCCTTTCAGCATAATCAATTTGGCCGTAAGTTAGCGCAGATATTTGATTTGAAAATGCTAGAATTGCGCCAAAAAGGTGAATTAGCACAATTATATGGTGACGAATATCTACATAGCGATTTAGATAATTATGTCAGTAAAAGACAAAAAATAACAATTTATACCAATTCGGTGAGCTTGTTAAATTCAAATAATGTAGAGCAAAAAAAAGTTAATGCTGGACAGAAATTGCGCTTTATCTTTAATTTGCTTAATGGCTATCAGATAGAATTTAAATCTTTTAATAATATCGCACAGATGTATCAACAAGGCTTAGCCGATAATGTTTGCTTTAGCGACTTAATTAAAAATGAGAAAAGAGTAAATAAATTCTATATAAGTAAACCACTTTCATTATTTATAGGACAAAAACTCTACAGTGAAATACCACTTGTGATGAAAGAGCCGATAAATATTCAACACTTATTAAAAAGTAATAATCAATTGCGCTTAGGTACGGTGAGTGGCCGTAGTTATGGTACCAAGCTTGATAATATTTTAGCTCAGGTAAACAGTGAAAAATTAATACAAAGTCCTGTAGATATCAAAACTTTATTTAAACAGTTTAATCAACAACGATTTAATTTATTAATAGAATACCCATTGTTTCAACAATCGTATGCATTACAAGGATTGAGTGAAAAATTGTATAGTTATGATATTGCGGGAGCTGATGAGTATATTTTAGGGCGTATGATGTGTACAAAATCATCAGTAGGTAAAAAATTCATTGAAGATTTCGATCAACTATTAGTTAGTTTTTATCACAGTGTTTATTTTTTTAACGCGCAATATCAACGAGTGTTACCTGAAAATAAAGCTAAATTTATTCAATATTTTAATAAAAACTTCCCATATCATTAATTTTTATGCCTATGCAGATAACTCAGGAGCCCTTATTTAATTCGGTAATTCTTCTGTAGGTCGACATTTATGTCGTCAAAGGCAGAATAAATGACATGAATTGATGGGCTACGTTACATGGATGGTATTATTCGACAATGCAGGAGATGTCCTGAAGCCCAACAAGTTTACCTGAACCAAGTACATAGGCATGTTAATTTTTTACGGCAATAGCAAAACGATTTAGTGTTCATTTTCTTCTATGGTACACTAGCTTTTATCTTATCTAGTTATCATTATTTGAACATGTCAGCACAGCAACTACTTAGTCAAGCACAAAAAGTTTGTTTAAAACGAGGCGTACGCTTTACTCCCCTAAGAGAGCAGGTTTTTGGCTTGCTTGCTAAGCATAAAGGGGCTGTGGGTGCCTATGAACTATTAGATGAATTAAAAGTGCTGGATGCCTCAGCAAAACCAGCGACTATTTACCGCGCTTTAGATTTTTTAGGTAAACAGGGATTTGTTCATAAAATAGAGTCGATTAATGCGTTTGTGATGTGTCATCACTTTAGTGAATGTAATCATCCGGTGCAACTCTTAATTTGCGATCAGTGTGGTTATGTTGAAGAAACACAGTCTAATGATTTAGAAAATACCATTCAAGCTATGGCCAAGGTCAGCGGCTTTCAAATCACCCATCAAATAGTTGAAGCACACGGCTGTTGCGCCAATTGTCACTAAAATATTGGCATTGCTGTATATAAATTTAAACAGACCTTATACCGTGATTAACCGTGAAATATCGACCATTAATCGCGTGTTAGCAGACCTTGTTGAATAAAATATGCTATAAACTCCATTCGCGGAATTTTCTTTTCTTATTTACCTTAGTTTTTTATAAGAAACGGGAATAATAAATACGCTCTTTATTATAACTAAAATTTCAGGGACATTATGAAATACTCACTTCGCTCTGCGTTTGTTGCATTAAGCTTGGTTGTTGCTAACCATGCGATGGCAGGCAATCCGCAATTTAATGACAAATTTCGTCAATTAGATGAATTACTACCAACGGCTAACACCTATAGAACCGCGTCTGGTGCGCCAGGCCATGAATATTGGCAACAAAAAGTTAATTATAAAATTAATATTACTTTAGATGACAAAACGCAAACCTTAACGGGGAGCGAAATTATGCATTATCAAAACAACTCGCCTGATAGTTTACGTTATTTGTGGCTGCAGTTAGATCAAAATATTAAAAATGGTCAATCAGATACTAATTTAACACGCACCGCACCACGTAAAGATAAAATGTCGTTTAAGCGTTTTAGAGGCATGATTGAAGCGCCAAAATTTGATGGCGGCTTTAATATTACGAAGTTAACGGATGGCCGTGGTAACGCATTACATTACGTTATTAATAATACTATGATGCGTGTTGATTTAGCTAAACCACTAAAATCAGGTGACAGTGTTAAATTAAGTATTAACTGGGATTATCATTTACACGAGCAAAAAGTGTTAGGCGGGCGTTCTGGTTACGAATACTTTAAAGAAGATGATAACTATATTTATGAAATTGCCGCTTTTTATCCTCGTGCCGCCGCTTATTACGATGTGATGGGCTGGCAAAACAAGCAGTTTTTAGGTAATGGCGAATTTACCTTAGAATTTGGTGATTATGACGTTAGCATTACTGCTCCTGCCGATCATATTGTTGGTGCTACGGGGATTTTACAAAACCCTAAAAAAGTATTAACTAAAGCACAGCGCAAACGTTTAGCTAAAGCTAAAACGGCAAAAAAACCGATAATTATTGTTAGTGAAAAAGAAGCGATTGCCAAAGAAAAGGTACGCAGTAAAAAAACGAAAACGTGGCATTTTAAAGCAAAGAAAATTCGTGACTTTGCGTGGGCGTCAAGCCGTAAATTCATTTGGGATGCCCAAGGCTATAAAGCTGGTGGTACTGACACGGTAGCGATGTCTTATTATCCTAAAGAAGGTAATCCACTGTGGGAAAAATATTCAACAGAAACGATTATTCATACCTTAAAACAATATAATAAATACACGCTAGATTATCCGTACCCTGTCGCTATCTCGGTTAATGGCCCTGTCGGTGGCATGGAATACCCAATGATTTGTTTCAATGGTCCTCGTCCAACATTAGATAAGAAAACAGGTAAAAAAACCTATTCTCGTCGTACTAAGTATGGGCTAGTTGGGGTAATTATTCATGAAGTAGGTCACAACTATTTTCCCATGATTGTCAATTCTGATGAACGACAGTGGACATGGATGGATGAAGGTTTAAATACTTTTGTACAATTTTTAACAGAGCAAGCATGGGAAGAAAACTATCCATCACGTCGCGGTCATGCAACTAACATTACTAGTTATATGAAAAGTACTAATCAAGTCCCTATTATGACTAACTCAGAGTCTATTTTGCAATTTGGTAATAATGCCTATGGTAAGCCAGCAACCGCCTTAAATATTTTGCGTGAAGTGGTTATGGGACGAGAATTATTCGATTTTTCTTTCAAAGAATATGCACAACGCTGGAAGTTTAAACGTCCGACACCTGCCGATTTCTTTCGTACCATGGAAGATGCATCAGGAGTTGATTTAGACTGGTTTTGGCGCGGTTGGTTTTATACTACCGACCATGTTGATATTGCCTTAACTAACGTGCACTTGTATCGTCCTAATAGCCAAAATCCTGATACAGAAGCCGCCTGGGAACGTGCTTTAGATAACGAAAAACCAACCTTTATTACACGTTTACGTAATAAAGGCATGACTCGTCGTGTTAATGAAAACCCTGAATTATTAGATTTTTATAATACGCATGACAAGTTTACCGCAACGAATAAAGATCGTAATAAATACAACACTAACCAACAAAACCTTAAACAATGGCAAAAAGATTTATTGGTGAATAAAAGTAATTTTTATATTGTTGATTTTGAAAATAAAGGCGGTTTAGTTATGCCTATTTTATTAGACATTACTTATGCTGACGATAGTGTCGAACATGTTAATATTCCAGCAGAAATTTGGCGTAAAAACACTAAAAAAGTTTCAAAATTATTTATTCGCGATAAAGAGATCAAAGCGATAGCTTTAGATCCTAAGTGGGAAACTGCTGACACCGATATTAATAATAACTATTGGCCTGCTCGCATTATTAAGTCTCGTTTTGAGTTATTTAAAGATAAGAAAAAACATGACATGATGCGCGATTATAATGTTAAATTAAAATCAATGGATGAAATTGCTGCTGATGCAGCTAAAGATGAAGCTCACTAGTTATAGTGAACTTTATAATCGCAATATTAAGGTTTGCTTGCATTAAGTGAAAAATATTAAATGAAAATATTTTTATTAGCCTTAGTATTGCCAGTGCTATTCTTTGGGTCGATAGCTTCGCTGTCGGCTCATCGTTTCTTTTTTGGTATTACTGAAATTAACGTAAACCATAGCACTAACTATATAGAAATTATTCATCAATTTACCTTGCACGACGTTGAAAACGTTATAGCACAGCAGCAACAAATCAAATTTTCTCCTGAGCATCCTCGTTATGAGCAATTAATTCGTCAATATTTCGAAAAACACTTTAAAATTCAAAATAATAATACTAGTATTAAACTATCATGGGTTGGCTTGGAATTAGTCAGGGATAAGGTTTTTATCTATCAAGAAGCTAAATATCCAAATTTTTTAATCGGATTAGTGGTAAAAAACGATTTACTCACCGATACTTATGCTAAACAAGTAAATACTGTGAATTTTCAAGATAATGACAACCAAGGTAGTTTAACCTTCGATGGATCACAGCATATTGCTACAATAATAGTTAATAATTAGTGCCATTTGATTTACATTGTTCTCAATCTTATGCAAAATCAAGACACTAATAAACCAAAAGGGCTTGGAAGGCTTTATGAATGTAGAGTTTATTAATCCGTTTCTAACATCAATGCTTAACGTCATGGAAACTATGGCGCAAGTGAAATTAACTCCCGAAAAACCGCAATTAAAAAAAGGGGTTGTTGCTAAAGGTGATGTCTCTGGTTTAATTGGTATGGTGAGCCCTGAAGCAAAAGGCTCGCTATCAATTACCTTTGAAGCAAGACTAGCATTAGGTGCTATGCATAATATGTTTGGTGAAAGTCCAGATGAAATTAATGATGAAATTACTGATCTAGTGGGTGAAATCACTAATATGGTGACAGGTGGTGCTAAACGTTTATTAAGTGAAAAAGGTATTGAATTTGATATGGCAACACCTATGGTGGTGTCAGGTCCTGGGCATACTATTAATCATAAAGCAGACGGTCCTATCGTTATGATCCCGCTTAATTCGTCGCTAGGGAGAGCATACATAGAATTTAGCTTTGATTAGTGTTCTAGCTAGTAGTTGTAGGTTGGTTTTTAGCCCATCAAATAACAATTGACGGCATGAATGCCGATCTATAACAATTATATCGCCAATTTAACTCAGAGAAAACGAGCGGAAAATGTATTTTTTAAATACACCACGCTATATTTATTATGTATTTATAGGTAGATTTTTTTTGAAAAAAATAGTTTTAATAGCGAGCATAAAAGAAAAAAAATAAAAGAAAAAAATAGAACGTATAAAAACAAACTGAGTTAGCCTTGCATCAGTAGCATCTCAACAATTTTATTCATATCTAAGTCAAAGTCTTTAGCGCGAACACCTTTTACTATTTCATCTTTAGAGTCTTGCAAATCAATTTTTTGAGTGTTGATATAATGATTCATTTTTGCGCTATAAAATGATTTTACTTTAGGTTTGGTGGGGTCGTTAGGATTACGTTCTTCAACAATGGCAATTTTATTCGACTTTAATTTAACTAAAGAGCCGACAGGGAAAACCCCTGCACATTTTATAAATGTATCCACTAACTTTATATCTAAATGATTTTGTTGTGCTAATTCACGTAAAATGGCAAAAGATTTGATATGTGAAAATCCTTCTTTGTAACACCTGTCAGCAGTTAAAGCATCAAAAATATCACAAATAGCGATCATACGACCAAACTTAGTGACGTCATCACCCTTAACATTAAAAGGATAACCTTCACCATTAATTTTTTCATGGTGCAGTGCAGCAACCTCTAAACTTAATTTAGAGATACCGGGTGTCTTAGTTATTATATCAATAGAATGATTGGCATGAGTTTTCATAATGGTAAACTCATCATTGGTGAGCTTACCCGGTTTATTTAATATTTCGTCTGGTACCATTATTTTACCAACATCATGTAAAAATGCACCAATAGAGAGTTCTTGTACGATAGATTTTTTAATTTTTAAATAACGGGCAAATATTGCCATATAAATAGCAACAGAAACGGAATGTTCTAGTAAATACTCATCTTTTTCGCGAATATTTACAATACAAGCGAGAGAATCAGGGTTGTTAAAGATGGCATCGACAGATTTATTGGTAATTTCAATGACAGGCGTTAAGTCTAATTCTGTACCACTTAAAGCATCATCGAACACTCTGCGTTGGATTTTTTTAGACTCATTAAAAATTTCTTTTGCTTCTTTTACTTCTTTGATTAAAAGTTTACGTGCGCCATTTTCGTTATTATTTTCTATATTTTTTTTAAGTGTTTTTTTTGGGTCAATTAAAACACTTACCACTCCCTTGCTTTTTAAATGGTTAATAACGGCTTGATTTTTAATATGCCCTGGCGAAGATAGGGAAAAACTACCATTTTGTTTGGCTATTTCGATCACGTATTGACCGGGGACCAATTCAGTTATTTCTTTTTCTTCAAACATTTAAGTCTCTTCTTACTTGAAAATGTTGCTAATTTATTATTGTTTGTTTTTAAGCATATCCATAAAGGAAAACTAACTTAGTCTTACACTATAAACGTAATTATGCGAGGTATTCAATAGTAATTGCGATACACTACTAAAATAATAGGACAAATTTCAATATTATGCTGAATTTATCTATTTTTTAGTTTGAATTTAGGCACTTTAATTGCTTGTTTTTAGTATGAGTTGATTTTATGTTTTATAATTTATGGTGTGCGGTGGGTAAATGTTTTAGTTGTTAGGCCGATAACTATTTAGGACACCTATTACCTTTTAATTGCTAGGATACATTATGCGTTTATCTTTTTTTATCATCATATTATTCAGTACATTAACTGTAGTGGCACACGCTGCTAATATGCAAGCAGTGCAAATATACTCTGATGATGTTTTACTTGATTTGATCAAAGAAAATAAACATTTAAGTCAAGTTGTACTAGATGATTGTCAATTGGTGCAAGATATTCAAGCGCGAGCTGTTAAAGCAAAAAGACCATCGTATCAATATCTTTGGGGCGATATGTTGGCTTTTGGGGTTTGTGTAAAAAAAGATGTTCCTTTAGGATTACATTATATGCAATTATCTGCGCAGCAAGGGCTGTCGGCTGCGCTTGAGCAGTTAGGTCGTTATTATCATCAAGGGAAGTTTTTTCAGGCAGATATAAAAAAGGCCATTCAATACTTAAAACGTGCAGCTTCAGTCGGTAACATAAAAGCTCAAATTCGTTTAGCTAAAATATACACCAAAGGACAAGGTAGTCCATTAGATTACCCTATGCTGTATTCACAGTTACACCATTCTATTACTGCAGATAAAAAACGACATAAGCAAATAACTCAATTACTCGAAAAACTGGCTAGTAAATTACCTACTAAAGTGGTTGAAAAAGCTAAAACAACACTTTATTAATGTGTTGTAAACTATGTGACATTTACGGCTAATCATCGTACAATTTTGCCATTCGTCTTGAGTTACGTTAATTCGTCACCGTATATCTATCTGTTTTGCTATTTTGGAAAAATAATAATGAAAAAAATTGCCTCATATTGTGTGCTTTTATTAACACTGTTGCTTACTGCTTGTAATGGACCGTCAGGCAAGAATGAAGCACCTATAGGTGAATTAATAGCAACAAGTATTAACCTAGCTACATACAATAGCACGGGGGCGATTCAACAAAGCTTTGCTAAAAATGAAGCGATAACAGTAACGGCAACGGTAGTCGATCAAACCAACCAACCCATCGCAGGGCAAAAAGTCGATTTTACTACCGATCTTGGTGGGCTAAATATGTCATCTAAGTTAACGGATGCTCAAGGTCAAGCAAGTGTTACCTTAACTAATGCTGATTTAGCATTAAGTGCGGGTACTATTAGTGCTTCGGTCAATGTTGCGGCCAATGCGACAACAATTACCGCTAACCCTGTTAATTTTGAATTTATTGAAAGTGAAATAGTTATTGCTAAACCGACAGTTAGCAGCCAATTGTTGTTAGATGGTATTAGTGTCAATCAATTTAAAGCAGATCAAAGTGTCACTATATTAGCAACGGTACTTAATGCTAATAATCAACCTATTGTGAATGAAATTGTTGATTTTAATGCTGAACAAGGAGTGTTATCTACAAACAGTGCGTTAACTAACGCTAGCGGTCAAGCCAGTGTTATTTTAAGTAGTGCAGGTGCTACTGATCTAGGCGCGGGTATTTTAACGGCCACATACCGTAATGATAGTATTTTTAGTTCGTTAAACTATCAAATTGTTGCGGCAGATGCGGTTGTTGTTGATCAGGGAATTAAAATAGGGTCGATTGATCAAAATGGAGTGTTTACCCAAGGTGATATTGCTTTATCTATAGCTAATAATAGCATTAGTGCTGGTGGTACTTTAGGTTTGACCGTTGATTTAGTCGATGCAGGTGGAGTGCGTATTCAAACACCAACTCCGGTCACCTTTACCTCAACATGTGTTGCTAATAGTGATGCAACGATTGATGCGAGTGTCTTTACTGTTAACGGTCGCGCCCGAGCTACCTTTGAAGATACTAGCTGCGCAGGAGCAACAGGTGCTGATGATGTTATTATTGCTGCTGTCACCTCAAATGGTGTTACTAATACGGCAACCACGACCATTAATATTCAAGGGGAGCAATTAGGGTCTATTGAATTTATCTCGGCACAACCTACTTCTATTACTTTAAAAGGTACGGGTGGACAAGGTAATCAAGAAACCTCAATTTTAACCTTTAAGATTAAAAGTGAATTAGGCAATGTATTAGCTCAACAGCAAGTTGATTTTTCTCTTGATACTGATGTCGGTGGCATTACGCTTAATCCGTTGTCGGGCTTAACTAATAGCAATGGTTTAATTACCACGCAAGTTACTGCTGGGAGCGTGCCAACGGCAGTGCGCGTTACCGCAAAATCATCACTAACACAAAATGGCAGCACGGTTAATGTACAAACTCAGTCAGATTTATTATCTATTAATACGGGATTACCAGAACAGAGATCAATGACCTTATCGGCAACGGTATTAAATCCAGAAGCAAATACTCATAGCGGTGAAATATCAGAAATTAGAGCTTATTTAGCCGATAATTTTAATAATCCAGTACCTGATGGTACTACGGTAAACTTTACTACGGAAGGCGGCGCAATAGAGCCGAGTTGTACCACCGTTAATGGTAACTGCGCCGTTAACTGGACAAGTCAAGAACCGCGCGTAAGCGATCACCGTATTACTATTTTAGTGACTGCGGTTGGTCATGAAAGCTTTTTTGATACCAATGGCAATAATACCTTTGATGATCAAGATGGTAATGCAATTGTTTCCAATGCGGCAAGTTCAGGGTTAGATCGTTTAGCCGTGCAAAGCTCAGGATTTTTTGATATGAGTGAAGCATGGCGCGATGATAATGAAAATAAAACGCATGAGCAAGGTGAGTTATTTATCGATTTTAATAATAATGGTAGCTTTAGCGCACCAGACGCCTTATTTAATGGGCCGCAATGCTTGGGGGCTTTATGTGCTGCTGATAATGCTCGCTCAATTAATGTGCGTAAAGCTATTGTCTTAGTGATGGCAAGCTCTAACGCTAAATGGCATTTAACGAATACCGCTAATCAAAATGTTGACTTAGTCAATAGTGATGGCGGTGGTATTGGTTTAGCGAGTGCTTCCACTAAAGTGTCATTTTTCTTTAGTGATAGTGCAGGGCAAACCATGCCTATTGGTACTGTGGTAAATAATGGTGGCTCTCCTATATTTACAGTAAGTAATAATAATAATTCGGGTGATATACGACTTGATTTTGATGTAATTAGCGGAAGCACATTATCGTTAGAAATTACTACCGCGAAAGGGCTTATAACACCTGCAAAATTTGTTTTTCCGTAACGCTATGCATTAGCAATTTGGGGTCAGAGACAAATAAACAAAATGAGTATCCAACTATTATTTACTTACTTGTCGCTGACCCCATAAGTTCCGCATTAGTAATAAAAGGGGGCATTTATCGGTATGAATAATTCAACATGCTTAAATTTAACAATTAGCGTATAATTACCGCATTGTAATTTTAAATTGATAGAAACATTGAGTAAAAAAGATCCCCACTTTCAACGCGAAGCAAAAAAATACGACAATCCCGTTGCTAGCCGCGAACACATTTTAGCGCTATTTCAGCGCCTTCAAACGCCACTAAATTTCAAACAAGTTTGCCAAGAATTTGGTTATCAAAGCGATGATCAATTAATTGGTATTAAACGTCGGCTACGGGCAATGGAAAATGCTGGCCAACTAATATTTAATAAATTTAAACAATATGCGCTGCCCAATAAAGCGAATGTATTAACAGGAAAAGTCATCGGTCATCGTGATGGCTACGGTTTTTTTGTGCTAGATGCTGATGAAAATGGCAAACGTGGCAAAGATTTATTTATTTCATCTTTTGAAATGCAGCGTGTTTTTCATGGCGATATTGTTAGTGCGATGGCAAGCGACAGTAAAGATCGCAAAGGTCGTAAAGAAGTACGTATTCTTGAAATTATCGAAACCCGTAAAGCGCCAATAGTAGGACGTTTTTTTATTAATAAACGGGAAAAAACGGCGATAGTGGTGCCTGATGATGCGCGTATTAATCAAGAAATTATTATTGACTTGGCTGATAAAAGCAATAAAAACACCGCTCGTCATGGACAAATTGTTGCGGTAGAAATAACGCAAAGGCCAAGTAAACGTCGCAACGCTGTGGGTAAAATTGTTGAAGTATTGGGCGATTATATGGCACCAGGCATGGAAATTGAAATCGCATTGCGTGAACACGACTTACCTCATAAATTTTCAGCCGAAGTCTTAGCAGAAGTAGGAAAAATTGCTGATGAAGTAGAAGAAAAATCCAAAAGTGAACGTGTGGACTTACGTGATTTGCCCTTAGTTACCATTGATGGTGAAGATGCTCGCGATTTTGATGACGCCGTTTATTGTCAACCGAAAAAAAGTGGCGGCTGGCGTTTATGGGTAGCTATTGCCGATGTGAGTTATTATGTCCGCCCAGATACCGCCTTAGATAATGAAGCTATATTACGCGGTAACTCGGTGTATTTTCCTAGTCAAGTTATTCCAATGTTGCCTGAAAAACTCTCTAATGGTTTATGTTCGTTAAATCCTGATGTTGACCGATTGTGTTTTGTCTGCGAAATGACGGTAAGCGCAGCAGGTAAGCTTTCGGGGAGTAAATTTTATCCTGCCGTAATGCGCTCGCATGCGCGTTTTACCTACACCAAAGTAGCGGCTATTTTAGACAGTGAAAATAGCGAGAGTGTTTTATTACGTCAACAATACGCGCCGTTAGTACCAGATTTAGAAAATCTTGAACAAATGTATCAAGCTTTAGTTACGGCTCGTAAACAACGTGGTGCAATTGAATTTGAAACACAAGAAACACGTTTTATTTTTAATGAACAACGTAAAATTTCCGGTATTGAAGCCGTAACACGCAATGATGCGCATAAGATCATTGAAGAATGTATGATTTTAGCCAATGTTGCCACGGCTAAATTTGTTGAAAAACATAAAGTACCCGCGTTGTTTCGTGTGCATGACAAACCCAGTAGTGATAAATTTGCTAATTTTGTCAGTTATTTAGCTGAACTTGGTGTTGATGTCAGTAATATTGATAAAGAAGATCCGCAACCTAAAGATTATGGCGAAATACTAAAAAAAGTAGCAGACAGGCCTGATCAAGAGTTAATTCAAACGATGTTATTGCGTTCGATGCGTCAAGCGGTTTATCAAGCTGAAAACTTAGGTCATTTTGGTTTGGCTTTAGCACAATATAGTCATTTTACTTCGCCCATTCGTCGTTATCCTGATTTGATTGTTCATCGCATTATTAAAGCTATTTTAGAAAGCCAACAAAATGATCAAGCTAATATTGGCTGCTACAGTTATCCACCTGCGGCAGTAATTGAATTAGGCGAGCATTGTTCGTTAACCGAACGCCGTGCTGATGAAGCTACTCGTGATGTGGCTGATTGGCTTAAATGTGAATTTATGCAAGACCATGTTGGTGATACTTTTACTGGTGTTATTTCTACAGTCACTAATTTTGGTATGTTTGTGCGCTTGCAAGAATTACATATTGAAGGTCTTATTCATATTTCATCATTAGGACAAGATTATTACCAATATGATGAAAAACGTTTACGTTTAGTGGGTGAAAATACTGGCGTAAAATATCATGTTGGTGATTTGCTGAGTGTTAAGGTTGCAGCGGTTAATTTAGATGAGAAAAAAATTGATTTAGTACTGGCAGGTGAAAAGGCGCTACTTAAAAAAGCAAAACGTATTAAACCGTCTGCCGAGCATGACTTATCGCAGCAAGAAAATAAAACTGATAAAAAGACGAAAAAACGTAAGTCTAAACCCGATAAGCCAGCGAAAGAAAAAACCATAAAAAGCAAAGTAAAAAAACGCAGCGAACGAAAAAAACGTCCCGGCAAAAATGCCCGTAAAAAAGTGAAAGAATAGCTCTTTGTAGGAGGGGATTTATCCCCGAAATGTACTATATTAAAATTATTGATTTTCGCGGTTAAAACCGTACCTACAAAAAATTAAAGAAGAACAATATGGCAAAAAACGACGAATTTGTATTTGGTATTCATGCTATAAACGCATTAATAAAACACTCACCAGAGCGGTTTATTGAATTATGGTTATTAAAAGGACGTGATGATGAACGTTTAAAACCAATGATTAACTTAGCGCGTAAATATGGTATATCAACACAATTAACCAGCCGTAAAGTGCTTGATGAGAAATCGGATGGAGAGCAACATCAAGGCGTAGTAGCGCGTGTTAAAATAGGTAAAACATATACCGAAGCTGATTTAGACGATATTTTGCAAGCGGCAGAAAAACAAGATAAAACACCATTTTTATTGATTTTAGATGGTGTTACTGACCCGCATAATCTCGGTGCTTGTTTGCGTAATGCCGATGCTGCGGGTGTACAAGCGGTAATTGTACCTAAAGACAATGCTGCGCGTTTAACACCAACAGTACGTAAAGTGGCGGTTGGTGCGGCAGAAACTGTGCCTTTAGTGCAAGTGACTAACTTAGCGCGTACCATGAAAAAATTACAACAAATGGGTGTTTGGATCATCGGTACCGCAGGTGAAACTGATACCTGTTTGTATGATGTTAAACTACAAGGCGCGATGGCATTAGTGATGGGCGCCGAAGGTAAAGGTATGCGTCGTTTAACACGAGAAACTTGTGATCAATTAGTGAAATTACCTATGGCTGGTAGTGTTTCAAGCTTAAATGTGTCGGTGGCAACAGGGATTTGTTTGTTTGAAATTGTCCGTCAACGATTGAATTAAATCGCAAATTTGATTACAGTGCACTTTCAATTGAGTATTAGCGCCTTATATAAAAGCCCATTAAGTTATGACTGCGACTAAACGTACAGCACAAGCGACACGAGAGTCGCTACATCGTATTTTTACTATTCCTGAAGCGCCCAATTCAACTATTGGGCGTATCGAACAACAAATATCACAAAACTTAATGGGATTTTTAGGCAGTCATATTGCTGCTAGCGAAAACGCCTTAACTGATATTGAGCAAGACTTTTCTCAGGCAAGTATTCCTGAAACACCAATGTTTGTTTCTGATCATATGCAACATTTGCTTGATAAGCTAGTGTCGCAATCAGTGCATACTTCAAGCCCTAGTTTTATTGGTCACATGACTTCGGCATTGCCTTCTTTTATTTTGCCCCTATCAAAACTCATGGTGGGTCTAAATCAAAATCTCGTTAAAGTTGAAACATCAAAAGCCTTTACCCCAATGGAACGGCAAGTATTGGGCATGATGCACAATTTGGTTTATCAACAAAGTGATGATTTTTATCAACAATGGTTACATAGTGCGGCGCATTCTTTAGGGGCATTTTGTTCGGGAGGTACCGTTGCTAATATTACCGCATTATGGGTGGCGCGTAATAACTTACTCAAAGCTGATGGCAATTTTAAGGGAATAGCGCGCGAAGGTCTATTTAATGCACTTAAACACTATGGTTATAACGGCTTAGCTATTTTGGTGTCTAAACGCGGGCATTATTCATTAAAAAAATCCGCTGATGTGTTAGGGGTAGGGCAAGACAATGTGATCGCCATTGACACCGATGAATATCAGAAAATTGATTGCCAAAAATTAAAAGAAAAATGTAAGCAATTAAACGCACAAAACATTAAAATATTAAGTATTGTTGGTGTTGCGGGTACGACAGAAACGGGTAATGTTGATCCTCTCGATGAATTAGCCGATATTGCGGAGCAATTTAATTGTCATTTTCATGTTGATGCTGCGTGGGGCGGCGCGACATTATTTTCAAATAAATATCGTTATTTACTTAAAGGTATCGAACATGCTGACTCAGTAACTATTGATGCGCATAAACAAATGTATGTGCCTATGGGGGCTGGCTTAGTGGTGTTTAAAGACCCTACTGCAGTATCAGCAATAGAGCATCATGCCGAATATATTCTCCGTAAAGGTTCAAAAGATTTAGGCAGTCATACCCTTGAAGGGTCGCGCTCTGGTATGGCGATGCTGGTGTATTCAAGTTTGCATATTATCAGCCGCCCAGGTTATGAAATGCTGATTAATGAAAGTATTGAAAAAGCAAAATATTTTGCTGAACTTATTCATCAACATAATAATTTTGAATTAGTGAGCGAGCCTGAATTGTGTTTACTCACTTATCGTTATGTACCCCAAAAAATACAACAATTATTAACTGATGCTGATATTGAACAGCAAGCGACAATTAATTGCTTATTAGATAAATTAACGAAATTTGTACAAAAGCGTCAACGTGAAAATGGTAAGTCGTTTGTATCGCGTACTCGTATTGAAGTTGCACGTTATAAGGGGGCTAAAATATTAGTTTTTCGCGTAGTCTTAGCGAACCCCTTAACGCATAAAAATATTTTAAGCGATATTTTGCAAGAGCAATGCGAATTAGCACAAGAAAGCGAAACTTTTTTACCGACACTGTTAACAATGATCAAAGATTAATGTTATAGATCTACACTAATATTATAGGTCTACACTAATATTATAGGTCTACACTAATATTATCTATCAACCTTGCCTTGCCACAAAAGGCTGACGCTAAAATGACTAAGTTTTTATCTTCAGGTGTAGATTTAGCTAAAGTATAAGCATGACAAATGTTAATATAATCAGTGGTTAAGCCAACCTTGTTAATCATATTCGTAGCTTGTTGGCATAAACGGTGATGATTATGACGGTTATCGTCATTTTTTAATTGCTCAGCCAGCCACTGTAAGGTTTTGTATAGTATGGGAGCTTGTTGTTTTTCTTCTGCGGTTAAATAACCATTGCGAGAACTCATCGCTAAACCAGATTTTTCACGAATAATTTCTACTGGCACAATCTCAACAGGCATTGATAAGTCATCAACCATAGTTTGAATAATTTGTAATTGTTGATAATCTTTGGAACCAAAACAGGCAACATCAGGTTGCACTAAATTAAATAATTTACATACTACGGTGGCAACACCACGAAAATGACCTGGACGTGACTTGCCACAATATAAATTAGAAATATTAGGCACTTCGACAAAAGTATTGTCGGTGAAACCTTTCGGGTAAATGACCTTAGAGCTAGGCAGAAAGAGTAAATCAGTGTTTTCGCTAATTAATTTTTCTTTATCTTGTTGGTGAGTTTTTGGATAATTATCAATATCTTCACTTAAGCCAAACTGCATAGGATTAATAAAAATACTCACAACTACTTTATCGGCATGTTGATGTGCGGCTTTTACTAGCGCTAAATGACCCGCATGTAAATTGCCCATAGTGGGCACAAAAGCAATTTTAAACCCTTGCATGCGCCATGTTTTTATTTGTTCGCGAAGTTCATTTATTTCGGTTACTGTGATCATGATAATATTTAATTAACAGGTGATAGTTGTTTTTATTAGATCCTGACCTGCGTCAGGATGACGTTATCTCTTTTAAATTGTGATACAGATACTGTCATGCTGAACTCGTTTCAGTATCAGTGTGACGGTTTTAGTACCTAAGCTTATTACTTAAATATATGCTCATCATCAGGAAAGTTGCCCTTGCTTACTTCACTAATATATAACTCAATGGCTTTTTTGATGTCGCCGGTATCTTTTAAAAAATTGCGCGAAAATTTAGGCATATAACTGCATGAAATACCTAAAGCGTCATGCATTACTAAAATTTGACCATCGGTATCTTTGCCTGCACCAATGCCTATTGTGGGAATGTTTACCACCTCGGTAATGCGCTTACCAAGCCCTGCGGGTACACATTCTAATACTAATAATTGAATGCCTGCTTGTTCTAATTGTTTTGCTTGCTCTATTATTTCAAGTGCTTGTTGCTCTTGCCTGCCTTGTACTTTAAAACCGCCAAAAACATTCACTGATTGCGGGGTTAAACCTAAGTGACCGCATACCGGAATACCACGTTCGACTAAACCTTTAATGGTGTCTATTAACCAGCTGCCACCTTCCATTTTTACTATGTTAGCACCTGCTTGCATTAGTTTTGCTGCATTAGTAAATGCTTGTTCTTTGGTGGCATAACTCATAAACGGCATGTCGCCAATAATAAGTGTATTTTCTACGCCACGACGAACAGATTGGGTGTGATAAACCATATCATCAATATTTACTGGCAAGGTATCATCTTGACCCTGTAAAACCATACCTAAAGAGTCGCCAATTAAAATAGCGTGAATGCCTGCTTGGTCAAATAATTTTGCAAAGCTGGCGTCGTAAGCGGTAATGGTAGAAATTTTTTCACCTTGCTGCTTCATTTTAATTAACGTAGATGTGGTTATTTTAGCCATGTTATTTCTCGTTATTTTAATAGAATTTTAAGTCATTGGAGTAAATACTCAGCGCCGTACCTTCGCATAAATGTAACTATAGCGCAACTTTTGCAAAACAGGGTGCTGAAATTTTGGGAGTTAAAGTGTAAAGATTTTTTGCAATAACAGAATAAAATTATTATTGAGCTTGTCTTGTCAAACTAAAGCAAAGTTTTACACTCGACCTTCGCAATAATAAGAATGATTATGACAACTTCTGTGGCTACTCCTAGCCAAATGCTTTGCTTATTATGGCACGAAAGCACTTATTTTTTGTTACATGGTGCAACGTTTAGGTTTTGAATATGCTCGCGCTAGTAAGCCAAACGAGCGGGCAGGATTGTATTATATTGTTGATCCATTACAAACACTGCCTATTTATACCAGTTTATTTAATAAACTAGGTATTGCAGCGGCTATTGCTACGTTAATTGCTTTACCCTTATGAAGCGCTTAACTGCAACGCATCATCGGCATCTTAATAGTGATGCATAAAATACACCCTACCAACGGTTGCAAGTGAGCAGTAATTAAATTTATCTATTTGTTAATATATAGCGAGCAATAATAGCTCGCTATTTTTTATTTATAAAATTTCAGCAGAAAATTTTTGTAAGCCGTTTTGAGAGATGTTGTTTGCTAGTTCGGCAATGCTATCACCATCGGGTAAACACAAGTTTAGTGCAATTTCGTGTAATGGTAACAACACAAATTCACGTGATTTTATGCCATAATGGGGAATGGTTAAGCGTTCATTATTAATAACTTGCTCACCAAAAAGTAGCATATCTAAATCGAGAATACGTGCGCCCCAGCGATTTTCTTTACGTACTCGCCCCGCTTTATTTTCAAGCGTTTGTAGGGCATCTAATAAAGCTAGTGGCGTTAATGAGGTTTGCAATTCTACTACGGCATTAACGTAATCGGGTTGATCTTGTGGTCCCATTGGTTTACTACCATAAATTGATGACACCGCAGTTACTTGGCTATCGGTAAGTGTTTTTAATGCTTTAATAGCCAATGTGACTTGTTTAATGGGGTTGGATAAATTACTGCCAACACCAATGTAAGCAGTAATTAAAGATTCGGAATGCTTAAGCACTTGTAGTTTTTATTTGCGGATTTTTTCGTTTACGAGGGCCTCGACGAACACCAGCGCGACTTGTTGGTAACGCTTTTATCATTTGCTGTTGGGTATCAAAGCTGGCTTTTTGAAAGTCAGTCCACCATTTTGCAAGTTCGTTATAAAGCTCAGGTTCTATTTCGCTGCGCAATAATAAAAAGTCGTAACCAGCTCTAAACTTAGGATGTTCAAACGCTTTATAAGCACGTTTACCAACGCGTTGAGTGAGTCGGTCTTGTAATAACCACACATCTTTCATCATGGCTTGTAAGCGTTTTGGTACCGCAATACTGCGTTGTTGTTCACTGCTAACATCATGTAAGGCGGCAAAAAATGCATCTTGCGGTGTTAGGTTTGCCTCTGCTTTTAATAACGCTAGTTGCTGTTGTAATGGTTGCCACAGCATAGCGGCCAATAAAAAGGCTGGAGTTACCCGTTGATGATTATTAACGCGATAATCGGTATTTTTCATTGCTAACAAAATAAAATCTTGGCAAATATCATCATTGGCGTTATTAAGAATTTCATCTAAACGAGGAAAAAAGTATTTAAACAAATTAAATTCGCGCAGCATAGTAAAATTAGCTACTGCTTTGCCCGACATAAATAGTTTATTAAATTCTTCAAATAATCGTGCTGGCGGAATATTAGCGAGTAACGGTGCTAATTCGTTAATGGGGGCTTTGGTTTCAGCGCTAATTTCCATATCAAGCTTTGTTGCGAAACGAACTGCGCGTAGCATGCGCACTGGATCTTCGCGGTAACGTGTTTGTGGGTCGCCAATTAAACGAATAATTTTATTGTGAACATCATTAACGCCATCGGCAAAATCATACACTTTAAAGTCTTTTAAACTGTAATATAGCGCGTTAATGGTAAAGTCGCGGCGTTCAGCGTCTTCATTTATGCTGCCATAAATATTATCGCGCAATAACATGCCATGTTCACTTTGTTTTGACTTAGCCGTTTTTTTATCTTTGGTGTCTTCAGCGCTAACATTGTCGTGATGACCTCGAAAGGTAGCAACTTCAATCACTTCGCGACCAAAAAGAATATGAGCAAGGCGAAAGCGACGACCGATTAAACGGCAATTTCTAAATAAATCTTTAATTTCTTCAGGAGTGGCGTTAGTGGCAATATCAAAATCTTTGGGTTCAAGCCCTAAAATAATATCGCGCACACCACCGCCAACCAAATAAGCATCGAAACCAGCCTTATTTAAGCGGTGTAAAACCTTTTTCGCATTAGTGCCGATAAACTGCCTTGAAACAGGATGTTGTGAGCGCTCATAAATGATCGGAAAAGTAGTTGGGTTTGGCTGTTTTTTAGTTTTTTTTGCTAAAACTTTTTTACATAAATTGATANCGCGTTTAATAATATTTACCTAGTAGCTGATAAGTGTGATTAATTTGAGATAAAAACGTTGGCTATTATATACGCAAACCAGTTAAAAATGTACTCAAATTTTATATAAAACTATGCTAGTTAAGGCGAAATTTAGGCATATTGGTTTTATTGAAACGAATATTAACGCCAGCATCAATTAAGTCTTGATAAAAATCATTAATATCGCAGTTTTCTATTTGTTGGCAAACGATAGTGTATTTATTAATAGCGGATTTGTTACTTTGTAATGATGCTTGTTTAAGCCAATAAAGTGCTTGGGTTAAATCTTGTTGCTCTAGATCTTCTCGTAAATACATTTGTGCAAGGTTTATTTGCCCTTGAGGGTAATTTAATTGCGCAGATTGTTTAAAATATTTTAAGGCAAGCTGCAAATGATTATTGATGTTGGTTGCTTTTAAATAAGAATTACCTGTAATATTTTCTTGTTTACCGGCAATAAAGGTATTATTGGTTATTTTAGTTTGTTGCGGCTTAACAAAATTGCCATGCAGCTTGTTATTAATAGGGCGTTCAACTTTAAAAATAGCATTACTTTTTTTCAAGTTGACAATTTGTTGACGAGTAAAGTTATTACGATAAGTTGAAAAGTATTTTTTATAACGAAAATGCCCATAGCGAATACTATTAAACATTGACTTTTCATTGAGGTAGAAAAAATTCCCATAGAATAAAGTAACGATATTACCAGTAATATCTATTACTTTGGCAAATCTAAATTTTTCGCTAGGTCTTAAGTTATCAGAAAACAAGCGAAAGTCTAGGTAATAAATATCGCCAACTTTAGGGTGAGAGATAAATTGATCAGAGTCGTAAGCGACTTGTTGATCGTCATAAAACCAACAACTAAGCGCAATAACAGCAATACAGGCAACTAGCAGTAAGCGTATTTTTTTATAGGGATCAGCGGCATTGTTAAACGGTGAAAATTGATGTGTTCGCGCAGCGATCGTGTTTGAATTACTGTCATCCATTACTGAGAACACACCTTAAAAATAATTTATTATTGTCTGGATAACTTTTATATCACCGCATTAAAGGTACTGCAATCATTAATTACCTATTGTTTCGTAGATGTTGTTAAATCGGCATGATGCTTACCAACCTGTTGTCATCCTGACGAAGGTCAGGATCTTATTTTGAGCAGTCAATTATTCACTACCTCGCAGCGAATACACCGCTGGCTTATTAATATATTGGCGCAATGGCAAATAACAGGCGGCGAATGAAATCAAAGAAACTAACCCTAAAGTGACTAAAAATAACGGTATTAATTGCCATGTTAAATATTGGCTAAGTTGCTCACTAAAACTAAGTGATAAAGCTACTATGGCTAAAACACTAATGCCAATACCAAGCAAAATAGCTTTAGCGTTGTCTTTGATAATTAGCTTGATCACATCAGCACGTTTAGCGCCTATTGCCATGCGGGTACCTAGTTCAAAGCGTCTAAGCTGTATGCCGTAATTTAAAACACCATATAATCCTATACTTGCTAGTAAGAAGACTAAACTGGCTAATATCGCTGTCGTGATTGCGGTAGTAATTGCCGTAAATAATTTTTGAGTTAGCAGGTCACCTATAGCAGTAAAACTAAAGACAGAATATCTTGCATCAACTGCGGCGATCACTTTTGCTAGCTGTTGACGATTAATTGATTGGTTTTCTTTTATTTTAAGCATGAAACGTTGTTCTTGTAGATAATTGGGCGCATAAGCTCTTGGCACTGTTGCCGTTATATCGTCACTACCGAATGCAGTCTGACCAGGAATGGTAATATCTTTAACAATGCCTATTATTTTAAAATCAGGTTCACCTATTGATGATAATTGCATACCAATAACATCACCGTCAGTTTTTAATTGTTTAGCAAAAGCTTGGTTAATTATCAGTTTATTATCATTATTTCGACGATCTGCTATGGTAAAATTTTCACCTTGCAATAGCGGTTGTTCAATCAGGGTAAAGTATCTTTCATCTATTCTCTTGAAGTGCGGTATGTATTTTATATTGTTTGGATACTTAGTTAGCGCTTTAATACCAAAGCCATCTAAAGGAGAACTACCTTGTGCAATAGCTTCAACTTGCGGTAAAGCTGCCAGATTTTTCATTATTTCAGCCATAATGGGCTTTTTCTCTTCCTCATTAAGCAAATCAGTTGCAGAAAAATTTAAAGTTAAAGTTGAGATATTATTAGTGGTAAATCCTATTGGTGTATTGATGATTTTGATCGCATCTTTTAATAAGCTAAGGTTGGCAAAAACTAATATGGTTGCTAATGCTACTTGACTGGTAATTAATATAAAGCGTGTTTTTTTTGATACTTGTAAACCACCGCCCTTACCACTGCTTTGTAACATAGTATTTAAGGTATTGTAATTGATCATGTGAGCACTCAATTTAGCGAAAAACAAGGCAAAAATCACTGTTACTAGTAGCGCAGAACCTAAGGTAATAAAATTAAGGGATAGCTCGTCAATTTTAGGTAATACTTCTCCCAAATATCGTTGCATAATATAGAAGCAAGTTTTAGCTATTGCCAATGCCAGTATAATTGACATAAACATTAATAGACTAGTTTCAGCAAGCATGCTTTTAAATAAATGTTTTCTTTTTGCACCTATTACCGCTTGAATCGCCATTTTACGTTGATTTTCTGCGCTGCGTGACAGGAATAAATTGGATATATTTGCGCTGGCAATTAATACTAAGCCCATCACACCAGCTATCAACATAATCGTAATAGATTTATTGTCACCGAGGATCACTTCTTGTAATGAACGAACTTGTATCTCGACTGACCAGCCTTGAAAAAAATCATATTTAGCAACAAATCCTTGCTGCCAGTGTTTACTCACAAAAGGAGTTAATAGTTGTTGTGCTTGGCTTTGGCTCATTCCTTTTTTTAATCGGCCAACAAAATGAAAGTTATTTTTTATATTGCCAAATATTTGTCTATCTTCTGTTGTCTCTGGATTTAAATCCCAAGGCAGCCAAACTTGTGTTTTACGCCCAATTTCTGCCAATTCTGGTTCAATAAAATTTTCTGCTAATACACCAATAATTCGATAACTCAGACCACGGATATTAATCTTTTATTCAAGAATCTCTGCACTGCCATTAAACTCTTGCTGCCAAGTGCTATAACTGAGCATGGCGACAGGATTGTTTTTATTTAGGGCTTCACTCGCTGCAAACATTCGACCTATTGCCATAGCAGAGGCCAGCATTCGATGAAACTCAGGCGTAACATAAGCGGTATTAACTAACGGTTGGTTTGGATGAGAGGAGATTACGTTTTGATCGTAATAAATCATCGCAGCTTGCTCAAATACAGTTTTACTCTGGTATAAATGCACCAACCCCGGGTAGCTAAAAGCAACCTTTTGAGTTTCTTTTTTTGCATTGATTATTTTATGTTCAGCAACATACAGCCTGTCTTGCTCAGGATAAGGCAACGGTTTGATTAACATTACATACGCGAGTGTTAACACGCACAACAAAGCACCTAAAGTTATGCCCATAGTTGAAACCACGCTGAAAACAAACAAGGGTTTTTGTTTGAGGTTTAGGTAGGCTTGTTTCACTTCATATAAAGTTTTGTAAATAATCGAGTAAAAAGCAGAGTTTAAAAAATGTTTCATTGTATTCCTTAGTTACCTTGTCGCAGCAAGCGGCGACCTACATGGGGTGGTTAATGTAGGTTGTCACGAGCGTAGCGAGGCACAACAAAGATTGTCATCCTGACGAAGGTCAGGATCTTCTTTGGCTTTTAAACTGCCATCTGTGCTTGTGGCACTTGTAATATCATGCCATCTAATAACTGAACTTGCGTACTCGCCATATCAGCATAACGAGGATCGTGCGTTACCATACAAATGGTGGTGCCGTTTTTGTTTAACTCACTTAATACCACCATCACTTGATCGCCGCTTTTAGAATCTAAGTTCCCTGTAGGTTCGTCAACCAATAAAATAGCGGGTTTAGCAACTAGAGCTCTAGCAATTGCTACTCGCTGTTGTTGACCACCTGAAAGTTGATTAGGTTTGTGGCTACAACGATGGCTTAAACCCACTAAAGTTAAACATTCGTTTACTCTGTCTTTAATCGTTTGAGGGGTAGGTTTACTGTGATGATAACGCAGTGGCAGAGCAACGTTGTCAAATACCGATAACTCGTCAATTAAATTAAATGACTGAAAAATAAAACCAATTTTACTATTACGCATTTCGGCGGCGGCATCTAACGATAGCTCACTGACATTTTCGTCTTCAATAAAATAGTCACCGCTGCTGGGCATGTCGAGTAAACCCATAATGGATAATAGGGTGGATTTTCCGCAGCCTGAAGGGCCTGAAATTGACACGTAATCCCCTTGATTTATGGTGAGGTTAATATTGCTAAGGGCGTGGGTTTCTAGTTCTTCTGTTTCAAATATTTTGCTGATGTTTTTAAGCGTGATGATGTTGCTTTTCATATTCGTATTGCTCATTTGGGTTTTCCTTGTTTTTTTGTTGCGCCTCGCGTTGCTCGGGACAACCTACAGCTAATTTATGGTTAATTTTTTAACTTTATAATTACTTAAATCTGAAATAATAAAGGTGTCGCCAACTTGTGCGCCACTTTTTATTTCAATAAACCGTGAGGCTTTTTCGCCTAACGTTAATAATGTTTTTTTCGCTTGTGTAAGATTGGCGTTTAATTGAAATAAGCTTACCTTAGTTTGTGCTTGCACATTTGCTGGGCGTTGTATGTATTTGGTGTTTTTTAATGTTTTGGCGATAATTTGTGCATCAATATTTTGTTGCGGTCTGGCACTGCTGGGTAAATGTTTAGGTAGCGAAATCTCAATGGTTACGGTGTTATCTTTTACAATTGGGTCAATACGCACCACTTTGCCGATAATTTTGTCCTGTCGGGTATCTATGATCACTTGTTGATTCAATGCGACTTGTTGTGCTTGGCTTTGTGGCACTTTTATCAAGGCAATTAAATTATTAACACTGCCCATTAGCGCCACTTGTTGACCCGCATTTAAGCTTTGTCCTAGTTCAACAAAAAGTCGCTGTAGTACACCATTAAATCCTGCTTTTACAGTGAGTTTTTGCAAACGTTTTTCGGCTATTTGTAAACGTCCTTGTTGTTGTTTTATGCGTTGTTGTTGAATGTTAATCGCTTCTTTGTGTACCAGAGCTAATTGCGAAAGTCGTTGTTTAGCGATGCTAATACGTTGTTTTAATTGTTGTTCGTTTAGTACAGTTTGTTGATAAGACAATTGCGATACTATGCCGTTTACGATTAATTTTTGTTGAGCGCTGCGTTTTAGTTTTGCGGTTTGAAATAGCGCATTAAGTTCAGCTAACACCGCATTTTCGTTAAGTATTTCACGCTGCTGATTTAACTTTACTTGTCGTAAATTTGCTTGCTGTTGGGCAAGAACTTGCTGTGCATTGGTCACTAATTGTTCTAGTTCGGGGTTTTCTAACTGTACAATAATACTGTTTTTAGTGACTAAAGCGCCGGGCTTTAANCNTATTTGTTTTACCGTTGCTTTGGTTAATGCGGTAAGCAATTGCATATTCGCCGATTTTAATGTGCCGTAACCATCAATTGAAATGTCTATGTCACCTTGTTGCACCGTAGCAATTAAAATATCTTTACGTGCTAAGGTTCTGCTGTTAAATGAATTGTTAAAGTTTATTGTCAATACGGTAAACAACAACATTATGGCAATAATAATCAAATGTTTTTTACTGATCAGGCTTGGCTTTAATTTTGGTTTAATTTTATCCACGTTATTTTATTTTGATTAACTGGTAAATGAACAGGCAGGTAGTAGATAGCGAATAGCATGCCAAATATAAAGTTGTTGTTTATTAGTTGGTTGTGTTTTACATAAGCTTTATTTTTAGCGTTGAGTTCATTATCGAACCGAACTAAAGCGAACTCAGTCCGATAATGAACTCAGCGCATGTTAATGATGAATATTTAATTATGTGCAACTCGCTTGTTGTTTATTGTAGCTCACTGTTGTGCCTCGCTACGCTCGTGACAACCTACTGTGGTTTTGCAGTGATTTTTGTAGGTCGCCGCTTGCCGCGACAGGTTTTTAAGGCTACTTTTAAGTTATTGTGGTTTATTATACGAACTCAGGGAGCTTTAATTATGTCATGGAATGATTTACGTAAAGGGCGATTCAGCCAAGAAAATTCAATTTATTTTATCACTTTCGTTGTTAATAAACGCGATCCATTATTTTCTGATTTTTACCTTGGGCAACTTTTTTGTCAGCTAATAAGGGAAAATGAAATTGACCATGATTGCCGTTGGTTAACTTGGATACTGATGCCAGATCATTTTCACGGTTTATTACAGTTAAGTAGTCAATCATCACTGCCAATAATCGTCAGGCAATTAAAATCAAAATCTGCCATAAAAATTAATCGATTTTTAAAACGTAAAGGTGGTGTATGGCAACGTGCTTATTTTGATCGATCGTTAAGAAAAGAGGATGATATTAAAAACGTAGCTCGTTATATTGTGGCTAATCCATTGCGCGCTAAATTAATAAGTAATGTTAGAAATTATCCCTTTTGGGATAGTATTTATTTGTGATTTTTGTAGGTCGCCGCTTACGTTACATGGATGTGATTTATTAGACAATGCAGGAGCATATTGTCCTGCCGCGACAGGTTTTTAAGGCTACTTTGTCGTTTATTGTTGTGCCTCGCTATGCTCGTGACAACCTACAGAGGCGCTTGGGGTAATTGAATTGTTACACAAACGCCTTGGTTGTTGGTGTTATTGATTAACGACAATGTGCCTTGATGTTGTTCAATAATATTACGACAAAAATTTAAACCTATTCCTTGCCCTTGTTCTTTAGTGGAATACAGCGGTACAAATAAATTTTCTAAATTATTAAAACCATGACCATTGTCAGTTATTGTTATTTGATAGTTTTGTTGTTGCTGGCTTAATGTAATTTCAACTTGGTTTGCGTTGGCTTCTTGCGCGTTTTTTAATAAGTTTATTAACACTTGCGTCAATAGTGTTTGATCTGCCCATAAACGATCCATTTTACTATTAACACTAATATTAAGTTGTTCAAATAAAGCGCTGAGCGGTGTTAGTAATTGCGTAATGCTTAGCCATTGTGGATTAATATTAAAAGGTTTTGACAGGCTGGCGTAGTGCTCAACAAAATTTTGCAAATGCTGGCAGCGTTCAGTTATAACATTAAGCGCGGTTTTATCGCGCTCGCTATAGCTGCTATCGGTATTACTTTTGTTGGCTAAGGTTTCAGCCAATGATGATACAGGGGCTAGTGAGTTACGAATTTCGTGACTCAATACACGAATAATTTGTTGCCAGGCATTAAGTTGGCTAGTACGTATGGCACTACTAATATCTATAAAAATTAATAATTGATGACTTTCGTCATTATCAATAAATTCACTATGACGAATTTGCCATTGTTGGTTTTGCTCATGTTTGTGCTGAGTAAACTGCCACTGTTGATTAGTTTTTGTTAATCCTAAACGTGCTGGTGAGCTATGACGAAACACTTGCCATGGTTGTTTAAACAGTTGATAAAATGCCTTGTTACCAAAACTTAATTGTTGTTTTTTATTAAAAACTAATACTGGCGTGTCGAGTTGGCTAATAAGCTGATAAACCAAAAAGGCATGTTGATCGTAACGCGACTTTTGTTGCTGTAGGTTTTTGCTTAATTGGTTGAGTTGTTGATGAAACTCGCCCACTTTGCCTTGTTTATAGGCTGCTTTGGCGTATTGGTGAAAATCTTCTTGATTTATTGCTTCAAGATGCAAATTAGCGCGGTCAAATGCTTTGAATACTTTGTTTTTAATAGTATTAGTAGTTTTTAGGCATAATAGCAGTAGCAGTAATTCCGTACTTGCTGCTAGCCATAAAGGTAAGGAATAACGATAAACTAAATAACCACCGATAAATAATATTGGCAATATTAATAGGCTTAATCGCCACGTTAAATAACGCTCTAGTGAGTTACTCTGCTGCCAAGCCATACTTTTCAATCCGTCGATACAGTGACGCTTTTGTTAATCCTAGCAATTGAGCCGCCTTAGGAATATGCTGATTTGTTTTTATTAGCGCTTGCTTGATCAAATTGATTTCAGCCTGCTCAAGGGTCATAAAAGGAAAAGCGTGTGCTGATAAAGTATTGGTTATTTTTGTTGAGCGCGTATTAATATTTAGATCGCTAAGCTCAATTAATGAATTTTCACTTAACAATATGGCACGTTCAACTAAATGGCTTAATTCGCGGATATTGCCCGGCCAATGATAGCTTTGTAATGTTTGTTTGGCATTATCGCTAAAGGCTTTTTTGTTAAGCTGATATTTATGACAAAATTTTCTTATAAAAAATTCAGCAAGGGGAATAATATCTTCAGCTCTGTCGCTTAATGGTGGTACTTCTAATTCGATAGTATTGAGGCGGTAATAAAGATCTTCACGAAATAACTCTTTGTGGATCAGCTCTGAAAAATTAGCATTAGTCGCACTAATTAACCTAACATTACTTTGCTGAGTTCGGCTTGAACCCAACACTTCATATTTANCATTTTCTAATACGCGTAGTATTTTAGCTTGTTGTGATAAGGGAATATTGGCAATTTCATCTAAAAATAGCGTGCCGTTTTCGGCTAATTCAAAGCGACCCATGCGATTAGCTTTTGCATCGGTAAAGGCGCCTTTTTTATGACCAAACATTTCACTTTCAAATAAATTTTCGCTAATAGCGCCCATATTAACGCTGATCAAATCATTGTTTTTTCGTGCAGAGTGTTGATGAATAAAATGAGCTAATTCGCTTTTACCTGTGCCATTATCGCCAGTGAGTAAAATGTTCACATCGGTATGAGCAACGGCTTTTATTTGTTTTAATAATTGCAACATGCAAGGTGATTGCCATTGATATTCATGGTTATGTTGATCATTTTGCTGGGTTAGCTGTTGTTTAAGTTTGGCATTTTGCTGTTGTAGTTGACTAAGGGCTAATTGTTGTTCAACAGCATGAAGTAGCTGTTTGTTTTTCCATGGTTTTTCAATAAAATCGCTAGCGCCTAACTGCATTGCTTTAACTACTAAGTCGGTATTCGACCAAGCGGTTAACGCAATGGTNGCCACATTAANNTTTGCTTGTTGTAACCANCGTAAAAANGCTAAACCTTCTTCGCCCGAGGTAGTATCAANGGTAAAATTCATATCAAGAATAATTAGTNATATGTTGTTTTTTTGTAGCAGTGGTTGGGCGCTTTGTGGATTNTCAGCNTCAAGCACTTGGTAGCTATCACCGTTAAGGTGAGCATCTTCAAGTAGCATGCGNAAACTTAAACGAATATCGCGGCGATCATCAATAATGAGAATTTGGGGCATGAAATAAATTTTATCACTTGGGTAAATTACGCTTCAATCTTCCTGTTTATTCTTGGATTAATCAATCACTATTTTTGTTGTCGATGAAATATTATCGCGNTGCCAGTGTTTANTTGCCCAAGTGATTATTTCGTNAACACTGNCATTTATCATATCGGGTTNTACTTGTTGACCTAAAAATTTTAAGGCAGCAATAAGNGCNGGTTGNGGATGATNNTTATNAATAGCNGGNGCTTTNTTTTGTTTACTNAGNTTAAAACCTTGAGCGNTGNTNGCGGCAATAGGNACATGACCNTANTGCGGTGGTGTTTGCTTTAAGGTGGCAAAAAAGCTNAATTGNCTTGCGGTNGGNTCAAGTAAATCACAACCACGAATAACATGAGTAATATTTTGNTCAATATCATCAACAACAACNGCTAATTGNTAAGCAAATANGCCGTCTTTNCGTTTTAAAATAAAATCTTCNTGAGCAAGG
>JAESPQ010000052.1:0-91229 GCA_016765535.1 Alteromonadaceae bacterium | reverse complement strand
ATCGCAATTAACTTGTCCTTGAATNAGATCANTAAATTGACTGATAGCAACCTGATTAATTAAACGAACCGCATTATTTGTATTAGATAAATTAAGGGTTTTACAAGTACCTTGATAAATACCNCCAAGTGTTTTTATTTGCGCGCGCGTGCAGTNGCANTTATAAGTGAGTTTTTGCTGAGCTAAATTAGCTAATACTTCNTTATAAAGCTGAGTTTGCTGGCTTTGATAAANTACTTGTTCATCCCAATGTANACCAAAAGNGTCNANNGNTTTTANNATNNCATNANTNAGCNCCNNNTTGTTCGCGTGGTGGATCAATATCNTCAATNCGAACTAACCATNTNCCTTGCTGGTTATTGTTATCAAGCGTTGATTTAGCATCNANANANCTNGCTANGGCNGCNATTANNGAACCAAAATGAAGTAAACCAGAAGGAGANGGAGCAAAGCGACCACGATANNCTTTANTANNTAAAGNNCNCGANGATCGCTCNGTNGANAANAACGNNTTNGGCAAGGNTTAGCCTGCCATTTGNCGTTCTTTTATTTCAGCNAGTGTTTTACANTCAATACATAAATCAGCNGTTGGACGNGCTTCTAAACGNCGAATGCCAATTTCAATNCCACAAGANTTACAAAAACCAAAATCATCNTCTTCGATTAATTGCATGGTTTTTTCAATTTTCTTAATNAGTTTACGTTCTCTNTCACGAGTACGTAACTCTAANCTAAANTCTTCTTCTTGTGCTGCTCTGTCAACNGGATCTGGAAANTTNGCNGCTTCATCTTTCATGTGNGTTACNGTGCGATCAACNTCTTCANGNANTTGNANTCGCCAAGCATCAAGAATTTTNTTNAAATGCTCACGNTGAAGCTTCATTCATGTANTCTTCNTTNGNNTTTTCTTGNTANGGNNNTACNCCNGCAAGAGCCAGAAGNCCTAATGTTTTGTTNGTTGGCATGTGTTGCTCCTAATGCTTTNTNACNTGCANTNTNTATTNNCNNTNCTAAGTTNNGNGTGCCAATAGTCTATAGACCTTATTTAGACGACATATATTGTGNTGNAGCAANAANANTTCAAGGNNTNNTNTATAAAAAATAATAATGTNCAATAATNACAAAGAGTTATGTTGTTTGTGCTTCATTATCATTATTGACCTTTGCTACAAGCAAGTTCTTTTAGCAGCTTTTGTAGGTGCGAGTCAATAAAATTTATGATTTTTTTAAAAATTTTATGATCTGGATGTTGGCTACAGCTTAAAATATAATCTATATTAATAAATTAGATAGTATAAATAATTCTTAAGCAGCTAAAGGGAATTTACCCCAACATGAAAATATTAGTAGTTGATGACATGATTTCGATGCGCCATGTAATGATGCACATGCTGCGAGATCTTGGTTATAACGATCTTGATGAAGCCGCGGATGGTGTTCAGGCATTAGATAAATTAAAAAAAGGGCATTATGATTTGTTAATCACTGATTATTACATGCCTAATATTAATGGTAAGCAGTTACTTGAGCGTGTTCGTTATAATGAAAAATTAAAACAATTACCTGTATTGATGGTGTCATGTGAAGATGATCAAAAGAAAATAAAATCGTTAATCGAAGCGAAAGTGACGGGGTTTATTGTTAAACCTTTTACTGCGAACACCTTAAAAAAACAGCTTGTTTGGATCCAGTCTATGTACGAGAAAAAAAAAGCTGATTTAGCTGGAAGTACAGAAGTTTGTATTGAATAACCATTTATTACAACGATTGTAGAACTATTTTATGCGTTGATATGTTAGCTTTATAGGTTAATACTTCAACGCCTTTGGCTTGAGCGAGAATTAATAAATCAGCGTATTTTTTATCGATATGCGCTGCCGCTTTTACTGATTGAATACCTGAATGCAAAATAGCGAATAACAACACTGCGCGCTTGCCTTGTTCTACCATTTCAATTAATTCTCGTAAATGTTTTTGTCCTCTGGTACTCACTGTGTCAGGAAAATAGCCTTGCCCATTGTTGGGGAGTTCACTACTAGATGATTCATCAAGTAAGGTGACGCTTTTTACTTCCACATAAGCATCGGTTAGTGCATTACTATTATCACTCAAAAAAAAGTCTATTTTACTATTTTCTCTGCCATATTTTTTTTCAGGAATAATCTTTTCATATCCTCTTAACTCTGTAATAACGTTATTTTTTAGTGCTTGGGCAACAAGTTGGTTGGCGCGAAGAGTATTAACACAAATAAAATCATCAGACTGGGTTTGCGTTAACTCCCAACTAAAAGGATATTTACGCTTAGAATTGCTTGATGTGCTATACCAAATAGTATCACCCGATTCAGCGCAGCCTGTCATCGCACCTGTATTAGCAACATGCATAGTGGTTTTAGTACCATCTTCAAGGATCACATCGGCAAGAAAGCGTTTATAGCGTTTAATTAAAGTGGCAGGTTTTAAAGATAGTTCCATCATTACCGACTATTTATCGTTTTTATTTAGCGTTATCATAACGTAAATTATTTATCCCTCCCTCATAAAAATTTAGGATATTACATGACATTAATTACTCATATTCGTTTAGTTAGCACTTCAAACTCAAAAAATAATTGGCAAACTGATAATACTATTCAATTTATCAATAACGATATTGAAATTTTTGTTGAAGAAAAAGAAATACATCCATTGCGTAAAATTCAGCAAGCAGCACGAAAAATTGAAGGTTTAAAAGTTCAACAAGCTGTTTTAAGTGGAGATAATTGGGACGAAGCAAGTCAGTGGGCTTTTGCGTTAGGTTTTACCTGTGTAAATAAGTTAACGGCAGTAGAATTTACGGGTTCTGATGAACAAGTTACTAAGCTTAACAATAAATTAGCGGTTTACGCATGGTCGCGTGATTTAGTTAACCAAACACCTGCGCAGCTCTATCCTGAAAAACTAGCTGAATTAGCCGCTAATTTTATAAAAGAGCAAGCACCACAACAAGTAACTATTCAAACAATTATTGGTGAAGATTTAAAACAACAGGGCTGGACGGGTATTTATCATGTCGGTAAAGCTAGTGTAAATAAGCCTTGCATGCTGATTGTTGATTATAACCCAACGGGTGATCAAAATGCGCCTGTGACGACAAGTTTAGTCGGTAAAGGTATTACTTTTGACAGCGGTGGTTATAGCTTAAAAAGTAGTGTTGGCATGTTTGACATGAAATGCGATATGGGCGGAGCGGCGGTTGTTACAGGCGCGTTAGCATTAGCCATTAAAAATGGTTTGCAACAACGAGTTAAACTGTTTTTGTGTTGTGCTGAAAACTTAGTAAATGGTGAGGCTTATAAATTAGGTGATATTTTAACGTATAAAAATGGTGTTACCATGGAAGTAGCAAATACTGATGCTGAAGGACGTATTGTATTAGCTGATGGTTTGTTAGCAGCAAGTGATACGGGCAGTAAACGTATTATTAATGCGGCTACCCTAACGGGCGCTGCGGTTGGTGCGACTGGTGGTGATTACATTGCGTTATTTTCGTTAGATCAACCTTTGGCTGCTCACGCCAAAGCAGTGGCAGATAACAACAATGAATTATTGTGGCAATTACCGTTAGCGACTTGGCATCAAGAAAAATGTCCGTCTGCTTTTGCCGATACGGCTAATAGTCGTCCACAACCGGGTGGTGGCGCTGGTGGTGCGAGTAATGCCGCTGGATTTTTATCACGCTTTGTCCCTAATAATGGGCAAGGGTGGTTACATTTTGATTTAGCGTCACTTTATCACAGTAATGCTAATAACATGTGGGCAGCAGGCGCAACTTGTCAAGGCATTGCAACTATTGCAGATTTACTCGAAAAATAGCTTTAAACTCTAAAAATATTATTTATAGAATAAACACAAAGGAAATTTCACCTTTGTGTTCTTATATTTAAGTTTAGGTATACCAAGCCGCTAATTTTTTATTGACACAGAATTTTCTTTTAAATATTGCTTTAACCAGTTTTTAGCGCTGTTTTCTTCACTAAAAAAGTGGCTACGAATTTTGGCGGCTTGATAAACGCGGGCTAACTGTGTTTGTTGCAAATCAGGATGAATACTTTCTTTTAACACGCTAGCATTGGCGATCATACCATGACGTGCTCTATTTTTTATTAACTTTACTAAAGCGTCTTCGGCATCGGGTGTAAAAATGCCATTACCATGATAAGTCACTAAGCTTGCCCATTGTTTTGCTTTGTTTTTTTCGATTATCGCTAAGGCATCTTGATGAAAATTCTCTAATACAGTTTCGTTAAAAGGCCCTTGAGCATCTATATGTAATATATTGTTTTCAAAGCTTAAATTATAATTACCATGAGCATGAAATACCATTTTACTGTCCTTTTTTAACGATGAGACAATAGTTTTAGCAATTTTAAAAACACTTGCCAAGTAAGCAGATTAAAATAATTTTTCAAGTGTTTTTTAGATTAATATATTATCATTTGACTGCTTTTTATATTGTTTTTATATTGTTTTTATTTTAAAACCCTACTTCTTCAATAATCTCAAACCGTTAGCGACCACTAATAAACTTGTTCCCACATCAGCAAAAACAGCCATCCACATTGTTGCTAGTCCCATGAGTGTTAGTGCAAAGAAAACTACCTTAATGCACAGCGCAAAAACTATATTTTGCAGCAATAATTGATGGGTACTTTTTGAGAGTTTAATGAAACTAGCAATTTTAGTTAAATCATCGTCCATTAGTGCTACATCAGCCGTTTCAATGGCGGTATCTGTGCCCATTGCGCCCATGGCAAAACCAATATCTGCTTGTGCTAATGCTGGCGCATCATTAATGCCATCGCCCACCATAGCCACTGTACCTTGTGCAGATAATTGGGTTATTACATTCAACTTATCTGCGGGCAGTTGTTCGCCTTTGGCTTGATCAATGCCTGCTTGCTGGGCAATGGCTTGCGCCGTAAATTGATTGTCGCCTGTTAACATAATGGTTTTTATATTCATGCTATGCAGTTGTGCAATGGCTTTTTTACTGTGTTCTTTAATGGTGTCTGCAACCGCAAATAATGCCTGTACTTGGCTATTATCGGTTAGTATAACCACGGTCTTACCTTGTTGTTCTAAGTTTTTAATTTGTTGTTCAAGTGGCACATTTTTAATATTTAATGTTTTTAATAAACGTTGATTACCTAAATAGTAGCTTTTATCATTAATTTTGCCTTGTACTCCTGTGCCGATTAAAGCCTCAAATTCTGTTACTTCTTGTAAAGTAATGTTGTCTGTTTTAGCTTGTTGGGCAATAGCTTGTGATACTGGGTGATCAGAACGGTCAGCGAGGCTTGCTGCTAGTTGTCGATAATGATCACTTTGGGCAGTATCTATAGCGATAAAATTGGTTTGTTTCGGTTTGCCGTAAGTTATGGTGCCTGTTTTGTCTAACGCTAACCAAGTAATGTTTCTACCTTGCTCTAAATACACTCCACCTTTAATGAGAATACCTTTACGTGCAGCAGCCGCTAAACCACTGACTATGGTTACGGGAGTAGAAATAACCAAAGCACAAGGGCAAGCGATAACAAGTATAACTAATGCTTTATAAATCCAGTCGAACCAGCTGCCTTGATAAAATAATGGCATAATAACGGCGACTGCTAGGGCGATAAAAAAGACTATCGGTGTATAAATTTGAGCAAATTTATCGACAAAACGCTGGGTTGGTGCTTTTGAGCCTTGTGCTTGCTCGACCGCGTGAATGATACGAGCAACGGTGGTGTTGTTTGCGGTGGCAGTCACCTTATATTCGAATGATCCTGATTGATTAATAGTGCCAGCAAAGACTTTATCTCCCACCGTTTTCTCTATAGGTAAACTTTCTCCCGTGATCGGTGCTTGATCTATGGTTGAGCGTCCAGAAATTATTTCGCCATCTAAACCAACCCGTTCACCAGGGCTAACTCTGACGATACTTTCAAGTATGGTTGATTTTGCTGGTGTTTTTAGCCATTCTCCATTACTTTGCTGCACATTAACGGTTTCAGGGGTAAGTTGTAATAATCCAGTAATAGCATTGCGCGCGCGATCAAGTGATTTAGCTTCCAATAATTCTGAAATAGTAAATAACACCATTACCATAGCCGCTTCAGGCCACTGTCCAATAAACAGCGCACCAGTTACCGCAACACTCATTAAGGCATTTATATTTAAATTACCGGTACTAATGGCTAACCAGCCTTTTTTATAGGTACTGGTGCCACTAATGGCGATGGCAAAAATAGCAAAAATTGCCGATAGCCAGTTAGCACCATTAAACCAGTTAACCGCTTCTGAAGACAGAGCAAGTATTCCCGCTGCAATTAATGGCCACCAAGATATTTTGGGTGCTGAAATTGTTTTATTGTCATTTTCACCATTAATAACTTCGGCAGTAAAACCAAGATCACTTATCGCTTTAATAATATTAGGCAAAGCATCTTTTTTATGGTTAACGGTTAAAGAACGTTGCATGAGGTTGAATTGTAAATCGAGCACTTGCGGGTTTTGTTGAAATTTTTTACGAATAAGGCCTTCTTCAGTAGGACAATCCATTTGTTGAATGCGCAGTTTTGTCGTTTGAGTATTTTTATTGGCTTTCAATGGCGGAACTATTGGTTTTTCCACAGTTTTTCTATTGGCAAGTGGCATACTTGAACAAGAGCCACAGCAAGATGTTTCATTATTCGCTTGAGTTTGTTTGTTCATTGTTTTATTCATAACGATGTCACCTTTTATTTATCACTTAACCTTATTGCACTATTAAACACCTTGTAGTAACTTTAAGGTCAAGTGAATAGACTAAATTAAATGCAAAATAAGTGAAAAGTGATGAAAATAGGTGAATTAGCTAAAGTAACTAAATGCACAACAGAAACGATTCGTTATTATGAAAAATTAGGACTTTTACCTATACCTGAACGTGGTGTAAATAATTATCGTCTTTATAATCAAAAACATAAATACAGACTTAATTTTATTCGTAATTGCCGAAGTTTAGCGATGAGTCATGATGAAATTCGCAGTTTATTAATGTTAATGGACAAACCACCAGCCGATTGCAGTGATGTAAATAATTTATTAGAGGATCATATTAAGCATGTTGATATGCGTTTACATGAGTTAATTGAACTAAAAACGCAGCTAAATCATTTACAACAACAATGTCAAAATGAAGATGTTATTGATCATTGTGGAATTTTACGGGGTTTACAAGCCATGGAAAACAGAGATAAAAGTCAGTCCCATTTAAAATGATTTAGGTCGTTAATTTCCACGTAGTTATTGGTGTATAAATAACGCCTTGTTCGCTAGAAACTGATCGATATAAACTAAAACTGTTAATTTTAATGATGATTTTTTTATCACTCATCTCTATATCACTCATTCCTATATTAAGAGAGCCATCATCCATCGCGTGAGCTTTACGATAAATACTTAAATGCGGGCAATAAGCCCGTTTCTCTTGTAACAAACCTATTTTTATTGCAGCTTGACTTAAATTGTTAGCAAGATCATTTAGCCAGTCAGGACAAGTTTGTAAACCTAAATACATCACCTTGGGTTTTTTAAATAAACCTACATGGTTAAGCTGTAAAATCGGTGAGGTGATCGGTGATATTTGCTGTGAAAATTTGTTTGCGCTGTCGGTTAATTGTTGTTGCTGCACGCTACTGGTATTGCCTAAAAATGCCAAGGTAATATGAAAATTCTCTGTCGTAATGGTTTTAAAAGGAAGATTTAATGCCTTGTCACGCCAATGGGTAAGGAGTTGTTTGTCATTATTGGTAATATCTAAGGCGAAAAATAAGCGTTTCATAAAGCTTCTCCTGCTAATGTAGGTCGTAGCTTGCTGCGACATCTAAATGTTGTGCTTCGCTACGCTCATGACAACCTACATTGCGAATATCTGTTTCTTTGTATTATTTAACGGCCAAACGTGCAAAATACTTGTTAGCCGCTTGTTTTACTTTTGGTGCTAACAACAAGGTTGAGATCATTGTTGGTATTGCCATGGTTGCATACATAATGTCGATCACATTAATGACAATACTAAATGAGGTAACCGCGCCAACGATAATTAAAGATAAATAAAACCAGACATAAAATTTTTCAAAGGTTGTGCCGAATAAAAAATGCGCACATTTGCCGCCATAATACCAAAAAGTGAGTACCGTACTGGTACTTAAAAAGAACACGACTAAGGTAAGTAAGTAACCACCAACAACAGGAATGCTTTGTTCAAAAGCTTGCGCGGTTAAGCTAACCCCTTTGAGTTCAGTATCTAAAACCCCTGTTACTAAAATAGCCAGTGCTGTACAGGTACATACAATCAAGGTATCAACAATAGGGCCAAGTGTTGCCACTAAACCTTCGCGAATAGGCTCGTTAGTTTTGGCGGCACCATGTGCTAAAGATTCGGTGCCTATGCCTGCTTCATTAGAAAACGCCCCGCGTTGTACGCCAATTAAAATTATAGTACCAACAAGGCCTCCTGTGACAGAATTACCATTAAAGGCACTAGTAAAAATCAGTAAAAATGAACTGGGAATATGCTCTGCATTAGTAAGTAATACATAAGCCGTCATTAGTAGATATAAACCGACCATAAGCGGTACAAGTCGGCTGGTTACTGCGGCAATACGCGATAATTTACCTAGCACAATGGCGGTGATTAAGGTAAATAATGCTAAGCCTGCAAATAAATCGAAGGTAAAATGCTCTGTTTTAGTCGCTAAACCGTGGGGAATAGCAATAAAATCGCGTAGTACTTGCACTAATTGATTTATTTGAAATATCGGTAGCGCGCCAAACATTGCGCCAATACAAAATAACCAGGCAAGTGGTAGCCACTTTTTACCTAAACCTTCACGAATAACATACATAGGGCCACCTTGAAGGTGTCCATTTCGGTCTAAACCTCGGTACTTAACCGCTAAACTAGCAGTATAAAATTTAGTGGCAACGCCTACCAATGCCGTTATCCACATCCAAAAAATTGCCCCTGCACCACCTAATGTAATAGCAACGGCAACGCCTGAAATATTGCCTAAACCAAGCGTGCCAGAAAGCGCCAGCATTAGTGCTTGAAAATGAGAAACATCACCTTGTACTTGCGTTGGACTTGGCTGGTTTTGATGATCTTCATCTACTTTTCCTAGTGTAATATCTAAAGCATGTTTGAGGTATAAATAAGGTTTAAATCCTGAATGAAAAACAAAAAACAAACCGCCGCCCACGAGTAATATTACTAAGGGTAAGCCCCACATAAAGGCGACAACGTGGGTTAGAATTTGATTAATGTTTTCCATGCAATGCTTATTATAGAGAGATGAATTAGCACGTTAACAGGGAATTTATAGTATGATCAAGCAATTATTCGCTTGCCTAAAAACGATATTCTAGAATCTTAACTCACATGAATACAGCAAAATTACCTATTGAAGCCATAAAAACTGAGTTTATTAGCGCGTTAACCACTAAAAATACCTTAGTATTATCCGCTCCTCCGGGGGCAGGTAAATCAACTTGCCTACCGCTTTGGTTATTAGCGTTGCCTCAGTTTTCGGGGCAAAAAATTTACTTGTTACAACCGCGCCGTGTCGCTGTTAAAAATATTGCTTTATATTTGGCGAGTCAATTGGGGGAGCAAGTTGGTGAGCGTGTTGGTTATCGCTTACGTGATGAAACTAAAGTGAGTAGTAAAACACAATTAGAGGTGATCACCGAGGGCATTTTAACTAAAATAATGCAAAACGATGCTGAACTTGATGGTTGTGCTTTAGTCATTTTTGATGAGTTTCATGAGCGAAGTATGCAAGGTGATTTAGCCTTTGCACTGGCGCGCGATATTCAGCTTGGTTTGCGTGACGATTTAAAAATATTGTTAATGTCGGCAACGTTAGACAATGAATTTTTAGCTAAAAAACTCCCCGATGCAGTGTTATTGAAAAGTGCAGGGCGTAGTTATCCAATTGAAATTAGTTATGATCCGCCTATTAATACGCAACGCTGGCGTGAACATGCGTTAAAGGTGATCACAACACAAGCTCGGCAACAGCAAGGCTCTATCTTGGTGTTTCTTGCTGGTATTGCTGATATTCGTTTTTTAGCTGAGCGTTTAGCTTCTGCTGGTATTTTGCCTGATAATGTTGATTTGCATTGTTTATATGGAGATTTATCGCTAAAAGCACAGCAGCAAGTCATAGCGCCAAGCCCAAGTGGCAGGCACAGATTAGTGCTCAGTACCAATATTGCCGAAACCTCATTAACCATTGACGGTATTAATTGTGTCATTGATTGCGGTTTTGAAAAACGTGCCGTTTATGATAGTGCAAGCCTCACTAATAAGTTAGTGCAGCAGCAAATATCTAAAGCCTCTGCTATTCAACGTGCAGGTCGTGCTGGGCGATTAATGGCGGGGACATGTATTCGTTTATATGCTAAAGAGGACTTTGAACGCCGTCAAGGACAGGCAATTAGTGAAATTCAGCAAACCGATTTATTACCCCTGCTAATTGAAAGTGCGCGTTGGGGGGTTAGTCAATTAGTCGATTTACCATTGCTTGAGTTGCCCAATAACAATAAAGAAAATCAAGCATGGCAAGAATTACAGCGTTTAGATATTGTTAATAACAAACTAAAATTGACTGTGCATGGTAAGCAAGTAGCAAAGCTAAGTTGTCATCCACGTTTTGCGCAAATGATTTTACGAGCCAATTCGCTAGCGATGATGATTGCAAAGCCATTATTAACTAAGCAGTACACAAGTCTTGCCTGTATTTTAGCGGCAATGTTAGCAGAACGTGATATTTTTAGTCGTCAGCAAGGCTCTCAGCAAAAAGGTACTGCTCATAAAGACTCTGTTCATAAAGGGAACGGTCAAAATAGTGATATAAGACAGCGCTTAACGGTATTACTAGATAACCCTCAAAATCATACTCGTATTTATCAGCAAGCGCAGCGTTTAGCTCGTCAAGCCAATATTCATTTTGTTAAACAAGCTAAACTATTACCTGTTGACAATATCGGCATGTTATTGGCACTTGCTTATCCTGAACGTGTGGCAAAACTCAGAGCAACCAATAAGCAAACACAAGGGCATGATTATTTATGTGCTAATGGCAAAGGCGTGTGCTTGGCTGAGGGGGACAGTTTAGCAGGGCAAGCTTTAATTGTTGTTGCTGACTTACAACAAACTCGCAATCATACATTAACGGTACGTTTAGCAGCATCGATTGAGCAAATACAGTTAGAAACTATTTTTAGTAAGCAAATAACAACTAAAGACTCACTTACTTATAATGAAAGCAATGGCAAAATTAGCGCGCGTAAACAAACTAAGTTATTTGCCTTGTTATTATCGCAAACTTCTCATAATGAAAAGCTTGGCACTGAAAAACTCAGTAATAAAAAGATCGGTAATAAACAATTATCCACTGAAAAAATTGCCAGTATGTGGTGTGAATTAGTACAGAAAAAGGGCTTGGCATGGCTTAATTGGCAAGCAAAAGATCTAGCGCTAAAAACACGTTGGCAATGGCTAAATACCTTTGTTAGCGATGCAGATTTCCCCCTTTTATCTGAGGATTTTTTATTAGCGAATTTAACGACTTGGTTTGCGCCTTTTGTCGGCGAAGTAAAAAATAAAGCACAATTAGATAAAATTAATTTATCGAACTGTATACTCTCCTTGCTTGATTATAATCAGCAGCAACTATTAGCTAAATTAGCACCTGAATATTATCTTGGCCCAACTGGACGACGCTGTCCGATAACTTATCATCATGAACAACTATCACCTAAAGTGTCACTGCCCATGCAAGAGGTTTATGGTTTGGCAATAACGCCGCAAGTTGGCGAGGTGCAAATAGGCAAAGGCATTTCGCTATTATTAGAATTATTATCACCTGCAGGTCGCCCTATTCAAGTAACTCAAAACTTAGCGCAATTTTGGCAAGGCAGTTATGCTGAGGTAAAAAAAGAGATGAAATCGCATTATCCTAAGCTAAGGTGTACGTTTGGCTGTTGACACGGGTAGGTGTATCAATGTATCGTTGACACATCAGTTTATTATTATCTGTCATTATGAAAAGAGACCCTCGTAAAGATATCCGCTTAATTAACATACCACGTATTTTTGATGCTACAGCTTTCATAACTACTACTGGTGAAACTAATAATTCTTATGAACATTATGTTGAGCATAATGTCCGATCATATAAATACCATGTCATCCCTGAAGACAAAAGAATTGCTCCTGATGATAGTGTCTACAATTTCCCTTTTTTATTGAATCATGATGGAAAACCATGGCATGAAGCAAATACATATCTCTTTGAGATGGCAATCAATTCGACCAAATTAGCTGAGGCAACAGATCTTATCCGAGATAAAGCTTCGAAACTGTTGGATTACAAATTATTTTGTGAAGATAAAGAAATTGAATTTGACGACTTTTCTGGCAGGAGGCCCAGCCATAGACCGACATATAAATATTATGCCTATTTATCATCGGAAGTGGAGATTGGTCCAGAAACCCTAAACATGAAGACTTCAGCCGTCTATTATTTTATTAAATGGCTATCTGAGCAAAGTGACTCTTATATCGATATTGATCGTGTTGATACAGTGAAAGATATTAGAATATCCTTTGAAACAGCTACCGGGAGAGGTTCAAAAAAAGTTACAAAACGTGGTCAAACTAAGCCTGTTAGTCATGAACCTATCCCTGTTGAGGTTGGATATGTTAGAGATGAAGGTGAAGATTTAAGGCCACTGACACTGACTCAAAGAGATGAGTTTTTAAGAGAAATTAGTAAAGACGAATTCAGTGTTGATGAGCGCCTTTTTAGCTTATTCGCTCTTTATACAGGGGCACGTAAGCAAACTATCTTCACATTAAGAATGAAGCACCTAGCATTTTTTGAACCTAAATTTTTATTATCAGACAATACTTATGAACTTAGAGTAAGTTCTAAAAATGGGGCCGATACTAAATATGATAAACCTCAAAAGTTGTTTGTTGAAAAGGAGTTAGCTGATGATCTTATTGTTTATTCGAAAAGCAGAACTGCCAAGGCTAGGCGTAAAGAATTTCAGCAAAAGTTTGCTGATGAATTCCCAGATTTAGAAAAAATGCATGATAATGATGTTTATCTATTCTTATCAACGGAAAATAATTGTCATTATATGGCAAAAGATGATCCTCGTTTTGTGCGTGTACGGTCAAGACCTAAAGGACAGCGAACTAGGCTTTTTACTGAAAAACTTTTAACATTTACTTCAAAAAAATTCCCGAAGGACATTACATTTCATTGGCTTAGAGCAACATTTGCATTCGTATACTATCTTCATCTCGTAAAAAAATATGAAGACAAGAATGGCAAGATAATTAGTCACTCAGAAATCATTAGAAAAGTACAAAAAAGAATGCACCATAGTCGTTCAAGCATTACTGAAAACTATCTAAAGCTGTTTGAAAATATCAATGATAAAAAGCGTGCTCAAGAATTATATGAATCTCATATTTTCAAAGGCTATGAGAATGATTTAAAGAGAATAAATACGGAGAAAAAACAAAGTGTATCCACATGAAGAAAACATGATTTTAAGGGAGACATTTATTCTAACTCCAGCAGAGCTAGATCAAGAGCTACTTTACCCTGAGAATGCAAGGGTTCAGCTAGATAGTTCTGTTCGTGTAAACCCTTATGATATTGGCTCTTTGGCATTTTCGAAGCGTGAACAAGTTTATTCTAATACATCTCAGGCTAAGCGACCTTACTTTGTGGAGCTTAAATCACTCAAGAAGTCTAGGTGTGAATTCTTACGTAATTTGTATGATCATTTTTTTATCGGTTGCAGAGAGCACTCGACCATCCTATATGACATTAATCAGTTTAAAAAAATAATAAATTGGTGTGATGGTAATAGTTATGAAAATTTATTTGATTCAATGGACTCAGCAAGAAAAGCATACGTTGGATATGTAAGTGAATTAAAACATCAAATTAAAGTAAGTGGTGGAAAAGTAAAACCTGAAACTTGTAATAGCTTACAATTATCAATGGAAAAAATGTTTGATATTTATTTTGGTGCAGGAAAAACTAGCCAAATTTATGTTGGGATTACTAAAATAAAAGCCAAACGTATTCCATCAAAGCCACCGAAAGATAATCAAGTTAGCTATATGGTGAAAACAGCTTTAGCCATTGCTAAACAATTTAAAGAATTTGTTATATCAAGTAATACTTTTCCATTTAAGCTTAAAATGCCTGATTATGAAACGTATGTTTTTCCGTCTAATGGTCGAAATAAAAACACGCCTTATTCATCATCTTGCGGACCAATTTATAACGCTGTGGATGGAAGAATCTCTACGATTAAAGAGTATCAACTTTCATCTAAAGCCACCATGTCTATATCGTGTGCAAGTCGTGCTGTTAAAAATGCTCTGGGTAAATTAGAAGAAGTAAATATAGATTCAAGGCATGAGCAACGTATGAAGTATGCAACACTTGCTATGCAAGCATATATGCAGCTATTCATTATTTTGACAGGTATATACCCTAGTGAAATACGTCAACTTCAATTTGATGAGGGATACAGGGCAGATAAAGACTTATTTAAAAATGATTATCGTGCGGTTAAGTTTCGTGCTGGTGGTAAAACAGTTGTTTACTCACTAGGTGACCAATATGGGTATAGCTTATTTAAAGAGTATCTTGAACTCAGGGATTGGGTTTTAAATGGAGTAGAACAGAAGTATCTTTTTTTCATTTGTTCTAAAAAAGGTGACTCAGGAAAATATAATGACACCTATACCCAACTAAGGCGTAGTGATTGTAATAGGTTTATTAAGCGGCTTAAAGAAGGAAAATATGTTAATAAAAATATAAAAAATATTCCTGCAAGAGCCGCACGTAAATATAAAAATTTGTTATTGAATGAGTTAAGAGAAGATCAGGAAATAGCTGCAAGTTTACTTGGACATTCTATTGAGACTAATTCTCGTGATTACATGGAGACTACACCAGATAGGCAAATTAAAGAATTAGAATTATATTGGCAAGCAATGCATAAATCACGAAAACAAATTAAAATAAAGTTTGTAGATAATGATAATGACAAATCAATTCCTGTTGGTCATTGTGAAGACGATGATAACCCCTCACCCGTTCAAGATAAAGTACCTATTGAGCCAAATTGTAAGACTCAATATGGCTGTTTGTATTGCGAAAACTACACTTGTCATGCTGATGAGGAAGATATTCATAAACTATTGAGCCTGCTTTACGTACTTACTGAAGTTCGTAAGTTTGCTATTGATTTCAGTCAAGCGGACAGTTTGTTTAAAGAGCTTTCAATTCGCATACGTTTTATTCTCGATAGCATGAAAGCTAAAAGTGATGAATTATTGAAGTTGGTAGAAAAAATGGAAAAGAGAGTTTTAGAACTAGGTATCTTAACCGTTTTTTGGGAAAAACGTTTGTCATTGTACGAAGATATGGGGGTAGTTTTATGAATGAAGAGATAAAAGCATATAATCATTCTTTTGATGAAGACTTGGTTGAATATGGAACGATACCTGATGTATTTAATTACTCTGAAGGAAATAAAATAGAAGTTCCGGATGATTTTGTGCTTTGTAGAGATTTAGAGGGGATGTCTACTGCTATTTTTAAAGAAGATACTTGGGATTATAACCCTTATCGATTATCTGCCACGAAATTAACAAAGTGGCATTTTTCAAAATTACTTTTAGGAAAGAACCCTGCTGCTGAAAGAGCAATAATAATAGAACTCAAATATCTTTTATTTTGCATGATGTATTTTTGTGAATCTGGATATACGGGCACACGTAGTTCGAGTGTAATGTTTAGTTATTTTACAGTATTGCGCCAAGCAGCACGTTTTTGTCTAGATTTAGAATTGACAACCCATGGTAATTTAACGTTAAAACACCTTTTCACAAATAAACCATTCTTAGCTGCTTTTGTAAGAAATAAAAAAGGCATAACTTTTAATAAACGTATGTCTGCCATTATTAACGACTTTAATTTTCTGGGCGAAAAAATTATAGGTTTTACTGTGGTAAACAGGGAAGATGTTGATTTAAACGAAACTGACTCACAACAAACGGTTATTATTCCTCAAAGAATTTATATGTCGCTCATGAATAATTTGGAAAACGATATAGATTTCATCTATGAGAATTCTGATGGACTTGAGGAAATGCTTCCCAAGTTTAAGGACCGATATTATGGCGTGTCGCATGGTCGGCAAAAAGGATTGGCTGTTGGGGGAAGAAAGTATTACCGAGAAACTATGTCTCAGGCAATTGTGAGCCATGGATTGTCTAAATTATTAAAGGACAATTATAAAGTTACCAAAAAAAACAACCTCACTTTAGCTTTGAGTAAAATTCAATTCATTGCCAAGCAGGTTATTCATTTATATACCGGGATGAGACATCAGGAGGTTAATCGACTTCCATACGAATGCGTGTATACAGAGACTATCACCGAAGCAACGGTAGATGAAAAGGGCAAAATTGTTGATGAAGCTCTAGCAGTTGAATTACTTTCAACGACAACAAAATTTACAGGGTATAAGGAAAGTGCCTCTTGGTATGCCCCAAAGTGTGTTCTGAAAGCAATTAAAATATTACAACGCATAGCGAGAGGAATGGCAGGGTTTTATAATGTTGCCTATGAAACTATACCCCTACTCGTCAGCACTTCTGAGCTGCGTACTTTAATGGATGGTAAACCTGAGGTAACCAACTTTAATACAAGTAAACATTCACCTCACTGGTTAAGCTTATTAACTATTACGGGTATAGATTTAATTGATTTACGTGCTAGTGATGAAGATCGTGATTTCCTTTCAGATAAAAAGTTTCAAGTTGGTAATTCGTGGCCTTTGGCTTCACATCAGTTTCGTCGTTCTTTAGCTTTTTACGCAAGTAATAGTGGTTTTGTATCGCTACCAACATTAAAAGCACAATTTAAGCATTTAAGTCTTGAAATGGCGAGATATTATCGACGTAATTTTGAACAAATAAAAACGATCTTTGGATATTTTGACAAGGAAAAAGGTGAATATATATTACCGGATGATCATATGATTTTTGAGTACCAGCTTGGCATTCCTGGTAATGTTGCAAATCAAATATTAATAGATGTCCTAGGGGCTGATAATCATATTTATGGCAAAACTGGTAGGTATATCGAACGTCAAAAAGAGCAGCTTAAAGATAATGAAATATTAATACAAGAAGTGCGAAAAGAAACAGAAAAGCGTGTTGCAAAAGGAGAGCTTTCATATCGGGATACACTGTTGGGAGGGTGTATAAAAGTTGGTGCATGCGAAGATGAAATGCTAGGGGATTTTACATCGTGTTTAGGTTGTAAAGGAGGAATTATTAACCCGAATAAAGTTGATAAAGCAATTGATCGAATAAAAGAGGAGCTAGCAGAATATGCAAAAGATTCAGCAGAGTATCAAATAACAATAATTGACTACGATGCGTTAGTTAAATATAAAAAATACTCAATGAAAAGCAAAGATGAGGAACCAGCATGAACAATCAACAAGGTGATGGTTTAGAAAAGTGTATAAATGCATTTGAAAGGCTTAAAGTTGGCAATGGTTTAATAAAGGTTATTGAAAAATCGGAGATTTCGTGTTCAACAGTTAGTGTTGAAGCAGGCTTTGATAAAGGTTATTTAAAAAAAACTAGGCTATGGCAAAGCCGTTTGGTTGGTGAAATTAATGACTATAAAAGAGAACATGCACTTAGTAGTACATCAGCAGCAACAGAGCTACAGCGGACACAGAAAAAAGTAAAAAAAGCTACAGATGATAAGGATAAGGCAGAATCTCTACTTTATACCTTGATGCAAGATAATTTAAAGTTAGTTGCAAGAATTCGTGAGCTTGAAAAGTTAGTCGAAAAGTATGAATCTGGAAAAGTAATAAATATGAAAAACTCTCCTATTTGATAAATAGGCTGATCATGGCTGTGAATAAGTATTCATCACTCTATTTTTGCTATTATCAATAAAATAAATTTGAAAGCAATAAAATTAACATAGCGACCCAGTAAAAGAGCGGTATCGTGTTTAATATAACGATGTCAGTGAGCTTAAACTGTGATTGCTTATAAGTTGATGTAAAATATAGAAATAAATAAAAGTGATTTATAGTGCTAACGCAAACAAACCAAGACTTATAACTGATTGAAAAACAATGTAATTACCAATTCCTTTAAGATTATACACATAAGTACAATAAATATAAATTCACTATTTATGGGTAATAATTCATTGCGGTTTTATGTTAGGCACATTGTTATTTTTTGCCAGTAATATATTTTAAGTTGACTTATAATTTTTCGGCAGATATTTACCTTATTTTTGATCGCTATACCAGAATTAAAGCTGATTTATAATACTTGAAGTGTAGTTAGACTGATTTTCGATCATCACACCCAGATTAAAGGTGATTTCTAATATTTGAAGTGTTGTTATACCTGACTTTAGATCTTAATAGAATTGACTGCCCTCCACATACCTAACAACATCAAAATTTAACTTTCATAGCTTAATATGTAAAAATAAATACCAATTTTATCTTGTGTTTATATTAATGCCAGTTAAACTTGTCATGATATACATTTTGACAAGTTACTCTTGTGTTAGGAGATAATAGTGAAAGATAAAAAAGAATTAACGTTTAAAGATTTTCAGAATTTTAAATCTGCTTTAATGGAAGCAGGTAGTTCACAAACGGTAGATTTTTTTACAATTATCATTAATACAGGGTTAAGAACTAGTGAAATATTGAATTTAAAATTTTCAGATGTAGACTTTAAATCTAGCTCAATAACTGTTGAGAAATTGAGATCATCAACTCATAATAAAATAAGCATTATTGTAAATGATGAATGCATGGAGACACTTAGAAAGTTAAAAGATAAATATCCTAAAGATGTTTTTGTATTTCAATCGAGAAAAAGTAAGAACCAAAAAAACAAACCTGCATCTAGCATATCGAGACAAGTTGTGACCAAAACATTCAAAACAGCAAGTAATAGCACTTCTTTACCAATTTCTATCAACTCGTTGAGAGCGTTTTATACAGTCCAAGCTTTTAAAGAAAGTTTTTCTAGTGGAAGTGATTATGCGAATTTGTCAAAGCTCCTAGGCCATGTGCCAGCAAGTATGACTAAATATTATGCGAATAATTGTAATATTAAGAACAATAAAGAATTTAACTGTCTATCCGCACCTAAAGCCGATATTTTAACTGGAAAGCATGAAATAATAGAATATTTATTGAAAGGTACATCATCAAACGAAAATTCTGACTTAGATGATATTTGCCAAAAATGTGACATTTCAGAAAGTGATTTAATTATTACCTTTAAAACAATGATGGTATTGAGAGAATACCGTTAAGTGTTGGTATTAAAAAAAACTTCAAATTTTTTTCGTTATCTGTTTAATGACCGCTTTGGTGATTAACTGTCTTTAATACAGACTCAATCTGTTTGCTTAGACAGTTGTTTAATGCGCAAGATGAGTTGTACTTGTTATTTACTTTTAGCAAAGCGGCATTTCGGAAAATTACTACAAGCTAAAAATTCAGAACCTGCATTTCGACCATTTTTTGCAAGCAGTTTTACAAGCCCATAACCACATTTTGGACAGACATGTTAAATTGCACCAATATATGATCCACTAGATGAGCTTGAAAACGCTAATTCTAATGTCATTAATCACTTTAAACAGGATCAAATTTCGATGCAAAACATGACATCAAGTAGATCACTTTTGGGTGCAAATTAACACTAATGCTCGGAGCGCGAGAAAACTGTAACTTCTCCTTTTAGGTCAATTGTTATGAGGCATCTATGGCCGTTCTAAATTCCTTTCGATTAATTTCCCAGCAATCTAGAAGACAACCAATGAGACCTCGTAACTCAAAAGAAGAATCTGAATGGTTTCTAAACGAACGGTTCATTGCCAAGCTTTCAAGTTCTTTAGCTGAAGTGAAAATAGTTTTTCCAACATCGGCTTTTGCAAAATATTCTCCAATAATATTGGTTGGCAGTGATTCAAAATCGGACATGACTTTTGTGCGAACTTGAGATGAAAGTGCTTTTCCCTCTGGCGCAAACTGTTCTACTAAAGACAAAGAAAGCGATAGCATTTTAGTTATTCCCTCGAAGCCTTTAGCGCCATAAGTGAACCCTTCGACAAGCTTGCTAACTCTTTCTTCAGGCTCCAAAAACGATAATTCTTTAAGTATGTAATCAACGCCAATTGAAAATAACATCAGTGAATAGTAAAAGCACCTAAGGGCAACATTAAGCTGACTAGGTTTGGTCAATATTTGCTCTGCAAAAAATCTAGAAGAATCAAGCCACTGATTACATGCATCAAAATCAATCTCTTTTGCTAACAAACTCTTGCACTTAACAATTTGTCCTTTCCAATCCCCATCAATTTTACCTAAAGAATAGCTATCAATCTCATCAAAGAATTCCTCATCAGACAATCTTTGCGCTAAAAAACCTTCAGATTTTGCTAGCTTTGAAAGAAATACCCCATCTAAAACTAATACATCTAAATCTAAACCAAACTTCTTAACTTCTTTTCTTCTATCAGTCGTAGCTACGATAACATTATTGGCACTAACTGCTTTGGCCAATCCTTTTGCCCAAAAAATTCTCTCAATTGTTTGAGGTGTTTTTTTATTTTTTATATCTACAATCGTTATATTTCTAGTGAGTGAGGACTCTCGGCTATATAACCATAAATCGATGTCAGTAACATCAAAACCTTCATATACAAACGGTACTCCACGAACAACGAAATAGCCGGATTGAATAAAGTAGTTTCTAAGTTGCTCTTCCATTTCAAAGCCCTTGGATAGTTTTTTTACCATTAGAATCGGCCTCCTGTTCTTAACGCACTAATCATATCATTGGTTTCAAATGGACTTTTTTGTATTTGTTCGCGTCGAATTATCTCTCGATTAGCCTCTGGCCCTCTAAATTTAGTGATAGCGGCACCGGGTAAAGATTGAATAGATTGCTCACTAACATCTCCTTCCCTGATTGCTTGAAGTGCAAGTTCACCAACTTCCTTTTTTAACAATCTCATTAATGGCCCGGTTCGCCCACCTTTTTCTCCGTGCCTGATGGATACTACACCTTTCAGTTCAAGCATTTTGTAATCTTGACCAATCGCACTTACAGGGCCGACTTCTCGACCATCAATCAGGGCCGCTAATAGTCGATCAATCATGCTAATTTGACCACGAGCATATGTGCTTTTAGTCATCCCATAAGTTAATGAAGCGACAAATGCCTTGGCCAAATCAAATGCATCTTCAACCATAGAGTTACTATATTTTGAAAATGCTGACGGTAGCGTTAAGAATCCAACTTCTTCTTGACTATTACTAACCACATTTATATCAAAAAAACCGATGGAGTTTACTTTTTTAAAAAGATTATCTCCTAGTATGCGAAGCGCATCAGAATATGCTACACAAGCATTTTTCTTCAATCGTTGGGTTAACTCAGTTAATGAAGCCTGTTCTGCAACAGTAAGGGAATCTAAAACTGCTTTCGTTTTAACTGCCGAATCACGACGAAAGAGGTTACCATTAAATAGCAACTTCTCATTTTTGCTAATATATTCGGCATCTACAAAACCTATATTTTCAGAATCATGAAATAACTGGGTTACTTCATTTTTATCCATTTTATGTTCATCAGATAATTTTTCTGATATCTCTGAACTGCTAACAGGCTTAATTGAAGCTATCTCAGCTAGTTCAATAGCTGCAACTTCTAAGTTTTCTGGCTCAAGAGATTCGAAAATATTGGATGTATGCTGGAGAGCGGAAGATGTTGTCACACCAAGAACACCAATACCTGAGTTAGTTACATCAACCAATTCCTGATCTTTTAAAACATCAATTAGCTTGGGAAGTTCAAAAGCAGTATTTATATTTGATGCATTAGCTAGTACATGTAACTTTTCATTTGTAAGGACACTTTGATTTGTTTCTGAAATTGCTGACAAGAGAATCCCAGCTTTACCTGCAACAAAAGTATTTTGATAGCTTCCTTGATTGGTTATATTTTGTAATTTATTAGTATGGTGAATTAACCAAGCACCTTTTACTTTTTTATCCATTAGCAGAAATTTCCATATTTAGATTTTCCTTCACAACGCCCAAATGATGGGCTAAATATCATAGGTTAAACTTGAGCAAGGCGAAACAGCCTGCTGCATTAAGTCCTGATTAATTTGCTTGATAGGTGGCTACACTAACCACCTTTTGCCAAACACCGACATTATTACCGCTATTTGGATAATAAAAGGTAGAGGTTTGTGCAAAGCTACACTTAGCAAAAAGTCCTTTACTTGCTCCGTTATCATCACGAATAGTACATTGAACAATCCTAGCACCCAAAGATGCAGCATAAGATAAAGCTTTATTTATTACGACTTCACCTAACCCTTGCCCTCTAAAATCTGGTGCTACCGTTAAGTGGCATACTTCGTATTGATACCACTGTACTTTTTTACACTCGATGAATGCTTTAATTACACCATCAACTGCTTCATAAACATAATTATCCGATGCAGATAGCACCTTCTCTTCCGTATAACCAACCACAAGTTGATTTTCAGCGTTTAAAAGCCCAGCTATTTGTCGTGCTATAGAATTATTCATAATTACCTAAATATCAGATTAAAGTGTTACGGTAGTCGCTGGGTGTAATTATCCATATAACAATCTATCATGTAGAGTTATCAGTAATATCCAAAACAGAGCTTATCACTACCACCAGTAATATCAATAAATTAGGTGTAAATCAGGTTGTTTTCGGCCTATTACTATGACTTCACCGTAACACGACACAATAAGTTCATTAGAAAATATATAACAAAAAAGTTAGTGCTAAGGTTCGCTTTACAATGACAAGTCATTTCCTTATCTATCTGTGACTGAGCATTATGTTTGAGTTTGTATTGCAATAAGGATAGCGTTGCATTCACCATTTGAACTCAAGGCTCTAAACTGCCTTTAGCAAAGGTAAATTTTATGAGTGTTTTGTTGCTAAAAAGACCTTGAACCTTGCAAATATTCTTATTGTGCATGCTGCTTGAAGATTTGTTGCAATTGCTCAGGTGTTCTATTGATATTTGCCATTGCTTTTCTCGATGAGTAAATAATGGCATTACTTTAGAGGGTTTAGGCTGAGATGGAATACGCCCTAAATTGATCGCTTACGCTTCACCTTCTTGTTCAATAATATCTTCACGCTCCACCATGAAGTCACCAGATGCAACATCTACTTCGTTAATATATGAATCCCAACTTTTGCCTTCGAAAGAAAAAATCAAGTCAACTAGCTGATAAAGCTCACTTCTGACTGATGAAAGATGCTCAGCATCCCAAAGTTTGTCGAGACGTTTTAACGCAACAGCTAACTCATCTTTATTTATTATTTTATTTGCTAACAAAACATCTTTTACATCAATTCGTGAATCACTATTATGTTTAAACTTTGACTTATTATTTTCAGGAATCCTTTTTCTAACTATTGCATCTGTATTAGTGTCGATTGGGTTCTCTAAAATATTAACAAACATAGGATTAACATCATCTTGCATGCTAATGGTTAAACTACTCCCACACATGTCAGCAAAACATTCCTGACATAAATCGATGTTGAATTGGTTACCGTCACCATGGATTGAGCCGTAGCCGCACTTGTGGTTGATACTAATAAACTCATGAAATTCATAATCTTCTGGTGTGCTTGTTCACCACAGGCATCACATGCAAGTTTAGAAATAACTTTAACTACTTTGTCTTCAAAGTTTTTCATGATTATTCCAATTAATTTCGTGTAGTTTCAGTTATCAAACGGACTTTATCAGCGTTCTTTTTAGCTGAAAGCAAAACAAAACCTTTTTCATTCAACAAAACACATCGTTTCAAAGGATGATTATCATTATCTAATCGTCTTAATACTGAAATCAGATCGCGTTTAAATTTCGAAAGCCTTAAAAATTCACAACTCAAATTAAACATTTCATAACTTTGTTGTTTCATTTTGAATTCAATAAGATCGCCAACCTCTAGATAATTTCCAAGTTTTCCACTTGGCATCGGCAGTACATCAGCATCATTCTCACTATTTAAAGTTAATGTAAAATCTAATTGAAATTCGAACTTTTTGACTTCAAAACTTTTATTGAGATGATCTATTGAAGTTATTTGCGCTTTTTGATTATTAATTTTCATTTCATCATCACTCAATGTATAGTGCGATCATCAGTTAATTTTAATGTTTGTCGCATTTCTAAAATTTCAGATGGTGAAGATAAGCGATGTCGCATGACGACAAATTCAACAAACGTTATATCTAATTGACCAGGTGCATCATTGATCACATAACAGTTTCCACTTTTTGTAATAAATTCAAAGTTTTTTTGTGATTTAATTGTTGAAGTAATAACTCGAAATTCAGGTAAATACCTTTTTGTTTCATCTTTGATAACTATGCCAAAAATAATCCTGCCTAGTAATTTTTTTTCATCTTTTTGAAAATCAAAAATTGATACAATTGCTGCGTCTTTTAAAAATGTTTTCATAATGCATGCTAATCATCAAAAGCAGAAATCAGCTTTGCTTTGTTTGTATTTTGGCGCATAGCCAAAATTTGAGTTAATTTGAAAGAGTTTATTCTCATTAGCAAAAATTCAGCGCATGATACTTCCGTAATGCAAGGAGAATTATCAGTTTCAAATAAATCTCCGTCTTTAGTTAAAAAAACATCTTCGCCACATAATTCAAGCTCTACTGTTATTAGTGATTTTCCAACCCGAAATCGATTCATTTTGTCATGAATAACTTTGCCTGCAAGAAATTTAGCATTACATTGTTTTTCACCACTTATGCTGTCTAATACAGATATCAAAACTGCATCATCTAAATAAATTCTTTCCATATTTTACCTCTATCCACCGTATTTATTTAACTATAAAATATATACTTCATCTATTATATTTTGTCCCTATTTTGGTGACAATGTAGCATGTCGCTAGAATGGGGACAATGATAAAATCAATAAACACAGAAAAATACCAAGAACTAATAAATTGGCTTAAGACAGAAAGACAAAATCAAGGTCTCACTGTGCGTCAACTCGCATTAATAATTGATGAGCCGTTCCAATTTATTAGTAAGATTGAAACAGCCCAACGAAAATTAAATGTTTACGAATACGTACAATATTGTGAGGCTTTGAATGTAGATCCCATAGAGGGACTAGCGATACTTTCTAAGAAAGGATTTACTAATTAAGAACCTTTTCTAAATCAGTAACCATATAAATATGACGCATTACTTTACATAAATTTGTTTAATTTATTGAGGATTCAATTGTGAGAATAGTTAAGGCAAAGAAGAAGGGGAATAGGAACGATTGGTCTGCTTTTCACTCTATACGTGTTGGTGAGACAGTAGAGGTTCAAGGAGCATTAATATCAATAACAAAACAAAGCATGGAACAGACAGAGGCTAATTATATTAGAAACTTCTGTAACAAGGCGTTTGGTAATGGTAACTATTCTGTATCTGTTTACGGTGAAAAGATCGTACTTACACGTCATAAGTAAATAGATATTAATATTAGTTTTATAACAAGGAGGAAATATCCTTCATGGCTGTAGTAGATATCGAGCCATGCTTTAAATAGTATTATATACACCCAACTTTATTCAAGTGGCGTAAATCAAACGACCGTATAATTTACGCTATCACTATTACAAAATTTCACTCGATTTCCCTTGTTAATCCGTAAAACAACCCGTAAAGTAATCTACGTAAATATCCGCACCCTTTTCTTTACGGTATTAAAATGAAAATAGGCTACGCCAGAGTAAGTACGGAAGAACAAAATGAAGATGCTCAGCTTGATGCGTTGAATGCCGCTGAATGTGAAAAGTTATATATTGAAAAATGCAGTGGTAAATCAAAGAATCGCCCACAACTAGAGCGTATGCTTGATGCATTACGTAAAGATGATATTGTTGTTGTGCAAAGGTTAGATCGATTAGGTCGCAGTTTAAAAGACCTAATTGAGTTACTGGATGGATTCAAATCACAGGGAGTGCATTTCATTTCTCTTAATGAAAGTATCGATACCACTTCCGCAGTTGGAGTGCTTGCATTCCACATAATCGCTTCTGTAGCACAATTTGAACGTCAACTTATAAGTGAAAGAACAAAGGCCGGACTAGCGTCAGCAAGGGCCAGAGGGCGAAAAGGCGGTAGAAAAGAAAAGCTAACAAATAATGATGTTAAAAAGGCAAAAGCCATGTTGCTTGATCCTGAGATGACAAAAGCCGAAGTAGCTCGGCATTTCGATGTAAGCAGACCAACGTTAAATAAAGCGTTAGAACGAAACAGCTAAATAAAGAATAGAAATAATTTATATAGGCGAAAGCCTATAAAGGACTAAATAATAATGTTTGAACAAACGTTTAAGAACATCGACGATACTCTCCATAAAGATGCTGGTTGTAGCAGCGAGTTAGATTACACCGAACAAACATCGTGGATGTTATTCCTAAAATACCTTGATGATCTAGAGCATGAGAAGTCACTTAACGCTGAGCTTCTAGGTAAAGAATACAAATATATAATCGACCAAGAACATCGCTGGACAAAGTGGGCTGCACCTAAAGACGCGAAAGGCGAGTTTGATCACAACAATGCCCTAACGGGTGATGACTTAATGGATTATGTCGATACCGAATTATTCCCGTATTTAAAAGGGTTCAAGCAAAGAGCTGAAAGCCCAAACACCATTGAATACAAAATTGGTGAAATTTTTGGTGAGATAAAAAACAAGATCCAAAGTGGTTATTCACTGAGAGATTGTCTAGAAAAAGTGGATGAACTAAGTTTTCGTTCACAAACTGAAAAGCATGAACTTTCTCATCTTTATGAATCAAAAATTAAGAATATGGGTAACGCTGGCCGTAATGGTGGTGAGTACTATACCCCACGACCACTCATACGAGCCATGATCGACGTTATACAGCCAAAGATAGGTGAAACTATCTATGACGGAGCAGCAGGCTCTGCTGGCTTCTTGTGTGAAGCCTTTGATTATTTGCGGAAAGGTGGTGCAGATAAAAAGCCAGTATCACCTAATGAACTGAAAATATTACAAGAAGATACTTTTTACGCGAAAGAGAAAAAGTCCCTCGCTTATGTAATTGCAATCATGAATATGATCTTACACGGTATTGAAGCACCTAACGTAATTCACACCAATACGTTAGCTCAAGATTTGTCAGACATGCAACCATCTGATAAATATAGCATTATTCTTGCAAATCCACCGTTCGGAGGAAAGGAGCGTAAAGAAATACAGCAAAACTTTACCATCAAAACAGGTGAAACGGCTTTTCTATTCTTACAGCACTTTATTAAATCACTTAAACCGGGTGGCCGTGCTGCTATTGTTATCAAAAATACTTTTTTATCTAATACGGAAAAAGCTGCTGTTGCCTTGCGTAAAGAGTTATTAGAAAACTGTAATTTACATACAGTACTTGACTGTCCTGCTGGTACATTCATTGGTGCAGGTGTTAAAACGGTAGTTTTATTTTTTGAAAAAGGTTCATCTACTCAAAACACTTGGTTTTATGAATTAGATCCAGGTCGCAAAATGGGTAAAACTACTCCGCTTAATGATAAAGATCTAAAAGAGTTCGTTGAGCTGCAAAAATCATTTGCTGATTCAGGTAAATCTTGGGCTGTTAAAGTTGACAGTCTGGATGCCTCATTTGATTTAAGCGTTAAAAATCCTAATGTTGAAGAGGAAATGCCATTACGTGATCCAACTGTGATTATAGCTGAAATCATAAACCTTGATGAAGAAAGTAAAAATATTCTAGAGAGCATTAAGGGTCTTTTATGATTAAGAACTGGCCACAAAAAAGGTTTGGTGAAGTTTGTAATTTTGTTAGGGGGCCTTTTGGAGGTAGCCTAAAAAAATCAATCTTTAAAGATGAAGGGTATGCAGTTTACGAGCAGCAACATGCGATAAATGACCAATTTTCAAGTATTCGCTATTTTGTAGACCAAAATAAATTTGATGAAATGAGACGCTTTGAGCTATTTCCAGATGACTTAATCATGAGTTGTTCTGGAACCATGGGAAAAATCGCGATAGTACCAGCAGGAATACCTAGGGGGGTTATTAACCAAGCTTTATTGAAAATTACCCCAAAGGATAAATTACTTCCTACTTTTTTAAAATTTTGGATGGAAAGTCGGAATTTTCAAGAGCAAATTAAAGCATTATCTCAAGGTGTAGCTATTAAAAATATGGCATCAGTTAAAGTACTAAAAGAGATTAAAGTTCCAACACCTTCACCTGAAATCCAAAAATCAATTGTAGTCAAACTAGTGCAAACCTTTGCTGATATTGAAAAAGCGAAATTTAATGCTAAACAGAACTTAGTAAATGCGAAGGCGTTATTTGAAAGTTATTTACAAGGAATTTTTAGTCATAGTCAAGAAGGTTGGGCTGAAAGTAGCCTTCAAGAAATAACATCAAAAATCGGTAGTGGCGCTACTCCAAGAGGTGGTAAAGCTGCATACAAAGAACAGGGTATGTCATTAATTCGTAGTATGAATGTTCATGATAGAAGATTTAAAGAAAAAAATTTAGCATTAATTGATGATGATCAGGCTGCAAAATTAAATAATGTAACAATAGAGAAAGATGATGTTCTTCTGAATATAACAGGAGCATCGGTAGCAAGGTGTTGCGTTGTCCCTAGTGAATATTTACCAGCAAGAGTGAATCAGCATGTATCGATTATTAGAGTGAATAAAGATATTATTTCCCCTCGTTTTTTATGTTTTCTCCTCACATCAATATATTACAAAAATATTTTACTTGAAGTTGGTGGTTCAGGTGCGACTCGTGAAGCTATAACTAAAGTTCAACTACAAAATTTTATAATTACTTACCCTGATACCATAAAAAAACAAAATGAGTTCCTGGATGAGTTAGCTGGTATCGAATCTAAAAGTATTGAGCTTCAAAATGTTTATATAAAGAAAATACAAGCTCTAGATGAGCTAAAACAATCTATCTTACAAAAAGCCTTTAACGGTGAACTCGCATAATAAATAAGGAAATTATTAGTGGCCTCAAGTAATAAAGGATATAAAAACGAAGCTGATACACGAGCAGATTTAATTGATCCCAAGCTACACAGCGTTGGCTGGAGTAAATTAGAGAATAGCTTTATTCGTCGTGAGGTCATTTGCCCTGGTCGAATTCTTACAGGCGGCAAACGCGGTGATAGTGTTACCAGTGATTATGTTTTAGTTTATCAAGGTAAAAAGCTTGCCGCTGTTGAGGCCAAAAAAGAAGAATTAAGTTATACCGAGGGTGTTCGCCAAGCTAAAGATTATGCTACTAGATTACAGTGCCGCATCGCTTATGCAACAAATGGTCATGAAATTTATCAGATAGACATGAAAACAGGCGAAGCTAGTTTGGTTGATAAGTTTATGTCACCACAAGAGTTATGGGCTTTAACTTTTGATGCACAAGAACCCGACTTTGCTACAGGTTGGCGACAACGCTTTGCTGATGTGCCTTATGAAACCAAAGGTGGCAGTTGGAACGCTCGTTACTATCAAGAAAATGCCATCAATAATGCTTTAGAAGCCATCGCAAAAGGCGAGCAGACTGTTTTACTAACACTGGCAACAGGTACAGGTAAAACCTTTATTGGTTTTCAGCTCGCTTGGAAGTTATTTCATAGCCGTTGGAGTTTAAGCGCACGAAAAACCCCCGGACAAGCTAAACGTAGACCGCGTATTTTATTCTTAGCCGACAGGAACATATTGGCAGACCAAGCCTTTAACTCATTCTCTCCCTTTGATGAAGATGCCATTGTTCGTATCGACCCAAGTGAAATTAAAAAGAAAGGTCGAGTACCTAAAAACGGCAGCGTGTTCTTTACTATTTTCCAAACATTTATGTCGGGTAAAGATGAAAATGGTGACGATGCACCTTACTTTGGTGATTATCCCGCAGACTTTTTTGATTTCATTATGATTGATGAGTGTCACCGAGGCGGAGCTAAAGATGAAAGCAGTTGGAGAGCGGTATTAGAATACTTCTCTCCTGCGGTACAGCTAGGTTTAACAGCAACACCTAAGCGTAAAGATAATGCCGATACCTACAAGTATTTTGGTGATCCGGTTTATAGCTATACCTTAAAAGAAGGCATTAATGATGGTTTTTTAACACCATTTAAAGTATTACCTATCGTTGGCACCATGGATGAATATATCTACACTCCAGGCGATGGTGTTGTGGTTAAAGGCGATCCTGAACCCGGTAAAGTCTATAAAGAAGGCGACTTTAACCGCATAATAACCATTGATAAGCGCGAAGAAAAACGCGTTGAGTATTGGATGGACAGGATGAATCCTCAACAAAAAACCATCGTGTTTTGCGCAACTCAAGCACACGCAGGCTTTGTTCGTGATTACATCAATACTTATGCGGTTAGAAAAGGCTGGACCACGAATACTGATTACTGTGTTCGCGTAACGGCTAATGATGGTAAAGCGGGTGAAACAGATCTAAAGATATTCCAAGATAACGAAAAAACCATACCTACTATATTGACGACATCACGTAAATTATCGACGGGTGTTGATGCCCGTAACGTTAGAAACATCGTGTTAATGCGCCAATGTAATAACATGATTGAATTTAAGCAAATTATCGGTCGTGGTACACGGATATATGACGGTAAAGACTATTTCACTATCTATGATTTTGTAAAAGCACATTATAACTTTTCTGACCCAGAATGGGATGGTGAACCTCTCCCTCCAGAACATTGTAGTGTGTGTGATGATGACCCATGCAGTTGTCCAAAAGAGCCTTGTGAAACGTGTGGCTTCAACCCATGCTGTTGTCCTGAGCCGCCTTGTGAAAAATGTGGCGACAGCCCATGCACATGCCCAGTCCCTAATTGCCTAAAATGTGATAATAACCCCTGTATATGTGAGCCGGAGCCATGTGATGTTTGCGGCAACTTGCCATGCACTTGCAAAGAAAAGGTAATTATAAAACTCAGCGATGGTAAGTCGCGTCAAATCCAGCATATCTCATCAGTAATGTTCTGGAGCGCGGAAGGAAAACCAATCCCGATTCAAGAATTCTTACAAAACCTGTTTGATGATTTACCGCAGTTTTTTGAAAACGAAGAACAGCTTAGGGCTATTTGGAGTGACCCAACAACGCGAGAAACATTACTACATAATCTTAATGATCTAGGTTACGACAGCGAAAAACTTGAGGACATGAAAGCGCTCATTGATGCCAAAGATAGCGATGTTTATGACGTATTGGCCTTTGTTGCTTACGCCTCCAAAGCTATGTCGCGTAAAGAACGAGTCACGAGAGCTAGTACATCGATTCACGACACTTTCACTGATGATAAACAGCTTGAGTTTATCGACTTCATTCTAAGTCATTATATTAAAGACGGTGTATCGCAACTGTCACGTACCAACATGAAATCATTGTTGGAATTGAAGTATGGCTCAATCAGCGATGCGGCTGAAACACTAGGTTCGATACCGATCATTAGCAATGCTTTTATTGGGTGTCAGAAGTATTTGTATGAATAATAAATTAAAGGATTAAGTAGATATGAGCAGTAATTACCCTAAAGGGTCTGAATGGAGACAGTGGGATCTTCACATTCATACACCAGCTTCATTTCATTGGAATGGACAAAAGTTTAAAGGAGATCCGTTAGCACCATCAAACTATCCACTAGTAGATGAAATGATAAATGCTTTAAATAATGCTAAGCCAGCAGTATTCGCATTAATGGACTACTGGACCTTTGGTGGTTGGTTTGCTCTAAAGAATAGGCTCAAGCAAGCAGATGCCCCTAAATTGAAAAAGACTGTTTTTCCAGGTATTGAATTGCGATTAATGGCTCCAATGAAAGGTCGTTTGAATGCTCATGTGATTTTTTCTGATGAGATCAAAGATCAAGATCTACGTGATTTTAAATCAAACCTTAAAATCGAATTTCCTGGTCAGGACCCTAAAAACTTATCCGATGATGCATTAATACAGTTTGCAAGAACTGTTGCTACAGATAAGTTAAGCCATCATTCATTAGACATCAGTAAGGTTAATGATTTTGATGAATATGCCTTGTATGCTGGATCAGTTATGGCTGAATTGAATTGTGATAGTTATAAGGATGCTATTAAAAAAGTTCCTAATGATCAAGCTATTGGATTTATGCCTTTCGATACTTATGACGGTTTAACTGATATAGCTCGAAATGCACATTATTCATACACACTTGGACTTTTTAAAACCTCGCCAATTTTTGAAACTCGAAAACAAGAATCATGGGAAGCCTTTGCAGGAGTTAAAACAGATAAAAATATAAAATGGATTGATTCTTTTCAAGAGACATTAAAAAATATACCACGGCTAGCTGTTTCTGGAAGTGATGCGCATCAATTTGTAGGTGTGTCAGGCGATAATGATAAACGAGGTTATGGGGATTACCCTTCTGGTAAAATCACTTGGATTAAAGCAGATCCAACATTCTTAGGATTAAAGCAAGCAATAAAAGAGCCTGCCAAGCGATCTTGCATAGGAGCAAAACCTAGTAAGCTTGAAGTATATGAAACCAATAAAAGTCAATTTATAGAAGCAATAAAAATATTTAAAAATGCTGAAACTAAGCCTGATATAGGGAAGTGGTTAGATGAAACATCTATTGTACTAAACTCTGATTTGGTAGCAATCATTGGCAACAAAGGCAGTGGCAAAAGTGCTTTAGCCGATATAATTGCATTATTAGGAAACTCAAAACAAAGTCACCATTTCTCTTTTCTCAAAAAAGATCGATTTAGAGGACGCAATGGTGAACCAGCTAAGCATTTTGATGCTGAACTATTATGGGCTGACTCTACTAAAATTCCAAAAAATCTTGCATTAAATCCAGAAGGTGAATCAGTTGAGTTAGTAAAATACATACCACAAGGACATTTTGAAGAGCTTTGTAATGCTCATGTATCTGGCAAGAGTAATGCTTTTGAGACAGAACTGAGATCGGTTATTTTCTCTCATGCTGATGAAAGTATCAGACTAGGAGCGTTAAATTTTGATCAGTTAATTGATATTCAAGAAAACTCAGTTAGAGAAAAACTAACCCATGTGAGAACAAGTTTATCTAAATTGAATAAAGAAATAACTGAGAATGAAGCCCAACAAGAGCCAGAGATCCGCAGCTCAATATTACAGAAAGTTACTCGTAAACTTCATGTTATTGATGAAATCAAAAATACAAAACCTGTCGAAGTTTTAAAACCTACTGAAGAACTCTCTATAGAACAAAAATCGTTTACAACCAAATTAACTGAACTTGCTGAAAAGCTTAAGGCGGCTGTACATGCACAAACTAAGAATAATGATTTAATCACATCATTTTCTTTGAAGCTGAAAGCATGTAATAACTTACGTGAACACTTGAGTTTACTTAAACGAAATTTCACTGAATTCGAAAATATTGCTGAGACTGACGCAAAGACTATCGGGTTAAGTCCCAATAATTTAGCACAGTTAACAGTTTCTTATGACAAACTTAAAGAAATTGAAAATGCTTCCACTGAGCAAAAACTTAATTTACAGAATGAGCAATCAAAGCTTGGTGAGCAAATATTAGCTTTAAAGGAAAAACAATCCAAGTTAAGTACCCAATTGAATGCACCGCAGCAGATTCATCAACAATATCTTGAAGATATTCTTGCGTGGGAAACAAAAGTTTCTAACGCTAACGGCAATAAAGATGAGCCGGAATCGTTGCTAGGGTTAAAGGCAAGGCTTGAACAACTTGATAAAATACCTGCAAAAATAGCAGAGCAATTTGAAGAAAGAAGAAAGCTTACTTTAGAAATATTTGATATTTTGGACGAACAAAGGGCATCGAGAGAGTTGTTATTTAGTCCTGTTCAAGAATTAATTCAAAATAATAGTTTGATTAGAAATGAGTATAAACTGAAATTCAAATCTGAAATGAAATGTACGCCTGGGTATTTTAGTAGTCAATTATTTGAACTTATTAAGCAAAGTTCTGGTGAATTTAGAGGAGAAGAAGAAAGTTTCAACCTAATTGTAAGTCTTATGGATATTAATGATATTAATACAAAAGAAGGTGTTGAGGGTTTTACATCAGACTTGTTATTGAAACTGCATGGTACATCAAATGATACAGCAAGCATAAAATCTATTATGCGAAAAAATAAAGAACCATATGAAGTTTATGATTTAATTTATAGCTTAAGTTTTTTAACCCCCCGTTATACCTTGTTATTTCAAGACGCTCATATTGAACAATTATCTCCTGGTCAAAGGGGAGCGCTACTGTTGATCTTCTATCTATTGGTTGATAAGGGCAGTATGCCAATAATTTTAGATCAGCCGGAAGAAAACTTAGATAACGAAACTATTGTTAGCTTGTTAGTTCCTGTACTTTGTAAGGCTAAAGAAAGTCGTCAAATAATAATGGTGACTCATAACCCTAATTTAGCTGTAGTTTGCGATGCGGAACAAATTATTCACTGTGATTTTAATAGAAAAAATGACAGCAGTATTACTTATACTACGGGTGCTATTGAAAGTAGGGATATCAACCTGAAAATTGTGAATGTTCTAGAAGGGACTATGCCAGCTTTTAAAAATCGCGAACAAAAGTACAACAAGGATTAATATGAGCAAAGAGCTAGAGTACAGTCCGCATATGTATTATGCAAAAATTAAAGATTCATCTAAATATAGATATCAGCATGAAAGTTTTTTTCCTGTAAAACAGCATAAAGAGAGAATTGGAAATTGGATTGGAAATGACAACTTTTATCCAGAATCTGAAATCCAATTATTTGAATTCCAACCTAAGCAAGGTTTTTTTCAGTTTGCTAATTTAGAGAAAAATGTTGAATCACTTCATTACACAATGAGTGACTTGAAGAGAATGGGTTTGGATAAGCCTACATTTGAAGACACTAAGTGGCGAAATGACTGCTAATAGTGTGCTGTTTTTAAATCAGTCTATAAAAAATCAAGGTGCATAAAATTAATCTTCCAATTAATAAAATACTAGACGATTTATTACGAGAGTTAAAAGATAACCAGAGTGTAGTGTTACAGGCGGAGCCAGGCGCAGGTAAATCTACTGTTGTACCGCTTGAGTTACTAAAAGCTAGCTTTCTGGATGGTCAGCGAATCATTATGCTTGAACCTAGACGAATGGCAGCAAGGTCAATTGCTAATTACCTAGCTAAGTGCCTCGGTGAAAAGGTTGGTGAAACTGTTGGCTATCAAGTAAAAAATGATAAAAAAATATCAGCTTCCACAAGGCTTGAAATCCTAACAGAAGGAGTATTAACAAGGCGACTTCAATCAAACCCTGAATTAGAAGGTGTTGGCCTTCTAATATTTGACGAGTTTCATGAGCGGTCTATTAATACTGATTTGTCACTTATGTTATCTCTCGAAATTCAACAGGTCATTCGAGAAGATCTTCGGATTTTGGTGATGTCCGCGACATTAGATACAAATTTAGTATCAAAGTACCTCGGTGATGCTCCTGTTATGCTATGTAAAGGAAGAGCATATCCAGTTAGCGTTTTTCATAAGAAAACCGACAAAAAACAATTGGCATCAAATGTCTGTAAGGCAATATTTAATGTTATTGAAGATGAGGGCGATATTCTTGTCTTTCTACCTGGTGTTGCAGATATAAAAAGATGCATTTCACATGCAGCAACGATGTTTTCTGAACACAATAAACTTAAACTGGTGCCATTACATGGTTCATTGCCATTAGAAGAGCAGGAAAAAGCTATAGCATTAGCACCATCAGGCGTTAGAAAGGTTATTTTCACAACTAATATCGCAGAAACCAGTTTAACTATCGAAGGTATTACATGTGTCATTGACTCAGGACTGGAAAAGAAACTCATTTTCAATCCATCAAGTGGAATGTCAAAGCTTACGACAACTAATATATCAAAAGCATCAGCAGAACAACGTAAAGGCCGTGCAGGTAGGTTATCTGAGGGGAAATGTTTAAGGTTATGGAGTGAATCCGAACATTTATCGCTAAATGACTATCAAGAAGAAGAAATTCTGAATGCAGATTTAGCTGATGCAGTGATAGAGCTAGCAAGCGCTGGACATTCGAATTATGAAGAAATTAATTGGTTAACACCACCACCAAAAGCTCATTATGACTCAACTCAAGATTTGCTAGTTAAAATAGGTATGCTTGAGAAAACAGGGAAAATTACAGCGCTTGGTAAGCAAGCAAGTACTCTCCCTATTCACCCCAGATTAGCAAAAATGATGTTGGCAGCGAATGGCAACCAAGAGCGTGAAGTTGCTTGTAATATTGCTGCTCTTTTATCAGAAAGAGATATATTACAAGGTAGTGAAAGTGCTGATTTTTTGATGAGATTACACGTTCTTATTGAGAGCGATACTGGTAATATTAATAAAGCATATGTAAATAGAAATACACTTAAGACGGTAGTTAAAGATGTTCGTACACTACAGTCATTTATAAAACATAAAAAAAGCAAAGTAGATATTTCAGGTGTTTCAGATATCGCAGCATATTTGTTGCTTCTAGCATTTCCTGAAAGGTTAGCTAAAAGACGCTCAGCTAACAGCAATAAATATCAACTAGCAAATGGTAAGGGAGTCTTCCTTACAGAAGCTGATCCTCTTATTAATGATGAGTATTTAGTCGTTAATGATTGCGATGCTCAAAAAAAGGAAGGACGCGTTTTTAGCGCTATTACTTTTAATAAACATATTTTAGCTGAAAAGTTTTCTCATGAAATCTCAGAAAAAATAGAATATGAGCTAGCACCAAACAATAGCCGTGTATACGCAAGGGTATTGAAAAAATATGGCAGTTTAATCATTGAAGAAACAAGAAGTAATGATGTACCAGCCGAATTCATCTTAGATTGTATTAAATCTCTTATAAACACAGATGCTAGAAACATATTAAGCTGGACTCAAGAGTGTGATGATTGGATGAAAAGGGTGTTATGGCTTGGTGGTAAGGTTGAAAGCTTTCCAATATTATCAGAGGCTTTAATCATGAATACTTCTGAAAATTGGTTACTACCGTATGTTTCCAATATTAAAAAAATATCGGAATTAAAACGGGTAAAAATATTCCCACTATTATCATCATTATTAACATATGAAGAAAAAAAAGTACTTGAGAAAGAAGCACCTAAAATTTATATAACACCTAGTAATAAAAAAGTTTCTATCATTTACGACAAAAATACAGGACCAACAGTATCAGTAGTATTGCAGGAATTGTTTGGTGAACTTAAATCTCCAATGTTAGCAGGTAATAGTATTGCATTACGCTTTGAACTGTTATCACCAGCCCGAAGACCAATACAAATAACAAGCGATTTAGCCAATTTTTGGGGAGGATCATATGTTGAAGTGGCAAAAGACATGCGAGCTAAATATCCCCGCCATAGATGGCCTATTGATCCATTTTCTGAACAAGCAGGTAGCTCCAGAAAAAGTCGAAATACTTAAACAGCAAGATGATAACCTTTTATTTGAGATAGAGAAGATGTAAAGTTCATTGAGATTATTTAATGTCAACACTGCCTTGTTGTGGTGTCAACGATAATGTAAAAAGTGTCAACGGTTGTGATGTTTTTATTGTGTCAACATTGATTTAATAAAAAGTACATTTTTATCATTTATTTCATCGGTTTATAGTGAGTGTCAACAAGGTTCAGGTAATTATTACGATTCATTATTGGCCTGATGACCCCGTTAATGCTAAGGCGACCAATAAAACTAAGCGTCATATAAAAGAGTGATTCATTAAAAATTAATAGGGAATTAACCGCGCTTGTTTTATGATAAGCGCAGTTGATTTACTGCCTTATTTTAGCTGAGTTTATGCCGTCTAAAAAAACTTCACCTGTTCATGAAAAACCATCTTTTGCTGTCTCTGCTGACAGTCGTTCAAAATTATTCTTTGCTTGGCTATGGTCAGTTACTTTAAAGCTATCTTTGGCGCTAGTACTGGGTTTAGTTATTTACTTTATTTACCTTGACGGCAAGGTAAAAAACACCTTTGAAGGCGCTCGTTGGCAAGTGCCTGTGCAAGTTTATGGTAAAGTATTTACTTTACAAAACCAGCAAAAAATTAATGTAAAGCGGCTGATAAAAACACTCAACTTATCAGGTTATAAAAAAGTTGTACAAGTAAAACAAGCGGGTGAATATTCACTAAACTCACAAAATAATCACCAGAAAATTACGATTTATCGACGTGCTTTTGACTTTGGTTTAGGGGCAGAAAAAGCCACTAAGTTGTCTATTGTTATAAGTAACAATCAAATTAGCCAATTATTTGCTGATGATTTTTCTGTAAAGCAGGTGCAATTAGAACCGATATTGCTTGATCGCATTGTGCCGAGCAATAAAGAAGATCGTATTTTAGTCTCGTTAGAACAAGTGCCAGAAAAAATTATCGATACTTTGTTACTGGTAGAAGATAGAAACTTTTATTACCATGTTGGCATTGCGCCGTTAGGTATTTTGCGGGCGTTAATGGCAAATATTAGTGCCGGGCGCACGGTGCAAGGTGGTAGCACGTTAACACAGCAATTGGTTAAAAATATGTTTTTAACCCGCAGCCGTACTCTAAGTCGTAAAATTAATGAAGCATTTATGGCGCTGATCATTGAACATAGATACAGTAAAGATCAATTACTTGAAGCTTATATTAATGAAGTGTATTTAGGCCAAAATGCTGCGAAAGGTATTTATGGTTTTGGTTTGGCGAGCAAGTTTTATTTTGGTAAAAAACTTGAACAACTGAGCAATGCACAAATTGCCTTATTAATTGCTCAAATTAAAGGGCCAAGTTATTACGATCCGTGGCGTCATGCTGAGCGCGCTCGAAATCGTCGTGATTTAGTATTGCGATTAATGTTTGAGCAACACTTTATAAATCGCATTGAGTTTGAACAAGCGTTAGACGCTAGTTTGTCTATTCGTGCTCAGCGCCGTATGCATAAAAAAGTTTATCCTGCTTATATGCAGTTGGTAAAACAAGAATTAAAACAACATTTAAAAAATTTAGTAGCGGAGTTTAAAGTACCCTCAGGATTACGTGTTTTTACGGGCTTTGATATACGTAGTCAGCATTTGCTTGAGCAAACAGTACAACAGCAATTACCTTTACTTGAGAAAAAACACCAAGTGAGTCGTTTAGAAGTGGCAATGCTAGTGACTGATATTGAGAGCGGTGAAATTCAAGCGTTGGTTGGCGGTCGAGAAGTTAATTATGCTGGCTTTAATCGTGCGTTAAAGGCTAAACGTCCGATAGGATCTTTGGTAAAACCTGCGGTTTATTTAGCCGCTTTAGAGCGTTATCAAGATTACAATTTAGCCACACCTTTGCAAGATAAGCCGATAAAAATAAACAATAATTCAAATCACCTCTGGCAACCCAAAAATTATGATGGTAAATATCGCGGACAAGTGAGTTTGCTTTATGCGCTAGTGCATTCGTTAAATGTGCCAACGGTTAATTTAGGGTTGTCGCTAGGGTTAGATAAGGTTGCACAGTCATTGTCTTTATTAGGCTATGATCACCCTTTAGTATTAAGACCTTCGCTATTATTAGGATCGATTAACCTTTCGCCTGTTGAAGTTAATCAGCTTTATATGGCGATAGCAGGGCAAGGTTTTTATCAAAAGCAACATGTTATTAGTGCGATTTATACGGGAGATGATGAATTATTATGGCAAGCACCAACAACTAAAGAACAGCGCATATCAAGCAATGGTAATTATTTACTTAATTATGCTTTGCGCAAAGTGGCGAAGCAGGGTACGGCAAGATCGCTTAGTTGGCGCTTACCTCATCATCCTTTAGCGGGTAAAACAGGCACGACCAACAAATTACGCGATAGTTGGTTTGTTGGTTATGATGCAAAGCATTTAGTGACGACTTGGGTTGGGCGAGATGATAATAAACCGAGTAAATTAACGGGTAGTAGCGGCGCGTTGGTATTGTTTGCCAACTTTATGAAAAAATTAGGTGTTATCGATAAACCGTTAGTGATGCCAGATAATATGGCGATGATATTGTTTGAGCAAAAAACAGGGAATGCTGTCACGGCAAAATGCAGTGATGTTGTTGAATATCCAGCCGTTAAAGTGGGCGTGGTGATAAAAGATAAATGCGCTAAAGTACGTGATAAGCTATTAGATAAGAAAACCAATAAAAATAAAAAACGCTCGTGGCTTGAGCGTTTGTTTGGCGGTTAAATTGTGCTGCTGGTGGGCAAAGTTGCCCACCCTACGTTGAATGAAAGTAGGGTGTACATGAGGAACGAAATGCCCACGCGAAAAGCATTAAGCTTGTTGGTGTTATTTATCGCGAGTAAATAAGTTAATTGTTGGTGGGCAAAGTTACACCCTACGCTATTTGTAGGGTGTGCATGAGGGACGAAATGCCCACGCGATATAAGCATTAAGCTTGTTGAGGCTGTTTGTCGCGGGCGAATAACCATATAACTAGGGCAATTAATAATACAGGCCAAAATACACCAATGGCCACCATAGCGAGAGAGCCTAGTACTAATAAACTCACAAAAATAATGCCACCAAATACACTCATTACTATAGCAACGGCAACTAAGACAAGTAGTAAAATTACTAGGGCAGAAATACTGATCGCTTTTAGCGGTTCAATCAAACTGTCACCCATATAAATATTAATATCAAACATTTCTACCATGCTTGAACCTAATACGTAGGTTAAAAATAAGGTTATAAATATTGCTAATAATAAAGATTTGAAAAAAGACATCACAAACACCTCTTAATATTCTGTATTAGGTAAAATTATTGTTGCGAGTAAATAAGCAATAGCAACCGCCATTGGAAATAATAAAAATACACTTACCGTGGCAATTCTTACCCCTAAACGCGGAAAACAATAATGTTTAGCAATACCAGCACAAACTCCAGAGAGCTTTTTATAACGTTTATTTTTGCTCAAACCTTGTTCTTTTTTATCAGCTGAGTGGTTTTCGCGATAATTATATTCTCTTTGGTAATTCATGAGTATTCCTTAAGTGTTATTGTTTTAAGCACTTTAAAAGTGATTATTTAGACTCAAAAAGTGCGATGATGTCAGCGCCAACAAATACAGTTACCGCTGGTAATAAACATAAAATCATTGCTGATATCATCATCTTTTTCTCTCTCTCTATTCTCTATAGTTAACTATTAGCTACGTGCTTTTTTAATTGTGCTAGCTCTTGTTCAATATTTTCATCTTGTTCAAGCGTTTTAAATTGGCTTGCTAAGTCTTTATTTTCAGTAAATTCATAAGACTCAACTTCGGCTTCAAGACGATCAATTTTTTGCTGATAGCGTTCAAATTTAACAATGGCATCATCAATATTATGAATCTGTGCTTTAGTTCTTACTTTTAAACGCACCTGCGCTGATTGTTGGCGCAGGGTATATGCTTCTTGTTTACGTTTGGCTTCGCTTAACTTGGTTTGTAAGCGTTGGCTGTCTGCTTGTATGGCGTTTAAATTCTCGTCTAATTGTTGTAAATCTTCTTGCACACCATTAATTTTAGCCTGTGCGTTTTGTTTTTCAGTGAGTGCTGCTCGAGCTAAATCTTCACGATTTTTACTCAAGGCTAATTCTGCTTTTTGTTGCCATTGCTCAATGCTAGCTTCAAGTAAACGAACTTCTCGTAAAATGGTTTTCTTTTCTGCAATTGAACGTGCTGCGGTAGATCTCACCTCAACGAGTGTTTCTTCCATTTCTTGAATGATCATTTTGATCATCTTTTCAGGGTTTTCTGCTTTGTCTAACATGTTATTTAGATTAGCGTTTACAATGTCGGTAAATCGAGTAAAAATGCCCATGATTGGTATCCTTTTTTTAAGTAAAGTTTGTTGGTTTGTTTAACATTAATCTTCGGTGATGCTTGTTTTGTTTGTTGCTGTTTTCACTGCAATGTTTTCAATTATTATTTGTGAATTACTGGCTTCACTATGTTTGTTGCGAAAATTTTGTATTTGGTTGGCAATATTGTTTTCTAAATTAATTGCTAATTCAGTCATTATTTGTTTCCCTTGTGCGCTAATATAAGCGGCAACCACTTCTTCATAACTTGTGGTTTGTTCGTTAGCATTGGCGCTATTTATACTTAATGCTAAACCTAGTGTGGTAACGGCGATAATTGCTTTGCTTTTTAAATTAAATATTTTCATGACGATTTCCTTATGATTCTCTGTTTGATTAATTTGCTTAGATAATTAAAATAATAGTTAATTAAAATAGTGATTAATTAGTTAAATGCTTTAATCACTATTTACTGCATGCTCTTACTAATACAAGTGATGTGCCAATCAGATAATGTTTTTTAATTTGTTGATTTGTATGGTTAATTTTATTTTTAATAAATTCAAAAACAATAAGACATAATATGTCACACTAAAATTTAGTTAAATTAACCATGCGAATTAGTCAATTTAACCAAGCAATAAAAAATATAAGCTAATAAGGAGTTTTGATGAAAAAAGTACCGTTAGGGTGTAGCGATATAGCCGTGTCGCGAGTGTGCTTGGGTAGCATGACGTGGGGATTACAAAATAATCAAAGTGATGCCAATGCGCAATTAGATTATGCGTTATCACAAGGTATTAATTTTATTGATACGGCTGAAATGTATGCAATACCACCGAGCGAAGATACTTATGGTAAAACTGAAAGTATTATTGGTCATTGGTTGGCGGCAAACCCCCAGCAACGTAAAAATATAGTGCTAGCCACTAAAATTGCAGGGCCGGGTTTTTCGTATATTCGTGACAATAGCCTGATGAGCGGTGCTACGGTTATACAAGCAGTTGAAGCCTCTTTAAAACGCTTGCAAACCGATTATATCGATTTATATCAATTGCATTGGCCTAATCGCACTTCGCCGCATTTTGGTAATCAATGGCCCAACAATATTAATTTTACTCAAGCTGATGCAAATGAACAAAGTGAGCAAATGTTAGATATTTTGCAAGGCTTAGCGCAATGTATTCGTGCGGGTAAAATACGTCACTGTGGCTTGTCTGATGAAACACCATGGGGTATTAATCAATATTTACGGCTTAGCGAAAAACACGATTTGCCGCGTATGGTCTCTATTCAAAACGAATTTAGCCTACTGCACACTAAAGACTGGCCTTATTTAATTGAAAATTGTGTGCATGAAAATATTGCTTATTTACCGTGGTCGCCATTAGCAACAGGGTTATTAACGGGTAAATATGCTAAGGGCGCGCGTCCACAAGGCAGTCGTTGGACATTTATGCAACGTAATGGTTTATTTAGAGACACCGAGCAAAGTCATCAAGCGGTTGCTGCCTATGTAAAATTGGCGAAAAAGCATAATATTTCACCCGTAACATTAGCATTGGCTTGGTGTGATCAAATCAATGGAGTTACTTCTACCATTATTGGTGCCACCACGATGGCGCAATTAAAAGAGAACATTAATGCTTTTACGCAACCATTAAATGCTGAGATATTAGCTGATATTGAACAAGTATTAAAACGTTACCCGATGCCGTTTTAATGTGTTTATAGTTATTGTGTTATTTGATGATTGGTGGGCAAAGTGCCCACCCTACGCTACTTGTAGGGTGGTGCATGAGGAACGAAATGCCCACGCGAGATAGGAATTACTGTATGTGCAGGAGGGGATTTATTATTCTGTTATATCAACAAAACTAAATGCTTGTTGTAAAACTTTAGCATCAGCATTTACAGCGCTAGCGCATTCACTTAAATGACGACGGAATTGTCGCGCTCCCGCTAAACCATTACACAAACCAAGCATGTGTCGTAATATATGCCATGCTTTACCGCCGTCAGCGACATGGTTATTAATATAATCACTCATTTGTTCGACAACCTCAGTGCGAGAGATTATGCGTTTGTCGTTTTGCTGATAAATTTGTTGGTCGGCCTCAGCTAACATATAAGGTGAATTATAAATTTCACGACCGATCATCACACCATCGACATGTTGCAAATGTTCACTTGCGTGGGTAAACGATTTAATACCACCATTAATCGAAATTTTTAGCTGTGGAAATTCTTGTTTAATTTTATACACCCGAGAGTAATCCAGTGGTGGCACATCACGGTTTTGTTTTGGGCTTAAACCTGTTAACCATGCTTTGCGGGCATGAATAATAAAGTGTTGGCAATTAGCCTGTGAAACGGTTTCAATAAATTGATGTAAAAATTCATAACTGTCTAAATCATCAATGCCAATGCGAGATTTAACGGTAATAGGAATATTCACTACTGCTTGCATGGCACTAACGCATTCAGCCACTAATTCAGGCTCAGCCATTAAGCACGCGCCAAAACGACCATTTTGAACTCTATCAGACGGGCAACCGACATTAATATTTATTTCATCGTAGCCTTGTTGCTCTGCTATTTTTGCGCATTCTGTTAACGCTTGTAGATCGCTACCGCCTAATTGTAAAACTAAAGGGTGTTCTTCTTTATTAAAACCAAGGTAATCACCTTTACCAAATAATATCGCTCCCGTTGTTACCATTTCGGTATACAGCACCGTATGTTTTGACATTAAGCGGTAAAAATAACGGCAATGTTTATCAGTCCAATCGAGCATGGGGGCAACGGATAGTTTGTGAGAAATCATATGTTTATATAGAAAACCTTTAAATAAAAGTTAAATTTTGTCACTGTAAAAAGCACCTAAAACAATGATGGATTATACGGGGTTAAGACGTATTAAACAAAGAGAATAACAGCTAGAGATTGGGCTGATAATTTTTAATATAAAAAATTAATTTATTATATTAAAAAAGTCACATCATGTGATTTACCAACATAAATTGACTTGTGCTTACTATTATTAATTTAATCATACACAAATAATCTTGCGTATGACGCAAAATACACAAAAAGTTTTGTGTATAATATTGTTGATTTTGCCATACACAAACGATCTTGTGTATGACGCAAAATACACAAACAACTTTGTGTTTACTATTGTCGGTTTAGTCATACACAAAAAACCTTGCTATGATACAAAAAATAACAATTAACTTAAACTTAAATAGGCATGACAAATGAATCCCTATAATCCAGATATATTACCTCTCAATAATTTAAAATATGCCGAATTGATTACAATGGTTGGGGAGGCAAACGCTGCTTTAGCTGAATATAATGGCCTATTGCAAGGAATTGTTAATCCTGTAGTAATGTTATCTCCCCTCACTAACCAAGAAGCCGTACTTTCATCTAAAATTGAGGGTACAATGGCTACTATTGAAGAGGTTTTAGAAAAAGAGGCGGGTGAAGAATTTGATGAAACTAAAAGTGCAGATATACAAGAGATTTTAAATTATCGGAAAGCACTTATGGTGACACAAGACTATCTAAAAGATGGTCGCCCATTAAGTCTCAATTTAATTCTACAAATACATCAAATTTTGATGGATAGTGTTAGAGGGCAAAACAAAACTCCAGGAAAATTTCGTAACGATCAAAATTGGATTGGCAGAGCAGGATGCTCTATTGATGAAGCTAGTTTTGTGCCTCCTTCCCCAATACAGCTTCACGACCATCTTGAAGCATGGCAAAATTACTTATCCATAAACGATTTTGATATTTTAGCTCAAACTGCGATTGTGCATGCTCAATTTGAATTATTACATCCGTTTAAAGATGGTAATGGGCGTATCGGACGATTATTAATTCCACTATTTCTATTTGCTAAAGGACGCTTATCAAGCCCCATGTTTTACTTATCGGGTTATCTGGAAAGCAATAGAGAAGAGTATTATGAACGTTTAGCTGGTATTTCTGCTCGTGGAGAATGGACTGAATGGATTAAATTTTTTTTAAATGGAGTGACAGAGCAAGCAAAAGTAAATGTAAGACGCTTGCATAAAATTATAGCTCTGTATGAAGAAACTAAAGTACAAGTTCGTGATCTAACTCATTCACAACACACTGTACAACTAGTTGATGCGTTGTTTGATAAGCCCATATTTATTGCAACTGATTTTGCAAAACGTTCTGGAATTGGAAAGTCTACTTTGCATGGACTATTAAGGCAGTTACAACAGCCTGATGGTCCAATTATTATTCTTCGAGAAGGGGCAGGTCGGCGTCCATCTGTTTATGCTTTTCCTGACTTGTTAAATATTTGCGAAGGCAAAAAAGTATTACCAACTGAAAATAATAGTTAATAAAAAATAGTGAATTATGCATTGAAGTTTTTGAAGGATTAGCGATTTAATGTACCCTTATATAAAAGCCATTAAAAATAATTTATATTTATCAGTAACATAAATCACATGTAAGTCCAATCGAGCATCGGTGCAATGGAAAGTTTGTGAGAAATCATAAAGGGGAAGGTTTCAAGTGACTTAATTATGCAATTATACCTCGTTAAGAATTAATACAAAATGAATTTGTCGAATCGGGATAAAACGAAATTAGTGGCAAGTGAAAGGTTAGTGTTTAGTCGGTTAGTGTTTGTTTAACTAGCATAAGCGCTCTGTATGTCTCACTCTGCATGTTTAAGTTAAATGACTACCTTAATTATACATACGACAAAAAACATACTACGAATAAATTAGTAGTTAAAACAGTTAACTATCACTATAGCGATCACATTCATTTGTTAGTCTAAAAACTAAAAAAAACTAAAAACAATATTTTACATTTCAGTTGTTTTGTTGCAATATTAAAAGCAAGCCCCCGTAATAAATGTGGAAATAACATTATGCAAACTATGAATAAAATTAACGAAATGAAGAACGCGAAAGGTTTTACCTTAATTGAATTGATGATTGTAGTCGCAATTATCGGTATTTTAGCGGCAGTAGCCTTACCTGCGTATAAAACTTATGCTGATAAAGCAAAATATTCTGAGATTGTACTAGCGGCAACTTCAGCAAAAACAGCAGTTGATCTTTGTATTCAAACAGGTACAGGCGGTTTAGTATCGAGTACTGTTCCTGCTACTATGCTTGCTGAGGCAGCTGATTGCTCAACAATACCTGACGTTACTGGTTGGTCTGAATCTGGCTTGGTTACCTCAGTTCATGTTAGCGGTACCTCTGGTATCACCGGACCATACACTGTTACTGTTACTCCTGTAGCGGCAGGTAGTTTCACTGCTGGTCAAACGTATGTATTGACCGCAACAGTAGGCAATGGCACAGCTGTTTGGACTAAATCTGGTGGTTGTGTAGCCGCAGGTTTTTGTTAATACTGTTTAATATTATATTAAATATCTAAAAAGCTCCTAAGGGAGCTTTTTTATTGTCTTAATTTTACCATTGAGAGAGTTTTTTACTTATCAATATTTAAGTAAATAGAAATCAATCAATTGCAACAACCACATGTCTTTTGCTATTGTTTGATACAATTATTATTACTACTGTTTTATTCAATGACCCCCCTATAAAAGACAAGTTTGAATTAGAAAATACTTTTTTAATATCAGCGGATTTAATTTGGTAAATGTTATCCTGCGGTAATTTGAGTTGCTCGAAAGTAACCAATATAAATTTATACTCAAACTAACTTGATTACTTTATCGCATTAAGTATCCCTATCGTTAAAAGCATAAAATTTTTGATTTGCGAATAAAGTAAATAGTAAGTACAATAATAGGTACAACCAAGCGCTCAAAAAGGCGATGATTTATGCAAGCTATCAGCTATTCTTCTTTTAGAAGTCAATTAGCGAGTACATTAGACAAAGTGAATAATGATCATTCACCCGTTATGATCACTCGCCAAAATGGTAAACCTGCCATTGTTATGTCTGTTGAAGATTTTAATGCTTACGAAGAAACATATTATCTTATGTCTAGCCCTAAAAATGCGAAGCGTTTGAATCAAGCGATAGCTGAAATATCAGCAAATAAAATGATTGTTCATGAGTTGCTTGAAGAGTGATTTTGTCGTGGGCAGAGTATGCTTGGCGAGATTATTTATATTGGCAATCAACGGATAAAAAAACATTAAAACGTGTGAATTTATTAATTAAGGAGATTAAACGTCAACCTTTTGAAGGGTTAGGCGAACCTGAACTTTTGAAACATAACTGGGCAGGGTACTGGTCTAGACGGATCAATAAAGAACATAGAATTGTCTATAAAGTAACTAATAATGCCATTATTATTGCTCAATGCCGATATCATTATTAATTTTTATCTGCCTGTTCTATTCTGCCTGTCATAAGTTGATATCGTTATTTTGATGGTAAAATACCATATCAGATAAGTGCTTTATGCTCAAAATTGACGATGTTAAAATCTACTGCAGTTTTCTAGGATTATCGTTAAAACTACGTTACACTAATAATAGTTTATTATTTTTATTACGTGCTTCGTTATATACTTAGCTGCGTTAAGTTATCTAGGTGCTATGAAGGGACTACATCAACAATCCAGTTTATTGTCGGCATTATCAAAGCATGATCTGATCCCGAGTGAGATGATTGAAGAAATCAGCTCTGGTTATATTCAACAAAAAAAACCCATCATTCGTTATTTAGTTGAAAACAAGCATTTTAATGCGCTTGATATTGCAAAAATATTATCAATCAGTTTTGGTTATCCGTTAGTTCGCCTAACTGACTTTGATACCACACTTATTCCTGAGGGTGTTCGTAACGAAAAATTGATTATAAAACACCATGCTATGCCGTTATTTTTACGCGGTAAGGTGTTGTTTGTGGCAATGTCAGATCCCACTGACTTGAATGCGCTGGAAGAAATTCAATTTAACACAGGTTACATTACTGAGTTATTATTAGCAGATGAACATAGTTTACAAACTTGCATTGACAAAGTGCTTGAAGATGAAAGTGATGCGCTTGATCTTACCGACTTAGACAATGAAGAACTCGCCGGTATTGATGTTCAAGATGAACAAAAAGATAAATATGAACAATTAGAAAAAGAAGATGCACCGATAGTTGTTTATATTAATAAAATTTTATTAGATGCGATTAAAAAAGGTGCATCGGATTTACATTTTGAACCCTATGAAAAAACTTACCGTATTCGTTTTCGTATCGATGGTATTTTAACTGAAGTTGCCACACCTCCCGTTTCTTTATCGAGCAGAATGTCAGCACGTTTAAAAGTTATGTCTAAACTTGATATTGCTGAGCGCCGTGTGCCGCAAGATGGCCGTATAAAACTGGCTTTGTCAAAGAAAAAATCTATCGATTTTCGTGTTAGTACGCTGCCTACTTTGTGGGGTGAAAAAATAGTAATGCGGATACTTGACTCGTCAAGTGCAATGCTAGGTATTGACATGCTGGGATATGAACCAGAGCAAAAAGCGGTTTACATGGAGGCTTTAGCTAAACCTCAAGGCATGATTTTAGTGACGGGTCCCACGGGATCAGGAAAAACCGTTTCTTTATACACAGGTTTAAATATTTTAAATACCAATGAACGTAATATTTCAACAGCAGAAGATCCGGTTGAAATTAACTTAACGGGTATTAATCAAGTACAAATTAATATTCGTGCGGGGCTTACTTTTCCTAATGCGTTACGCTCATTTTTACGACAAGATCCTGATATTATTATGGTCGGTGAAATTCGAGATTTAGAAACCGCTGAAATAGCGATAAAAGCCGCGCAAACAGGCCATTTGGTATTATCAACATTACATACCAATTCGGCCGCAGAAACCTTAACTCGATTACTGAATATGGGGGTGCCCTCGTATAATGTTGCGAGTTCAGTGACGGTTATTATCGCACAGCGCCTAGCACGACGTTTATGTACTCAATGCCGTGAAGAAGAAAAGCTACCTGAAGAAGAATTATTAAAGCAAGGCTTTGCTAAAGACAAAATAGCAGAGCTTAAATTATATAAAGCAGTGGGTTGCGAACATTGTACGGGAGGCTATAAAGGGCGTGTCGGTATTTATGAAGTTATTAGAATTAGTGAAAAAACGGCTAGTATTATTATGGAAGGTGGCAATTCATTAGATATTGCCGCACAATGTCAAAAAGAAGGTTATAACAATTTACGGCAATCTGGGTTAAAAAAAGCAATGTCGGGTATGACTTCTTTAGAAGAAGTGAATCGTGTAACCAGTAGTTAGTGTTGATAACCGTTTTGTGATTGTTATTTATTGATTGTTAAAAAACACAAATAAATATAATTAAAATAAAAAAATTCAGCAAAAATTCAGCAAAAATTTAGGTAAAACATTATGGCAGTTGCTAGCGCGAAAAAAATCCCTAAACCCAAAGCTCTTGACGTTTTTATTTGGAAAGGAGTAAACCGCAAAGGTAAAAAGGTTGGCGGTGAACTTTCTGCATCAACAGCCCTTGCCTTGAAAGCGCAATTACGCAAGCAGGGTATTACGCCAAGTAAGGTTAAAAGAAAACCTAAGCCCTTATTTGGTATGAGTAATGATAAAAAAATAACCCCTATGGATATTGCGGTGATCACTCGTCAAATATCAACTATGCTAGGGGCTGGCGTGCCTTTAGTACAAACGGTTGAAATGATCGGTAATGGTCACGATAATGGTAATATGCGCAAGCTGTTATCTGAAATTGGCAATCGGTTAAAGTCAGGTATTCCTTTGTCTGACTGTTTACGTGATCATCCTTTATATTTTGATGATTTGTATTGTGATTTGGTCAGCTCTGGTGAGCAATCAGGTTCTTTAGAAACAATATATGATCGTATTGCTACCTATAAAGAAAAGGGAGAAGCGTTAAAGTCAAAAATTAAAAAAGCGATGACCTATCCCATTGCCGTTTTAGTTATTGCTTTAATTGTTACCTCGGTTTTATTGATTTTTGTGGTACCTGTATTTCAAGAGATTTTTGCAAGCTTTGGTGCTGAATTACCCGCCTTTACACAACTCGTTATCCGTATTTCAGAGTTTATGCAAGCTTATTGGTATTTAGGCTTAGCGGGGATTTTTGCTGGTATTTGGCTATTTAAACGCGCTCATCGTAACAGTTTGAAGTTTAGAGATAAGGTTGATCGTGCTGTTTTACGCATACCTGTTATTGGTGCCTTATTAGATAAAGCCGCTGTGGCTCGTTATGCGCGAACATTGTCGACCACTTTTGCAGCAGGTGTCCCCTTAATAGATGCGCTTGACTCTGCTGCAGGTGCTTCGGGTAATGCGGTGTACCGAGAAGCAATACTTGAAGTAAAATCAGAGGTGTCTTCGGGCATGCAAATGAACCTAGCGATGCGTAATTGTCAGATATTTCCTGATATGGTTATTCAAATGGTTGCTATTGGTGAGGAGTCTGGAGCGGTAGATGACATGCTTTCTAAAGTAGCTAACGTATACGAACAACAAGTGGATGATGCTGTTGATGGTTTAACCGCATTACTAGAACCGATGATGATGGCTGTACTGGGTGTGGTTATTGGTGGGTTAATTATTGCGATGTATTTACCTATATTCCAAATTGGTAAAATTGTTTAAATAGTCAATAATAAAACTGGTGGGCAAAGTGCCCACCCTACGATACTTGTAGGAGGGGATTTATCCCCGGATTTTGTGAAAATTGTGCTTACGTTACATGGTATTAGTAAGTAGGGTGGTGCATGAGGTACGAAATGCCCACGCGATAAAAGACACAAACAAAAATAGGGAAACATTCATTTCCCAAAATATAAACATACTAGGTTGTATTTACATTGATTGATCTTCTTTCACCCCTTATTGAAAATTTTTACGCTAGTTCTGCTTTTTTCTATAGCTTTGTAGTCGTGTTTTCTCTACTTATTGGTAGTTTTTTAAATGTTGTGATTTATCGTTTACCTGTAATTATGGAGCAAGGTTGGCGACGAGATTGTCGTGAGTTTTTAGCAGATGAATTAAAAGATACCAGTTTAGGCGTAGATAGCAACACTCAACAACAAGACCAGATACAAGCGCCGGTTTTAACCCTTTCTAAACCTGATTCAACTTGCCCTAATTGTGGACATAAAATTCGTTTTTATGAAAATATCCCCGTTATTAGCTGGTTTTTTTTACGTGCTAAATGTAGCCAGTGTAAAAATGCTATTTCAATTCGTTATCCGTTAGTTGAAGCGCTTACCGCTTTTGTTGGCTTTTTAGTGGCGCAGCATTTTGGTGTCACTATAACAACCTTTTGGGTGTTATTACTTAGCTATGCGCTTATTTGTTTAACGTTAATTGACTATGATCACATGTTATTGCCTGATCAAATTACCTTGCCCTTTTTATGGTTAGGCTTATTGATTAATATTAATGGTTTAATTGTGCCATTAAATGAAGCGGTTATAGGTGCGGTAGTGGGTTATTTAAGTTTATATAGCGTGTTTTGGCTATTTAAATTATTAACGGGCAAAGAAGGCATGGGCTTTGGTGATTTTAAATTATTAGCACTTTTAGGTGCTTGGGCTGGCTGGAAATTGTTAGCTATTTTAATTTTAATGGCCTCGGTTGTTGGCGCTGTGGTCGGTATTAGCTTAATGGTATTTAAAAATCATCAACGCGAACAGGCTATTCCCTTTGGGCCTTATCTTGCGGTAGCGGGTTGGTTAACGCTATTGTGGGGCGATAGTATTTGGGCTTGGTATTTAAACTTACTGTAACGATTGATTTTTATTATGTCTAAATTTATTGTTGGCTTAACGGGTGGTATTGGCTCAGGAAAAACCACTGTTGCAAATATATTTGCAACGTTAGGGGTTGAATTAATTGACGCTGATATTGTAGCTCGTCAAGTTGTTGAACCTAAGACGACCGCGTTAATAAAAATTGCGGAGTATTTTGGTGATGATCACTTATTAAATGATGGCAGTTTAGATCGCGCTAAATTACGTAGTAAAATTTTTTCAGACCCACAAGCTAAACAATGGCTAGATAACTTATTACACCCGTTGATCCGTATTGAACTGTTAAAACAATTACAAGCGACAAAAAGTGCGTATTGTTTATTGGTGGCACCATTACTTATTGAGAATAAGTTAACGCAATATGTAAATCGTACCTTGGTTGTTGATGTTACCGAGCAACAACAACTTAGTCGCACCATGGCGCGAGATAATAATAATCAAGCGCAAGTGCAAAATATACTTAATAGCCAAATTTCTCGCCAACAACGCTTAGCGGCTGCGGATGATGTTATTGATAATACCGTTGCCGATACAGCCAATCTTCAAAGCCAAATTGAATACTTACATCAATACTATTTGCAGTTAAGCAAGCACTACGGTTAGTTATTTAGTTAATAAAGTAATTAATTGTTAAATTTTTCATTAAAAGATAGCCTTTTCAAAACTCTATCGGTAGTATTAAAAGATCGACATTCACTACCTCAATAATCTGGCTTGAAATGACTACTATTTTATATGAGCATCCGCTCAATGAAACTATTCGTAATTTTCTTAAGCTAGAGCAACTCTTTAAACAAGTGCGTCATTGTGCGACGCAAGATATAACCCTTAACCATCAAGTTTTTTTTACGGCTTTATTTACTATAGTTGATACCTTAGAGCGTAATGATATTCGTGGGGACTTGATCAAAGAATTAGAACGCCTCGAACAAAATCTCATTTTATGGTCAAAATCGCCTGACGTAGATAACGACACCGTACAACAAAATTTAGCACTGGCTATTGAATTGTTAGCGTTGTTAAAACCTAATCAACAAACTTGGTGGCAATTAAAAGAGGACAAATTACTTGCCTGTATAAAACAACGTTTTGCTATTCAAGGCGGTAGCTGTTTATTTGATTTGCCCCAATTAAGTTATTGGTTAAATTTACCAGAAGAAATTACTCAAAAAGAAATTAAGCATTGGTTAGAGTTATTATCAACGGTAGAAAAAAGTTTATGTTTAATACTTAAGTTTTTACGTCTACGCGCCACTTTTGAAAATATTGTTACCGACAGTGGTTTTTATCAAGATAGTGGCGAAGGCGTACTGTTATTACGTATTCGAGTTGATAAATCCAAAAATTACTACCCTACTATTAGCGGTAATAAATTTCGGTATTCAATTCGCTTTATGTTGCCTTGTAAAGAAACGGGTAAACGATATTCAAATCAAGAAACTCATTTTAAATTAGCGCGCTGTTAGCCGTTAAAGCTGAACTATTATTCATAACGCAGCGCATCAATAGGGTCTAAATTAGCGGCTTTGGCTGCAGGAATAATACCAAAAATCAAACCAACACCCGCACTAAAGCCAAACGACAATACCACTGCCCATAATGGTACTTGTGCGGCAGGTAAATTGATTAAACTACTCACTAAAGCGCCTGCGCCGTACCCTAAACCTAATCCGACTAAACCACCTAGTAAACATAAGAAAACGGCTTCAATTAAAAACTGTAATAAAATATCGACACGGGTTGCGCCTAAAGCTTTTTGAATACCAATTTCACGAGTACGTTCAGTAACTGATACCAGCATGATATTCATAATACCAATACCGCCCACTAATAATGAAATACCAACAACGCCACTGAGTACCATAGTGGTATTTGAAGTTATTTTTTCCACAGTTTCTAACATTTGTTCTGCGGTGTTTATTTTAAAATCATCACCATGATCTTTTGATAAATTATGATGACGGCGTAATAAATTTTTAATATGTTGTTTAATACCCTCAAGTTCAGCGGCATCATTAACTTGTAGAGAAATACTGATGCTAGGTTCTTCAGCTCCACCAAGTAGTGCTTGGGTCGTGGTGTAGGGTAACAAGACAAAATCATCTTGATCAAAACCAAACAATTTACCTCGTTTTTCTAACACACCTATCACCTTGAACCATTCTCCACCGATCATAATATATTGACCGACCACCTCGCCTTTTAACTCTAGTTTATCAATAATAGAGTTGCCCAATACGGCGACACGACGACGGCTTTTATCATCACTTAAATTAAAAAATCGTCCTTGCTCAGGAAATACACCATAAAGTGCTTGATAGCTTGATCCTGTACCGATCACGCGAGTTACCGCAGATTCGCCCTTGTATTGCACTACTCCATTAGGGCCTGTCGCGGCAACGGTTGGAGTTATATGGCTAATACCTTTAACTTTATACTTTATTTCTAAAAAATCCCGATAAGTTAATTTTGAGTTTTTGCCTTGTAAGCGCTCTTTTAATGGGGTAAATGCGTTAATGGTGACAACATTGGTTCCCATACCATCAAATTGGGCCGTAATACTACTACTTAATCCTTGTACTACTGACACCACGGCGATAACAGAGGCAACACCAATAATGATGCCTAAGGTGGTTAAAAAACTACGAAAACGATGGGCAAAAACAGATTGAGCAGCGCTACGGGTACTTTCTATTATTTTAAACGCGACGCTAGACATAAGTATCCTTGATTTTTCGGTTGTTATTGCTATCGTTAACAGTATCAGCGACTAAACGACCATCTTTTAAACGTATAACACGATGACAACGGTTGGCAATGTCTTGTTCATGGGTGACAATAATGACTGTTTGACCATCATGATGGAGTTGATCAAACAATACCATGATCTCAGCCGTTGTGGTGGAGTCTAAATTACCTGTAGGTTCATCAGCTAATAAGATGGCAGGTTCGGTTACTAATGCTCTAGCAATGGCAACACGTTGTCTTTGTCCGCCAGAAAGTTGATTAGGTAAATGATTTAAACGACTTTGCAAGCCAACACGCGTCAGGGCTGTGGTGGCTTTTTTTTTGCGTTCTTTTAAATGCATGCCACGATAAATTAAAGGCTGCATAACATTTTGCAAAGCACTTGCGCGAGGTAATAAATTAAAACTTTGAAAAATAAAACCTATTTCTAAATTTCGAATACGAGCTAGCGCTGACTCGTCTAAATGAGCAATATCATTTTCGCGTAAATAATATTCGCCCGTGGTGGGATAATCTAGGCAGCCTAAAATATTCATTAGCGTTGATTTGCCCGAACCGGAAGGACCAATGATAGCAAGATAATCATTTAATTGAATATTAAGGCTAAAATCATTAAGTGCATAAAACTCTTCGCCACCCATTTGATAGCGCTTGGCAATGTTATTAAGCTCAATAATTGGCTTTGCAGCTATTGAGCTAGTTTTGTGTGCTGTAGTCATTACTAAATCTCTTTTTTACTCACTTTAACTGCTTGACCATTTTTGAGTTTAGTTAACGCTCTGGCAGGACCAATAATCACTTTATCACCTGCTTTTACACCTAAGATAATTTCTTGTAATCGATCATTAGATATACCTAACTGAACATTACGCTTAACAGCTTTATTATTAATCATAATAAAAACATGATCGTTATTTTTTTTATCGTTTGAATTTAAGTCTTTTTTGCTATTCTCATTTTTAGCGAAAATTACTGCTTCACTTGGTACGGCTAATGCTTTGTCTTTGCTCTTGGTATATATTTCGGCGCGACAACTCATGCCTGGACGTACCGCAATACTGTTATTATCAGCAAGTAATATTTTAACTTTAAAACTTAATCCTTGGCGACCTTGGGCGCGTTTAGCGGTGGTTGCGATGCTTTGTACTGTGCCTTTTAATGCTTCATCAGGAAAGGCTACTGCAAAAATATCGGCTTGTTGATTTACTCGAATATCAGCAATATCGGCTTCATCTACTTGTACTTCAATTAAAATAGACGAAGGGTCGGCAAGGGTGATTAAGTTAGAGCCTGAAATATTAGTAGTACCGCTAATAGCTGTTTCGCCTTGCTTTATATCAACTGAAGTGGCTATGCCGTCAATAGGAGAGCGAAATACTGTTTTATCTAAACGCTCCTTCGCTTTGTCTAATGTTGCTTGTGCTTGTAGTAAAGATTCTTGGCGTGAGCGTAAATCTATTTTGGCGAGTGCATATTGATTTTCAATCGATTCGAAAGCGTCTTGATCTAAAATTTTTCGTTGATATAAATCGCGCTTACGTTGCCATTGTGATTTTAAGTTTTCAAGTTGCTTTTCTTGACGTTCAATAGCAATACTTTGCAAGCGCACAAACGCTTGTTGTTGTTTTACATCCGCTTTAAAAGTACGGGGATCTAAACGCATTAATATTTGCCCTTTATGTACTTTATCGCCTTCAGCTATTAATAATTCGTTTACTTGGCCAATAACTTCTGAGCGTAATTGTACTTGCTGTACATACACTAAGGTACCTGAAGCTAAAATAGAGCGTTTGATCTTCTCAGCCTTTATTTGCTGCACTTTAACTTCTATTGCGTGTGATTGTCCTGTTTTTTTAAAATAGGCTAAAGCAACAAGGCTTATGATCACCGCAATAATAATTAATGTTTTTTTCATAGAATTAACACCTTAAAGAATTCCTTAGTGTATAAATTTAATTTAGGCTAAAAAGGCGATATAAAGCGCCCAACTGCCATAAATAACTATAAAGGGGGTAGCACTAATCGAAAGGGCTTTATTAGTGGTTATGTTTAACCATGCTTTTAAGCCGATGGTGGCAATTGCTAACGTCCAAAAACTAAAAAGGTTAATACCTTCTAAAAAAGCAAACCAATGGCTCGATTGATCAAGACCGAATAGTAAGCCATTTAAGCTAGTGGGTTGCAAATCGTGCAGTGAAATCTGACCATTGTCAGCAAAAAATATTACCAAGGCAGAAAGTAAGGCCGAAACTACAATTGGTAATGAAACCCACCAAGTAAAACCGTACCAATCGGTAAATTTATAATCATTTTTTGCAGCAACTTTTGTGGCTAAATAATAATAAAGTGCCATCAGTAAATTAATCACTATTATGCCAACAGTACCGCCGATAATGGTACTCCATTGCATCATGCTGTGGGTCATATTGTCTTGAAATGCTTTTGCTTGCTCTTCACTTTTACCACTAGCGGCCATACCATCAGCCATTTGTTCGATCATCCAATTAAAATCAACTGTTTGGTAAAAATACATAAATAGTGAAAATGTTGCGCCAACCACTAAAATAAATGGCAACCACGACCAAGATTTTTTTTCTTTGATAGTGGCAAAGGCAGTAGCAGGCGATACGAGTGTGTCGATACAAGCTTGTATCGGGTTTGCTGAAAGTGTCATTACGGTGATCTCCATATGTAGTAGCAACTATTTTTTATATTTATATCTATAAGTTCAGTTTGAGTTGTAGGTTGTCTCGACAAATAGTTATTATTTTTATAGTTAGCACTGTATTTTTAATAAATGAGACCATAAAATAAAGCCATCGACATATTATGTCAATGGCTTTGATGAATTATTTGTAAATATATTATTAAAACGGTTGTGTTTGTGAGGGATTGTTTGCTTGCTTATTTTTTATCGTTTAAAAAATTTTGCAATAATATTTTTGCATTCTTTACCCTTAACTAAACGGAAAAATTCGTTTGCTTCATCATTCATCACTTGTGCTATTTGTGCTTGGCTTGCTTGACGAATTAATCTTCGTCCTGTTATTACTGCATCACTAGGTAGTTGAGCAATGCGGATGGCACTTTGTTGTGCGCTAGCAAGCAGCTCTTCAGGCGAACAAACTTTATTTACTAAACCATAAGTAAAAGCTTGTTCAGCTGAAAAAGTATCGCCTAATATCATTAATTCAAAAGCGCGGTTGGCACCAATGCGTAAAGGTAATAAATAACTTGATGCAGCCTCAGGGCATAATCCTAATTGAGTAAAAGGTAGTTTAAATTTACTGTTTGTGGCAGCAAAGACCATATCGCAATGTAACAACATAGTTGTGCCAATACCTACTGCAGCACCCGCTACAGCGGCTACAAGAGGCTTATTAAACGTTCCTAATATTTTGATGAATTTAAAGGCAGCCAGATCTGAATTTTCGTCTGCTTTAATAAAATCGTCAAGGTCGTTACCTGCACAAAAGCAATTTTCATCGCCTTGGATCAAGACACAATGAATGTTGTCAGTAAAAGCAGCATATTCAAAGTGTTGGCAAAGTTGTTGATACATAGCATCATTTAAAGCATTTTTTTTATCAAAGCGATTTAATGTTATGGTGAATAGACCATTTTGTTCAGCTGTTAAAATTAAGTTACTCATTTTCTCTGCTTTCATTAGGAATAATGTTGTTGAATTGCTATTATTATGATGATTTTTAAACGGATGTACAGGTGTATAAATTTAAATGAACAGTAATAATAAAAATATTGCGAGTGTTTTACTGCTGTTTTTGTCATTTTTCAGTGCCAACAGCGATGCTCAGAAAATTAATGCTCAGAAAATCAATGGACAAGCAATAGCCAAGCAATACATAGCGATAAAAAATGCCTATATCCGTGAAACCTTGCCCGGTAACCACGTTTCATCAGCTTATATGACGTTAATTAATCATAGCGATAAAACAATAAAATTAATCTCAATTAGTAGTGATTTTAGCCCTCGTATCGAAATTCATGCTCATACTATGAAAAATGGCATGATGAAAATGGAGCGACTTGACGCAATAAGCATTAAAGCCAATGCTAAGGTTTTGTTACAACCTTACGGTTTACATTTAATGATATTCGGTTTAAAAAATGGTCTTAAAGATGGTCAAATGACTGAGCTAAATTTTCATTTTGCTAATCATAAAAATGTAATCGTTAAGATGCCTGTATTTAGTATTAAAAGAAAACGCATTAATAAATAATATTTTTAATAAAGTGAAACACTCTCATCAGTAGGAAGAAAAATGAGCATTAAATTTTCAATAAAATCAGTATCTATAATCATTGCGATAGTGGTTCTTAGTTTTTATTTTTTAGGTGTTTATTGGAGTTTTGAGCCAGACAGAATGAACATTAAAGCGATGGTGACGGCTGATGCCAAAGCTGATGGTGTAGCTCCCGTTATTGGTTACACTACCACCACTGCGTTAATTCGTGTGACTGAAAAATTATGGAATAAGCCCGGTGGTTATTTATCTAACGATGCTATGCCGCCAGGAGCCTTTTTAGATGATATTCCTGCATGGGAATTTGGCGTATTAGAAATGGTACGTGATATGGCGCTTGCTATGCGGCAAGGTTTTAGTCGTTCGCAATCACAGTCTTTGGTCAATCAACAGTTAAAAGAAGCACAACCACGTTTTAATATTGACAGTACACGTTGGGCGTTTCCTAGCGCTGAAAGTGAATATAAAAAAGGCGTACAAGCGCTGTATCAATATCGTAAAGAGTTGACAGATCCTAAAAGTCAAAAAGCACAATTTTATACCCGCGCTGACAATTTACGTGCATGGTTACAACAAGTTGAAAAACGCTTGGGCAGTTATTCTCAGCGTTTAAGTGCTAGCGTTGGTCATGATCAAAGCAATACTGATTTAGCGGGTGATAGTGGTGCTCAGCAATCTACTGCAACTGCCTCACATGTGATGTTAAAAACAAGTTGGTGGAAAATAGACGATGAATTTTATGAAGCGCGTGGTGCAGCATGGGCGTTGTTGCATTTATTAAAAGCAATAGAAATTGATTTTGATGGTGTGCTTGCTAAGAAAAACGCCAAAGTGAGCTTACAACAAATAATTAAAGAATTAGAGTCTAGCCAACAAACCGTATGGAGTCCGATGATATTAAATGGTAGTGGTTTTGGCTTTGTTGCCAATCATTCATTGGTTATGGCTAATTATATTTCGCGCGCGAATGCGGGCATTATTGATTTAAATGAATTACTTAGTAAAGGATAAAATTTTTATGCGCACTCAATTTCAACGTATTCAATTTCAAAAGCTAGCACGACCGATTAAAAAAACATTAACCGCTGTTGCAATAACAGTTGTTACCTCTACCGCCATGATGAATGTAGCCCATGCTGATGCTATCGGCTTGTATTTGGGGGGGCAAGTTTGGGATAGCAACGCGACAGGTCTATTTGGGGAAAGAGATCAACAAATTGATTTTAACCTAGCAAATAAACAGCAAGGTAGCTTTTTTATTGCACTTGAACATCCATTACCTTTTTTACCTAACTTAAAAATATCGTCAACTACGTTAGACACTAAAGGTGCTACCACGTTAAGCACAGATTTTAATTTTGCGGGTACAACTTTTCCACCATCAAGTGCTAATACGGTATTTAATACCCGTTATATTGATTATACCGCCTACTATGAAGTGTTTGATAATGATTTGTTAACCTTTGATTTTGGGTTAACTGCACGTAAGATTGATGTTAAAATTGCTGTTGATGCAACCACCGCAACCACACCACCGGTAAGCTCTAATGCGACGTTACGTGCTTCTTCTTATGTTCCAATGTTTTATGCGGCATTTATTTTTGGTATACCAACAACAGACTTCAATGTTTTTGCCAATGGTAATTTTTTATCATTTAAAGGACAGACATTATATGATTATCAAGCGGGTATTAGTTATGAGTTAGTGGACAACTTAGCGGTTGATGTGAACTTAACACTTGGCTATCGCGACGTGAAATTAGAATTAGATAATATTGATAATTTGTATACTAATTTAGAATTCTCTGGTGCATTTGCGGGTGCTATTGTACATTTTTAATTTGCTGATGCTGAAAAAGTCATGCTGAACTTGTTTCAGTATCAGCATGACAATACTACAATAAATACCTGAGTTATCTGCATGGACATGAAAAATCATTATTTATGTCCACATTTTATATCTTACCTAAAGTGTTTCTTAATTCTAGCTGGATCCTGAATCTTTAGGTGGTTTGGGTATCTAGTTAATTGTGATTTATGTTTATTTAAGCTGTACTAACATGGCCTGAGCAACGGCGGCTGATGAGGCAGGATTTTGTCCTGTGATCAAATTGCCATCTACTTCAATGTAACTTGTCCAATCGTCACCTTTTTGATAGTTAGCCCCTTGTGCTTTTAAATCATCTTCCACTAAAAATGGCACTATATTGGTTAATTGTACGGCGTCTTCTTCACTATTGCTAAAACCTGTTACCCGTTTATTGTTAACTAAAGCATTACCTGTTTCGTCTTTAGTTTTCTGTAATGCAGCAACGGCATGACACACCAAACCAACAGGTTTACCTGCTTTATATTGATTTTCAATGAGTGCAATAGAATTTTTATCTTCGGCTAAATCCCATAAAGGACCATGGCCACCAGGATAAAATACAGCATCATAATCGTCACCGTTAATATCAGCTAGCTTTGTTGTATTAGCAAGTGCTTGTTGTGCTTCTGGGTCTTGTTCAAAACGACGAGTGGCATCGGTTTGAAAATCAGCTTCGTCACTTTTAGGATCTAATGGTGGTTGCCCGCCTTTAGGTGAAGCTAAGGTGATGGTTGCCCCAGCATCTTTAAACTCGTAATAAGGCGCGGCAAATTCTTCTAACCAAAAACCCGTTTTCATGTCTGTGTCACCGAGTTTGTCGTGTGATGTTAATACTAATAATATTTTCATTTTGTTTCCTATCTGTTAGTTATAATATTTCATAATGTTAAAATTTAATTTGGTAATTAAATAAAGTTCGTCATCCCGAACTTATTTCAGGATCTATTTACTATTGTCATCTGCTACACGTACCACAACTTTGCCAAAGTTTTTACCTTGCAATAAACCAATAAAAGCTTGTGGGGCATTTTCTAAACCTGCAATCATGTCTTCTTTATATTTGATTTTTCCTGCCATTAACCAAGCACTCATCTGCTCTGCAAACTCGTTATAGCGATGACCATAGTCGTCAAATACGATAAATCCTTGCATTTTTACACGCTTAATGAGCAAAGTACCCATTAATAAGGATAAACGATCAGGCCCCTCTGGCAGTTCAGTGGCATTGTATTGTGAGATTAATCCACACAAAGGAATGCGGGCACAGCTGTTTAATAATGGCATTACCGCATCAAATACTTTACCGCCGACATTTTCAAAATAAATATCAATACCCTTATCGCAAGCAGCGGTTAAACGCTGGGTAAAATCACTGGCTTTATGATCAATACAGTCATCAAAGCCTAGTTCATTGATAGCGTATTGGCATTTTTCTTTGCCACCCGCAATACCAATCACTTTACAGCCTTTAATTTTACCTATTTGACCAACTAAACTACCCACCGCACCTGTGGCTGCCGCAACTACTAAGGTTTCTCCTGCTTTAGGTTGGCCAATATCGAGTAAGCCCATGTAGGCAGTTAGCCCGGGCATACCCAACACACCTAAAGCATAAGAAAAACTCGGTAATTGTGCGGGAATTTTTAATAAATCAACTCCATCAGAAATTGCATAGTCTTGCCAGCCGCTAAATGCAACCACCCAATCACCTACTCGGTAATTTTCGTTATTGCTTTTTTCAACTTGGCAAACGGCTCCCGCTACCATTACTTCATTAATCGCTACTGGTTCAGCATAAGATTCGGCGTCATTCATACGGCCACGCATATAAGGGTCTAGTGACATATACACCGTGCGTAATAATATTTCACCAGCTTTAGGTATAGGTTTAGCTACTGTTTTAAATATAAAATTATCGTCTGTGGGTAAACCATTTGGTCTTGAGGCAAGCTGCCATTGTCTATTCATTTGTTGTGTCTCTGCTGGTGTCGTCGATTTTGTCATTTTGGTGTTTCCTTATAAACTTCTCTGTAAAATACGTTCGCTAGTGGCTAAATCAATATCTTGATGTTCACCTAAAGTGGTACGCCCATGGGCGGCTAATTGTTTAATGATTTGTGCAATATCATCTTTACCAAGATCATAATCAGCAAGTTGTGTTTTAATGCCCATAGTATGAAAAAACTCTTCGGTTTTAGTAATTGCCTGTGCTGCTTTAGTGGCGTTGTCACCCTCAATAATCCCCCAAACTCGTTCAGCATATTGCGCCAACTTGTCACGCTTTTGTGTTTCTTTTTCGCGTAATACGCTAGGAAGAATAATGGCAAGTGTTTGCGCATGATCAATACCATGTAATGCGGTCAGTTCATGGCCGATCATGTGGGTAGACCAATCTTGTGGCACGCCCACACCAATTAGGCCATTAAGCGCCATTGTTGCGGTAAACATAATGTTAGCTCGAACATCATAATTTTCTTTTTCAATTAAAGCGCGTGGTCCTTGTTCAATTAACGTTAATAATAACCCTTCGGCAAATCTGTCTTGTACGGCAGCATTAACTGGGTAGGTTAAGTATTGTTCAATAGTGTGAATAAAAGCATCAACAACGCCGTTGGCTATTTGTTTTTCGGGTAAAGAATAGGTTTTAGTGGGATCTAAAATTGAAAACAGTGGGTATACTAATGGGTTACCAAAAAATAATTTTGCATTTTCATCTTTTTTAGTAATAACACTGCCGCTATTCATTTCTGATCCTGTTGCGGGTAGTGTTAATACAGTGCCAAAAGGTAAAGCAGCATTAATATTTGCACCCATTTTCAATAAAATGTCCCAAGGTTCTCCATCAAACTTGGCTGCGGCAGCAACAAATTTAGTACCGTCAATAACCGAACCGCCACCAACAGCGAGTAAAAAGGTAATGTTTTCATCTTTTATTTTTTTGACGGCATTCATCATCGTTTCGTAACTAGGATTAGGTTCAATACCATCAAAGTAGCTAATTTCTCTGTTGCCTAGTGCTGTAGTCACTTCATCTAAAGTGCCATTTCGTTTAATGCTGCCACCACCAAATAAAATAAGTACTTTGGCGTCAGCGGGTACTAAGGTATTTAAATTAGCTATTTGTCCTTTACCAAAGCAAAGTCGAGTAGGGTTATATAATTCAAAGTTATTCATATTATTCGCTCTATATTAGACTGGTCGTCTATTCGTTGTGTGTTTATAATTATCTACTAAAAATAGCAGATTAATTGAATGTTAGTTCTTTAGTAATTGTTGCTCGGTTGTTTGTAATGCTTTTTGTAAAGCATCATCGTTTTGTTGCAATTTGCTCATTAAGCTTGCGCCTAACCATAAATGGTAGAGCATTTGTGCGGTATTGCTTGCCGATTGAGTGGTAATCGATTTATCGTTTATTCCTTGCTCTATAATATCGGCAAGTTTAGCGATAATTTGCTTTGCCCCTGTTAATAATGCTAAACGCATAGGTTCTGATAAGTCAGCAACTTCGGCACTTAACTTAACCACTAAGCATTTTTGCATATTACAAATATCGCTTTGTGTACTTAACCAGCCATGCCAATAACGCATGAGTCGTTGATAGCCGTTGTCACCATTAGCAATAAACAAGGTTTCTAATTGTTGCTGGTAATTTTCAAAATAATCAGCAATTAATGCTTCGCCAAATTGTTCTTTTGATTTGAAATAATGATAGAAAGAGCCTTTAGGAACTGCTGCGGTCTTTAATATTTCGGCTAAGCCAACACTGGTAAAGCCTTTAGCGGCAATAAGTTGGTAGCCCACATCAAGAATATGTTGTTTAGCGGGTGTTTGTTTGCTTTGTGCTATTTTTTTCATGAGGCTATAATAATATAGATTAGACCGGTCGTCTAGTTATTTTTTAAAGGTAATTTTAAAATGAAAGTTATTGTCTGTAGTTAAGGTCTTAACCAATAGTAAAAATCAATAAATTATAATTTTAAAGCAACCAATAAAGGAAAGAACTATGTCGCGTTGGAGAATTACATTAGCAAGCGTAGCCACCATTAATTTTTTCAATAAAATAAAATTTATAGCTATAGCATTACTATTTACCGTATTGAGCGGTTGTGCAGCTAAAGTTATTGCGCCAGCAGAACAGGCAAAACTAGAACAAGGTAACTATAGTGATTTAAATGCTACGTTTAAAAAATTACCGTTAGGTGAGATTGTGCCTGCATTTACGCTACCCGATGCTGAGGGTAAGCAAGTATCATTAATCGATTTATATCAAGATAAAGCAGTAGCCATTATTTTTTATCGTGGTGATTGGTGCCCTTATTGTATTGACCAACTTGGTACTATTGCCGCCGTGTTACCGCAAATTGAAGCGCTTGGTGTGCAAGTTGTAGCGATCACGCCTGATAAAAAAATGTCAATGCAAAATACTCAAAGGCGTTTTTCCCAGCAGTTTATCTTTTTGTCTGACCCTAAAGCCAATGTAATTCGCCAGTATGGCGTTGCTCGTGCCAATAATTTACCTCATCCAGCTGTTTATTTGGTTGATAAAGGTGGCAAGCTAGTGTGGTTTTATAGTTCAAGTGATTATAAAAAACGCCCGAATGGCGAACAGTTATTAGCAGTGATTAAAAGTCATCTGCATAAATAAGTTAGGTATTAAAAGCGTGTGAATGAGAGTATAAAAAATGCCGATTGCAGGTTGGGAGACAATCGGCTAAAAGGGAGACGTTTATAGTCAGTTTTGTTTTTACGTTACTTGCTTTTTTAACTATTTTCTTTACTGGTTTTATGTTGGAAATGGTTAAATTCTACTTCGTTTATTGCCAAGTCATTATTTTTATCCATTTCTTTAAATACACTATTAAGTAGTTCGCTTTTACTCGCTGCCACTTCAGATTGGTTAAGTACACCATCTTTATTACTGTCAAATTTTTCAATAAGCATTGAAAAAGATACCTCGCCTTTTGCACCATAAGTTAATGGTACACTTGCTATTTTTTTAGCTTCTTTTTTTATTATGTTGGCTGACTGACGAGTATTTTCGGCGCTAACAAAAAATGAAGCAGAGGTGATTATTAAAACTAAGATCGTTGTTTTCATTAAGCTAATATTATTCATGGATTTTCCTTACTAATTATTAGTATGATTAAAATGGTTTTGGAGATGTGCTTAATAAGCTATTGCAGAACTAATGCCATGTTTTTAATTGGTTGTTTTAGTTGATCAAAAATATTTTTTTAGTTGTCTTTTACTGTTTTATTCTTTTTTGTGTTGCCAAATGGAGACGTTTTTATTGTGTTGGAATTTTTATGGGTGGTTTTTTTTGTTGTGGTTTTTATATTTATATTATAAATCAATTTGTTATGTTTATTGTTAGTGGTATTTTTAGGTGTCTCTTAATGGAGACGCTCTTGTATTTTGTTGTGAAATAACTTACAAAGGTTACACGTTAGGCATGATCACCTATTTGCCTTTTAATGCAGGAAATAAATCTACGTGCGTTTTTTAATTAAGCAGTTTGATTTTTTATTGAGCTTTTCATTCCCCGAGGCTTTTAAGCTCAAAACGCTATCAATCAAAAACTTGACCTTGCTTGGTTTTACCTTGGTTGCTTTACCTCTAGTACTGGCTTTACTTTATAGTGCTGTGCAGGTTAATCAATTGTCGCAGCAAGGCGCTAATGCTATTTTTAATGTTGCTAGTTTAATAAAGTCGAACCGTGAAGTAAGCGAAACTATGACCAAAATGGAGCGTTATGCTAGTCAATATTTGGTACTTAACGATGAAGAATTGTTACAAAGCTATTTACAACAAAAAACATTACTAAACCAGAGTATTAGCCATAATTTGGGTAATTCTGCTGATAATAAACTACAACGGTTGAGTCAAAAATTTCTACAGCTAAGTAATAATATTGATCAATTTATTCAACCAAATTCCGCACCATATTCTTTAAAAAAATTACAATTTAAATTTAAACAATTAGTTAAAATTAGTCAAAAAATAAATTTTCGTACTAATGAAGTGATTAGTTCGCAAGCTGAAAAATTAAAAAATAAAGCTGATAATGTTAGTAGCATGATGATGCAGAGTTTAGTGATCATTCCCGTTATTATCATTATTGCAGGTTTATTTGTTTTATTGATCACCAAGCCGCTTAAAGCGCTTATTGAACAAATACAACGATTAGAACGCGGTGATTTTGAACAAAAAATTATGATTCAAGGATCGGTTGAAGTTGTTGAAATAGCTGATGCATTAGAAGTAATGCGCACGCGCTTGCATGCGTTAGAACTACAAAAGTCGAGTTTTATTCGTCATATTTCCCATGAATTAAAAACACCCTTAGCGGCAATTAAAGTGGGTATTGAACTATTGAACGATAGTAGTGTTGGCAAGTTAACTAAACAACAGCAAGAAGTGAGCAATATAATTGCCAGTAATGTTGAACGCTTACAATTATTGATTGAAGACTTACTCGATTTTAATATTGTTTTAGATTCAACGAGTTTACAAGACAGTGAAAAATTAGCCTTAGTGCCACTATTACGTAATGTTATTAATGCCCGTATATTAGATATTAAACATAAAAAACTTATTGTTAAGCAAAATATTGCCGCGAGTTATCTTTATAGTAATGCAAAACAATTGCAGGTTGTGTTGGATAATTTATTGTCTAATGCGATTAAATTTTCTCCGTATCAGGGGGAGATCTGTATTGATGCGGTTGTTAATGGTAGTGAATTAGTATTGTCGATAAGCGATCAGGGTATTGGTATAGCAGATGAACAGCAAGAAAAAATATTTACTGCGTTTTATCAAGGAACACCTGCGCAAAGTAGTCAAATAAAGGGCAGTGGTCTAGGTTTAACCATAGTAAAAGAATTACTGATGCGTTTAAACGGCGACGTTATATTAGAAAGCAGAACGAGTTTGGTGACGGGCAGTAAATTCACCTTGTTACTGCCTAGAGCTTATCAGCAGTCGAGGGCTTATAAACAGCCTGACTTAAAGAAAACCAAAGGAGTAGCATAAATTGTTTTATAAAAAATTATTGTTATTGCTCTGCTTAGTTAATTTATCTGCTTGTCAGTTAATACCCCGATCAACAGAACAAGTAGCATCAATTAAAGTGAGTAGTTATGGCGAATATTATTTATGGTTGAAATCGCTTTCTAATGAACAACTTAAAGACGAAATAAACCAGCAACTTAATAATATTAAGCAAGGTGAACCCGAGGCAAAAATCAACCTATTGTTATTGCGTAGTTTACCTAATTCACCCAACCATAATGTTTATAGTGCTAAAACCTTACTTAATAGTTACCAATCCACTGAACTTGCTCAACAATTAACCTTACATGATTTAGCTTTGATAAGTTTGCTTAAAGATCAACTCAATGCGCAACTATTTTTATATCAAGATTTAGTAAAAAATGAACAAGTTATTCAACAATATAATCATCAACTGACAATACAAATGAAGACTCAACAACTAAGTATTTTGCAATTAACTAGCAAAATTAATATGTTGCAACAGCAAATTAATCAATTAAAAAAAATAGAAAAAACTATTAGTGAGCATGGTAGGTAATGAACAGAATAAGTAGTGAATATGACAAATAATGAAAAAATATTAATTGTTGATGACGATCCCAGTTTATTACGTTTATTGGGAATTCGTTTGTCTGCTGCTGGCTATGAGGTTGAATCTGCGCCTAGTGCGAAAGCCGCATTAGGTAAATTAAAAAGTTTTTACCCTAATTTAGTGATCAGTGATTTACGTATGGAAGGTATGGACGGCATGACGCTTTTTGAGCATGTTCGTGGGCAATATCCCAGTATGCCCGTTATTATTATGACAGCTCATGGTACTATTCCTGATGCAATTAACGCTACTAAACAAGGGGTTTTTAGCTTTTTAACTAAGCCTTTTGAGTCGCAACAGTTATTAGAAACAGTGCAACAGGCTATTCGTTTACAACCACAAGCTAATGCACCTAAAGTGCCGCTGCAAAATTATTGGCGCGCAAGTATTATTAGCCGTAGTGCGGTAATGGAATTATTATTACAGCAAACCAAACAAGTGGCGCAAAGTGATTTTAGTTTACTTATTCATAGCCAAAGCGGTACAGGTAAAGAGTTACTTGCTAAAGCTATTCACTTAGCAAGTCCGCGGGCTAAACAGCCGTTTACTGCTATTAATTGTGCGGCAATTCCTGAACAACTATTAGAGTCAGAATTATTTGGTCATTGTAAAGGCGCTTTTACGGGTGCTGATAAAACACATATCGGTTTATTTCAAGCGAGTGAAGGTGGTACGTTATTTTTAGATGAAATTGGTGATATGCCAATGAGTTTTCAGGTGAAATTATTACGTGCCGTGCAAGAAAAAGAGGTGCGACCTGTTGGTAGTACGCAAGTTATTAAATTTAATGTGCGTATTATTGCGGCTACCCATAAAAATTTACGTCAAGCGATAGCCGATAATGCTTTCCGTGAAGATTTATATTATCGTTTAAATGTTGTTGAACTTGAAATACCACCATTATCGGCAAGACGAGAAGATATTCCTTTGCTCGCCCAATATTTTTTAGCCGAATGCAGTCAGCAAATACCGCTTAAAATTACAGGTTTTTCGCAAGAAGCGATGGAGCTGTTAATTACCGCTGACTGGCCAGGTAATATTCGGCAATTAAAAAATGTGGTTGAACAAAGCGTGGCATTAACTAATGAGCCTGTTATTGGCGTGACGTTAGTACAAAATGCACTGCGTAATAAGCCTCAACAATTACCGTCATTTCAACAGGCGCGTGATAAATTTGAACGTGATTACTTAGCGACCTTGTTAAAAATTACTGCAGGTAATGTTTCACAAGCAGCAAAAATAGCACAACGTAACCGTACTGAATTTTATAAATTACTTAATCGTCATCACTTAACCGCGGAAGCGTTTAGAAACTGAGTTATGGCGCTGTTATCAGATTTATTTTATCAAATTTATTTTCGAGAAAACTTGCATAAAAATTAGTTCATGGTATTTTTCAGCCACACTTTATTTTAAGGAATATTTTTCATGCCAAAGGCTAGTGAAATTAAAAAAAATGCGGCTATAGAATATAATGGTGGCACTTATATTGTTCGTGATATTCAGCGTTCTGTACCACAAGGTAGAGCTGGTGGTAGCTTGTATCGTATGCGTATGTACGATGTGGTTACGGGCAGTAAAGTTGACGAAACGTTTAAAGCAGACGAAATGTTAAAATTTGCTGAACTTTCTCGTCATCCAGTAATGTTTTCATATATTGATGGTGACGAATATGTGTTTATGAGCAATGAAGACTACACCCCTTATCATTTAAATAAAGACAGCATTAGCGAAGAAGTGCAGTTTATTAATGAAGAAACTGAAGGTTTACAGTTGATTATTGTTGATGATGTGCCAGTGAGTATTGGTTTACCCGCATCCGTTGATTTAGTGATCACTGAAACTGATCCTTCAATTAAGGGCGCTAGTGCTAGTGCGCGTACTAAACCAGCAACCTTGTCTACGGGGTTAATTATTCAAGTACCTGAGCATGTTTCAACGGGCGATAAAGTAAAAGTGAATACCGCTGAGAGTAAATTTATGGGGCGTGCATAAGTTAACGCCTGTTTGTTGGTAATTTGAGATACTTAACGTTATTAATGCTATGTTGAATTTATGTTCGATGCGGATCGTTTTAGTATCTCAAAATTAACAATTTAACTCCGTAAACAATAGGTTTAGATTAAAGTACCATCATTATTTTTATCGTTCTTATGGAATCGAACCGCGAGCAACTTTTATTATCCTGTTGATCTGCTTGTTATCGTAAATTTTAATCACCATCACAGTCTGAATCGTCATCATCACCAAAGTTTGAATTTGAACCCCAATCAAAGTAAAACCACATATCATGGTCTGCACCACAGTACATTAAAACGGCAATAATAATTGGAATAACGGTAATTGTTGTGGCTAATTGCTACGTATGTAGTAAAGTACTATAATAGTATAAATAAACTACAGGGGAATTATTATGGCGACAGCAAGTATCAGATTAAACCAAGATTTAGTTGAAAAAGCTACCATCATGGCGAAAGCGTTAAATCGTACGCCACCAAAACAGATCGAACATTGGGCAAAAATTGGTGAAATGATGGAAGATAATCCTGATCTACCTTATGAATTTGTGAAAAAAGTTATTATAGCTAAAGCTGAAAAAGAAGCGGGGAAATTAGAGGAATATAATTTTGGTTAATCAAATCAGAATTTTACAAACGCCAAGCTTTAAAAAATCAGTAAAAAAGTTACATAAAAATCAAAAGGCAGATCTTGATAAGATAGTTAAAGTATTAATGTTAAATCCTTTATTGGGGGAACAAAAAAAAGGGGATTTAGCATTTATGCGAGTTTATAAATTCAACATGGCAAAACAATTAACGCTACTTGGTTACAGTTTTGAAAATGGCACTTTAGTTCTTGAATTAATGGCGTTGGGAGCACATGAAAATTTTTATAGAAATGCTAAAAAGTTATTTTGAGTTAAAGATAAATCAAACAGATTAACAAAAAACACTCACTTAAAAGCGAGTGCCTTATGGTAGCTATAAACTAGGTAATTGTTTACGAAGTTGAGCGGTGCATTCCGCTAATACAATCGCGCCAGCGGTTGAAACATTTAAAGAATTACCCATGCCAAACATAGAAATATGTATCAGGTGATCACTTAACTTTAATGCCGCTTCACTCACGCCTTTGCGTTCATTACCTAATACTAATGCGGTTTTTACAGGGTATGTAATATCTTTATAATCAACAGATTGATGACATAATTCAACACCAAAAATAGTATAGCCATTATCTTTTAAGCCTTGTAAACTTGCTGTGGTGTTATTGCTATATTCAAGACAAACCCATTTAGCCTCGTTTCGTGAGGCTTTTTTTAACTTTTTATCTGAAATGGTTAGTTCGCCACAGATGATTATTTTTTCGATAGCAAAAGCATCAGCTAAGCGAATAAAAGCGCCTATATTGTAACTATTAGTGACATTATCTAATACCAGTACCAGCGGAGTTTTTGGCTTATTTAAGTATTCATCTCGGCTTGGTTTGTTTTTTCTAATGTCATCTTTAGTTAGTTGAATTTTAGCTTGCATAATCGCTATTGTATTTACCTTAGTCTTTTGTTTTTATCGTCACTTCAATGTTTTTATTATCACCCGCAAACCAATTTTGTACATAAATAGAGCCTAAAACGGGGGGCATACCGTTTTCAGGTACTTCTTTGTAGCGAATACTGTTTTTATTACGTTTTTCAAATTCGAATTTAATGACTTTATCAGGCACGATTTATTTAACCTTTCGTCTATGTTTATTCATATTGTATAAGCACTTATAAATAAATTCTACATTTGTAGGGGATCTCTAATTTACTCAATCACTTAAATCTTGTTTTTGTCTCTTATTTTTTTACCCATTGCCCGGTAGCATTTTTAATAAAATTACCTGATTTAGTTTTAGCCAAGGATTTTTTGCCTGCTAAAGCGGTAACTTGCGCCATAGTGATTTTATTTTTACGCGCCAAATTCATATAAATACTTTTACGTTTGGCATTAATACTAGCCACTAAACTTTTTGCTGCTGCACCATTAACAACCACGCCTAAATAGCCATTGGGCATTTCACCCACTAATCCTTGCTGTTTTGCATCACTAAGAGAGATAGCCCAAGCTGAAAAAGCCATTGTTGAAACTAAAAGTGCCAAGGTTAGTTTTTTTATCAAATTATTGCTGATATTTTTGATTAAGTTATTACTCATTAATTTTGTCATTTTAGTTCCTTAAAATACGTCGCTTTCATCACTAAATATGTCATCTAGTTCTTTATCTACTTTCACTCTTATTTCATGATCAATTTTTAAATTGACATTAATGGTGATCGGCTCTTTTGCGCTAATTTCTATTTTATGGGTACAGCCACTTATTATAAAAAGTGTTAATACTGCCATTAGTGTTTTTTTCATTTTTTCTCCTTGGTTTGTATAACTTTGGTTTTCTGTAAACCTTTAATTAGGTTGTTTTCAAAACGCTCTGTGATTGACAAGGACTCAAGTAGACCCAGTAAATCGTAATTTAAATTTAAGTTCAAATTAACATCATCATCAATATCAGGGTTGTAGCCTTTTATCACTGTTTTTAAAAGCATGTAACCGTCATCGCTCAAAGATACAGCAGAAGAAAGTTGGTTATATTGCAAGTTTTGCAGCGCGTCAAATGCCAGTTGTAATTGGCTATTATTTGCTTTTAAATTTACTACTGCGGGGTTGTTCATTACCTGAATAACCCCATTGCTAATATTGTGCAGCTCACCTTCTTTAATCATATATTTTTTACCATCAAATATAATAGGAATTTGTCCTGATATTTTACCAGTAACGACAATACCTTGTCTTTTATCTAATGCTAATACTTGCGCTAAGTCTATAGCATTTAGCTGAACGTCAACTGAACGCCCCAGTTTTAATGGCCATTGTATCGCTGGAATGTAAAAGCTGCCACCTAAAATATTCCCTTTTAGCTCGTTTACATACAGTTTAAAATCTTTGTTTAAGGTTAAGTGAGTGTTCATAGAAAGCTTTGCAATAGGGATAGAACTGTCAATTAACTCCATAGTTAAGTTTTTCGCATCATTGGCTTGAGTGGTTATTTTTCCTTTGTGTAGCGTGAAATCTTGTTGCCAGTTAAGATCTTGTAGCCAAATGCCATTAATTTTACCGCTGACTGACGTTATTGCGATTGATGCAGATAATGCTGTGTTTTCAATAGCAGTTAAGTTTGCTAATTGCCCTGATATACGATAAGTCAATAAGCCATCGATAAGTGCAACTTTGGTTGGTAACTTTATATTTAATGATAATAAATCGGTAAGCGATAATTGGGTTGCGCTAATAACTATTTTTGGGGTTAGTGCTGCTCCTGTTAACTCAATATTACCTAAGTCTATGCCGTCGGCTTGGACTGTAGTATTAATTTGAATATCATCAAAATTGCCTTTTACGTCACTAAAAAAATCGAGCGATTTTAGTTGTAATACAGGTTGAATATTAACGTGTGATGCTTGGCTATGAAGTTTTAAATTGAGTGAAATAGTGCTGTTTTTTAATACTTTTACACTGCCATTTAAACTTGTAGTTAATGTTTTTAACCTTAATGAATCTTTAGTTTTTATTGCTGTTATAGTGCTATTTTTTTTCTGGATACTAGGTTTTAATATCACTATGTTGCTGGCGGTGAACGATGATTTTTTATTTAAATTAACTACGGTTTGTTGTTCGTTTTGTTTTAGTGAACCGAGTAAATGTAGCGTTATGGGCTCAGAGGTTAATTTGTCTAAGCCATTCCAATTACTTGCCAAATTAAGTTGGCTATCAATCTCAAACTTTGCTATTGAAAAGGTGGGCAATGTTGTTTTTTTGTTTTTATTAGTGTTGTTGTACTGAGGTAAAGTAATAATGATATTATTAAGTTTTATTTGCTGCATTTGTTCATTACTGCGAGCACTAATTCTAATCTGGCTAAGTGCTATTTTTTTCTTGGTTAAGGTTAGCGTTACCTTATTTTGCAACGTTAATGTTAAGTGATTTAGTGGATTATCATTAAGTATTGATATTATTGTCGGCGATACCTTGTTTTGCTCTAATAGTGCTATAAATTGTGGTTGGTTATATTCTAATGTTATTTCGTTTTTTCCAGTCAAGGTTAATTCTATTTCATCATTGTTTATTTTGTTTTTTCTACCGCTGTCGAGGGTAAACGCTTTAGCCTTCAATTGGGATAATAACTTCAATCGACTTTGAAAGTTAAGTGAACCCAATAGTTTTAATGTGCCGTTCTTGCCTATGCCGTTATTTAACTTTATGGCAATATTGGTGATTTTATTTTTTATACTAAGAGTGCCATCTTGATATGTTATTAACGAGTCAAAGCTGGCGTATAACTCGTTGGTATTTAAAGTGTTTTGTAGTGCCGTGGTGATCGGTAGTTGATGCGCCATCGCAAAAGTTTTGAGTAAATGTAGTTTACTGGCTAAAGCAACTGAAAAATTTGTTTTGTTTTTGCTGAGTTTTACCTTGATAAAAGTAATGTTATTAGCGTTTTGTAAAGAAAAGGAAATATTGTTGTTTACTACAGATAGTTTACCTATGTATGGTTTGTTGCCCTGCGCTAATTTTTTTAATGTTTTTGTTTTATTTAACTTAGTAAAAGGCAAATAGGAAAGTTTGGTAATATTGATATTTATTGGTAACTTAAATTGGCTAATTTTTTTTATATAAGGTCGTAAAGTCGTTAATAATAATTGCTTAATACTTTGTTGTTCATCACTTTGTTTGGGGCTGTGTTGACGCATTTGCTTCGCGTTAGCAAATAAAGGCGTTGTACCTTTAATGTTAACCAAGTTCACCTTAATGTCGGTGATCTTAATCTGTGGGGTATATTGCCATTGTATGGTCACATCAATTATTTCAATGTCGGCTTTAGCGGTTTGTAAGCATAATTTGTCGATAATAAGTGATAAGTCACCCGCAAGGCTGATGTTTAGGCAGCTGACGTTTATAGGCACTAAATTTGGTTGCGTTTTTACTAACTTATTTATTATTGCAACACGAGCACTATAGGTTATTGTTAATGCTATTATTAAAACAATGAATAAAGCGATAAAAATAAACGAAAATAATTTTATAAATCGCACAGAGGCTTCCTTGTCAGCTATACCTTTAATTTTAGGTAGGCATAAATATCAGGATAAAAATAAAAGACTAGGATACAACTAGCCAGCTAGAAATATAAGTGAAATTTTGTAAATAAGTAGTTTTGTAGTTTTGTAGGGTGTGCATGAGGAACGAAATGCACACGCGGTAAGCGGATTGTTCACTCGTATATTAAAATTTTATGGGCGATAAAATGTTTAACTTGGTGGGCAAGGTGCCCACCCTACGGTTTTATAGGCTGGATATGAGGGACGAAATGCCTACGTAATAGACAGTTTTTCCGCTCGTTTATAAGGTTTTAAAAATACTTCTCTAACGTTATTTGCAAATGATCATCTTGGCGAAGTTGCGTTAGCACATCGTTGATGTTGTTACTGCTAAATAAGCGCATGTCTAAGCTAAGTTTATAGCTATCGCCTAAACGACGACTAGTTTCAATAATAAAACTTTGCGCATTATGATCTAAATCGACACCTACGCCCGCTAAAATTTCGGTACTTTGCATATCGTTTAACGCAATGCGACTACCAAAAAACAAGTCATTTTGATTGATCACGGTAAAATTTTGGCCGCGCGAATCCCAACCATATTCAATTAAATAACCCACATCAACCACACTGTTAAAGACACCAACACGAGTGTATTCAAAACCTGCTTGGCTTGCCCAATAATTTAAAGTGTTGGTGTTACGGTATAGCGCTTCTACTTTCCATAACCAATCGCCTAATGTTGCCTGTACATCAAGAGACACTTGATCCATTAATTCATAATAAGGCGTTAGTTCTAAGTTGGTATATTGTGGTGGGGCGTTAATGTTTTTAACACCTAACTTAAAAAGTGGATCTCGATTAGTGCCATGAAACCAACTGGTGCCAATATCAAAATCACCAATGCTATTTGCCCAGCGCAATGCATAATCCACATGCTGTTGACCTGCACTGGCCTCATATTCAGCCTTGTTGGTGTTAACTACTAAGTTCGAACGTAAACGACCATGTTTACCCGCAAAAGTGCGCTCTCTAAAACCAGGCATTACTAAAATATCAACAATCCCCCAATCGCGCACTAAAGATAAGTTAATCATTTGTTGACCAAGTTTGTCTTCACCATCAATGTCTTCAACACTATCGATTTGGTTAATAACATCAACAAGGTGTTGGAATTCAGTGACTCCCCAATAGACTTTATTAATACCAGTACGTAATTCCCAGTCATCGCCGACATGCGTCCATATTAGCTCTCGAATGTCGCCGTGACTTCTTTGTGCGTCATTTTGGTCTGCACGTAGATAAGGCTTAAATAAAACAGTGTCGGAATCATCATTCCAACTCCAATAGAGCTCAGGCTCAGCAAAAACAGATACGTTAGATTGTCCACTTTGTTCACTCGATTGTGCTTGTTGAAAAAAATATCGACTCTCAATAGCGACTTTCCCGCTGAGTTCAAACTCAGCGGAGTAGGCGGTGTTTGTTAACGCTTGAGGAAGAATTAAAGACGTTATTAACAGCACTATTTTTTTCATTAATGGGCTCTTTTAAGTGAATTTCTGTTGAAATCTTTATCTTTTAAGCCAACGCGAAATTTATAATTACTCCAAACTAATGCGGTGCTCTTACCGTTTTGATGATTAACCATGTTCATTGTCATGGGACGCCAATATTTAGCTAAAAACTGCTTGTAGTCACTGTAGTTTAGTGTTTTTAATAAAGAGTTTTTTCTATCATAAAAGTCTATTTTTTGAATGCGATATTCACTTTTATCAAGCCAAACGATGCGACGGGTATAACCTGAATTTTTGTCTACAGGAATTTGCTCAACCATAAAACTATCAAGCCCATTTATTTTGTCATCCCCTAAATATTTATAAGTGTATTTAGGGATTTCAAACGAGCTTAAATCTTCAAACGAAAATTCTGAACCCATAAATGGACCTGATTTGTTGCGTGATGAAATACGTTTTACTCGTTTTAATGCAGGTAAATATAACCATTGATCATCAGCGCCGACACTATGCGAAAAGCTTAAAAAAGCGGTACCTTTTACGTCACGCGGTTTGTTAAAAATAGTTAAGCCTTTATCGCCATCATCAGCGACTTCAAGATTTTTAATTTTAATTTCGCGAATACTTTCTTGGCCTTGTCTATTGCGTAGTTTCATTAACATATTGGCTGTAGAGTCTTGCCAACCTAAATCGCGAGATTTAGCTTCTTTAGAGATAGCTAAACCTTGTTGCTCTGGTGTTGCTGCATAACTAGGAAATGCTGTTGCTAGCGTAATAACGGTAACAATAGCCAATGTTGTAGCAATAATACTTGAAAATACCGATTGATAACATTTCATTTATTTTTTCTCCAAAGATAATGTGTCGCCATTGTCTAATTTCATTAGCAATGGCGGTAAGAATAGGAAATCGACAACTAAGGCAATTAAAATTGTTATGGCAGTTAATAAACCAGCGTCAGAATTTAGCTTGAAGCTTGATTGTGCCAAAATACTAAAGCCTGCCACCAATACAAAGGTGGTGATCCATAATGCACGACCGACACTACCAAAGGCATATTGTACCGCTTGCTGACTATTGGCGTTTTTTTCACGACGAGCATGTAAATATTTACTTAAAAAATGTACGGTGTCGTCAACGACAATACCTAAAGTCATCCCTGTTACTACCGATAATGCCAAACCAACTTGACCATCAAATAATCCCCATAAACCAAAGGCAACTGCAGCAGGCGCTAAGTTAGGCAGTAAACTAATTAAACCATAACGCACTGATTTAAGAGCGATAGCAAGTAGTAAAGAGATAAGGAATAAAGCCGCTGTGGTACCAATAAGCATACTGCGAATATTTCGTTGACCTATGTGCGCAAACATTAAACTTGGGCTGGCAATCGTTACCTTATATTGACTGGCGTTGTTTTTAAACCATTGTTGTAAGGTTTTTTCTAAGGCGAGCATTTCGTTAGATGTCATGTTTTTGAAGGTGGCAATTATGCGCGCCGATGATTTATCAACATTTAATTGGTTGTTTAAATCTAAGCCATAAGGTAAAGACATTTCATATAACAATAGATATTGTGCTGACAATTCATTGTTGTCGGGTAGTTTGTACCAAGTAGGATCATCACCATGCATATTTTTATTTAATCGTTTCATGGTGTCAGTAATGGTATTTACATGATCAGTGATTGGCATTGCTCGTAGCCATAGGGCAAAATTATCAAGGGTTTTTAAATACTCAGGAGCATTAATACCACTGGATTTTTGGCTGTCAACGGATATTTCGACCATTGTCATCCCTGTTAAATGATCTTGCATAAAATCAGTTGCTTGGCGAAAAGGTACGGTTTCGTCAAAGTACTTAACAAAATCATCATTAAGCTGATTGTTTGGAATAAAGAAAGCAAAACCGAGCATGATCACCGACATTACGGGCAATAACGTTTTACGTTGTTTAATGACAAAATGAGATATTTTATCCATCGTGTCATGTTTTTCTTCTGGCTTTTGTTTTACGTGTAGCGGTAAAGCAGCTAGCATCGCTGGAAATAAGGTAATAGATAAAACAAAAGCAATGCTGACACCAATGGCAACCAAGTTACCTAAATCTTGGAACGGTGGTGAGTCTGAAAAATTCATGCTTAAAAAGCCAATTGCGGTAGTGGCGCTGGTTAAAAATATAGGTTGTAAATTGACTTTTAAACTTTCTAAAATCGCTTTTTTCTTTTCCATACCACGTCGCATTTCATAAAACATGGTGGATAAAATATGAATACAATCGGCTACCGCTAACGTTAAAATCATCGTTGGCGCAGATGCTGAAGGGCCAGTTAAATAAAATCCCATCCAACCCGCTAATCCCATCGTTGATACAATGCTTAAAATAATAATAACAATAGTTGAAATAGTACCTGTGATGGTTTTTAGTAATAATCCTATGGTAATAATAACCACTAAAAACATTAAAGGCACTAAGGTTGAACTATCATGAATAGAGGATTCGGCAAAACTGGTATTCATCATTATCATGCCTGATAAGTAAACGTCAACGTTAGGGTTGGCTGCTTCAAATTCAGCTTTTAATTGGCGTACTTTTTTTACTACTGTCGGCATTTCTTTAACAGGGTTTTTACCCGGTAATTGAATAGTTACGCTAACGTTGGTTACTGCTAAATCTTTGGAAATAATACTGTTAACTAATAGCGGTTCATGTAACGCGACTACTTTTATTTTTTCAATTTTATCTTTAGTTAATGTTGATGCATCGTAAACTAAGTCTTCAACAATCATATCGTCATCTTCAGCATGACTATATTGAAAATTTGTAATTGAGTCGACCCGTGTTGAATAAGGTATTTGCCAACTGGCTTCAGTTAATACTTTTATGGCAGCTAAGTTTTTATTAGTAAAAATTTGTTTATTTTTAGGCGCTAAAATAAAATTTACCGTGTCACTTTTATTGTAAATTTTTTGCATCGACTCATAGGCAATTAATTGTGGATTATCTTTACCAAAAAAAACTCGGTAATCACTTTTAAAGACTAAATTTTGCGCACCATAAGCGGCGGCTAAAGCCAGTAGTATAGACGTGAATATGACTAACCACGGATGATTAGTCAGCCATTTAAACCATCTGCTTGACATTTTTTTCTCCATTTATCTTACTTAAAGTGACGGATCGTCAACTTCGATTTAAAAAATAACGGTAAAACTAAAACCAGTACTTAGGTCTTTTTTTACCGTAAATGTTTGCTTAATCAATTATTAAATTAACTAACCTTGAAACTAAAACGAGATGCTGAAACAAGTTCAAGATCTTTACTTTTATAAAGAAATTTTAAAACATTAACACACGACCACTTTGGGCAATCAATGTCATTTCTTGTGAAAATAGTTGTGATAATATTTTTCTCGCGCTTTGACGATAATCAAAATCAGCATTCAATGGTGTCCAACCTAAACCATCGAGTAGAATGTTGTTATGATTAAAATATTCGCGCTCTACTTCTAAGCCTCTACGGCCATCGCAAATTGCTAGGTCTTCACCTAGTAGGGCGATAGTGCCAAAATTCATTGCCCACAATGAAAATGATATTTGTTGATTAGTTAAATTATTATTATTTTTTAAATCACCATTTTCAATAGCGGTAGTGATTAAGACATTGAAAATAGTCATTAACTTTAATTCAAGTTGCTCGTGCTCTTGTATTTTTTCAGCACTGGCTTTGTTGTATACCGTTGGGCTTTTTATCGCGATAACAGATTGAAATAAATCATTATATAAAATGGCATAGATTAAATATGATAGGTGTATTGATAATACTTTTTCGCGTGTGCTGCCTTCAAATTTAATGGCGCGTTTAAAAAAGCTAATTAAAATTTTAACGGCTTTATCACCAATACCCATTAATAAGTCTTCTTTACACGAAAAATTATTATAAACCGTACCCTTTGAGCAAGGTAATTTAGCAATCACTTTATCCATAGTGAGTGCGGCGACGCCTTGTGCCGCCATGATTTCAAGTGCCGCGTCTACTATCATCTCTTTACGAGCGGTAGGGCATATTTTTTGCTTTACTTTTTTTAATGAAATCATTTAGTTAAAATGTCTACTTTCTTTATCTGTTCAAATTGAACTGTCTTTAATCACTATCTTTAATCACTATCTTTAATCTACGTTGTATCTATTTTTGACGTTTCGTCATTTTTTTATTTTAGTCAGTAAAAGAGTGAAAGTCAATGGTTGTTTTTTAGGCGATGTTAACTTTGTTTAGTAGTTAGCTTATGCTAGGAATGATTTTGTCTAGAGAGGGGCCGCTATAACTATCTGTTAATAAAGCTATTGTAGCTTTACCGTAATGTATAAACCAAAACTCACCTAGTAGTCGTAATTTATTAATATTAGTTTTGCTAATATCATCCATCGCATCATCAGGTGGTGATTCTAAGCCTTGTTGCTGCATCAATTTGGCATTTACGCGAATGTAATTACCTTGTTTCATTAATGATATGCATTGATAGGAGACAATACTTTCATCTGAAAGGAGTTCAATTAAATTTCCTTGTGTTAACCATTGTAAACCGCCCCATTTTTGTGAGGCGGGGCCATTAATTTTTCGAGTCATAAATCCTGTGCCAATAGATAGCACTTTAAACTCATCAAAAGGCAACAGAGGCCACGCTATACGCGCTTCGGCAAGCGCACACATACTAGGATTATTAGCTATGACGCCACCGTCAATTAACCAATGTTCATCTTGTTGCGGTGGAAAACTAATGTTTTTAGTAGGAAAAAAGCTCGGTGCAGCACATGATGCATCAGCGGCTTGCGCTGAAAGTAGCTGTAAATATTCTTGTTTAGTTGATTTGATAATTACAGGTGTACGTTTTTCAACATCATAACTAACCACTAATATATGCTTGCCTTTAGTTATATCACCAATTTTAGCTTGTTTAAAATGTTGTGCTAATAATTCACTTTTACCAAAACCTTCATATTTTGGCGCATTAATACCATCAATTTCAAACCATCCTTTATTTTCGGTGAAAATTTCTTTAGCATTTTCAACGTTATAAAGTGCACTGATCTCACTCATGGTCATATTGGTGGTGGCTAAGGCTAACGCAATAATACTACCTGTACTGGTACCAGCATAAAAATCGACATAATCACGTAATGATTTTTGCATGGTTGTTTGCAATTCTTGTTCAATTAGCTCTAAAAAATGGGCGCTAGCTGCACCACGAATACCGCCACCATCAAGTGACAAAATGAGTTTAGACATAAGTTAATCCTTTAATGAGATATTTATGTGTTTTTATGATATTTATGTGTTTTTATAAAGAGTGATGTTATATTTTAATGTCTATTGAGTGTTATACCCATTTGATTAATTATCGCTGAGAGGGGAATAACTTAATAAACTTGGTATTACATTAGCTAAATTCTAGTTATATTTAATTTAAGAAGTAGTATATTGTCTATTAAACCATATTTTGTCCATAAAATATTACCCTTGTTATCCTTTCAGGTAAGTAGCTTTGCTTTGCCTTGGTTAGCAACAATATGGTTTACCTACAAATATAGCTTAAACGCAGCGGGTGAATTCACTTTTGCTTTGGCACTTATATCTCCGCTATGCATGTTATTAGCAAGTCCCTCTAGAAATTTTATTTTAACAAATACAACCGCTTTATCTTTTGCAATGCGCAGTCGACTATTATTGATGGCTGTTGGTTTATTTATTGTTTTCATGATCAGTGCCTATTTTCATCAGCTGTTATTTTTTAGCAGTTTATTTTTATTTAAAATGACCGAGTTATTGTTTGATATTCCTATTAGTATTGCTGTTTATATAGATGATGTTAAAAACTTATGGAAGGTTAATTTATATAAATGGGGGGTAATTGGGCTTTTTGTTTTACTTGGTTTTTTTGTGGAGCATATAGAGTGGTTATTTTTTCTGTGTGCAATATCATTTTTTTTCGTTGTATTGTTAAATGTAAATAGAGAAAATCAAAAAGGGAATTTAAACCAGTTAATACCTTTAATTAAATCTTCTTTACCCTTAGGTTTATCAGCCTTGATTTTTTCTGTACATTTTAATATACCGCGTTATGTTATTGGTGGCGCTGAACAAAAAGAATTATTAGCCATTTATTCTATTAGTAGTTTTTTAATTATGGGGGCGGTTGTTTTAGTTAATATATTTGTTCAAGCAAAACTGCCTCACCTCAAAATAATCATGGAAACGCAAAAAAGTAAATTTAAAAGGGAGTTATTGAGTCTTACCCTGATAGCTTTAAGTATTTTTGTTTTTATTCAATTGGCTCACTTATCTATATTTTCTCAATTGTTTTGGCAGTTACATAACAATGTACAACTTGCTAGTTCTGTCTATTCTCAACTATATACTCAAATAATATGGTTAGCTTGGGGGCCAATAATTTTTTCATTAGCCAATTACTTTTTAATTCTTAGTGGGCAGCATAAAAGCTTGTTATTAATCACCGCAATTAATATTGTTTTTACCTATTCGTTATGTTTTTTTGCACAAGGCTACGGTGGTACTTCTTTATTATTATGGGCCTATAATGCGGGCTGTGTGTTTCAATGCATTGCTGTTTTTATGATTTTTAAAACACAGAGGACGCAATAGTGGGCGATAATGTTTTTCTTTATGCGTCTATTTTATTATTGCTGTTACGTAGTGTGTGGGAGTTTAAATATTTTAAAGGTAAAATCAGCCCGTTAGTTATTTATACTTTTTGTTATTTTTATTTTTGTTTTGGCCCGTATATTGCTTTTATGCTCGACATTCCTATTTATAGTGGTATTAAAACAGATGAACTCTTCCAATCATCTTTAGTGTTTTTCTTAGCTATTTTTGCCTTAAGTATTACCCCATCAAATTTTTTAAGTAGTATGGGCAGTCATTATGAGGTGTTGATAAAATCACCAAAGTTAATTCAACAAACTACTTTTTTACTTATGGCTATTCCAGTGTTGTTTGTCTTCGCATTTGCCTTTATGCGTATAGGGTTTTCACCATTAGACAAAGTTCAGCGCATACAATTGGTCGGCATTTTACACTATGTTGTTTTAACGTTATGGCCGTTATTTTTATTCTGTTATTTAACTGTTAGTCCTTTTAGTTCGATGGAAAGTAAAACAAAAAAACAATTTTCTATTGCCGTTTTGTTATATTTTTCATATTGTTTTTATATGGGTGAACGAGACTTTGCTTTAATCGCCGTGCCTTTATATTTTTGGTTCAATAAAGATAGGACCGTGGCAATGTGGAAATTAGTGTTATTGGTGCTTTTAGGTGGCATTGGTTTTACGCTAATGTCGGCTGGGCGATCGAGTGAATTTGATGCTAGTGGTTTAGGTGCTTTTTTAAATCAAGGTAGTAACTTAATGGTTACCTCTAATATTATTTCGTGGTTAGAACATGGTTTAGATAAATGGTGGGGAATGAGCTATTTATCGAGCTTTTTTAATATGATCACTTTAGGAGCATTAAAGTTTACTACCCCATTGGCCATTTGGTTTAGTCGAAATTATTCATCAGCAGCCAATGACGGTGCTTATGGATTTTCGCTTGAAGGTGAGGTTTTATTGAATTTTGGTGTTATTGGTGTTCCTATTGTGTTTGCGATTATTGCTATATTGATTTCGTCTGCATTTAAGGGGTATTTAAATAATAAGCCTTTTGGTACGTTAATGACTTATTTTATTTTATTTTATTTTATTTATGCGATTCGTGGTGAGTCCTTAATTATTTTTAAAGCGTTTATTTACTGTTGTCTCATTTTTTTCGTTTTATTGTATATTTCACAAAAGGGGCGTTTTTATTTTAAATACCAACACACAAGTTGATGTAGTTATTGAACAGCGGTTTTATTGTTGTGAGCAAGGCTATTTTTGGACAGAAAATTCTTTTGCGTATCAATTTTGGTTACGTTATTTAATGGTCTTTAGTCACGTTAATATTGTTGCGCGAGTATACAAGGTAAAAGTGGCAGAAAGTCATTGGCATCGTGTTGATGGCGAACATGTTAGCTTTATCGTGTTGCCATACTATGTTGGGCTAATTGGTTTTGTAAAAACATTACCCCGATTAATTCAACATTTAATAAAACAACGGCAACGTACCCGACATGTTATTTATAGAGTGCCTAGCATATTATCACTTTTGTATCATGTGTTTGCGGTGCGTCGCGGGCAAAAATATGCGGCAGAAGTTGTTGGAGATCCGGCGGATACTTTTGCAGAAAATGCCAGTAAGAGCATGTTAAGACCTTTTGTCCGTCAAGCTTTTATTGTTATGTTACGACAACAATGTCACCGTGCTTGTGCTATTTCTTATGTTACTGAGGTTAGTTTGCAAAAACGCTATCCTCCCGCTAAAACGGCTTTTCAAACGCATTATTCTTCTATTCAATTAACGTCGTCTGATTATTATCAGCGTAAGAGTTATGAATTTGCACAAAATAAAACTAATAAGTTATTAAAAATAATTTGTATTGGTAATCTTGCTCAGCCATATAAAGGCTGTGATTTTATGTTGCGTACTTTAGCTAAATTAAAATCCAAAAATTATTTATTTGAATTGAGCTGGATAGGTGGCGGCAGTTTACTTACCGAAATGCAGCAATTATCCGTAACTCTTGAGATCTCCGAACAGGTGAATTTTATTGGTAATTTAAGCGAACGTGAGCAAATTTCAATTGAACTTGATAAGGCGGATGTTTTTGTTCTTTGTTCGCGTCAAGAAGGCTTACCTAGAGTATTAATTGAAGCAATGGCGCGCTCACTTGTATGTGTCGCGACTAATGTCGGCGGAGTACCTGAGTTGTTACCACTTAATTATATTATTGAACGAGATAATGAAACACAATTATTAGATCAATTAATAGCGTTATACCTGCTTGATGAAAAGCAATTACTAACGTTAGGTGCTGAAAATTATAAGAAGGCATTAGCTTACGAAGATAATATTTTAGCTAAGCGTCGTCAACAAATGTATATGGCATTGTTAAAAGCAGAATAGGTTCACCTATAAGGTTGTTATGAAAGTTTTACATTTACTCAAAACCTCTGTTGGTGCAAGTTGGGCATTGCGACAAACAGCTGAATTAGTCAAGCTTGGTGTTGATGTTCATTTGGCTTTGCCTGCAGGACCGATGGTAGAGAAATATCAGCAAGCAGGTGTGAATGTTCATATTTTTGATCCTTCGTTATGCATTAAAAAACCTTGGTTGAATATTTCGCGCATTAAAAAGTTGCGTAATTTAGTCGCTACAATTAATCCCGATATAGTACATAGCCATTTTGTGGCAACAACCTTGTTGATGAGATTAGCGCTATTTTCGTACGGTGTAGCTAAAATATTTCATGTGCCAGGCCCATTGCATTTAGAGCATGCTTTTTTTCGACAGCTGGATTTGTTCAGCGCATCAAAACATGATTATTGGTTGGCCTCATGCTTGTGGACACAGCAAAAATATATAACCTGTGGTATTGAACCAAGTAGAGTAGGGCTTGCTTATTATGGCGTTAATGAAAGTGATTTTACCTTTGATAAAAATACCAATAATGATTTAAAGCAGATTTTAAAGATGCAAAAAGACGATTTTTTGTTGGGTATGGTTGCTTACTTTTATGCGCCAAAAAGGTATTTAGGGCAAAAAAGGGGCTTAAAAGGGCATGAAGATTTAATTGATGCTTTAGTGATAGTCTTCAATAAATACCCTACAGTGAAATGTGTTTTTGTTGGCGGTTCATGGGGGGGTAGTGAGATTTATCTAGAAAAGGTAAAACAGTACGCTAAAGACAAAGTAGGCGATAAATGCGTGTTTTTAGGTTATCGAAATGATGTGGCAAAATTATATCCACAATTTGATTTAGCAGTTCACCCATCACATTCTGAAAATGTTGGCGGAGCTGTTGAGTCAATGTATGCGGGTGTTGCTACGTTAACAACAGATGTTGGCGGCTTTCCTGATTTGGTCATTGATGGCGAAACTGGATATATGGTAAAAGCAAAAGATCCGCTCTCATTAGCGAATAAGATCATTGCCGCAATCGAAAATACGCCACAACGAAAATTACAAATAGAGAATGCGTTGATCAAAGTAAAACAAGTGATGAACGTGCAAGACAATGCCAATCAGGTCTATGAATTTTATCAACATGTTCTCACTTTTGAAAAAAGTATTTGTAAATAAGTATAAGGTTTTAAGATGTTAAAACGCACAATAGACATAATCGCCTCATTTTGTGGACTCGTTATATTATTTATTCCTTTGCTCTGTTTGGCGCTATTAATACGATTTAAATTAGGCTCCCCTGTTTTTTTTACTCAACAACGCCCCGGCTTGCATGGTAACGCTTTTAAAATGATAAAATTTCGCTCAATGACGGATGAGCGTAATAACGAAGGGCAATTACTTGCTGACGAACAAAGGTTACCTGCTTTTGGACAATTTTTACGGTCAACAAGTTTGGATGAGTTGCCAGGTTTATATAATGTGCTGATTGGCGAAATGAGCTTAATAGGACCTAGACCCTTACTGATGGAATATTTGCCTTTGTATTCGAGTGAGCAACAACGTCGTCATCTTATGCGACCAGGGATCACTGGTTGGGCGCAAGTTAATGGCCGTAATGCTTTGTCATGGCAAGAAAAATTTAAGCTTGATATTTGGTATGTTGACCATCAAAGCATTTTACTTGATATAAAAATCTTATGGTTAACGTTAGCTAAAGTTTTTGCTCGTGCTGATATTAGTCAACAGGGAGCAATGACCATGAGTAAGTTTACAGGTAATGAGGGTAATAAAAATAATGACTAAAACCTTAATTATTATTGGTGCAGGAGGCCATGGTAAGGTTGCTGCGGACTGTGCTGAAAATATGAATGTTTATACTGAAATTATATTTTTAGATGATCGCGTAGACACACTCAAAAAAGTTGGTGCGTGGCGTGTAATTGACCGACCTGAAAATTTCTTAAAATATCAAAATAATAGAGTCGATTATTTTGTTGCTATTGGTGATAACAATGGACGAAAGCAGTGGCTTGAAAAGTTAATTGTTGGTAAAGTTAATATTGCTACTTTGATCCATCCTAGCGCCGTGGTAAGTTGTTATGTAAAAATACAACTTGGTACCTTAGTTTGTGCTAATGCAGTGATTAATCCGTTTAGTAAAATCGGCTTAGGTTGCATTGTTAATACTTCAGCAAGTATTGACCATGATTGTATGTTAAATGATTTTGTTCATATTGCTCCCGGTTGTATGTTTGCTGGTATGGTGTCAGTGGGAACACTTAGTTTTATTGGTATTGGTTGTCGAGTGATCCAAGGTATTAGCATAGGAATTAATAGTATTATTGGCGCAGGTGCTGTCGTTATTAATGACTTAACCGATAATATAGTCGCGGTTGGTGTGCCAGCAAAAAAAATAAAAGATAATGTTCCCGTCAATATTTGACGTTAAGGTTTTGCATAAAGGGAGTTAACAAAGCTATTAGTTAATAAAGCTATTAGTTAAAACAAGAGAGTAATAAATGTTAAATGGTCCTTTTTCACCTTGGCCAAATTATGATGATGCTGAAAAACAAGCAGTACTTGACGTATTAAATACTAATCAAGTTAATTATTGGACTGGCCAACAAGGTCGAAAATTTGAACAAGAGTTTGCTCAATATACGCAAAGTAAACACGCTATTGCTGTCGCTAATGGCTCTGTTGCGCTTGATTTAGCGTGGCAAGCGCTTGCTATTGAAAAAGGTGCTGAGGTTATTGTAACTTCTCGAACCTTTCTTGCTTCTGTTTCTTCTATTGTTCTCGCCGGACTTATCCCTGTATTTGCAGATATTGACTGTGATACTCAAAATATATCAGCCGAGACTATTCGCACTAAAATAACCGATAAAACTAAAGCAATTTTGTGTGTTCACCTTGCTGGCTGGCCTTGTGAGATGGATGAAATAGCTTTATTAGCGAATGAATTTGAATTGTTCGTTATTGAAGATTGCGCGCAAGCACATGGTGCGCAATATAAAGGTCGTTCTGTTGGTAGTTTTGGTGATGTTTCCGCGTGGTCTTTTTGTCAAGATAAAATCATGTCAACGGCTGGTGAAGGCGGCATGATCACCACTAACGATAAAAACCTATGGCATAAAATGTGGTCATTTAAAGATCACGGTAAGTCTTGGCAAGCTATTTATGAAAAATCGCACCCTCCTGGCTTTCGTTGGTTGCATGAGTCATTTGGTACAAATTTACGCATGACAGAAATGCAAGCCGCCGTAGGGCGCATTCAGCTAGCTAAAATGCCACAGTGGCATGAGCAGCGTAATCATTATGCAAAACAAATTTTATCGGCAGCACAACAATGTTGTGGTTTACGAGTTCCCAATATCCCTGAATATATACAACATGCATTTTATAAATGTTATGTTTTTGTTGAACCCGATAAATTAGCCGATGGTTGGGATAGAGATCGCATTATGGCGGCGATTAATACCGAGGGAGTTCCTTGTTTTTCTGGTTCATGTTCTGAGGTTTATTTAGAAAAAGCATTTGAGCATACTACTTTTCGTCCATCACAACGATTACCTATTGCTAAAGAGCTTGCTGAAACTAGCCTAATGTTTTTAGTGCATCCCACTTTAACTTCAATCGAGGTAACTCAGACGACTAATACCTTAATAGCTGTAATGAAAATGGCTGCTTTATGATCGAGCTTGACCGATTATTTCTTCTTTCGAGCCGTACTAAGCTGTTATTAGCGATGGTTTGGGATTTTTTTGCGATAGCTTTTGCTTTAGCAGCCAGTTTTTGGATCCGGTTAGGAATATCGAGTGAGCAAATTACCTATGCCGAACAATATTTAATTATTATAACGCTATTTTTTACCTTATTAACTTTATTTATGTTGGGGCATTATCGCCACATTATTCGCTACCTTAGTGGTAAAGCGGTCGTTTTATTATTATATGGTATTACAGCTTCGTGTGTTTTTATGTTTATTCTTCAGTTTCCGTTACATGCCTTTTTACCTAATAGTGTTCCTTTTATCTATTGG
>JAESPQ010000051.1 GCA_016765535.1 Alteromonadaceae bacterium | reverse complement strand
CCTAACAGCCTACTAAATGGAGTACATACAATGTTTTAGACATAAATATCTATCCATAATTAATTTATATTAATTGACTCTACATTTTTAAATTCACTTAATCAATAAGTTATAAGTTTTATTCTTCCTTTTTATTGTGATATATGGAAATATTACTATGTTTTGCATTGAAAGTAAGAGATGAATTATTATTTCAAGATCAATAAAGAAGCCTTCATAAAGAAGGCTTAAATAGTTTTATAACGACAGGGCTGTTAACTTTAAAATGCGGCGTTATTAGGTGTTCTTGGAAATGGAATTACATCACGAACATTTTGCATCCCCGTAGCATAAACAACTAAACGTTCAAAACCTAAACCAAAGCCAGAATGCGGTACTGTGCCATAACGACGTAAATCACGATACCAACTATAATCAGCAATATCTAAATTCATTTCAGCTAAACGTGCATCTAAAACATCAAGGCGTTCTTCACGTTGGCTACCACCAATAATTTCACCAATACCCGGTGCTAAAATATCCATTGCCGCGACGGTTTTACCATCGTCATTTAAACGCATGTAAAATGATTTAATGTCTTTAGGGTAGTTTTGTAATACCACAGGGCCATTAAAATGTTCTTCTGCTAAATAACGTTCATGCTCAGAATTTAAGTCAACGCCCCAAGATACTGGGTTTTCAAATTTCTTATCACAATTTTCTAAAATGGTGATCGCGTCAGTGTAATCTAAACGAACAAAATCAGTATTTATGACTGAATTTAAGCGTTCAATAACGGTTTTATCAACGCGTTGTTGAAAAAACGCCATGTCATCAGCGCGTTCTTCTAATACAGCTTTTAGTACGTATTTTAACATTTCTTCGGCAAGATCAGCTGCATCACTTAAATTAGCAAAAGCAATTTCAGGCTCTACCATCCAAAATTCAGCTAAATGTCGACTAGTATTAGAGTTTTCGGCTCTAAATGTAGGGCCAAAGGTATATACTTTAGATAGGGCATTACAGTAAGTTTCTACATTAAGTTGGCCAGAAACGGTTAAAAAGGTTTCTTTACCAAAAAAGTCTTGGCTGTAATCAATGCTACCTTTGTCGTCACGCGGTAAGTTTTCCATGTCTAGTGTGCTTACACGAAACATTTCGCCTGCACCTTCACAATCACTTCCTGTAATTAACGGTGTGCTGATCCAAAAATAACCTTTACTGTGTAAAAAACGATGAATAGCTTGTGCTAAACAGTTACGAACACGCGTTACTGCACCACCAATATTGGTGCGTGGGCGTAAGTGGGCATGTTCGCGTAAAAATTCAATGCTATGACGTTTTGCTGCCATTGGGTAAGTGTCAGGATCTTCAACATAACCAAGCACTTTTACTGCGGTTGCTTGAATCTCAAAAGCTTGGCCTTTACCTGGCGATTCTACCAAGATGCCTTCAACTTCAACGGAACAGCCTGTGGTGAGTTTTAAGACTTCATTTTGATAATTTGACAAATCGTTGGGCACTATGGCTTGAATCGCATCAAAACATGAACCATCATGAATGGCTAAAAATGAAATACCTGCTTTTGAATCGCGGCGTGTTCTGATCCAGCCACTCACTGAAATTGTTTCATTAACAGGGAATTTGCCTGCTAATACATCAGTGATCGAGTTTACTGACATTGTCGACCTCTTTAAAATTGTTGTTGTCAAATTAAATAGCCTGCTATGTTACCGCGCTCAGCTAGTTTCACAAGTAATAATTACAATATAAGGCAGGCTTGGTTAAAATTTATGCGGCAAAGACTAAAATGTTTCGTTAATGTTAATTTTTAACTAAAAATAGCGTAGTATGTTAGGCGAATATGTAAATTAACATCCTTTTATATCTTAGAGTAACAAATGAATTTATATAAAGATGATAGACGACTAAAAAATGATTTTTGGCTGTTAACATCACGCATTCTTGCTGTGGGGGGATGGTTATTCTTTATTGTTGCTTTAGTCGTGTCGTTTTATGCAGCACCAGAAGTAGAATATGGGTTTGTGCGTTTTCATGGCGTTGAAATACGTAAAGTATGGCAACCGCAATTAACGAATTATTTATATGCTATTTTATGGTTTAATGCAATTTCAAGTATTATCGCAATTGCCATTAATCATTTTCGTACCCGCCGAGCAACCGATGTTAACAATAATTATAATTTAGCTCTTTTATTAAGCATATCTATTGCTTGGGGCGTTTATATTTATTTTGATATTCGCTAAGATGCAATATTAATAATCTCGCGTTTAGTTTAAAAAACAATTATCTTCATTTAATACTGTTTTAATTGCCGTTATTAATTGGCTTAGTTGCCCTCTATTAATAATAAAAGGAGGCATTAAATAAATGAGCTTACCAAAGGGGCGTATCCATACACCTAACTCAACAAAACGCTGTTGAATATTTGCCATATTTACTGCCTGTGTTGTTTCTATTACGCCAATAGCCCCTAAAATACGTACATTAGTAACGCGGTTATGGTTGATTAATGGCATTAATTCTTTGTTAAATTGTTGCTCTATATTACTCACTTGTTGCTGCCATTGATTATTGGCTAGTAATGACAAACTTGCGTTAGCAACAGCGCAAGCAAGCGGGTTGCCCATAAAAGTAGGTCCATGCATAAAACAGCCAGCTTCACCATTACTTATCGTTTCAGCAACTTCGGTTGTGCAAAGTGTGGCAGCTAAAGACAAATAACCGCCCGTTAGCGATTTACCTAAACATAAAATATCAGGGCTAATATCGGCATGTTCACAAGCAAATAATTTTCCTGTGCGACCAAAACCTGTAGCAATTTCATCAGCAATAAATAACACCTTATATTGATCACATAATTTGCGGCAAGCTTTTAAATAGTGCGGATGATAAATACGCATACCGCCTGCACCTTGTACTATAGGCTCAATAATAAAGGCAGCAATGTCTTGGTGATGTTGAGCGAATAGGGCGGTTAACTCGGTTAATTCATCATCATTTTGCCATGACTCATTAAAGTAGGTTTTAGGTGCAGGTGCAAAAAGTTGTTTAGCAAGCATTTTTTCAAAGAGTTGATGCATGCCATTAATGGGATCGCATACTGACATAGCGGCAAAGGTATCACCATGATAGCCATTACGTACGGTAAGAAATTTTGTTTTTGATTTTTGCTTATTCGCATGGCAAAACTGTAAAGCCATTTTCATAGCAACTTCAACACTTACCGAACCACTGTCACATAAAAATACTTTATCTAAACCGTGTGGGGTGATTTTAACTAAGGTTTGGCATAAATCAATTGCTGGCTGATGTGTTAAACCGCCAAACATAATATGCGCCATATTGCTTGTTTGCTTGATGATCGCTTGATTTAATACTTGATTGTTATAACCATGAATAGCTGCCCACCACGATGACATACCATCAACAAGTGTTTCGCCAGTGGCTAAGTTAATGTTTACGCCATTAGCGCTTGCCACTAAAAAAGAAGGCAGAGGATCGCTCATTGAAGTATACGGATGCCAAACTATTTGACGATCTAGGGTTAAAAGGTCTGTGTTATTTTTAATCATTTGTAAAGTGTTTCGTATTTTCTACGTTGACATTAATCGCTAGACCGCTAGACTACGCGTTAATAGAAAAACTTGCAACGAGAAACACACCATGCCTGTAAGCGCTAATGCGACTGTAAAAAATACTGCTAAAAACACCTCTGTTAAACATGAATCAACTAATAATGACATTAAACATGATTGGACAATAGCCCAAGTTAAAGCGTTATTTGACTTATCATTTAATGATCTTATGTTTAAAGCGCAAACCGTACATCGTCAAAACTTTAATGCTAATGAAGTACAAGTAAGTACCTTGTTATCAATAAAAACAGGGGCTTGCCCAGAAGATTGTAAATATTGTTCGCAAAGTGCGCGTTATAAAACTGACATTGATAAAGAACGTTTGATGGAAGTAGGCAAAGTACTTGAAGCCGCAACTAAAGCGAAAGAAATAGGCTCAACCCGTTTTTGTATGGGGGCAGCATGGCGTAATCCAAAAGAACGAGATATGCCCTATGTGCTTGATATGGTTAAAGGCGTTAAAGCGCTAGGTTTAGAAACTTGTATGACATTAGGTATGTTATCAGAAGATCAAGCACAGCAATTAAATGCAGCAGGGCTTGATTACTACAACCACAATTTAGATACCTCTCCTGAAAATTATAACAACATTATTACCACACGTACTTTTCAAGATAGATTAGACACCTTAGATAATGTGCGTAGTGCAGGTATGAAAGTCTGCAGCGGCGGTATTGTGGGTATGGGCGAAAATAGCAGTGATCGGGCATCATTATTGGCGCAATTAGCCAATTTAAAACCGCAACCTGAAAGTGTCCCCATTAATATGCTGGTTAAAATGGAAGGTACACCATTAAGCGATGTTGATGATTTAGACTCGTTTGATTTTGTGCGCTGTATCGCGGTTGCTCGTATTATGATGCCTAAATCACATGTGCGTTTATCAGCAGGGCGTAGTGCGATGAATGAACAAATGCAAGCGATGTGCTTTTTAGCAGGAGCTAATTCAATTTTTTATGGCTGTAAATTATTAACTGCTGAAAATCCTGAAACTAATCAAGATATTGCTTTATTTGAAAAGCTTGGTATTAATACCGAAACTATTGTTGATAATAATGATGAGCAACAAGTAGCTAAACAATTAACAACAGCAATAATTGATAAACAACATGAAGATGTTTTTTATAATGCGCAATAAAGTGTTTGGTTAATAGCCGGTGTTTAAGTTTTTAACACAACGGTTAACGATGCAAAAAAAATTGCATCGCTTTCGCCAACGAACTTTGCTAACAACCAATACTGACCAGCCTTGTTATATTGATGTAGAGGGAAAAAGTTATCTTAATTTTTCTTCAAATGATTATTTAGGTTTAAATAATCACAAAAAAATTAACCAAGCATTGCAACAAGGCGCAGATAAGTTTGGTTTGTGTTCCACAGGTTCAAGCTTAATTACTGGTTATAATTATGCGCACCAAGCTTTAGAAGCAACAATATGTAATTGGTTGAACAAACCCAAATGTTTGCTCTTTAATAGTGGTTTCGCGGCAAATAGTGGTGTTTTACACGCATTAGGCGACAAACAGTGTCATTTTTATTTAGACAAATTAAGCCATGCTTCACTCATTGATGGTGCCTTTGGCAGCAATGCTAAAGTAAAACGTTTTTTACATAACGATTTAGCTCAATTAACACGCTTATTAAATAATGATCAGCAAGTGGTTGATGAGTCGTCACAACTTGACTCTCTGATTGTTTCTGAAGGCGTGTTTAGTATGGACGGCGATCAAGCGAATGTTCAACAATTAGCACAGTTAGCTCAGCAATATAATGCCATGCTTTATTTAGACGATGCGCATAGTATTGGCGTATTAGGCGGGCAAGGACAGGGCAGTTGTGCGCAGGCTAATGTTGATATTGTNATGGCAACTTTTGGTAAAGCGATTGCAACGAGTGGTGCTTTTGTCGCTTGCGATAATACTTTATTTGATTATTTAGTGAATTTTTCCCGTCACTATATTTANTCAACCGCTATATCGCCAGCAATGGCATGGGCAACCAAAGCAAGCATTGAATTGATTCAACAAGAGCAATGGCGACGTGAAAAAATAAGTGAATTGAGTCAATTATTTATCGATAAACTTGACAATTGTTTTGAAGTTTTACCGTCAAATTCTTCAATTCATGCCATAATTATTGGCAGTGAAGAAAAAACCTTACAAGCAAGCCAATTGCTTAAAGAACATGGGATTTGGTTAACTGCAATTCGTCCTCCAACCGTTGCTAATAACAAATCAAGGTTACGCGTTACTATTTGTGCTAATCATAATAGTAAAGATATCATGCATTTAGCTAAAGCATTGAATAAGGTGAGTCAACTATTTTAAAGTAGTTAATTAAACACTTATTAATAAAAGCTTTTACCAATAACAACAAAGAACAATTTAAAAATAAATTAAGAATAATAACTAATGCCAAATTTTGCAAAAACAGTAAAAATAGCTAAATCGTTCGGTGCAGCTTCTACATCGTATGATGTTTCTGCTCGGTTGCAACGCTATAGTGGCAAACATTTAATGCCGTGGTTACCTAATCGTAATGATTTAACGGTAGTTGATTTAGGTTGTGGTACTGGTTTTTTTACTAACATTTTAGCCAGTAAATATCAGCAGGTTATTGGTTTAGATATTTCAACTAACATGTTAGCTTTTGCTAAAAAAAATCGTAGTAAAGATATTTTTTGGCTTGAGGGTGATGCTAATAGTATTCCTCTAAAAAGTAACAGTGTTGATTTAATTTACAGTAATTTAATGATCCAATGGTTAGATCCATTAGATATTGCCATAAAAGAAATTTTACGAGTATTAAAGCCCGGAGGTGTATTTTTGTTTTCAACACTAACCGATGGTACTTTATTTGAATTAAAATCATCTTGGAAACAAGTTGATGATGACCAGCATGTTATTGACTTTAAGAATGAATTAACACTTGAAATGTTATTCAATAGTAACGACTCAACGCTTATTGAACAAAAGCACCAGCAAATTATTTTAGAATATGAAAATGTTATGCACCTTGCTCGTGAATTAAAAGGCTTAGGAGCTAATAAAGTGCATGATCGTAAAAACAAAGGNTTNTCNGGTAAAAGTAANTGGCAAAAAATGTGTACNGCNTATCAAGACTTTCAAGAACCNAANGGTATNTATCCTGCNAGTTANCATGTNTATTCTGGTTTGNTNGTTAAACTTAATNCGTAGTTTATTTGTTAGCTTTTATGCTCAAATTTCAATNATTNNAAATAGTATTAATTNAAATGCAAAAACAATTTTTTATTACNGCAACNGATACNGATGCAGGTAAAACNTATTTNNCTTGTNNNNTNACTNNNNCATTNGTNTNANCTANNNNTNAACGTNGCNGTNTANAAACCTATTGCTGCTGGCTGCGATGAACAAATAGATCATCAAGGCAATAAAATNTTAATTAATCAAGATGCTTTGTTATTGCAACAAATGGCTAATTGCCAACAATCTTTGGCGCAAATAAATCCTATCGCTTATAAAGAAGCTATCGCCCCGCATATTGCCGCTAAAAAAATACAACAAAGTATTGATCTGTCAGAAATAGAGCAGGGGTTTAAGCTAGTTGCTCAACAGCAAAGTGATTTTGTTATTTGTGAAGGCGCGGGTGGTTGGCGTTTACCTTTAGGTAACGGGCAGTTTTTATCTGATTTTGTTAAGCAGTCTAAACAACAGGTTATTTTAGTGGTTAATATAAAATTAGGCTGTTTAAACCATGCATTATTAACCTATGAAAGTATTATTAATGATGGTTTACAGTGCATTGCTTGGGTAGCAAACTATGGTGAGGCAGATCAGGGTGAAGCAAATCAGCAAGAGTTAAGTTATGTAAAAGATAATATCACTGAATTAAGCGAACTGTTACCAATACCTTTATTGGCTCAATTACCTTATCAGCAAGATCTTAGCATTGCAGCACAACAAGTAGATCTTAGTTTGTTGATATAAGTTTGTTGATAAGCCTAATAAATATTTTTAATTTTTGCGGGTTTTATTCCTCACCGCTTGCGTTGTTTGTAGGTTAGGCTTTAGCCTATCAAATTGACTTAACGTTAGAATATACTCCTCTTTGCATAGCGAATTTGAGCTAAAGTAAAAAACTCAAATCATCTTTTGATGATAATTGCGTTTTTTCACCTGCTTTAAACAAATATCCTACATCATCAATATGCTCGGTAATTAATAATGATAACCTATCATCTTTTAATTGTAAGGCACTCCCTTCAATAATGGCGACGATAGCCGTTTGTGGATCAACCACCATAAATTCAGCTAAACGTTGTTCGCGAGTTTCACCGTTATGTCCGGGCGGGTTATGATCAGTATAATGAGGGTTTAATTGAAAATTAACTAAATTTAAGGCAGTAAATGAATCGGGTTCAACAATAGGCATATCGTTAGTTGTTTTTATCGATGCACCTGCAATGTTAGAACCAGCACTCCAACCAATATAAGGTGTGCCTTGTGCTACTTTATTTTGAATACTGCTAATTAAATCATGTTGATATAGCTGTTGTAATAAATGAAAAGTATTACCACCACCCACCATAATAGCTTGTGCTTGCATGATTGCCGTTTTAGCATCTTTATATTGATGAATACCTTTAACGGTAATGGCTAAATCTTGTAATGCCGAATTGACCATCGCAGTGTAATCATCATAACTCACTGTAACACCCGCATAAGGAATAAAAAGCACTTCGTTGATCGTTTGCTGATTTTTTTGTTCGGCACTAACTAAATGTTGTTTGATCAATGTTTTTGCATGCTCTAAATAGCCCGTGCTTTTTACACGTGAACTGCTGAGTAAGAGTAAGTTTTTTGTGGACATGTTTTTTCCTTATAAACTTTTATTTTTATTATTTGTGAATTTAAGATTAATTAACTTTTGACTAAATCAGCCAATTCACTCAAACACGCTTTGGCAATAAAACCAGAGCGTGTTTTATAGCTGGGTTGTTTACTTACTTGATCATCAATTTGTTTGATCAACAATTCAGGTAAAGTCACATTTATTTTATGGCTACGCCCCAAATAGGGGGTAATGTCTAAATCAATAATTGCCCAAATTATACTACGATCATGACTTTGTTGAATGTGTTTATCAATACTTTGTGCAGTAGGAATGCTCTCACCATATTCAGCCAAAATAGTTAAATGCGAGGCTATTGCTTCGTTAATTCTTACCAGTGCTATTTCTATCGACTCAGCGACCTCTTGGCAGCCGGGCAAATCAGGGACAGAAATAGTTACCTTGGTTTCACCTATTTGTTGTTTTATTGCGACAGGGTATTTCATTCGCCTTTATCTCGTCTTTATTTAAAACAGGAGATAATTATATACCTCTGACAACCCTATACACAATATTTATTATAACTCCAGTAACCTTGCGCAATTAAATACACATAACCCTAGTAACCCCACACCAAAACACATACATAACCCCACTAACTCTAATTATATTTATGTGAATACTTACTATGGTTGATGATTATTAATATTAAGAGGAAGGGTAATTACGACAAAGAAATCATACCAAGATGATTGTGTTGTATTTCTATAACAACAGGGAAAAATATTTGTTCTTATTGCTTATTAATATTATCAAAATAAAGAGTTACCAGAGTTTCTTGTATTGATTTAAATTAGCTATGATCACTAGAAAGTCTAGATAAAAAGAAATAGCTCATTAGAAAATGATATTAAAGTAGTTGTGAAATTTTATTATTGTGCTGTCTATATAACATGTAAGCTTTAATGATTAATAAACTTAACCACGTAAACTCAGCTAATAATAAGCTTGCTAATAACCAGTAAAGTTGAGGGAACAATACGGTAATTAATAAAATAATTAAGGTTGATGTGTGTAATAAAAATTGTATTTGTCCATGCCGTTTGATCAAAATATCATGCATATTGGGTAGGGCTTGCATGGCTGAAAAATTGACCATACAGCGTTGTTGTAAATGCGTAAAGACTAAAAAAGGTAAAATTTTAAGTAGCATACCTTGTAATATTGACACTACATAGCCAAAAATAAATAGCACCGCCAATAATATTGGAAGTTTTTGTAATATCACTAATGGTAGCATTTGTTCAGGTATTATAAATAATAGGCTACACACGATTAAATTTGTTGCCCCAAGTCGCCAATAGTTAACTGTACTGTCAGTTATTTTGCGTTTTCTGTTATGTAAGGTTTTTAGTAAATAAATAATAAAAACACAATTTAATGTTAATAATAAATAGTGTAAATAATCATTTAAAAAATACAACGTGGTAATAAATTTAGCTGCAAATAAGGCGATAAGCGTGGCAAAAACAATACGGGGTAGATAACGCTTTACCCACAATGGAAATTCAGGCGCAACATGAAACATAGGTAATACTTGAAAGCTTATTGCCATAATAAGTAATGCTACCCAGCCGTTTAATCCCCAAGTTGCGTGTAAATTAGTAAAGTCTTTGTCCCAAACAATAAGTGATAAACCAATAACCCTTGTTTGTAATAAAAGCCCTAAGCAAACGGTAATAAACAAGGCTAATAACGCTAATTTTATAGTACTTAGCGTATAATTTGTGTACGAACTATTGTTTTTTAATTTGTTTTTAAATAAAAAATAGCCAAATATACTGAGATAAAGTGTAAATCCTAGCGCTAATAATACGGCTGCCATTCGTTGTAACAGATGATCGTTTAACAAAAACCCGAGTATTAATAAAACACTGCCAACCGTATGTAAACTATGACAAATACCTGCTACCAATCGTGGTTTACCAATACTAATACCCGCCGTTACAGGTAGTAATTGAAATAACGCCCCGAGCATAATGCTCGCTATAAAACCTAAAGTAAAAGCATGGGTTATGGCAAGCATTTCACTTTGCCAGCGACTGATCCATAAATGATCACCGATAAAAAAAATCATTAAGGCAACGGCTATAGCAAATAATGGTGCGCTAATAAAATAACGAAAAGGTACGTCTATGGGGGGTAATCCCGTAAAAGACAGTTGGTTCGTTGATGTAACAGGGGGCTTTATTTTACCCATAATTAATCTTTACTAATTCCATTAGTGTTTAACTTTTCAAACAATGATTGATCTTCTTTATGATAAATATAAAGCGTTATCCCCAAATTTTGCTGTTCTTGATATTGGTAAGCCCAGTTATTTGCTGTTAAACGTTCAAATAACGGGTAAGGGACACGGCTATGAAATACTTTTAAATAATAATGTTGAGGTAAACTTGCCAAAGCAGACAAGATCTCAATCATTGGCTCTGGCGGCGGCAGTTCACTGACATTTAATAATATCGCTTTCATGACTTAAAATTCAGCGTTTAAAAAATCATGATGAATGACAATGTTGACGTAAAGCATTACTCACTTCAGTAACATTAGGTAAATGTTGTTCGGTCATTGGGTAAAGCATCATTTCTTCTTTCATATTATGTTGCTGCATTAACACCATTAATGTTTCAGAATTACCTAAAAAACTTATTTTGTTATTATCGATTAAATCTTTATTTAAATCATTAACTAACGCTCGCATTTGTTCATGTTCCATACGCATTACTTGAGTAGGACCTGCGGTCATGCCTGTAGCTTGTTCAAATTGCGGAAATAAAATAGTTTCTTCAGCCTGTAAATGCAGTTCTAATTCATCAGTAAAGGCTTGCCATTTAATCGTTGCTTCATCCCAATTTTCCTTTGCGACAGCAGATTCTGCTTCAGAAAATATATCGTCACATTCACGATGTTTACTTGTCATAAATTCAACAATTGTACTCATTGTTTTCTCGTTAATAAAATTAATATGACAAGATTGTAAGAAAATTGGCAAGAAAAGGTTTTGATCTGTATTAAATTAATCACAAGAAATATGGAGAATGTAAAGTTGTTCCAATAATTAATGCGTTAGATCAATAGACTAGCTTAAACCTTATAATAAAATGAACTTATTAATAGCTAATACCAATACAAATAAGTACTCATTCTAAATGGACTAAATATTCTAATAACATATTTACAGTTCAGCAAAATCACTTTTCGCGCTAGACTGGCCCATTTGCAATAAGCTAGGTAAAAAAATCAAAGTAAATAAGGTGCTAACACTCATACCACCAACAATTACCGCAGCAATTCCACGATATAACTCAGCACCAGCTCCAGGGATGATTAATAACGGTAACATGCCACATAAACTGGTTAGCGTACTCATTAAAATAGGACGTAGACGAATACGTACCGCATGTTGTACCGCATCGGTGCGCGATAAACCTTCGGTTTCACCAATACGGGTTTGATAGACTAATAAAATAGCATTATTAACGACTAAACCGAGTAAAATAACAAAACCTATCATGGTAAGTAAATCAAGTGGTTGAAAAATAAATAGATTAGTTATTTGCAATAAAGCAATACCACCAATAGTCGCTAAAGGAATAGTTAATACCACTAATAGACTGTCTTTGAATGATTGAAATAGAGCTGCCATTAATAAAAATAAAATAATTAACGCTAATATAAAACTTTGACTCATATTCGTTAGTGCTTGTGTTAATGCTTCGGCACTACCACGATAAGCAATGCTGCCACTACTTTCATGATCAGCAGTTTTATTTTTATTGAGCGCTGCTAATATTGCAGGTTCTGCTTTCGCTTTTATTATAGCAATGGCTTCCTCTAAACTTAAATCGCTTGGCGGCGTTACTTGTAAAGTAACGGTGCGTTTTCTGTCAATACGGCGAATAGAACTTGGGCCTGCGGTTCTTACAATATCGACTAAATCACCAACTTGTTGAATACCTGCTTTTGGCGTGTATAAAGGAATTGCAGCCAGTTCTTCAGGTGTTTGCCAATCTTCGCTACGTAAAAATACATTTAAACGTTTTTGACCATTAAAAAAATCCCCCACATACAAACCAGTACCTAATGCGCGTGAAATACCCGCCATTTGCTGTCTATTCCAGCCAGCTTCGGCAAGACGGCGTTCTTTGGGGATCATTCTTAATTCAGGCTCTGCTAATGTTAACCCCGGTTGAGGTTGAATTTGTGCTTTAGGTAATGCAGCACTTATCGCACCATAACCTACACGAGCAGCAGCTAAGAGTTCATCAACATTATTACCTTGAATATCAATATCTATACGACGACCACCACTTAAATTGGCAAATAATTGTGATTGCGAGGCAAACGCCATTGTGTCAGGAAATCCGGGTAATATTTCACTATTTAGAATTTGAACAATACGAGAAATATCATCGGCATTCTCAGCTCTACCGCCCATAAAACCAAATGAACCAAAAAAACCCATCCATGAATGTTTGATTTTTGGTTGTTTTTCACCTTCTAAGTAAGGTTTTAAACGTCGATTAATTTCATCACTCATTTCAAAGCGTGCCGCAGGGTAACTTAAACCAGGTGGAGGTAAAATAAAGGCTTGAAATTGGTTTTGATTGCCTTTGGGTAAATAATCTATTTTGGGAAATAACAGCCAACTTCCTACCACCGAAATAAACATTAAACTAAATACCCAAGCAATGCGTTTACCTTGGCTATCAGTTATGCTCATAATAGTTTTGGTAATGCCTTGCCACCAATGTTCGTGCGGATCTTGCTCACTTTTTGCGGCTAATAATTTACGCGCGGCGGTGGGTAATACGGTCACGGCAATTAACAATGATGCAATAATAGAAACCGCAATAGTAATGGCTAAATCAGCAAATAACTGCCCTGAAATATCATCTAAAAAAGCTATCGGCAAAAATATAGCTACCGTCGTTACCGTTGAAGCTAACAATGCTCCCCATACTTGTGTTGCACCTAATAAAGAAGCGTTATGAGGTGATTCACCTTTTTCACGCAAACGAACGATATTTTCGAGTACGACAATGGCTGCGTCTAAAACCATACCTACCGAAAAAGCCAAACCCGCCATAGAAATAATATTTAGAGTACGTCCTGTTATATACATTACAATAAGGGTGAGAATAATCGAGATAGGGATCGCTACAGCAACAATTAATGTCGCTCTAAATTTGCGTAAAAACCACCATAAAACACTGATCGCTAAAATAATACCGAGTATTAAATTATTTTTTACTAAGGCCATTGAACGCCCAATGTAGACAGTTTCGTCATACATTTGAATAAGCTGTAATCCTTCGCGTTTTAAAGCACCTTGGTTTAATTCTTTTACTGCCGCTTTTAACTCTTTCATGACGTTAATAACATTAACGCCTTGCTCTACTTGTGTATTCATCGCAATAGCAGGAGAACCATCAAGGGTTAAAATTCCTGTTCTATCTTGAAAAGCTAGTTCCACTTTGGCGACATCTTTTAACAAAATAGGCTGACCATCACGCCATTCAATGATCATATCTTGTAGTTTATCGGGAGAATATTTACCTGAATAGCGCAAAGTATACTTGCGACGGCCTATTTCATTAAAACCACCAGAAGAATCAGTGTTATTGGCCAAAGTAGAAGAAATTCTAGGTAAATCAAGACCTAACGCGGCTGCTTTATACGGATCAAAGGTAACACGTAACTCACTACCAAGACCACCAAAGGCATTAACCTTAGAAACGCCACTAACACGCTCTAATCTGGTTTGTATCACTTCTTCAACAAAGTCTTGATAGGTGGTTATATCGCGTTTGTTATTAGGCAAAGGTTTTAATGCTAACCAAGCAATGGCGGTAAAGGTATTATTACCACCAACAGAAATAACAGGTTCAGTGGCATCAGCGGGATAACTAGGTACTTGATTTAACGCACTCATTAAATCGATTAAAGCACGTTCTAAATTAACCCCTGTTTGATAACGTAATATAATATTGCCTACACTTTGGCTTGAGGTGGTTTCAAGTGATATTAAACCTTGTAAACCTTTAAGCGCATCTTCTTGACGTTCAATTATTTCTGCTTCTATTTCTTCTGGGGCGGCTGATCGCCATGAGGTTGAAATAGTGATCAATGGTTGACTAATGTCAGGCGTTAATTGAATAGGTAGTTTAAAAAAACTGATCAAGCCAAATAATGTCGCTAATAATATAGCGACAATAACTGCGGTGGGATTTTTTAATGAAGCCGTTGTTAATATCATATAGTTTGTTTAATTTTTAATTAAGTGAATTATTATTCCAGTAGGTGCTATTTTCTGTTTATGTTAATTGTTTTTAATAAAGTTTTTACTAGGAACCTTTACTTGAAATAAGCGTATGGTTATTACTTTTAATTTGTACTATTTGCCCTGCACGGACTCTTTCAGCACCACGTACAATAATTTTATCGCCAGCAGAGACATTACCAATAACCTCAACCCATTCACCAGCACCAATACCAACGTCTACTGCTATTCGTTCAGCTTTATTGTCTTTGTTGACCTTAAAAATGCTAATACCATTACGTCTTAATACTAAAGCATCGCGTGGTATTGCTAGCACCTCTTTATTATCACTATTAGCAATGGCCACTTTAATATTTAGACCTATAGGCCAATCTAGTTGAGCTAAATTTAAGCGTACTTCAATTAAATGAGAGCGATTATCTGCTACAGGTACTAATGTTTTTAAGGGTACCGTAGTAGTGCCTAAAGATGATTTTATCGCGATACCTCTTTTTGTTTGAGACGCTTGAGTTAAATAACGTTGCATATATCGATATGATGTTACTGGAATAAAAACAGAGGCTTCGCGTTGGTTGGTTTGCACCAAACGAATAATAGCGGTGCCATTAGTTACATATTCGCCTAAATTACTTAAACGTTGTACGACTATGCCATCAAAAGGCGCTTTTAATTGNCCATAGGTTAACTTTTGTTGCGTTTGAGCAAGTTGAGTTTTGGCAATAACTAAATCACCTTGGGCAATATCGCGTTCAGATAAGGTTTTATCAAGGTCGGTGATCGCNGATAAATTTTGTTTCGCTAATGCTTGTTTACGTTTTAATTCTGATTGCAAAAAAGTTAACTGTGCTTGTGCTTTTTTTATTTTGGCTTGATCTTCTTTAAATTGTATTTGTAACGTTTTATCGTCAATTTTAGCAAGTATATCACCCGCATGTACTTGACTACCTATTTCAACAATATGAATTAAACGTCCTGATATTTCAGCGGCAATTTTAGCATCATTTTTACTGACTACCGTACCCGACATCCATGAGACTGGAGCTAACGAGGTTATTTTTGCAGAAATCACATTAACACTAGGCGCAGGAAAATTTTCTCCTATGGCTGATATAGACAACGTTAACGTTGTAATCATAAGTAAGAGTTTGTTTTGTATCTTAAGCCGAGCCATTAGGTCTTCCTTGCTATAAAAAGGTAAAAGGTGTAAATAGAGTTAATTGTTTAACTATATTTAAAGTAATGATAATTATAATCATTTAAACAATTAATAGTTGATTATAGAATGAAATGAGGTAAATGGCTAAATTTATCAATCGGTAAGTAAAGGTGAGCTAAAAAATCATTCATAGCTTTATGCATAATTTTCTGTTTTGCGATAAACTAGAGGTAAATCTATTCTTGTTATCCATTTATCATGTCTCGTCTTTTATGTCCTAAATGCCATCGACCACTTAAAACATGCATTTGTCGGTTTATCACTCATATAAGTAATGATATTCCTGTCATTATTTTACAACACCCTAATGAAGTGACACAAAGCAAAGGGTCGCTCACCTTACTCGCTAATTCGTTGAGTCAGTGTACGGTGATAATAGATGAAGATTTTTCACAAAATGAGCAATTAAATCAATTATTAGCCCATTATAAAGAACAGGCTTATTTACTTTATCCGCATAAACAAGCTATTGCATTGTCATTTGATAAATTTAATAATTCAGCCAAAAATCAAGAAGATAAAATCATAAACAATAATAATATTTGTTTAATTTTAATTGATGCCACATGGAAAAAAGCCTATCGTATGTTTATGTTGTCTAAAAATTTGCAACGACTTACGAAGCTGCAATTACCTGATGGTTATCAGAGCCATTATAAAATTAGAAAAACATCGGTAATTAATGGACTTTCAACGCTAGAAGCTTGTTGTTATGCATTGTCATTATTAGAAAGAAATAAAAAAAAATATCAGCCGATGATTGAAAATTTTAAAGAATTTAATCAATTTTTACTCTCTTTTCAAAAACGAGACTAAATAGCCTGAATTTTACTAGGTTGTTGTGTAATGATTTGATTAATTTCTTGTGCTTGTAACATACTAATACAAGCTTCTATTGTTTGTGCGGGGCTAAAATAATAGCCTTGAATGTAGCGGCAGTTATATTCTTTCAATAATTCAAATTGCTCTTTATTTTCAACGCCTTCGGCAATGACATCCATACCTAATTTTTGTGCCAATTCGATTAATGTAGCGGTTAATATTTGACTATTTTTTTCAGTTAAAATATTATCAATAAAAGATTTGTCTATTTTTAAAAAATCAGCGTCGTACTCAATTAAATTACTTAATGATGAATAACCCGTACAAAAATCATCGAGTGCTACTTTTACACCATGATTTTTTAATTGTGCTAAAACTGTTGAGGTCAATANATTAGATGACATTGCAATAGATTCAGTAACTTCAATTGTAATCGCATCAAAAGGCAGCCCTGCATTAATAATAGCGGTGCTAATTGCTTCACCTTCATTATTTTTATGATTAAATTCGCTAATAGAACGGTTTATTGAAAAACAGATCTCTTTATAGCCTAAGTTGTGCAATTTTTTCAAATCAAAGCAGGCTTGTTTCAAAACAAATTCGCCGACTAAATGAATTAAACCAAATTCTTCGGCAATGGGAATAAAATAAACAGGGGAGATATAACCGTCATTTTTATCAAACCAACGTACTAAGGCTTCAAATTTTTCAATTTTTTCTGATTGCGCATTCACAATGGGTTGGTAGTAAACCTGTAACAAATTTTTATGTAAGGCTCGTTTTAGTTTATCCTTTAATGAAAGCTTTTTTAAATATTTAATTTGTAATGCGTCATTATGAAACCCTATTCCTGATATGTTTTCATGACGAACATTTGCCATTGCTTGAGTCGCATTGCGCAGTAAAATATTTGCATCTAAGCCGCTATCTGGATATTGAGCAATGCCAATGCTTACGGTTATATCTAAAGTAACATCATTAATTTTATAGGTTTTTTCAATACTCTGTTGCAATCTTAGAGCAATTTTTTCCGCATTTTTTGCTTCGGAATTACTTAATAATATTGCAAATTCATCACCACCATAACAACACACTAAATCAAGCCTACTTATACAATTTAAAATACGTTTGGCTATTATTTGTAATGTTTTATCACCGATAAGATGTCCGAATAAATCATTTACTTCTTTAAATTGATTTATATCTATAAATAATAAAGATAAATGCTCTTTAATTTTCTCGGCTTTAATTACATGATTATTAAGTTGTTCAATAAAATGACGGCGATTGCTTAACCCTGTTAATACTTCATTATTGGCAAAAAAAGATAATTTGTTTTCAGTGTTTTTACGATCAGTTATATCTCTAAAAATAGCAATATAGTTAGTTATTTCACCCTGACTATTTTTTACTGTATTTAAAGATAATTCTTCAGGAAATGTTTCTCCATTTTTACGTTTATTATAAATTTCACCTTTCCAAGAACCTGATAAGAGTAAGGTTCCCCACATTTTTTTGAAAAATACAGGGTCATGCTGATGAGAAGAAAAAAGCTTAGGATCTTGTCCTAATAAGTCACCTTCACAGTAACCTGTAATATCTTCTAGGGCTTTATTAACAGTAATAATTTTATTGTTTTCATCCGTGATCACTATGGCATCAGAAGCATTGTCAAAAACGATATTAGCAAGCGCTATGCGTTTATGCAGTAAAGATATTTCAGTAATATCTTGTACACTGGCATTTAAAAATTGAATTTTTCCCTCTTGAGTATGCATAACTTGTCCTTGTAAGTGCAATGTTTTTTCTTTGCCGCTGGGCAATATAACACGATGAGTAATATTATACTGTGCCGATTTTTTATGAAGTAATGCTTTAATTTGTTGTTTTACTTTTTTAACATCACAGGGGTGTATTAAAGATTCTATTATACGATAAGATAGCGGTTTATCGATGTTTGTTAGTTCAAGTATGTCGTAAACCTCTTTACTACAACTTACCTGATTAGTATTAACATTCCACTGCCAACTTCCTAATTTAGCCAGTTTTTCACCCATTTCAAGTTGTGTTAATAATTGTTGATAGGATTGACATTGCAGTTGATGATTTAATTCAAAACCAATAATACATTTTAAATCAAGCAACCATTGTCTATCGTCATCACTTAGATGAAAATCTTGATCAAATAAACAAACCAGTAAACCAACGGGGGTTTTATCGAAAGAGGTTAAACCAGCGCCTAAATAACCCGTAATTTTCCATTGTTGTAACTCTAAATTATTTGGATATTTTTCAATAATATTATTTTCAATGATGACTATATCATCATTAGAAATATCACATGTTACTATGCCGCAAGGAGTGTTTTTTAGCTCATAAGTATTATTAGTTGCTAGTTTGCCATGGTGTAAATGGCAAAGCATTTTTGCTTTTTTATTTTTCGATACATATTTAGCAATAAAACAATGCTTGGGTTTAAATTTCTCGTAAATTAAGTTTAAGGCAAAAAGGTAGCGTTGCTGACTGGTTTTTAAAGTAAAAATTTCCTTAAATTGTTTTTTCATTGTTAAAGTGTAACCCTTAATTTTAGCCTTTAAAAATACTAGTGTAGTTTAATCAAATACTAGTGGTGTTGATATTGATTTACATCAACGAATTTTAAAGCCGTTATACGACTTTAGTCGTTATATTTAAGTGTTAACTTTAGATTTACGATTATTTTTCAATATTAATTTTTATAGCTAAATTAGCAGTAAACAAAGTTTAAAATTTAAGGTATGCTAGCAAAAAATATTTACAGCTAACTTGGAAACTTTATGACGGTTAATATATTTCTTGCTGATTACACTAATATTCAACAAACCGATGATTTAATCATACTACTTAATGCTTATGCACAAGATCCTATGGGCGGTGGTGAATCTTTAACTGACTACGTAAGAGAAAACTTAATTGCTACGCTGGCTAAACGTTCAGATGTATTTACTATACTTTGTTATGTTGATGATAAACCTGCTGGATTAATAAATTGTATAGAAGGCTTTTCAACCTTTAATTGCAAACCCGTGATGAATATTCATGATGTTATAGTATTAGAAGACTTTAGAGGCTTAAAATTAAGCACTAAAATGTTAGCTGAAGTAGAAGCATTAGCGTCATTTAGAGGTTGTTGTAAATTAACGTTAGAAGTGCTTGAAGGTAATGACATTGCTAAAAAATCATATCAAAACTTTGGTTTTTCTAGCTATGAATTAGATCCTGAAATAGGTAAAGCAATGTTTTGGGAAAAGAAAATAAGTTGATCCTTATTTTTGATTTTCAACGCTAAAAGGATATTGGTTTACGCGTATTCTTTTTAGATCCAACTGTATTAGGAGAAATGCTTATTTCTCCTTTGTGTTTACTGTTTTTGTTTTTACTATTTTTATTTTTTTGGGGTTCAGCCATTTTTTTTGGTTCAATAGCTTTTTCTCGATAACTTACTTTTATTGTTTCACCATTAAATTCAATAATATCACCACTGATAATTTTTTTTCTTTTTTGACATTCAACCTCACCATTTAATAAAACATAGCCTTGGGTGATCACTATTTTTGCCTCGCCGCCGCCGCTAACTAAATTAGCTATTTTAAGTAACTTACATAGTTCTACAGGTTGATAATGAATAAAAACTTCTTGGTATTGATCAGACATATTAGTTCTCATAATGATGATGGTTAAACATTTAAATGCAACGGGCTGGTTTAGGTAAACCGGCAATTTTAGTTGCTTGCTTAGCAGGGCCTTCAGGAAAAAGTCGATATAAATAACGACTATTGGCTTTTTCTTCACCAAATTCTTGTTTCATTGCTTTTGTTAAAGCGCGTATTGCGGGTGATTTTTTATATTTTAAATAAAAATCACGAACAAAGCTAATCACTTCCCAATGCGCATCGGTTAAAGGTAAAGATTCTTTTTCCGCAATAATAAGAGCAAGTTCTGCTTGCCATAATTGATAGTCAAGCAGATAACCTTGCTTGTCTACTGCAATGTGTTGTTGATTAAATAGTATATAATTTTCTGCGTTCGTCATTGCCAGGTGATCACCGAGTTATGAGAGAAGAAAAGGGTGGTTAATTCTGCTAAAGCAAGCTGGTGTTGTTTTGAACAAGTAACAGCCCGCGCATGACAATGCTCACTAATAGCCAGTATTGTATAGGAAGCATCTGCTAATAATGAGTGCGTTAAATTATAACAACCTTCATCTATTAAAATAATAGTATCGCCAGTACAATACACCTGTAGGCATTGAGCTAAATCGTCTTGTTGATAAGCTGACGTTCGTACTAAATGTAAAATTGACATCGTTATACTCAGTTATAAACTCAATTAGAAACGAATAATAGTTTGATATTGGCGCAATGTAGCAGAAAATTCTGTTTGCTTTAATACTTGCGCATTATCAATATGAAAATCTTCGATTAAACCACGCTGAGCTAATGAAGTGCCGCAAACATAAATTGTTTCAACATCATAAAATGCTAATGCCGAAAATGTAGCTAAATAATCTTTAGTTTTTAATACTTCAGCCTTTTGCTGAGCGATTAATTGTCTAACACCATCACCTTGAAAAAATAGCGCGACTTGTTGTTCATAAGAGCCAAAAATTAAAGCAATATCTAAGGCTTCTTTACCGTGATTTTGATCAAACGAACTATGAGAGTTTAATACCGCAATTGATTTTGTGTGTTCGCTCATAACTGAATAACTCTTTGCGCTTTACTATTTAATTCAACAAGCTCACCTAAACCTGAAATATTAAAAGCATCATCAACCGTGAGGTTATCGCCTTCGCACACTAATCCGTGTTTTTCGGCCGCCGTAATACATAAGTACAAAGCTAATTGGTGTTGCTGGTGAAGTTTTTTCCATGCCTGTAACGTTTGAAATTCATCACTTGGGATCTGTATATCTTTACTGGCATTCAATACGCCATCTTGATAAAAAAATACCCCCACAATTTCTATACCTTGTGCNAAAACATTATGAATAATATCAATTGCTGTAACAGTTAAATTACTTAAGGGTGAGCTAGTCACAATAAAGGCAAGTTTCGACATGGTTTTTCCAGTTAACAATTTTTAGTTAACAATAGCTTTAGTCTGGCTAATAAAAAGCCCCNACACATTATGTATCGGGGCTTAGCAGTATAAACAATTTTAAGCTAAAGGTTAATCGTCACTTCCAAAAANACCTAAAATACTTAATAAGTGAACGAAGATATTATAAATATTTAAGTAAAGCGAGACCGTTGCACGAATATAGTTAGTTTCGCCGCCATGAATTATACGACTGGTATCAAATAAAATTAATCCAGACATGATCATGATAACCGCAGAGCTTATAGCTAACTGTACTGCGGGTATTGCAAAAAAGATATTCGCTATACTAGCAATTAACACCACAATTAAACCAACCATTAAAAAACCGCCCATAAAAGAAAAGTCTTTTTTGGTGGTTAGGGCATAGCCAGATAAAGCAAAAAATATTAACGCGGTACCGCCTAATGCTTGCATGATCATTGAAGCACCATTTGGCATAGCGGCATAAACATTTAACATTGGTCCTAAAGCAGCCCCCATAAGACCAGTAAAAGCAAAAATCCAATAAACACCACTCGCTTTATCTGCCTTTTTATTAACCACAAACATTAATATAAAGGCACCTATCATCATGACTAAAGCAGCCATGTGCGATAAACCTACAGCCATTGAAACACCAGCNGTTACGGCACTAAATGCAAGTGTCATTGATAACAACATATAAGTATTTTTTAATACTTTATTGATTTCAATACTGCTACTTTTGGTTGCGGTTTGAAAACCCATATTAGATTGCATAATTTTCTCCTGTGAAAATAAATCTACTAACTATTAGATAAGGATTAATGTGTAAAATTCAATATTAACGCTTAATAATTTAACTTGTATAAATAAAACTATAAATAAAAACCAATTAAAAATAAAATAATAAGTTTAAATGATTTATAGCCTAATAAAATTAGTAAGATAAACCATAGGACATATTATGGCACTATAATTTAATGAATAACAAGGCTAATCTTGTTTGAATTGCTCAATAATTTGTGACTTTTTGTAACAATCACTACTATGATCATTTACCATGCCGCACGCTTGCATATGTGCATAGCAGGTAGTAGAACCAACAAATTTAAAGCCACGTTTTTTTAAATCCTTACTCCATGCATCCGATTCAGGCGAGGTAGCAGGGTAGTCACTTAATTTTGTGTAATGATTTACGATAGTTTTATGATTAACAAAACCCCACATATACTGACTAAAAGAGCCAAATTCTTGCTGTATTTCAATAAAACGTTGTGCATTATTAATAGCAGCATTAATTTTACCTCGATGGCGGATGATTTCACTATTGAGTACTAGCTCTTCAACTTTTTCTGCTGAATACTGAGCCACTACTTCAACATCAAAACTAGCAAAGGCTTTACGATAACCCTCGCGCCTTTTTAATATGGTGTACCAACTTAATCCAGCCTGTGCCGATTCTAACGTTAAAAACTCAAATAATTTATTGTCATCATGAATAGGAACTCCCCATTCATNGTCATGATAAGCAACATAATCGGCTTTTGAAGTATCAAGCCAAGCACAACGGCATAAAGATTTTTTAGTCAAAACAAGTAAACCTTTTATTTTATTAATGGAAATAAAGTGATAATGCGCTAAAAAACGCTGAAATAGCCAACGAAGTGATTATTTTTGTAGCAAACAAACCTTTTTATTAAATTAACGCTTTACAAGTGAATTTCGACACTTTAATATTCGCACCGTCTTAAAGCAAGCATGCTTTTATACGTATTTGTTTTTAAGATATCAGGTGAGATGGCTGAGTGGTCGAAAGCACCGGTCTTGAAAACCGGCAAGGGTTTGTAGCCCTTCTAGAGTTCAAATCTCTATCTCACCGCCACATTAAAATAAATATGGTTATTTAATTAACGGTATTTAATAGTAAAATAGGCATGGGTTTGTAGCGTAAAACCTTCGAGTAGAGTTCAAATCTGGATTCACCGCCACATTAAAATAAATATGGTTAATTATAGTTAAGTGCGATTAACGGTATCTACAATATATTACTTTGTTCACCACAAGTAATATTAACAAACATGGTGAGATGGCTGAGTGGTCGAAAGCACCGGTCTTGAAAACCGGCAAGGGTTTGTAGCCCTTCTAGAGTTCAAATCTCTATCTCACCGCCACATTAGAAACCCGATACATTAACTTGTATCGGGTTTGCTTTTTTTAGATCTGAAATTTCAAATAGATTTGTAGCGCTAAACCTTAAAATAGAGTTCAAATCTGGATTCACCGCCACATTAAAAAGCCACTATATATTTTTATATAGTGGCTTTTTCCTTTATTAGTATTTATACAAAGTGAATGGTTTGTAGCGTAAAACCTTAAAATAGAGTTCAAATCTGGATTCACCGCCACATTGGAAAGCTATTATATCTTTTGTAGGTCGCCGCTTGCTGCGACAAGTTAATTCATGAATTTTATTTATTTAAACGCAAAAAATAAAGTATTATGTTTATCTATTATTTATAAAATAATTTCTCTATGACTAAAAAAACCTTATCCATTATTGTCGGCTCTAACAATCCCGTAAAAATTAACGCTGCTAAAATAGCTATATCAACCGCTTTTCCAAGTGATGACATTTCTTGTCAAGGCATGCATGCGCCATCACAAGTTGCTGATCAACCCATGACCGAAGGTGAAACACGTTTAGGCGCTATTAATCGCGTTAAGTATTGTCAACAGCAAGTTGATGCCGATTTTTATGTGGCTATAGAAGGTGGTGTTGATCATTTTGATTATGGCTGCGCAGCTTTTGCTTATGTCATTATTGCAACAAACAAAAATCAAAGCATTGGTCGCAGTGCAAATTTGCCATTACCTAATGTTGTTTATAAATCATTACAGCAAGGTGAAGAACTTGGTCATGTTATGGATAGATTGTTTAATACCGATAATATTAAGCAAAAAGGCGGAGCTATGGCATTATTAACTAAAAATAATGCCACTAGAGAAAGTGTTTATACACAGGCTTTGTTATTAGCATTGGCTCCATTTTTAAATGAGAAGCTTTTTGAAAAATAATCTTGGTTGAATATCATGCTGAATTTGCATATAAAAGCATATATTTGCATGCAAAATAATCAAACAGTAAAATATTTACTTTTTTTATAAATTTAATGTTGACAGTATCGCTATAGCTCTTTAATATTCCGCCCCGTTGAGAAGATGCTTAGCAAAAACTTAACCATAACCAAATATTCCCCAATAGCTCAGTTGGTAAAGCTATTGAAAGCACTGTTAATCCATGTGCTTTGTAGAGGAAAGAAAAAGTTTATTCCCCAATAGCTCAGTTGGTAGAGCGATGGACTGTTAATCCATGTGTCACTGGTTCGAGCCCAGTTTGGGGAGCCACATTA
>JAESPQ010000050.1 GCA_016765535.1 Alteromonadaceae bacterium | reverse complement strand
TGCAACGAAGAGCATGTTTTGCTCAGTCGCCCCCGTAGGGCTGGTTTAGAAACGTTTTATGCAGCGTTAAATTAATTGAAAATAGAATGACTATTAAACAACTAATTTGCCTTGTCTAAAGACGTTTCTAATTCCAGCTGAATTCTGCATCTTCAAGTGGTTTGGGTATATATGCTGATTGATAACCTCAAACATTTTGCGTAGCCACAAATTATTGTATATAAACAGTTGATTTTTTCATGCGTGATGCGTTTCTCATTATTTATGTAGATCCACATATAAAACTATTTTAAATAGTTTTTTTCGATTTCCCCCTTACTTTTACAGGGCGGGATCGCGCATTTCAGAAAAACAACACGATATAATAAATAAATTTTGAACTTTATTGATACTAGATGATCAGATCAGTATCAAAAATCAACAAAAGTTATTTACCATGTCACTATTTCAATATATTGAAAGTATTGAAGATCACCGAGTAGACGCAAATAAAGATTACGAACTAGCCGATATTATTTTCTTAACAATAGCGGCTGTACTTTGTGGTGCTAAAGGCTGGAAAGCGATTAATATATTTGGAGAGGCTCAACTTGACTGGTTAAGAGAATACAGAAATTTTAGCCTCGGCATTCCCACAAGACACTCTATCGGGCGCATTATAAGGGGTCTCAAGGCTGATAGCCTCGTATCATGCTTTATTAATTTTTCAAATGCTGTTCGGGAAAGTAACGGAAAAGAACATATTAGTTTTGATGGTAAGGTTGTTTGCGGATCCAAACATGGTGATATAGATGCTTTGCAATTAATGACGGCAATGGTGGTAGAGAACGGTCTTATTATTTACCAAAAAGAAACGGCAACAAAAACGAATGAAATACCCGTCATGCAATCAATGTTAGCCAGTATGAATATTGAAAATGCGGTAATTACCGCCGATGCGATGCATTGCCAAACCCAAACAACGACAGTGATCCGCGAAGGCAATGGCGATTACGTACTTCAAGTAAAAAAGAACCAAGGTAATTTACTGAAAGAAATTGAAGCGTATTTTCATATAGCCGAGCGTGATTTTCCAAAGGTATTAAAAGATAATTATTTTAAAGAGTTAGATGGTGATCACGGACGGATTAATGAGCGCGAATATCGCTTGTTACCCATCACGAAATGGTTTGATGAAACAGAAAAGTTCAAGGATAGTTTCGCTGTAGTGCAAGTAATACGTAGACGTGAGCTTAAAACGAGAACAGAGCAAGAAACATCATATTATATAACGTCACTCAAAGAGGACGTAAAAAATATGGCGGGATATATAAGAGGGCATTGGGCTATAGAAAATAGTCAACATTGGGTGTTAGACGTCACATTTAGGGAAGACGAGAGCCAAATTTATGCTGATGACGGAGCGATAAATTTAGCGACAATTAGACGTAAGTTACTGAACTTAATCAAAGCCCACCCACTAAAGGATAGCGTTGCGGGTAAAATGCAGCGGGCATGTTGGGATGCTAAATTTAGAGCGGAGATTTTATTTGGTCAAAAATCAAACAAAGCATAATCCCGCCCTGCTTACTTTTATCATTACCTATCGTTAAAATTTATTTTACCTACCCTGTTGATATAACATAGGTAAAATACAAATTATGACAATAACTACAGACTAACAAAATAATAAATAAACAATAAAAAGCAACTGTATTAAATATAATCGATTGATAATAAAGTAAAAAAAAACGAATATATAAAATTTAGTTTAAAATCAATATTGCATAAATTAATATTGAACACTATGCTTTATATATGTTTTTTNATGAGAAATAAGACTAGTAGGATTTGATCCAAAATGCCGNAAAAANNANCNNCTAATAACGANANCNCNNTATTTTTNGGTGANGAATTTAAANTACANCGTTTAAAAAGTATTATTAANTTNNTACTTGNCNACANTNANTNTNTTNTTNATNAANNANNTNCTTACNATNCAAGAAACTANTNNGCTGANATTCTTTTATTTATAACCATTATTATATTAGNCATCATACNCCCTGTAATAAAACAAAAATCTATTNNTANTTACTCTGCCNTTATTTGGTGGTTATTAACTTTTCTCATTATTTATTTTGCATGGTTACATTCAGGTTTACTTAATGTATCACTCTTTACAATGCCTGTAATTTTAGTCTTTGCTGCTATTATCAATGGATATAAAACATTTTTTAGCTTAATGGCAATAATGATAATTAGCTTTTTTATGTTTGCCTATGCTAATTCATTAGGAATATTACCTTATGAATTACCACAAAAATCTTATTTTGGNCGAGCGGTAGATTTTAGCATTATTCTGCTTATCACTGGTGCTAGTATTTTTATGATGTTTAATGATATTAAAATATTGATAAGAAATTTACGAGTCAAAAATTTAAAGCTTAGGCGAAAAGAGTTTAGAGCAAGTTATTTAGCACACTATGATCAATTAACAGGGCTACCAAATAAAATATCTTGTGTTAATGATTTAACTAAACTTTTACAAAAGCAATCCATGTCAAAAACAGTTCAATTAAATGATGAGAATATTGCTTTTTATCACATTAATATCGACAACTTTAAAGCGCTCAACAACTCATTAGGAACAAATATTGGCGATAGTGTTTTACAAGAATTAGCTCAACGTTATATCAAACTACTAGACAATAATTGCAGTTGCCAAATTTATCGTTACAGCGGCGATGAGTTTATTTTTATTTTATCCAAACAAAAGCAAGCCAACATAACAGCATTCACACAAAAAATACTGTCGCAAACCGCATTAGCATTAAATATAAAAGAATATAAAATCGAACTCACTATTTCTATTGGTATCAGTATTGCACCACAGCATGGTAATAGTTTTGATATATTAAAAAAGAATTCTGACTTAGCTTTGCAAATAGCTAAAGAAGAACAAGGCAGTAGTTTTAGTTTTTATATACCGCAAATGACTACAGATAATATAGATAAATATCAAATGGTGGTTAATTTAAAAAAAGCTATTCAAAACAAAGAATTTGAACTTTTTTACCAAGCAAAGGTGGATTTAAAAACTAAAGAGGTTATTGGTGCTGAGGCTTTAATTCGTTGGCATCAACCTAGTTTAGGCTTAATAACCCCCGATAATTTTATCCCTGTTGCGGAGCAATCAGGATTAATTATAGATATTGGCAACTGGGTTATTGATGAGTCATGTAGCGCTTGTAAAAACTGGCATAACCTTGGCTTTAAAGATTTGACCATTGCAATAAATTTATCTGCTGTTCAATTTAAAAAAGGTGATCTCCCTCAAATAATTATTTCATCACTACAAAAAAATGATTTATCACCTAAGTATATTGAATTAGAAATAACTGAATCGACTCTTATTAACAATTTAGAGTATTTTCAACAACAAGTTAATAAATTACAAACGCTAGGAATTAAATTCACTATTGATGATTTTGGCACCGGTTATTCAAACTTATCTTATCTAAGTAAATTTAACGTTGCTAATCTAAAAATTGATATGTCTTTTGTTAGAACTATGTGCCAATCAGAACAAAATCAACATATTGTAAATGCCATTATTCAAATGTCTAAAAACCTTACTATTGAAAACGTAGCAGAAGGGGTTGAAGATCAAAATACAGCGCAATTATTAAGCGAATTAGGATGTACCTATGGGCAAGGGTACTTTTGGTCTCGTCCTTTGCCAAATAATGACTTTATCAAATATTTAAAGGATCATCCTGGTAACTAAAATATCCCTTAAAATCTGATTTTACCTTAAATAAAAATAACGGTTGGCGAAAAACATCATTTCCATGATAATAAAGCTATCTTAGCAACCAATAAATATAATAAAAGGTAAAGCATGTCTAACCCCCCTATAACAACTGTAAACAAGTTATCCTTATTTAAAAAGCTCACCGCAATGAGTTTAGTAAAACAAATCATTATTGCGATTATTTTAGGAACACTGCTTGCCGTAATATCACCTGAAACAGCAAAATCCTTTGCCATGCTAGGTGGCTTATTCGTCAGTGCTTTAAAAGCCGTAGCACCTATTTTAGTACTGGTATTAGTTGCCTCATCAATTGCCAATCAAAGTAGCAATAGTGAAGCAGAATTAAAACCTATTGTACTACTTTATTTGATCGGTACGCTCAGTGCCGCTTTTGTCGCGGTATTAATGAGCTTTAGCTTTCCAACAACCTTAACTTTAGATTTAGCAGGCGCAGTAGCTAAACCACCACAAGGGTTAAGTGAAGTATTAAAAACACTCGCCTTTAAAATTGTTGATAATCCTATAAATGCCATTGCCACGGGCAACTTTATTGGTATTTTAGCATGGGGATTAGGACTAGGCTTTGCGTTAAAAAAAGCTAATGACTCAACTAAGATCATGGTGCATGACATCAGTGAAGCAATTTCAAGCATCGTCCGCTTAGTGATCCGTTTTGCGCCTTTAGGTATTTTCGGCTTAGTCGCTAATACCATTGCCACCACAGGCTTTTCAGCGCTCGGACAGTTTAGTCATTTAGTCATTATTTTAGTCAGTTCAATGTTAATCATTGCGTTAATTGTTAACCCCCTTATTGTCTTTTTAGTGACAAAACAAAATCCTTATCCTTTGGTGTTAACGTGTTTACGTGAATCAGGTATTACGGCATTTTTTACTCGCAGCTCAGCGGCTAATATCCCGGTGAATATGGCATTGTGTAAAAAATTAGACTTACACGAAGATACCTATTCTGTGGCTATTCCATTAGGCGCTACCGTTAACATGGCAGGCGCGGCAATTACCATTACGGTGTTAACGCTTGCCGCAGCACACACCCTCAATATTGACATTGATTTTGCTACCGCAATTTTATTAAGTATTGTCGCATCAGTGTCCGCCTGTGGAGCTTCAGGTGTTGCGGGTGGTTCATTATTGTTGATCCCGCTGGCTTGTAGCTTATTTGGTATCAATAATGATATTGCCATGCAAGTAGTGGCGATTGGTTTTATTATTGGCGTTATTCAAGACTCGGCAGAAACAGCCCTGAATAGCTCAACCGATGTGGTGTTTGCGGCAGCAGCATCACATCATATAACGAAATAAAGAAGAGACCCTAGGTTCTAGGGTCTATTTTTCAGCCAGTTAATTTTTAGTACTGGCTGACTTTCCTTTATATTAATGTCTGCTGATCCGCATTTTTCAACGATAAAATCTTTACAAACAAATTGCCCCAACGCTGCAACTAACTCATTATCAAAATAAACAAAAGGCAGTCGTTTACGCTGCCACGGAGCAATATTTAACTCTTGTAATACCTTCTTTAAAGGACGACTGTGTTGGCGGTAATCAGGCAAACAGCGTGGATTTTGATGGATAAAGCTAATAGTGATATTTTCAATAAGATCATTTACAGCGATCACGACTGAAAATTCATCATCGTCATAATGTTCTTTATTTAACTCGTTTTTATTAACCCATCGCAATTGTAACGTCCCTAAACCATCAGGTAATTCAACTAGTTGCTCTTTTGCTGAACGTAGTAAAGTTAGCGAAATATTGCTAGAAAAATCATTTAAATCAGCAAAGGTAGGTGTTAAGAGCAAAGCATCTCGAAAACGGCGCAAAGAATATAACCCCATATTTACACAAGGAGACTTATCTTTGTTAGCCGTTAACTGTTGTAACACTTGTTTTAACTGCTCACTACTGGGCATTTTATAGCCTTGTTGGGCAATAAAATAACGTAATAAGTTATTAAACCTTAAATGTGATAATTGTATTAATGCACTTACTTGTAGTGCTAATTCAGCATCTTTTACCTTACAATGCTGTAAATCAGCTTGCGCCAACTCATCCAACAATAATTGACCGTCACGACAATGCTCACTACTACGTGTTATGGTGGTAGTAATACTCTGCCAACGTTGTTTAAGTTTAGGTATAATTATTTGCCGCAAAAAATTTCGATCAAAGTTTATATCATTATTAGATTCATCTTCAATCCACATTAATTTTTGTTCATTGGCATAAGCAATAATGTCTTCACGTGAGCAAGTTAATAACGGTCGCGCCAAGGTATGAGCGCCAATAACACGGGTACTCGCCATCGCGCTGAGCCCTTTTAAGCCAGAGCCACGTTTTAATGCTAATAAAAAAGTTTCTGCTTGATCGTCTTGATGATGGCCAGTGATGATCAAAGCTTTGCTAAAACTTTGCTTATCNGCTGTTTTAATTAAGGCTCGATAACGAGCATCACGCGCTAATTCTTCTAAACTTTGCTGATTTTTACGATGAATATTTACTGCACAAACACTCAAACCAATATCTCGCAGTTGACATTGCTGTTGCGCAAATTGTTGCCACTGTAAAGCATTGTTACTTAAACCATGATTAATATGACAGACATGCAGCGAATTTTGAATTTTTTTTGCTTGTTTTAATGAGAATAAACAATCGAGAAGTACTTGTGAGTCAACACCACCACTATAAGCGATAAGTATTGGCTGCTTAGGGTAAGCAGCCAAAAAATTAAGCAATGTCGATTGGATAGTGTTCATATTACTCAGCAACCACCACTAAAATTCCTCTGTAGGTCGTACTTTAGTGCGACTTTTTGTTGTTAATGTTATTAGTCTTGTTGGAATAAATTCCAACCTACATTTCACTCTCGCAAAATTTCAAAATCAAATACCCCGCGCCAAGGCTTTTCGCTCTGGCTCAAATTCGCTTCGCGAAGAGGGGTATATTTAACGTGAAATGTAGGTCGGCATCTTTTATGAAGAGCTGCCGTCAACTTGATGGGCTAAAGCC
>JAESPQ010000049.1 GCA_016765535.1 Alteromonadaceae bacterium | reverse complement strand
CTAAATCATCACTAGGTGATCCTCCTTGCCAAGCAATAATATAATCGGGCTTTAATTCGATAATGCGCTCTATTTGTAAACGTAAATAGTTACCTACTCTAGGTATGCTTTTTGCCGCAGCGGGATAGTCTGAAAATTCACTGGTGGCTATTATTTGCTTGCCTGCGCCAATGGAATAAAGCATTTCAGTAATGTGCGGTGATAACGAAATAATACGCGCTTTTGTCATTACTGTTGGTGTTGTTGCATTCGCGAACACTTGCTGAGATAACAATAGAGCAACAAACATAATAATGCTTAATTTAGGTCGACACGAGTGTAGCGAGGCTCGACAATACAGTTTGCTAATGGTCATTAATAATCAATCCCTTGTTGTGCTTTTACGCCGTCATCAAAAGCATGTTTAATTGATTGTACTTCACTAACCGTATCGGCAAGTGCTATTAATTGTCGATGACAACCACGACCTGTGATGATGACATGTTGATGGGCTGGGCGACTTTTTATTGTACTAATTACTTTGTCTAAATCGAGATATTTGTAAGCGATCATATAAGTAAGTTCGTCTAATAAGACGAGATCGATGCTTTCATCTTTGAGTAATAGCTCACTTGCTTGCCATGCTTTTTGAGCGGCGGCAATATCGGCGGATTTATCTTGTGTGTCCCACGTAAACCCTGTTGCCATTACAGTAAAATCAACGCCACATTTTTCTAAAATATTACGTTCGCCACAATCCCAATCGCCTTTAATAAATTGCACCACGCTAGCCGTTAGCCCATGACCAACCGCGCGTAAAACTGTACCAAAGCCGGAAGTGCTTTTGCCTTTACCATTACCCGTAATAATAAGGAGTAAGCCTTTTTCTTGTTGGGCGCTGGCAATGCGATCATCTACTTTGTTTTTTAGTTTCTGCATACGTTGTTGATGTTTTTGTTCTGGTGAATTTTGTTTATGAGAAGAATGTTCAGCCATGTGAGCGGTTTCCTTGCAGCATAATATAAAGAAAGAATAGGCTGCCAATAATTGAGGTGATAATGCCAATGGGCAGTTCTAAATTATTAACTGCGCTACGAGCAATGACATCGACCCAAATTAAAAAACAGCCGCCTATAAAGCTTGAGCCAATAATGAGTTTTAACGTAGAGCTACCGAAATAATGACGCACTATATGAGGGATCATTAAACCAACAAAAGCAATGCCACCGCAATAGGCAACAATAACCGCAGTGATCGCCGCACATAGCGCTAACATTAATAACCGTAATTTATTCACATTAACGCCTAAGCTGATGGCGTTTTCATCGCCTAATGCAAGCGCATCAATATGCTGATGATAAGCTAAAATTACTATGATCGCGCCGATCACAACGCTAGCAATTAGATAAAATTGGGTCATTTCAACCCGCGCCAGTGAGCCCATTAACCAAAATAACACCCTGTTGGTCGCCAGCGGTTCGCCAATATAAAGCATAAACTGGGTGATTGCGCCAAGCATGAAAGATATCGCTACACCTGCAAGTAATAACTGTTCAATACGTTGCACAAAATTAGCGATAAAAAATACTATGCTAATAGAAAATAGCGCACCTAAAAAAGCAGCTAACGGTAAGGCAATGTTTAGTTGGTCGTTAAAGCCGATACTGGCAATAGTTGCGCCGAGTCCTGCGCCCGAAACAATACCAAAAAGATAAGGGTCGGCGAGTGGATTACGGGTAGTATTTTGTAATATAGCACCCGCACAAGCAAGCCCTGCACCTGCGGCAAAGCCAACTAATACGCGTGGTAGCCTAATTTGCCAAAGTATCGTTTCATTAAGGGCGCTATTGCATTGGCTAAATAAACACTGTACTAGTTGTGTAGAGGAGATGTTTGCCGCACCAAAGGTTAATGCTAAACCTATGCTGATAAGCGTTAAGATAAACAATAATAAGCTGATATTAGTTAGCTTCATGAATTACCTTGTTTTGCTGCGTTGTTGCCATAAAGTAGACTTTTTGAGTATTAGTGATGGGATCTGTTATTTGCTGGCAAGGCAAGCCAAATACATCACTTAATAATGTGGGCTGTAATACTTGGTCATTATCACCATCGGCTATTATTTTGCCATGATCGAGCAAGATTAACCGTGAGCAATAATCGTTAGCTAAATTTAAATCATGAATGGTCATTAATACGGTTAGTTTTAACGAGTTAACTAACTGCAAAATTTGATGCTGATAATAAACATCGAGGTGATTGGTGGGTTCATCTAAAATAAGTAAATCAGCTTTTTGCACTAAGGCACGGGCAATTAATACTCGTTGCTGTTCACCGCCAGATAAATGGGTGAATTCTTCATTTTTAAGTGCGGTCAATCCCGTTTTTGCTAATGCTTGCGCTATAGTTTGGGTATCGTCTTTAGTTTCGCTGGCAAACAATGACTTATAAGGTAATAACCCCATACGCACCACATCGCTTACCGACAATTTAAATACGGGATCATTAATTTGATTTACTACGGCAACATGTTGGGCAATAAACTGACGACTTAGGGATTTAATATCTTGATTTTTAAAACAGATTTTACCTTGGTAGTTATTTATATATTGTAAAATACAACGCAATAAACTGGTTTTTCCTGCGCCATTAGGGCCTATAATACCAACAACTTCACCCGTATTAATATTAAAAGATAGTTGCTTTAAAATAGCTTTATTGGCAACCGACCAACTGAGGTCGTTTATTTGCAGCAACGGGGACTGAGTTACTGCTCTTATGTCCTCGGTTTTTGTATTATCTGTTTTTGTTTGATCTGTTTTTGTTTGCTCTGCTTTTGTCACTGTGTTTTCCCGCACAAGTATATTATTTTTTATAAAGGGTTATTGGCTGGTATCTGACTTATCAACTCGTTATATAGACAGTATATAAAAGGCTGAATTACAGTTGCGGGTACAGTTGTGGAGTTGTTTTGTTTGATCTATAAGCTAATAATATTTAACTAAAACGCACCACATTCCCATTTAAGACTAACTAATATTTTAAGTGTAATAATAGACTAGTCACCAAAGAATAGCCGCAGTTTACGCTGATATGAAAAACAAAACAAGCTTTAGACGTTTAGATGTCTAATCTTATGTGGTTTGAGTATAGAATGGTAATTTAAAGAAAATACTCAAGGCTTATTTTCTCGATAAACCGTTAATATTTCGATGACATTTGCTTTTAGTTGATAGACAAAATAGTATTTTTTAAATGAAATCTTACGTATGTCTTTGCCTAATTCTGGTATTAAACGCCCAGATTCAGGAAAGTTAATTAAGGTGTTTGTTATACCAATCTCACAAACTAAGTGATCATTTCTACTTGTTAAAATCACCAATAACCGCGTTATTTATTTTATAATTAGAACAACTAGTTATTAAAATAAATGCCTTGTTCTTGGCAATTTTTCCTACGTACAAAGTAGATCACTTAATTAATGAAACTGGTATTAAAAAGGTTTCAAACTGTGTTAGATAAGCAATAATAACTTCATTACTAACATTATTTTCAGCAAGATAAGTAGCAATATTATCTAAACGCAGTTTAGCGCGAGGTGCAAAAACTATTTCCATGTTTTTATTTATTCATAGGGAAGTCAGTACAATTTTTATTGATATTGTGCACGTAGTGAATTGAACACTTCGCTACTGGTTATTGCTTTGCCTTGCTCTAATTCATTTTGTGCTATGGCAACATCTTGCTTTACCTGTTGCGATTGCAAAAAATCAAGAAAAGCTTGTTTCATTGATTGCGTATCCTCGCCATAAGTTTGTTTAATATTCGCTTCTAATGCAGGATCATCTATTTCGATTGTTAGCATTGTCTTATCTCGGTCTTATCTCGTTTGCTGCGCTCATGCTCTATTTTTAAGCATAGCAAATAAAGCCGTCGTCAGCATTAAATAATCGTTTTCGGGTTGAAAGTAAAAGCTTGTACTGATTTATCGGCAGCAGGGCAGTTGGTTAACCGCGCTGCTTTGGGTAATAATAACCAATCTTCGCGATGTGCTCGGCCTACTGCAATAGCTTTTGTCATATCATAACAAGGCATGGCTGCACCTTTAAACGTTAATAAATAGCGTGTTGTCTCAGAGCTTTTAGGCTCAAGGCTGTTTGTTTGCTCAAGGCTGTTTGTTTGCTCAGGGCTGTTTGGTCGAGCGCCTTGCCAAGCCCATGCTTTGCGTTGAGCTTGTTGATGCTTGGTATGATAACCAAAGTGGGTAAAACTAAAGGGTGAAAATAGTAGAAACTGTTCTTTAAAGCCGAGCATAGCAAGTTCGCTATTTTGAGGAATAATCTTTACAATATTATTTAACACATTGCGTGGTGTTTTTACGCTATTTAATAATTGATAACCCCATGTGCTGTATATTACCCAAAATAACGGTATGGCAATTATCCAGCTATAAAGCTTTTTATGACGGCTAAAAAAACTCACCAATAAGCCTGCAACACCAATAAAGGTAAAGTATAACCAAGGTTCGATATGGTATTTTTGGCTAAGCTTAAGTGTGGCTTTTATTTCAATAAAACCGGCAATTCCTATGATCAATGAAATGCTGGCTAATAATACCACTAAGCCAAATATTAATCGTTTCGGCCATACTTTGCTTAAAATATTTTTTAAATAAGGTGCGCTAATTAAGGCTAAAACTGGTAGTGCAGGTAAAATATAAACACCGCGTTTACCAGGGCTAATACTAAAAAATAACAGTAATAATATAATCCAACCTAATAATAAGGTAATGCGTCTGTCGCCTTGTTTTATTGCTTTTGTCCAATGCTTTGCCAACCACGGAAATAGTAAACTAATAGGTAACCAAAATACGGGTACTACTTCAACAATATAAAACCAAAACGGTTTAATATGATGCCAAGAATGTGCATAGCGTTTAGCGGTTTGCTTAAATAAAATATTATCACGGTACTGTTCAAATAATGGATTTTGTGATTGTTCAACAAAATATACCATAGGAATAAACCATAATAGTGTCGCACCAAGTAGCACTAAAATACCCGCAAACCATTGCCAACTGCCTTTTATTTCGTCTTTAGGTGAAAATGAAAGTTGTGGCTGCATAAAGCGAGTAACAACATAGGGAATAAGCATTAATATCGGTAAAAATCCTACGCCTTTAGTAATTACGCCAATACCCATAAAAAAACAGCCGAGCATAAACCAACGCCAACCGTCGTTAAGTAGTAAGTGGCGTACTAAACCATAAATGCCTATAGTTATCCATGCGCAAACCATCGCATCAATTTGTGCCGACTTGGCTTGTAGTACAAATTGTAAACTTAACAGCAATAATAATGCAGCATACCAACCGATTTGCGGTGACCACAAACGCTTACCTAAATCGTAAATTAAAAAGGTAGTGAGTAGTGAGCACAAGGCATTAGGTAATAAAAACGAGATCGATAGCGAGCCGGTAAGATAATAAAAAACGGCAATAGACCACATAAAAATAGGTGGTTTGTCGGGGTATAGCTCGCCACCTCGCATGGGGAAAAACCATTGCCCTGTTTCTACCATTTCACGCGCTATTTGCGCAAAACGTGGTTCGTCAGCAGGCCATGGGTCACGCAAACCTATGCCGATAAAGATAATACCAATAGCAATAATTGCGAGCCAAACAAGGTTAAATTTATCTTGTTCGCCTGATTGAAAATATGTTTTGTTAAACCAGTAATTTGTTGAACTGTGCAAAAGAACACCTATTTTTGTTTTAGATCCTGACCTTCGTCAGCATGACAGTTTCAGTATCTCATCTATTTTAGTGCTAAGAGATCAACGCATCATCTTTTTTATGGTTTTTCTTATAATCACGATATAAATAACCACTTAAAATTGATGAAATAATAAATAAAGCAATACTAATGCTGATTTTCCATACCGACATGACTTCAATACCACTACCAGCCAATGCAAAAATAAGCATTTGAGGTAAATAACCAATGAACGATCCGGCAACAAACGCTTTTACATTAACACGGGCGACACCCGCAACAAGGTTGGTGATTAGATTGCTGCCCACAGGTAATAACCGAATAATAATAGTTTTACTAAAGGTTTGATGATCTAAAAAAGCATGGATAGCTTTAATTTTTGCAGGGTATTTTTTTCGTATAGTTGGTCGCGCAATTATTTTGGCGATATAAAAACTCAAGGTACAACCTAAGGCGGTAGCAATAGTGGCTAATAAAGTGCCAGTTACAAAACCAAAAGCATAGCCACCTAAAAAGGCGGCGAGTTGGCGAGGAAAGCCGCACGCGGTAAAAAGTGCACAAAAGCTAACAAAAGTTAAAATACCAGAAAAACCTTGATTGCGAATATGTTGGTCAATCCATTGCTCATTGATGCCGTCCCATGCACCTAAACTACTTAATACTAAGCCGATAGAGATCAGCATGAGCAAAAAAAGGATTTTTTTATCGGGCATGTTGTCTTTGCTCTGTTAATTCTGTTTATTAATTGGAAAATATGATGTGCTAGCGTGTTAATCAAGTGTTTCAATTATTCTGCTGATTTTATTGCGTTTTTGTAACCAACGTACGGCCCACATATCAACTATGCCAACCCATAAACGATTCCACATATTATACTTTGATTCACCCGCTTGACGATTACGGTGATCAACTTCAACCACCACTATTTTGCCTTCTAATCGTTTGATTAATGCGGGAATATAACGGTGCATGTGATCAAAATAAGGTAATTGTAAAAAGGTGGCGCGCGGAAATACTTTTATTCCACAACCTGAATCTGGGGTGCCGTCGTCTAAAATGCTAGCGCGAACTTTATTGGCAATACGAGATTGAAAACGATACCACGCGGTATCTTTACGGTTTTTACGGAAACCCGCAATGCAAAAATGAGAGCCTTTCGGTAATTGATAGGCTTGTTCGAGCATAGCAGGAATATTAACTGGGTTATTTTGTCCGTCGGCATCAAGCGTGACAATTAGCTCGCCTTTAGCTGCTTTTACACCATCAAAAACAGCGGTGCTTTGACCAACACTTATCGCATGTTTTAACGCACGTAAGGCTGGAAAACCATTACTTTTTAAACGTGCTATTTCATCAAAAGTACCATCTGTACTGCCATCGTCAACATAAATTATTTCAAAATTAGTTAAGTTGGTTAATGTGCTATAAATTTCTTTAACCAATGGTTTTATGTTTTCAAACTCGTCTTTAGCAGGGATAACAACAGAGATCATTTAGGTGGTTTTTCCAAAAGGTTAGCATTAGCGTGCAAAATTTTTCGCTAGTATATCAAATTTATAAAGCAAAGGTGAACTAGGTATTATCATTAACTTATTGTTTACAGATCAACCACTTTGACTTTTTATCTTCATATTTCTATCACTTTTTGTTCATTTTACCTTTTTAAATTTGTCACATTTAATTATTACACTGATGCACTTTAATAACGCTCTAGTTTTCAACAATCTAGTTTTTAATAATATAATAAGTAGGAAATAAACATGTTGCCGCACACAACTAAAAGTTTACTTGCAATTGCTATATCACTTGCATTTTCAAACGCTGTATTAGCCGAAGATAGTTCAATCAATAATAAAAATAACGATAAAAGTAATGATCAAACTATTGAAGAAGTAACGGTTATCGCAAAAAAATCATCGCTTGCTAATAATGTTGTTTCACCCGCAATGCTTGACCAACAAATTTCTGCATCTAGTGTTTTATCGGTCATGGATAACTTACCCGGTATTAGCATTAATGAAGGTGATGCCTTTGGTGGTGATGATTGGTCAACGTCTATAACTATGCGCGGTTTTTCAATCGATGGAACTCAACAACAATTGGGTATGACCGTTGATGGTATTCCAAATGGTGGTTCAAATTACGGCGGTGGCGCTAAAGCGAATCGTTACTTAGACAGTGAAAATATGTCTACGGTTGAAGTAACACAAGGTACTTCAGATTTGTCATCAGCCTCTTTAGAAGCGTTAGGCGGTACATTTAATTTTGTCAGTAGTGATCCAACGGAAGAAAAGGGTACTACCTTTGCTATAACCAATGGCGATCATAATGCTAAAAGGTATTTTGTTAGACAAAATTTTGGCCAGTTTTTAGGTAACACCACAGCGTATGCTAGTTATTCATCAACAAAAAATAATCGTTGGATAGGTACAGGGTCTAATGGAGGTGCCGACAGACAACATGCAGCATTTAAATTTATTTCTGATTTAGGTAAATTGCAATTAACAGGGCGTTTATCATACGATGATGTTGCTGAAGATAACTATAATAGTGTTACATTAGAACAGTTTAAACAAACACCTGATTGGGATCAATTAACGTGGAATTGGACTGGTATACCTCATTTTGATCAAATGTTTGCTGAAGGATGGTCAACCTTACGTAAAAATACTTTAGGTTATTTAAAATTTTCTTATGATATATCGGCTACTTCTTCATTTAATATAACGCCTTATATTCATAAAAATACTGGTCGTGGTGATTGGATCCCGCCTTATTTGGTTAATGTTGATGGCGGAAATGTTGTTAATCAAGGTCGAACTATTAATGGTGGTGCTTTTGCTAGTCGTTATGGTTTTACAAATCAACAAGGTGAGCAATTATCACCCAATGCAGGATGTACCGACAGCCTTTCTTGGCCTTGGGAGTCGGGTCCGGGATTGAATCCTGCTTGTTACGGTAGTTCAGCAGTACCCGTAATGTCTTATCGCCATACTCATTATAAAAAAGATCGCACAGGTGTGTTAAGTGATTATTCATTATCAATTGGTATTCATGATTTAAAATTTGGTTTATGGCTTGAAAATAATGTTCGTAAAGAAAGCCGTGATTGGCATAAAGTGATTGATGCTCGCGTTTATCAAACCTTTGATAACACGCCATATTGGGTTCAATATAGTAATAAATTTACCACTAACACCGCTAAATGGTTTGCTCAAGATACAATGACGTTAGGTAAATTAACGGTGAATGCAGGCGTGCAAAAATATTTAGTTGATATTGAAAAATATGATGTGTTTGCAAAAGCGGTTACAGGTAAAGTTAATAGTGACTCTAAGGTGTTATTTAGTCTTGGTGGTTTATATTTATTATCAGATACGGTTGAATTATTTAGTGGTTATAGCGAAAACTTCTCAGCAATTAAAGATGGCGTATTAGAACGAGAGTCGTCTTCATTAACCAATATAAAACCGGAAACCGCTAAAAATATTGATCTTGGTATTCGTTATAATGATCAAGATTTAAGTTTGTCAGCAACCGTTTATGACATTAAATTTAATGACCGTATTACTTTTATTGCCCCAGGTAGTGGTTCTGCTGGTATTGATTATACCATAGGTACTAACGGTTCTTATCTTAACGTTGGTGGCATTAAATCGACAGGTGTTGAATTAAGTGCTAGCTATCATGTAAATAATCATTGGGATATTTATTCTTCATATACCAACAATAACTCAACTTATGTTGGTAATGCACCAGGTTATACAGCAGGTGACAAAGTAATTGATTCTGTTGATAATATGTTTGTACTTTCAACGGAATATTTTTCTGGAAATTTACGTTTTGGTACTTCTGCTAAATATACCAGTGCACGAGGCGATGCACCACAATACACGGTTGTAGATGCTAATATTGGCTATACAGTGAATACTAATGGTTTAATATTTAAATCAGTCGATTTAGCTTTTGTGGTCAACAATTTGTTAGATGAACGTTATTTATCAACGGGTACAGGTACAGGAACTACTTTCTTTATTGGCGCTTCAAGAACGGCTGCGTTTACATTAACCGCAAACTTTTAATTAACTTGTTTTCTTTATCGCCGCAAATGATCTTTGCGGCTTTTTCATTAATATTTGAAGAGTTTTATTATGCTTAAATTTATATTATTACTGTTACTCGTAAGTAATAGCTTTGCTGCATTAGCCGCAAAGAATCTTGTTATAGTTACTATTGACGGATTACGTTGGCAAGAAGTGTTCCACGGAGCTGATTTATCATTGATTGATAATAAAAAATTTGTTGAAAACAGTGTTTTATTAAAAGATAAATATTGGCGAGCGAGCAAAAATGAGCGTCGTGAAGTGTTAATGCCTTTTATATGGAAAACAGTCGCTAAACAAGGTGTAATTATTGGCGATCGTGATATTGGTTCAAAAATGTCGGTAGCGAATAATTGGTACTTTTCTTATCCTGGCTACAGCGAAATATTTACGGGTGTTGCAGATAATAGTATTAATAGTAATAAAAAAATTGCCAATAAAAATGTCTCGTTTTTAGAATGGTTAAATAATAACAATTCATTTAAAGGTAATGTCGCCGCTTTTGGTGGTTGGGATGTGTTTCCTTATATTTTTAATACTAAACGTAGTCATTTATATGTAAATGCTGGTTTTATGCCTTTGACTGAGACCACCACTGGCTATGCTATCTCTCAAGATATGAAGTTATTAAATCAATTGCAAAAAGAAGTACCAAGTCCTTGGCATAATGTTCGTTTTGACAGTTTTACTTACCGCTTTGCTAAAGACTACTTACTTAATAAAAAACCACGAGTATTAACCATTTCGTTGGGTGAAACGGATGATTTTGCTCACGATGGTCATTATGATCAATATATAAAATCAACTCAACGTAGTGATGCTTTTATTGCTGATTTGTGGCATACCATTCAAAATACTGCGGGTTATAAAGATAATACGGTATTGTTGATCACTACCGATCATGGTCGTGGTAGTAGCGCACAAGACTGGCAACATCATGCGTCAAAACTTGCGACAGAAACCTACATGAAAGATTTAAACAAGTTTAAAAATGGCATTGTTGGCTCTAACAATATTTGGTTTGCGGCGATTGGAGCCGATATAAAACCACAAGGTGAAATTGTGCCGGATAAAGAAATTAAACAAAACCAAATAGCAGCAACTGCCTTGACTTTATTGGGCGAAGATCCTAAAGCATTTAATGCACAGGCGGGTGAACCTATTATGGAAATTTTAAAATGAAAAAGCGAGTAATGACAAGATTATTAATGAGAAGATCATTGTTATTGTGTTGTGCACTGTTGAGTGTTAGCAGCTATGCCAATATAGAAAAAATAGTACCAGCAAAGCCGCAAAAAATATTATTTGGTTCGTGCATGCATCAAGATAAAAAAATGCCAATATTTAATGCCATAAATAAAGAGAAAAATACCGATCTCTTTATCTTTTTAGGCGATAATATTTATGGTGACACTGAAGATATGTCAGTGATGGCTAATGAATATAAAAAACTGAAGCAACATAAAGCGTTACAAACCTTGTTAGCGAATACGCCAACCATTGCTATTTGGGATGACCATGATTTTGGCGTAAATGATGGTGGCGCAGAATATCCTCAAAAAGAAGCTTCACGAAAATTAATGTTAGACTTTTGGCATGAGCCCAAAAATTCTCCTCGTTATACCCGCCCTGATGGCATTTATACCTCGTATATGTATGGTGATAAAGAACATCGTGTACAAGTGATTATGCCTGATTTACGTTGGAACCGTCAGCCAATAAGTCATGTAACGAAAGAGCAGTATGAAACGATTAAAAAACCTAAATTGATGGGACCTTATATCGCCGATGTTACGGGAAAAAAATCAATGCTAGGTAAAAAACAATGGCAATGGTTAGAACGTGAATTACAAAAGCCCGCTAAAATTAAAATTATTGCTTCAAGCTTACAATTATTGTCAGATTTTACGGGTTGGGAGTCGTGGTCTAATTTTCCCTATGATCGTAATAAATTATTTTCTTTGATAAAAAAATATCAAATTAATGGCGTGATCATTATTAGTGGCGATACCCACTGGGGAGAAATGTCAGCATTAAAAACTGATCTAGATTACCCGTTATGGGACGTTACTAGTTCGGGGTTAACACAAGAGTGGAAATATATCAGCCCCAATAAAAATAGAGTTGGTAATGCGCTTGGTAGTGTTAACTATGGTGAGATATTAATTGATTGGAAAAAAACTGATCCGACTATTCAATTATCGTTAAAAGATAAGCAAGGCAGTGTATTTACTTCTCAGCGGGTAATGCTTAGTGAGATTAGTCCTTATAAATAGCGTATGCAGGCATAAAAAAAGAGAAGCTAGCTTCTCTTTTTTTTTATGTTTTATTGACTAAAGAACCATTACCAAATTTTCACACGTTTATCAGGGGCAATATACATTTTGTCACCAGATTTTACGTCAAACGCAGTGTAAAATTGTGGCATGTTTGACAATGAACCTAAGGCACGGAACTCACCCGGTGAATGTGGGTCGGTTGCTACGCGGTTACGTAATGATTTTTCAACCATTTTACCACGCCAAACTTGCGCAAAGCCCATAAAGAAGCGTTGATCGCCCGTTAAGCCATCAATTACTGGTGCTTCTTTGCCATTTAATGAGGCTTTATAAGCTTTATAAGCAATAGTAACACCCGATAAATCACCAATGTTTTCGCCTAGCGTTAGCTTACCGTTAACGTTTAAGTCGTCAAATACTTTATACGCGCTATATTGTTCAACTAAGGCGGTAGTACGTTTGCCAAATTCAGCTAGGTCATGCTCTGTCCACCAATTGCGTAAATTTCCTGTCGCATCATATTTACTGCCTTGGTCATCAAAACCATGGCCCATTTCATGACCTATAACCGCGCCAATACCACCGTAATTTACGGCATCGTCAGCTTTCATATTAAAGAAAGGGGGTTGTAAAATTGCCGCAGGAAATACAATTTCGTTTACCGTTGGATTGTAATATGCATTAACTGTTTGTGGTGTCATGCCCCATTCCCATTTGTGAATAGGGTCGCCTAGCTTTTTAATTTCTTTTTGATGAGAAACTTCACTAGAGCGAAGAATATTACCCACCAAATCATCGGCTTTAATGGTTAATGCTGAATAGTCTTCCCAACGATCAGGGTAGCCTATTTTAGCTTTAAAGGCGGCTAGTTTTTCATGCGCTGCTTTTTTCGTATCGCTCGACATCCACGCTAAATGATCAATACTTTGACCATAAGCATTACGTAAATTTTCAACTAATTGACTCATACGAGACTTAGCTTCAGGAGTAAAGTAACGTTTAACATATACTTTACCGATAACTTCACCTAAATTATGGTTAACGGTACTCACGCCGCGCTTCCAACGAGGACGTTGCTCTTGGCGACCATTTAATTGTTTAGAGAAAAATTCAAAGTTTTCATTATCAATATCAGCACTTAAATAAGGGGCGAAGCGACTCAACGTATGAAAAGTTAAATACGTTTGCCAATCTTTTAATGAGGTTTCTGAAAAAATAGTCCCAAAACCTTGAATAAAGTCAGGTTGGTTAATAATAATATCTTTTTGCGCACTTACGCCAACAGCAGCTAAAAAAGCGTCCCAATCAAAAGTATCAGTTAAGGTGCTTAATTTATCGGTAGCAAATTTGTTGTAGCGTTTTTCACTGTCGCGTGTTTGTACACGAGTCCAATGATAAGTTGCAAGTTTAGTTTCTATATCCATAATGGTTTTAGCGGCTTGCTCGCCATTAGCTAAACCAGCCAATTTAAACATATTAGCAATGTGTTTCACATAACCATCTCGTAATTTAACAAAACGTTCTGTTTTGTTAAAATAGTAATCTTTATCAGGTAAGCCTAAACCACTTTGCCAAATGTGTGTGGCATAATGGCTTGAGTCTTTAGCGTCTACTTCAACATAAAAGGCTAATGGGCCGCCAATACCTTCTGCTTGGTATTTACCTAAAAATATAGCTAAATCTTTTTTGTTTTTTAAATTGTTAATATCAGCAAAAATAGGATTTAGCGGCGTAGTACCCAAACTGTTTAATTTTTCAGTGTCCATATAAGAGCGAAATAAATCGGCCACTTTTTGTTCGTCGCTACCTTCTTTTAAATCCTTAGCGGCGGCTAATTCTTCAATGATAGTTTTTACATCGTTATCGGCTTTATCACGTAAATCATAAAATGAGCCAATAGAAGTTTTATCGCCAGGTATTTCATGGGTTTTTAACCAACCGCCGTTAATGTAACGATAAAAGTTGTCTTGTGGTCGAACGCTTGTGTCAAAGTTAGCTTTATTAATGCCTGAAATTAATGGCGCTTTTTCTACGGCTTTTGCAATCTGTGTTTTTGTGAGTGTTTTAGTTGCACTAGTGTCATTATTAGCTTGTTGGTCGTTACAACCTGCAAGTAATAATAATGATGAACAAACTGCTGTTGTTATGGTTTTTTTCATTGTCTTACCTAATATAGAAGCGCTCACATTTAAAGGATTTAAATGGCACTATAAAATTAAATTTTAGTTAACCGCTCGATATTACGAGTTATTAAAAAAAAATTCTAGTCTATGACACATCTATTTACATTTGTGCTGTGTCTGAGTGTAATAATTTTTTTACGAAGAATGCCGTTTTTAAAGGAGTAGAGGCTTTTTTTGCGAGTAAGTCTAGTTTTATGGTTTATTATGTAAGAACAAATTAACCGCACATTCACATATTTCATCAATATTAGTGTTGTCTGTGTATATACCATCAATTAATAGTTTTGCTAAACCGTGTAAGGTTGCCCAAGTCACTTGAGCTACGCGTAAGGTGTTTTCTTTATCGCTCAGTAAACCTTGTTGTTGCCATAACTTGGTCATTTCTAATTGATATTGAAAACTAGGGTAGGCAATGTCTTTTAACGATTGACTACTGGAATTTTTTTTCCAAAGTGTGCTACCAAACATCAATTCATACAGTGCTGGGTTTTCGGTGGCAAAATGCACATAGGCGTGAACAAATTGGCGGTATTTATCTTTATTTGAACTGTTTTTGCTATGAAATATTTGCTCTGATTTTTTTTGCCAAAAAATAAAGCCTTGTGCTGCAATAGCGCTGAGTAAATCGTTTTTGTCTTTAAAATGATGGTATGCCGCAGTACGTGAAACGCCAACTTGTTCGGCTAACTTTCTTAATGATAAGTTTGCCATGCCATTATTTTTGATCATTAAGGTGGCGGCATTAAGTAAACTACTGCGTAAATCACCGTGGTGATAATTTTTTTTACTTAGGTTCATTTTTTTTAGCTTGTTAATATTAGTATTACTTACAGGGTTTTTCGATGTGGGATGGCAACATTTGAGAAAATAATTCCTGCTACTAGCGACATAAATATTAAGAAAGCTTGTGAACCAATATCTGAGGAGCTATTAGCAAGCATGTTTTGTCCTGAAATTAAGCTGTTTAAGCCAATATATACTTTACTACCAGGCACCAATACCACAAGACCAAGTAAACGTACAATACTTGAGGGTAAGTTCATAATACGAGAGAATAAGTTGCTGTATAAACCTAACGCAAAAGCGCCAACAAAAGCCCCTAGTGCTACGCCTAAATAACCACTTGCCCACACGCTTACTGCATAAGCAATATAACCAGCAAGAATTCCCCAAGGGGCATCTTTTTTTCGTGCTCTAAATAAAATAACTAGGCTAATAGACAGTATTGTTACTGCTATCCAAGATGTCCAAGCGGGTGTATGAATAGGTGGTATATAATTAATCTTACCCCACATTAATTCGGCTAATGCCATACCTAATACGCCACCAAAATAGAGTTTAAATAACACCATAACGCCGTCCATTATACGGGCAGTACCAGACATTAAATGACGAGCGGCAAGTTCAGACAAGCCAACGGTAAGTGATAAACCGGGAATAAAAGCAATAATACTTGATAAAATCACCATAGGCACATTAATGCTGGGGTCTATTAAGGTTATGGCTGAGGCTATTAAAGCGGTTAGCAAGGCCGCCAAAGGTTCTAATATTTCAGTGATACGGCGTGAACGTTCAGACCAAGCAACTAATATAAAAACAAAAAAGCCTAATAAAGTTGACCAAAAAACATCATTCCAACTGGTGTGCATTAGCATAGCAAAGGCACCACTTGATGCGCCAAACGCTAAAAAGGTGAAAACAAAACCATACGGCGGTGGCTTTTTAGCTATTTCTTCTAAACGTTTAATCGCTTCAACTAAAGTACGTTCACCAGAGATTAATTCGTCAACCAATTCATCAATACGGGCGAGTGAACCTAAATCAATCTCTCCCGGAGTTACACGAACAAGATGATTATATTGTTGGTCATCATCGTCATCTGACAAAATAAAAGTAAGTGATGTTGGTGAAATAATAAAAGAGGCACGCAACTGTAAAAATTGGGCAATGTTAAGTAAATTATCTTCTAAACGATACGCAGTGGTGCCTAATTTATGCAACGCTTTGCCTAAACGGATAATAAAACGGCGTTTTTGATAAAAATCATCAGTTTTTTTTAAAGATAATGGCATAGATTGCTTGTTCCAAAATTCACAGTGTTTTAGTCTATGGTAATCGAAAATAGAAAAAAAGTATTATCTCAAAATTTTCAATTATAGTCTTTAATTGTGCAATACCAGTTTCATTAATTAAGTGATCTATTTTATACGTAGGAAAAATTGCCAAGAACAAGGCATTTATTTTAATAACTAGTTGTTCTAATTATAAAATAAATAACGCAGTTATTGGAGATTTTAACAAGTAGAAATGATCACCTAGTTTGTGAGATTGGTATAATGTTAGGTTAATACAAAAAGGCATAATATGATCTTACTTATTATACTTAGTTGTGTGTTTGCTGCGGTGGCGCTAATGGTATTCTTTGGTGAACGCTATGCCAAACCGATGGATAATGAACAACAAAAAAAATACGCAAAAATACTACCACTGTTAGTTTTTATTGTTTTAATTGGATCGTTAATTAAAATGCTAATGTCTTAGGTGCTACTCTTATCATAAATTACCATTATAAAAGGCTTTCTTATGTTTTCAATTCCGCAAGTAGATATTAAACATCAAGTGTCAGAGCAAGAATGGCAAACCCGTGTAGAACTTGCTGCCTGTTATCGTGTCGTTGCTTTACATGGTTGGGATGATTTAATTCATACTCATATTTCGGCACGAATTCCTGATACTGAATACCTACTTATTAATGCTTTTGGTTTGGCATTTGAAGAAATTACCGCCTCTAATTTGGTAAAAATAGATATTAACGGCAATATTATTGATGAAAATAGTCCGTTTGAAATCAATCCTGCTGGTTTTACTATTCATAGTGCGGTGCATGAAGTGCGTCACGAGGATCAATGTGTATTACATTTGCACACTAATGAATTGATTGCGGTAGCGAGTTTAAAACAAGGATTGTTGCCATTAAGTCAATATTCAATGTTCGCATTGGCGTCAATGAGTTATCACGACTATGAAGGTTTAGCGGTAAATGCCGATGAAAAATCGCGTTTACAAGCCGATTTAGGTAATGCTGATTTTATGCTGTTGCGTAATCATGGTGGCTTAACACTAGGCAAAACTATTGGTGACGCTTTTATGCACATGTACGATTTAACCCGAGCTTGCCAAGTACAATTACAGGTGCAAGCTACGGGAAAAGACGCTATTTTAGTGGAACAAAGCATTGTTGATGGCATTCGCGCACAAGCCAATATTGTTCATACGGGTAAAACAGGTGGCGAAACGACATGGCCTGCAATGATGCGTCGGGCATTTCGAGCTGATCCATCCTTTGCGAGTTAAAAATCTGAGATCCTGACCTGCGTCAGGATGACGATGAATTTCAGGATGACAGTTTCAGTATCTAAGCTATATAAAAATATATTATTAAAAATTTAAGAAGCACTTATGACCACAAAACTCATTAACAATTTAAAAATTACTCACGTTGAAATATTCGACATTCATTGCCCTAAACGTACCGCATGGCACCCTGTATTTATTCGTATTCATACTAATCAAGGCATTACAGGGGTTGGTGAAGCTGGGCTAGCTTACGATTGGGGACACAGTGCTGCAGCAGCGATGCTTAAAGAAATAAGTGAGGCGATGTTAATTGGCTTTAACCCTTTTAATACCGAGTTGTTATGGTCACGTATGTTGCGAGAAAGCTTTTGGGGTTTAGGTGGCGGGCCAGTAATATATTCGGCAATGAGTGCTATTGATACCGCGCTTTGGGATATTAAAGCTAAAATGTTTGATGTGCCTGTTTATCAATTGTTGGGCGGTAAAGTTAATGACAAATTGCGCACTTATGCGAGTCAATTACAGTTTGATTGGGATAGTGAAATTACTAAACTTATTCAACCTGAAGAATATGCTCAAGCGGCTGAAAAAGCATTAGCACAAGGGTATGATGCGGTAAAAGTAGATCCTATTGTTTATAACCTAGATGGTAGCTCGTCGTTTGATCGCACTAAATTATTTACTAAGCCGCAAATGCGTTTATTTGGTGATAGATTACGTGCTATTCGCACCGCTGTCGGTGAAAATGTAGATATTATTTTTGAATCACACTCACTTATGGGGGCAGCCAGTGCTATTCAAATGGGTGAGGTGGTCAAAGAAGTCGGTTGCATGATGTATGAAGAACCAGTGAATTATTTAAATTCTAAGGTGCATCAAAAGGTTGCTGAAAATGTAAATGTGCCTATTGCGGGTGGTGAGCGTTTGTATCATCGTTGGGATGTACGCCCGTATTTTGAAGCGCAATCTATTGATGTATTACAACCAGATATTGGTTTGTGTGGTGGCTTTACCGAAGCTAAAAAAGTATGTGATTATGCTGATGTGTATGATATTCGCATTCAGGCGCATGTTTGTGGGGGTCCTGTGGCAACAGCAGCATCTTTACATTTAGAAACGGCAATACCTAATTTTTTAATTCATGAACATCATACTTATGCGATAAAAGAATGGAACCGCGAATTATGTATTCAAGACCCACAACCCGTAGATGGTTTTTTTCAAGTCAGCGAAACTCCTGGTATTGGTATTGACTTAAATGATACGGTGGTGATGAAATCACCGCATGTAACAGTAAAATAGTTTTAATAGCGCTAAATCGCGTAGGGTGGTGCATGAGGGACGAAATGCCCACCTCTAATAGTTTTTATATATGGATATCAGTTATTCTATGCAAATAATATAAATTTATACGAACTGGTATGGCAATTTAAATTGGAGCAAAAATGAACCACCCATTAGAGCTAAAAATAATCCCTGTGATACAAGTGGCCATTGCGGCTGTACTGATGTTTATTATTGCGAAAATATTTCCTGTATCACAAGGGTTGCTTGCCGTTAAATGGTTTATTTGGGGAATATTTATCGCCATAGGTTTATTATTTGGACTTACGGGTATTATTTCATTTCGCTTAGCTAAAACTACGGTTAATCCATCCAAACCCAATGATGCATCGTCATTAGTGCAAACAGGCATTTATAGAGTCACCCGTAACCCTATGTATGTTGGTTTGGTGTGCGTGTTAATTGCATGGGCAGCGTGGTTAGGCAGTGTTTATAGCTTGTCTGTGGTGATTGTTTTTATGCTTTATATGAGTCGTTTTCAAATATTGCCTGAAGAACGCGCGCTGATTGAAATTTTTGGTGACAAGTATATTGATTATTGCCTTAAAGTTAGTCGTTGGTTGTAGCGTTAATCGATTATTTGATACCAGTGCTTTGTGTTTTTATAACACAATAGGTTTCGTTGGNGCTCGCTTAAATTAAGAACGTTNATCAANATTGTTTGATCTTGCCANTATNTTNGNTANCTTTTGCTCAATAAGCAAAGAGGAAAATTACTGGCAAACATGACTCGTTGTTCACCAAAACCGTTTAAACATGTTTGTACAACGCTTTGCACTTGCGCCATAGTGTAATGGTTATCAGTCATTTCCCAACCTGAGCACTTAATTGCACATTGTTTGAATTGCGCTAATTTAGCTATATTGACTAACCATGCTGTGTTTTCATTAATATTAAAAATTGGGCTACCCGCATGGTTGATAATAACCTTTAATTTAGGCTGTGTTGTTAATAGCTTTATTAATGCATTAACCGCTTGGTTATCATTTAATGGCATTTGCAGTTCAAACAATAAGTTATGATCAGCAATAATACTTAAATTAGCCAATGCTTGCTGGTCGGTTAATATTTTCAATGCTTGTTGATCTAAAATATAGCGACAACCGATCACTGATTTATAGTTAATAAGCTTTGCTATTTGTTGATTAAATTGAACACTTGATAATAATAAATCAATAAAAGCGATACTGCGAAAGGGAAGTTTACAACGTTGCTCTAAATAGGCTATTTCGCGCCATGGCTGCTGGTTATCAAAACCGGCTTCAATATGCACAAAAGCTGCTAGTTCAAACTCTTGCCTTAAGTTTAAGTCTTGCTCGGTAAAACTTTTAGCTATTCGTGTTTTGTTATCCCAAAACGGTGGGTTATCCGCTTTTAACCACTGATAATCGCCTTGTTCAAGATTGAATAAGTGAATATGTGGGTCGATTATTTTTATTGCTTTAACTGTCATGTTTTTATTCTGCAGAACCTAGAACCTAGAACCTAGAACCTAGCGCCATTATTGTGCGGTATAACCACCGTCAATTACTTGCAAACTGCCCGTGATAAATTTAGCTTTATCTGAGGCTAAAAATAAGACTAATTCAGCTACTTCATCTGCTTTTCCTAATCGTCCTAAAGGTTGTAATTGAGCTTCTTCTTGGTGAACGGTTTCTTTATCAGCACCTGATTTTTTACAATATTGATCAATCGCTTGATGATATAACGGGGTTTCAATAGTGCCAGGGCAAACAGCATTAGCTCGAATGTTAAACTCGGCGTAATCTAGCGCCGTAGTTTTAGCCATTGACGCCAGAGCCGCTTTAGTTAAGTTATAGGCAAAAGAGTTATGTTTAGCGATCAGCGCTTGATCAGATGAGATTAAAATAATCGCACCATCTTTATTAGCTTTCATGCTAGGTAATACCGCTTTTATTGCCGAAAATGCACCTTTTACATTAAGGTTAAATACTTTATCAAAATCAGCCATTGAAGTGTTTTCAATATTTGCCGAAAAATGCATGCCAGCATTAGACACTAATACATTTATGTTATGTGTTGCAGAAATATCACCAATAATACAGCTAACCGTTTGTTCATCGCAGAGGTCGCAGAGTTTAAACTCACCATATTGGCTACTTTGAATATCAAGATTAAAGACTTTATAACCTTCATCGATAAATTTTTTGACGATGCTCAAACCAATGCCAGAACTACCACCCGTAACTATTGCTGTTTTTTTCATAGTAAACCTAAAATTTTGTCAATGNTTATTATCTAACTGAAATAACACTATATTCAAGTGTTATATTGCAGTGAATAGTACAAAGCTGGCTATACTTATTTTTATTATAGAAAATTTAATAAATTNTNANATAGGCGAANATTAGCATGGCTAAGAAAACTGATGAAATTATCAGCCAAGCAGAATTAGATAATCTATTAATGCTGAATGACTTTATTGATAAAAATGATGATAAGTCACTAGTNTCAGAGCTTAAAAAAGCGATTTTAGATTCGGGAAAATTAGAACTTGCACAATGGTTAGCGTTACGAAAACAGTTACTCGAAATTGAAGAATTAATTCCTCATGTTGATTTGATCATAAAGCTGAAAAAAGAATAAAGATAAGTTACACTCGCGCTTATTAATTATTTATAGAAAAATAAGGTTTTTACATGAAAGTTTGTGGTGTAGAACTCAAAGGCAGCGACGCCATTATATGCTTAATATCAGCTGAAAATGGTTTATACGATATTCCGCATTTACGCGTTCCAAAAATTAGCCTTAAAGATGCTGGTGATGCTGAAGAAGTGCGTAGATTTCAGTTTACTTTTGCCAAATTAATTGAAGATTACAATATTGATAAAGTGGTTATTAAAGGTCGAGCATTAAAAGGTAAATTTGCTGGTGGTCCAGTGGGTTTTAAATTAGAAGCAGCAATTCAACTGATTGCTGAGTTAGAGGTAGATATCTTATCAGCAACTTTTATTAAAAATNCGCTGAATAAAAGNCAATTAGANATNGANTTTAGAGATACAGGNTTGCATAAATTTCAAGAAACAGCGTTTAGCTCGGCTTTTGCTTATTTAGAAAGTTTGAATCAAAGGCAAGAGCCTAAAGTGAATCCATATGAACAAGATTAAGTTGAAAATTAATTTAATCTAGTATCAAATGTTGCTCAAAATAAAAAGCTAGTTGACAANTAAATCAACTAGCTTTTTTAATAANAGTATTATGGTTTATTTCTTTTTAGTTATAAAACCACGACGTTCTAATAACGGTTCTACACTNGGATCTTTACCACGAAAACGACGATACATTACTGTTGGATCATCTGTCCCACCTGTTTCTAATACATATTTACGGTAACCTTGCGCCGTTTTTTGATCNAAAATACCNTNNTCTTTAAANGCNACCCANGTATCAGCGTCATAAATNTTTGACCAAATATANCCATAATANCCAGANGAATAACCNCCNGAGAATATATGNGAGAAATAACCNGTGCGATAACGCGGCGCAATTTCATTAATNANNCCTATTTTTTTNANTACNNNTTGNTCAAATTTTTCAGCGTCTTGTAATTCTGCTGTTTTCAATGAATGCCAACTCATATCCAATAATGATGCAGCTAAGTATTCAACGGTGCCAAAACCTTGGTTGAACTTGCCTGATGCTTGAATTTTTTCTACTAAGCTTTGTGGAATAACTTTACCCGTTTTATAGTGCTTAGCAAAATGCGCTAACACTTCAGGCTCTGTCATCCAGTTTTCCATNACTTGTGAAGGGTACTCAACATAATCACGCGGCAAAGCAGTACCTGTTTGTGANCGATAGTAACCGTCTGATAATAATCCTTGAATAGCATGACCAAACTCATGNAATAATGTNGATGCTTGATCAAANGTTAANAACGCNGGTTTGTCGCCAACAGGNCGCGGAAAGTTNGTCACATTATAAATAATGGGGGTGATGTTTTTACCAANCATTTTTGTTTGTTTACGGAAGCTGCTCATCCATGCACCACCGCGTTTACTTTTACGCACNTAATGNTCNGCCATGTAAATGCCNANAAAACTACCNTNTTTNTCAAATACTTCNAAGGTNCGNACNTCNGGNTGGTANTTAGGTAANTCGTNACGCTCTTTAAANGTTACNCCCCATAANCGNTTGGCNGTNTAAAANACNCCTTGTAAGGTGTTTTCTAANGANAANTAAGGNTTNGTTTCNGCNGCNTCAATNTNNTANCGTTGNTTNCGAATTTTTTCTGCGTAGTACCACCAATCCCANGCNGCAATNTTAAAATGACCACCTTCGTGCATCNGCCATTTTTTGCATNTCGGNACGTTCTTCTTTGGCGCGTTTTAATGCNGCNGGCCANACNTGNTCNAGNAATTTAAANACNTTTTCAGGNGTTTTNGCNGTNGCATCTTCTAACACNTAATCNGCCCANGTTTTATANCCGAGTAATTGTGCTTTTTGAAAACGNAAACTNGCNATTTTACTGGCNATTTTTTGGTTGTTATTNGNATTATCATTNTCGCCACGTANGGTATAACCCNGATAAATTTTTTCNCGTAGTTGACGNTTNGTTGAATANGTTAAAAAAGGNTTTTTGCTCGGTCTATGNGTNGTAAATACCCATTTNCCTTCATGNCNNCGTGCTTTGGCNGTAACNGCNGCNGCNGCAATAATATCATCNGGTAAACCNGCTAANTCNGCTTTNTTNTCAATAACCATTTCCCANTTATTNGTTTCNGCNAATAAATTTTCACCAAATTTTAAGCTTAGTTTGCTGAGTTTTTCATTCAGCTTACGAAATGTATTCTCATCCGCTTTATTTAAATTAGCACCACCACGAACAAAATTTTTGTAGGTATCNGTTAATAGTTTCTTTTGATCAACACGTAAATTTAATTGATCNNTTTGNTGATANACNNTTTTNACGCGGGCGAATAATGNTTTATTTAAAGAAATATCATCACTTAATGCTGAAAGTTTAGGTGAAATTTCTTTAGCGATAGCACGCATTTCATCGTCAGACATTGAACCAGTTAAACCGTAAAANACACTGCTTACGGTATTTAAAAAATCACCTGACTTTTCCATTGCTTCAATGGTGTTTTTAAAGGTTGGTGCGGCTTTGTTATTAGTAATGGCCGCTATTTCTTTATGGTTTAGTTCAATACCATGTTCAAAGGCNGGTAAGTAATGTTTATGTTTGATTTTCTCAAACGGAGGAATGCCGTAAGGGGTAGTAAAATCACTAAAAAATGGGTTACTTTGTTCACTCGTGTTTTTTTGTTGAACTATTTTTTGTTGTACTGGTGCTACATCAGCGTTTGTTGTGCTTTTACAACCCGCTAAGGCGAGTGATAGTGCAATGGCAACAGGCGCTATTAAAACTTTTTTCATTATAATTCCTATATAAGAGGTATTTAACATATTTTTTACTAAACTCATTTTATGTGGCTTAGCGTTTGGCATCAAGTGAGTTAGTCATAAATACGATAAAGCGTTTTATTTGATCGATAAAATCAAGCTATTACTGTTTTTTATATTTTTTACTGGGAAAATTAATGCAAAAGTGCTTTAATTGTCTAACCAACAAGTCCGACCACTTGTGAGTGTTAGGTCAAGATTAGATAAATATTTTGTTAAAACTATAATGAGGAATCATCAAAATGCCTGAATATAAAGCGCCGCAACGCGATATTAAATTTGTTATGCAAGAGCTATTAAATTGTGAGCAACATTACCAAAATTTAGGTTATGAAGACGCTAGCCTTGATATGGTTGATGCAATATTGGCTGAAGCAGGCAAATTTTCAGAGCAAGTGGTTGCACCGTTAAACCAATCAGGAGACGCAGAAGGTTGTCACTGGAACGATGGTGTGGTAACTACGCCTAAAGGTTTTAAAGAGGCTTATCAACAATATGTTGAGGGTGGTTGGCCAACGCTAGCGCAAAGCATTGAATTTGGTGGTCAAGGTTTACCACATTCATTAAATACCGCTATTACCGAAATATTCTCTAGTGCTAATCATAGTTTTGCCATGTATCCAGGCTTAAGTCATGGCGCTTTGGCTACGGTAGAAGCTCATGGTAGTGAGCAACAAAAACAAATGTTTATGCCTAAATTAGTGGAAGGTACATGGACNGGNACNATGTGTTTAACAGAATCTCATTGTGGTACTGATTTAGGNATGTTGCGTACTAAAGCAGAGTTAAATGATGATGGTAGTTATTCGTTAACAGGCACTAAAATTTTTATTTCGGCAGGTGAACATGATTTGTCAGACAATATTGTACATATTGTTATTGCCCGCATTCCTGGTTCACCTGAAGGTAGCCGTGGTATTTCTTTATTTATGGTGCCAAAATTTAATATTAACGACGATGGCAGTATTGCCGATCGTAACGCGGTAAGTTGTGGTTCTATTGAACATAAAATGGGTATCAATGCCAACGCCACTTGTGTTATTAACTTTGATGGTGCTAAGGGATATTTAATTGGCGAAATAAATCGTGGTTTAAATTGTATGTTTACCTTTATGAATGCCGCACGTTTAGGCGTGGCTTATGAAGGTGTTGCTGCTGCAGAAGCTTCATTTCAAGGTGCATTAGCTTATGCAAAAGATAGATTACAAATGCGCTCATTGTCTGGTATAAAAAATCCTGAAGGGCCTGCAGATAAAATAATTGTTCATCCTGATGTACGCCGTATGTTATTNACACAAAAATCTATTGCCGAAGGNGGCCGTGCTTTAGTTTCTTATTTNGCNCAGTTAGTTGATATTATGCATGCTGAAAAGGATGAAAAGAAAAAAGCGATAGCGGATGCAAAACTGGCATTATTAACGCCTATTGCGAAAGCGTTTTTAACTGAATTAGGTTTTGAGTGTACTAGTCATGGGGTACAAATTTTTGGTGGGCATGGTTTTATTAAAGAATGGGGCATGGAACAATTAATACGTGACACTAAAATTAGCTGCTTGTACGAAGGCACAACAGGTATACAAGCACTTGATTTATTGGCACGTAAAATTTTAGGCTCTAAAGGTGAACTTCTAAAACCGTTTGGCGCTGAAGTAACGGCTTTTTGTGTTGAAAATTCGGGTGATGAAGCGATGCAAGAATTTATTCAACCCATCATGAACTTTGGTCGTGATTTACAAAAAATGACTGAAACGTTAGGAATGAAGGCCATGAAAAATCCTGATGAAATTGGTGCTGCTTCGGTAGATTACCTGATGTATTCAGGCTACTTAACACTGGCGTATTTTTGGGCGAAAATGGCAAAAGTTGCGCAACAAAAATTAGCCGCTGGTGATGATGATAAAGCGTTTTATCAGGCTAAAATTAAAACTGCTCGTTTTTATATGCAACGCATATTGCCAAGAGCTGCGGGTCATGCCGCGTGTGTTGAAAATGGTGCTAGCGCNATGATGGACTTAAATGAAGATGAATTTAGTTTTTAAAGACTAATATTTGTTCCATTGTCTTTTGAAAATAGTAAGGGAAGCGTAAGCTTCCCTTTTTAATGGTATTTATAAGGTAATAGTTTTATTAATAACTAGCTAAAATATCATCTACTACTTTAGCTGCGATCATTATGGTTGGTGCATTAGTGTTGCCACTTATCAGTGTCGGCATAATTGACGCGTCAATCACCCTTAAGTTTTCAATACCATGTACTTTTAAATTTTGATCAACTACGGCAAGTTCATCATTACCCATTTTACAAGTGCCAACGGGGTGATAAATGGTATTGGCTTTGTTTTGTGCAAAAGTTAATATGTCTTCATCGCTTTGTACATTTTTACTAGGTAATATCTCATCACCATTATTCTCTGCTAATGGTGATTGCGCTAAAATATTACGTGCAATTTTGACCGCGTTAATAATACCTTTTTGATCATCTTTATGGGTGAGCATATTTAATTGAATTTTAGGGTGACAACTGGGATTATTGCTATGTAAAGTCACCGTTCCTCGGCTTTTAGGACGCAAAATACAGGTATGTAATGATACCCCGTAATTAAGCAGCATTTTATTATTGCGACCATGATCATCCATTGCGGCGGGAATAAAATGTAGCTGAAAGTCGGGACGGTCAAGCTCAGGTGATGATTTAATAAACCCACCTGCTTCGGCAACTGTTGAAGTTAATAAACCGCGTTTTTTGGTGAAGTATTGTTGCGCTTGTTTTATAAACCATAGTGAAGATTTAGGACGGTAAGCAAGTACATCGGTGCGTTTATGGTGAGTAACCACCATAATATCAACATGATCTTGCAAGTTTTNCCCTACGCCAATTAAGTCGTGAACAACNTCAATATTGTGTTTAGCTAATTCGTTTTTNTCACCAATNCCTGAAAGCATTAAAATTTGTGGTGAGTTAAAAGCTCCTGCACTTAATAAGATTTCTTTACTCGCTAAAATTTGCTGAGTTTTACCTTTACGTTTAAAGCATACGCCTTTGGCCTGCTTGTTTTCTATAATTATATTTTGTACTAAAGCTTCGGTAATAACAGTAAGGTTAGGGCGCTTTAAGTTAGGGGTTAAAAATGCGGTTGCAGCACTACAGCGCTTGCCATTTTTTTGGGTTACTTGGTAATAACCAATGCCTTCTTGATTGTTACCGTTAAAATCATCATTTAATGGATAACCTGCGTGGTGCGCAGCAGCAATAAAGTCATTACCTATGGCTATTTTTGAACGTGAATCAGCAATATTTAGTTCACCGTTAATGCCATGAAAGGCATCTTCACCACGCTCTTGATGTTCGGTATTTTTAAAATAAGGTAAAACCTTATCAAAACTCCATTGATCATTACCCAGTTCTGCCCAGTGATCGTAATCTTGTTTTTGTCCGCGAATATACAACATAGCGTTAATAGAGCTACTGCCACCCAATACTTTACCGCGTGGATTAAATATAGAACGGTCATTTTGACTGTGTTCATTTTCTGAATTAAATTGCCAATTAAGGCGCTTGCTTTTCATTAATTCGATGAGACCAAGCGGTAAATGAATACTCCAATGTTTATCACTAGGTCCCGCTTCAAGTAAACAAACCTGATATTTTCCGCATGCAGATAAACGTTCAGCAAGTACACAGCCCGCAGAACCGCCACCAATGATAATAAAGTCGTATGTTGTCATAATTTGCTCTTATTGTTATTTTGAATTGATTTTTAACAAGTCAGACCACTATGGAATAAAAAAGCAATATTTTCAAGTATAGATAAAATACTCTTATGCTTTTAATCATTGAATTTTAGTCCTCAAATTGAATGATCAAATTATTTAAAATATGGATATCATTAAGTAACTCTTGACTAAGTTTTTTAGTTTCTTCACCATGTTCAACGCCAATGCTAGCAATATTACTAATATTTTCAGCGTTATCTCTTACTTGTTCAGTGACTACTGCTTGTTCTTCAACAGCGCTAGAAACTTGATGGTTCAAGGATGATATTTTTTCTACTTCATCATTAATCTCAGTTAAGCTAGCCCCAGTATTATTTGCAAATTTAATGCAACGGTTAACTAAATTAACACTTTCTTTGATCGCATTTACGGCATGAGTAGACTCTGTATTTAAAGCGTTTAATGTTTGCGCTATTTCTTCGGTTGATTGTTGGGTTCTTTGTGCTAATGCTCTTACTTCTTCTGCAACGACGGCAAACCCTTTGCCTTGTTCGCCAGCTCTAGCTGCTTCTATTGCGGCATTTAGTGCTAATAAATTGGTTTGATCGGCAATTGAACTTATTTCATCGGATATTTTTGAAATTGAATGTCGCCCATTGGCAAGTTTGTTAATAACCGTTGTAACATTCTCTAGTTGTGCTGATAAGGTATGAATTGCAGAAACGGTATCATCAACACAAGACATTCCCTTAACGCTACTTTCTTTACCCTGCAATGAAGCGTCAGCAGCGCCAATAACGGTAGAAGATAGTTCTTCATTGGTTGCTGCCATTTGATGCATTGCTGTAGCAACTTGGGTTATTTCATCGTGCTGCTCTCTTAGCATTTGTGATACATTATTACCGCTATTTACTGCTTTATTAGCAATGTTTGTGGCATTTTCGGTTAAGTCTTTCACTCTGCCAATTACGGCATTTAATTCCGCTTTACGCATGGTTAATGCAAGTTCAATATTGCCAATTTTGTCGTTTGTACCGCTATAAATATTACTCATTAACTGATTGTCGAAAATGTGTATAGCTTGTTTTAGTAATTCTTTATATCGAGATCGCCAAACAGAAAATATTATAAAACTAAAAAGGGTGATAGTTAATAAAGGTAAACTAACAAATAGTGGTGTTGTCGTCGTAAAAATACTGACAAATAAAAATAAGTTAATAAAAAGTAACAGGTTTTGTGTATAAAATGGAATATCAGTGGTTATTTTTGCTAAGAGTGGGGTTTTGTTATTTTGTATCTGCTTATAACGTTTTTTAGCGCGTGAAATAGTGCTAGCGTTTGCTTTTGTTCTTATAGATTGATATTCAATAATTTTGTTTTGTGCATTTTTTATCGGGGTAACATAAGCATTTACCCAATAATAATCCCCGCTTTTACAACGGTTTTTTACTGGTCCCATCCATGACTTTCCTTGTTTTATAGTATCCCATAAATTGGCAAAAGCGGCCTTAGGCATGTCATCATGACGAACAATGTTATGACCATGACCAAGCAACTCTTTAGGGCTATACTCTGCTATATCACAAAACTCCTTATTGGCATAAGTTATTTGCCCTTTTAAGTTTGTGGTTGAAAGTAACTTTGCATTGCTGGTGAGTTTTTTTTCTTTTGTTGTTCTTAGGTTATTAGCAGTCATAATCATCGCGTTTTATGTAATGAAACATGAATAAAACAGATAAACGGTTTAATAATAATCAATTATATTAGGCTTTATCCATGATATAAGATTTGATATAAAACATATTTTATCCAATTATGTTTTTCTATGAATATAAAACTCCACTGGAGCCTTTATTTTTAATTCGAATGAATACATAAAGGGATGTTTTGTGATAAATGGTCAACAAGTAGCCTTATTTTAGGCGATAATTGTCTATTATGTGGATAAACAGCCCATACGCCTTCATCGCTTTCGCTAAACTTATCAAGTACTGTGATTAAATTTCCTTTTGCTATATAACTTGCTACGTAGTAATCAGGTAGCTGTACTAATCCTAAGCCCTTTAATGCCGCGTCTACCAAACTAAAACCGCTGTTATAGCGTATTCGACCTCTGACACGGATATTTCTTTCTTGACCGTTTTCGTTAAAACGCCAAAAATCAAGTGATCCCATTAAACAGTTATGCTGCGTTAACTCAGATAATGAATGAGGAGATCCATATAGTTTAATATAATTAGGGGAGGCGCAAACATAGGTTTTTCTGTTGCTGAGTTTTTTAGCCATCATAGATGAGTTGTTAAGTTTGCCTAACCTAATGGCTAAGTCATATCCTTGATCAATTAAATCAATCCTTTTATTACTTAAGTAAGCTGAAACTTCAACATTAGGATATTGTTGTAAAAAATCATTAACCAAAGGTAGTATTTTTAATTCACCATAAGTTACTGGTGCTGTTAGTTTTATTTTTCCTTGAGGCTTGCTTTGTAAATGAGTTATAGCACGTTCTGCAGCCTCTAAACCATCAAGTACACTGCGACAATGTTGGTAAAAAACATTGCCTTCTTGGGTTAAAGATACTTTACGTGTTGTTCTATAAAGTAGTTTTATATTTAATCTTTTTTCTAATGTACTAACTTGGCGACTCACTTGCGCGGTTGAAAGTTTTAGTTGTTTTGCTGCTTGTGTAAAGCTTTCAGTTTCGGTTACCGCAACAAATTCATTGATCCCTTGCCATTGCATGATTATTACCTGTGAGTAAAAGTGAATTGTATTTTTAATATATTATCATTACTTTTGAAATGATTATAATGCCTATACTTAATTAACTATTTAACTCAGTTAATACTACCTTTACAAAAGTGAGAATATGATGGGTGATCAATTTATTAAATCAAAAGCTGCCATTGCTTGGGGTCCTAATCAACCGCTATCAGTTGAATNCGTTGATGTAATGCTACCGAGAAAAGGAGAGGTACTGGTTAAAATTTTGGCTTCGGGTGTTTGCCATACTGACGCGTTTACTCTGTCTGGAGAAGATCCAGAGGGTGTTTTTCCCTGTATTTTAGGTCATGAAGGAGGGGGGGTTGTTGAGCAAGTAGGCGAAGGTGTTAGCAGTGTACAAGTGGGCGATCATGTTATCCCATTATATACACCTGAGTGTGGTGAATGTAAGTTTTGTTTATCAGGCAAAACTAATTTATGCCAAAAAATTCGTGAAACTCAAGGCAAGGGGGTAATGCCTGATGGTAGTACGCGTTTTTATAAAGATGGTCAGCCTATTTATCACTATATGGGCTGTTCGACTTTTTCTGAGTATACTGTTTTACCTGAAATTTCTTTAGCTAAAGTAAATCCAGAAGCGCCGTTAGAAGAAGTTTGTTTACTCGGTTGTGGAGTTACTACAGGTATGGGCGCAGTAATGAATACTGCTAAAGTTGAAGCGGGTGCTACAGTGGCTATTTTTGGTCTAGGTGGTATTGGTCTGTCGGCAGTTATTGGTGCAACCATGGCAAAAGCAAAACGAATAATTGCTATTGATATTAACGAGAGTAAATTTGAATTAGCTAAAAAATTAGGAGCAACAGAGTGTATTAACCCTAAAAATTATCAACAACCTATTCAAGATGTCATTGTTGAATTAACTGAGGGTGGTGTAGATTATTCGTTTGAATGTATCGGCAATGTAGATGTGATGCGTTCGGCATTAGAATGTTGCCATAAAGGCTGGGGAGAGTCAGTGATAATTGGTGTTGCAGGAGCAGGTAAAGAAATTTCAACTCGTCCATTTCAATTAGTTACTGGTCGAGTATGGCGCGGCAGTGCTTTTGGTGGGGTAAAAGGTCGTAGTGAATTACCTGATTATGTCGAGCGTTATTTAAATGGTGAATTTAAACTGACTGATTTTATTACTCATACAATGAGTTTAGATAATATTAATGAAGCGTTTGAATTATTGCATAAAGGTGAAAGTATTCGCACGGTAATTCATTTTGATAAATAAAAATTTTATTTTAAAGGTTCTTAATAATGACGATTACAAACGTAACCACAAATAAATGTTTTGGCGGGTGGCATAAGCAATATAGTCATCAATCAAAAACCGTAAATTGTACGATGCGTTTTACTATTTATTTACCACCACAAGCACTTAATGGGCAAAAAGTACCGGTGTTGTATTGGTTATCTGGTTTAACCTGTAGTGATGAAAACTTTATGCAAAAAGCGGGAGCTTTTCGTGCTGCCGCTGAGCTTGGTATCGCTATTGTCGCTACCGATACTAGTCCTCGAGGTGATGATGTCGTCGACGATGATAATTATGATTTAGGTCAAGGTGCAGGGTTTTATGTTAACGCAACACAGCAACCATGGGCGAAGCATTACCAAATGTATGATTATATTGTTGATGAATTACCTCATATAATTGAAAAAAACTTTCCTGTATTAAATGTTAGAGCTATATCCGGGCATTCTATGGGAGGGCATGGTGCTTTAACTATTGCTTTAAAAAATCCACATCGTTATTGCTCTGTTTCTGCATTTAGTCCTATTTGTAATCCTAGTAATAGTCCGTGGGGGCAAAAAGCATTCACTGCTTACTTAGGCTCACAAAAAATTGCGAAAAATAAAGAAAATTGGCTCGCTTATGATGCGTGTGAATTGATGAAAAAGGCCAAACATTTTGTTCCTGCAAAAGTTGATCAAGGGCAAGCGGATGATTTTCTTATTGAGCAATTAATGCCTGAAAATTTGATTTTTGCTGCAAAAACAAGTTGTTACCCTTTAGAATTTCAATATCATCAAGGTTATGATCATAGTTATTTTTTTATTAGTAGTTTTATTGAACAACATTTGCATTTTCATGCCATGAACTTTGGTAAGTTGATTGATTAATTAACTAGTTATATCCATCTAAAAAAACAAAAAACGCTTGTTGGCTGAAACAAGCGTTTTTTTATTGCATAAGTTTAGAACGATAGATTACAAACCTAGTACTTGTTTACCTTGTTTAAAAACAATATCTACTGGAATATTAGCACTTTCAAGTTTAGCTAAGCTTTTTGCTAAATCAGCTTTGATTATACCGCGATCTTTTACTAATTTATCAACACCTTGATAATCACCGTTACCTTGTAGGGTTAGAATTATTTTTGACAATGAATTAATCGCAGCCGTCATTTTATCTACATTCACGCGATATAAACCTTGTTCGTTCTTGCTAAAGGCACCTTGTTCGGCAAAATAATTAAAGCGGATCATATTTGCTTGTCCATGGGCTTCTTTAGCGCCAAAACGCACTGAACGGAATATTCCCGTTAAAAAGGTGGTGTAGTAGTCTTGTAGTGTACCTTCGGTAATTGCGCCTTTAGCGAGCAGTTGACGGATCATATAGAGACCTAAAATGTCAGCTTTACCTTCTTCAAGTGCGCTAGCATGTTCTTTTAATGCTTGGCGTACCGTACCTTTGCCATTTAAGGTGTTTTTAATGCCTAAACCATGCGCAACTTCGTGAAACATAGTATTGGCGAAAAAGGCCATAAAAGTTACGTTTTTACGTTGTTCTGGCACAATAAGTTGGTCAGCAATAGGTAGCATAATTGCGTCAAATTTAGCACGCATAGCATTTTTAAGTTGTAAGCGACGGGTACCTTTTTTGAGCTGTACTTGTTCGTCGTTAGGTAAATTAATNGCAATNGTTTTACTNGCAGCGTTAGAGTTNCCTGCATAATAAATAACATTATAAGCATTTAAATCTGCATCACTGCCGGGGACTTCAGCTTTATATTTTTTCGCGACAGGTAAGCCTTTTTGTAGTTCTGGTAAATATTGTGCGTAACGTGCTAGTTTTTTACTCCATGATAAATCTTTTAGCAGTACATAAGATTCAAAAGAGGCACGATACCCAAAAAGTCCATCTTCNTANGTNTCTATNGGCCCAATNACNACATCAATAAGATTGTTTTTCATCGCCATCCAAGCAAAATCNGAGGCTTGATAATCATCATTACGNANTGCNGTNGCNCGCATAGTTAANTAGTTAGCAAATTCTTTATCATCGGCAAATTTTGCTGCTTTATCTAAAATAGCGGCAATACGATTAATTTTATCGCTGTATTCTTCTGAATAGGCAATGCTCATTAATTTACCATTTTGATCGCGGCGAACAACACTATATAAGCCCTTTTTATCGGCGAATTTTGCTTGTTCAAATTCAGCTTTACTCATATCNTCAGGATAAAACTGTGCACCAAGTGGTTTTTCTTTGATGTGAGTTAAAAAGGGTTTGTCACTATTTAATCTATCCCAAGGACCATAGTTTATTTCGGTAAAGTGGCGCACTTTTTTATCTTTAATNCNNGCTAAAAANGTTTTTTTATCTNNNCCAANNGCTTGTTGCCAAAAAATATCATCAACAATTTTTGAGGCGTCAATTAACAGTGAAATTANTTGTTTTTGGTTGTTTGATAAATTACTGATATCGGCTTTTAAGGCAACAGTTTTGTAAATGTCTAATCTATTTTGATATTGAGGTAATAAATCATAGTTGATGTTTGCTGTTGCTTGTTTGTCATTGCATGCACTTAATGTACTTATTGCTAAAATTAAAGTCGCGGCAATTTTTGTACTAATCATTTTTGTTTTAAGTATTTTTTTTATAGTCATAAGGGAGATCCAATAATAATTCCGCGTCAAGACTAAGAAAAAAGTGGCTATTGTGCAAGGACGTTTGTAGCGTTATTGAAAAATCATTAAAATTTAGAGATAAAAAAACCGACACGAGGTCGGTTTTTTAAAAAGAAAAATCAGTATTAATTAATTAATAATTAAAGAGCGTTGATTTTTGCTGACAAACGGCTCTTAGAACGAGCAGCTTTGTTTTTATGAATAAGCCCTTTAGTTGCATAACGATCTAAGATCGGTGTTGCAGTAGCAAATTCTTTTGTTGCAAGCTCTTTATCACCGGCGTCAATTGCTGCGATTACTTTTTTAACTAAAGTACGCATCATTGAACGNCGACTTGCATTGTGTTGACGGCGCTTTTCAGATGTAACTGCGCGCTTCTTAGCAGACTTTGAGTTAGCCAAGGTGAACTCCTAAAAATAATAAAATATAGCCAAAATTTAAGGCGACGAAATATGCCTTTTTTTCTTCGCTTTGTCAAACTATTTCACATTTTATTTTATATGGAAAGGGGGTGTTTAATCCGCTTAGATAGATGTTTGCGTAAATTAATTGGCTAAAGACTTAAATTAATCCCTTTAATTGCTTGTTTAAAGTAATTAAACTACCGCATAATTCATGCTTACTTATAAAATTTTTACGGATTAACGTTTTCCGTAACTTTTATTGCGTTTTTTGGGAATAACCTTGAGCAAAAAATTAATAAAATCGGGATTAATTGTTAGCAGCATGACCTTGATTTCTCGCGTGCTTGGATTGGTGCGCGATATGGTTATTGCCAATATTATGGGCGTAGGTAGCGGCGCTGATATATTTTTCTTTGCTAATAAAATNCCCAGTTTTTTAAGACGTTTGTTTGCGGAAGGTGCTTTTGCACAAGCTTTTGTTCCTGTGTTAAGTGAGTACCAAGCTAAAGATGCTGAGAATGGTTTGTCTATTGGTGACAGCGGTAGCGAAACCAAACAGCTTATAGCGCAAGTGTCAGGAACATTAGGTGTACTGGTTTCTTTAATGACGCTGCTTGGCGTGATCGCATCGCCTATTTTTGTGATGCTTTTTGGTTTCGGTTGGTTTGTTGATTGGCTTAATGATGGGCCATCGGCAGAAAAATTTGATTTAGCCGCCAGTTTGTTAAAAATAACCTTTCCCTATTTGTGGTTTATTAGTTTTACCGCTTTGTCAGGCGCGGTATTAAATACGTTAGGTAAATTTGCGGTCTCGGCTTTTACACCCGTATTACTCAATGTGGCCATTATTTCTGCCGCTATTTATTTATCTCCAATGTTTACTGAGCCAGCGTACGCATTAGCGTGGGGGGTGTTTTTAGGTGGTTTAGCGCAATTTTTATTTCAACTGCCTTTTTTATATCGTGCTGGCGGATTAGTTAAACCTCAATGGGCGTGGCATGCGCAAGGGGTAAAAAAAATAAGAACATTGATCATGCCTGCATTATTCGGCGTTTCTATTACNCAAATTAATTTATTACTCGATACCGTTATTGCCAGTTTTTTGGTGACGGGCTCTATTGCGTCATTGTATTATGCTGATCGCTTATTAGAGTTTCCGTTGGGGCTATTTGGTATTGGCATTGCGACGGTTATTTTACCCAGTCTTTCCCGTTTACATGCGAATAAAAATAATAATGAATTTACACAAACTTTAGCATGGGCATTAAAAATAGTTACCTTGTTAGGGTTGCCAGCTATGGCGGGATTAATAGTGTTAGCACAACCTATTGTGATGGTGTTGTTTATGCACGGAAAATTTAATCAAATAGAAGTGATACAAGTCTCTTTAGCCTTATATGCTTACCTTGCAGGGTTGATAAGCTTTATGTTGATTAAGGTGTTAGCGCCCGGTTATTATGCGCGTCAAGATATCAAAACTCCTGTAAAAATAGGCATAAAAGCGATGCTTGCTAATATGGTGTTTAACTTGATGTTGGCACCATTTTTGGGCTATGTGGGTTTAGCGCTAGCCACTTCAATGTCTGCCACACTTAATGCGTACTGGCTATATCAAGGATTGAAAAAACAAGATGTTTTTCATTTTTCTAAANTTATGTGGTTNATNTTAGTCAAAATGTTGTTAGCCGCTTTAGTGATGNCTGTNTGCGTTTACTGGTATTCACCTGAGTTTTACNNCTTGGTTNGAATTTNCTTTNTTTGAAAAAATAATTAAATTAATCATGGCAATAGCTTTAGGCTTAGTGAGCTATTTTTGNGCTTTGTTTGTTTTTGGTNTNAGAATANCTCACTTTAAAATAGNNAAAANNTAANNNAATNNANNNANCTGAAAAATTTCACTGAATAAATTTANNGCAAGTGCTGATTATTCAANACAACTGCGATATAATTCGTCGGTTTTTTCAATGTTATTAAATCTTATACCAATTTGATTAAATTCTCGCTGAGTGGAAAAAACTTAATCAACTTGGTATTAATCAAGGTATGCAAGGTATAAATAATNAATGCAGTTAATTCGNGGCATNAATAANATTCNNCCAGAAGATCATGGTTGCGTATTAACAATTGGTAATTTTGATGGTGTACATTTAGGGCATCAACGAGTAATAAAAGCCTTGGTTGAAAAAGCTAAGACGCTAAATTGTGTGCCTGCAGTGATGGTTTTTGAGCCGCAACCGCAAGAGTTGTTTGCTCCAAAGGTAGCTCCTGCCAGATTAACTCGCTTACGTGATAAATATAACTTATTGAAAAAACTTGGAGTTGAACGCTTAATTTGTGTCAATTTTAACCGTCAATTTGCCAATATTAGTGCGGATGATTTTATTGAGCGCTTATTGGTTAATAAATTAGGCATTAAACATTTGATCATTGGTGATGATTTTCGCTTTGGCAAAAATCGCCAAGGTGATTTTTCTTTATTAACACAAGCTAGCAGCAAGTTTGCTTTTGGTTTGTCAGATACAGCAAGTTATAAATTAGCGGATTGTCGCATTAGTAGTACTGCGATACGACAAGCGTTAGAACAGGATAAATTAACCGATGCTGCGAACATGCTTGGGCGACAATATTCTATTGCTGGGCGGGTTGTTCATGGTGATAAACGTGGGCGAGAATTAGGTTTTCCCACCGCAAATGTATTATTAAAACGCCGTGTTTCGCCTGTTTCAGGTGTTTATGTGGTCAAAGTCTTAAATAATGATTATGAATTACCTACGCCTTTGTATGGTGTAGCAAACATTGGTGCACGACCAACGGTTGCGGGTATACGACAACAATTAGAAGTGCATATTTTTAATTTTAATGACAACCTTTACGGACAAGCTGTTGAAATAGTATTAATGAAAAAATTACGTTGTGAACGGCGCTTTGAAAATTTGAGTGCCTTAACGGCGCAAATAGCGTTAGATTGTCAGCAGGCACAGCGTTATTTACAAAAACAGAATTTACAAAAGTAGAATGTATAAAAAAGAGCTAACCATTTTATAATTTAACAATATTGTTGAATTTAGACCTAAATTTAAACGGATAAAAGAGTTAATGAGCGATTACAAACACACCTTAAATTTGCCCGATACTAAGTTTGCGATGAAAGGCAACATGGCAAACCGCGAACCTAATATGTTAAAAGAATGGGCGCAAAAAGACCTGTACGGACAAATTCGCGCGGCTAAAAAAGGTAAAAAATCGTTCATTTTACATGATGGCCCTCCTTACGCTAATGGCAATATTCATTTAGGTCATGCGGTAAATAAAATCTTAAAAGACATTATAGTTAAAGCAAAAACGTTATCAGATTTTGACTCACCTTATGTGCCGGGTTGGGATTGTCATGGTTTACCGATTGAATTAATGGTTGAGAAAAAGGTTGGCAAGCCGGGTAAAAAAGTTACTGCAGCGCAATTTCGTCAAAAATGTCGTGAATACGCGATTAAACAAGTGAATGGTCAGCGTGAAGACTTTAAACGTTTAGGTGTGTTTGCTGATTGGGATAAACCGTATTTAACGATGGATTTTGGTACTGAAGCTAATATTATTCGTGCTTTTGGTAAAATTGCACAAAACGGTCATTTAGAGCAAGGTTTTAAACCTGTGCATTGGTGTACCGATTGCGGTAGCGCGTTAGCCGAAGCTGAAGTTGAGTATAAAGACAAACAATCACCGGCAATTGACGTTAAATTTACCGTAGTTAATTCAGCGATTGCTGATAAGTTTTCTCATCCTGAAGATCATGAAGGTGAGGGAGAAATTAGCATTGTTATATGGACAACAACACCGTGGACTATGCCCGCTAATCGCGCGGTTTCGGTTCATAGCGATATTGAATATTCATTAGTGCAATGTGAGAACGATGAACGTGGCAAGTTTCGTTTGATATTGGCGACCGATTTAGTGACTGATTGTATGGATCGCTATGGCATCACTAAATATCATGCGTTAGGTTTTTGTAAAGGTGCTGTGCTTGAAAATCAACAATTGAATCATCCTTTTTATAATTTTTGTGTGCCTATTATTTTAGGTGATCACGTAACGACTGAATCAGGTACNGGTTGTGTACATACAGCACCGGGTCATGGTGTCGAAGATTTTGTCGTTGGCAAACAATACAACTTAGAAGTGGCTAACCCTGTTGGTGCTAATGGTGTGTATTTACCAGATACACCCTTATTTGCGGGCCAACATGTATTTAAAGCCAATGCGAGTGTTATTGAAACCTTAAAAGAGCATAAAGCGTTAATACATCATCATGCTATTGAACATTCTTACCCGCATTGCTGGCGTCATAAAACACCGATTATTTTCCGCGCCACGCCACAATGGTTTATCAGCATGGACAAAAATAATCTTCGTCGAGATTCACTTAAAGAAATTGCCAAAACGCAATGGATACCTGATTGGGGACAGTCACGTATTGAATCAATGGTTGAAGGGCGTCCAGACTGGTGTATTTCGCGTCAACGTACTTGGGGCGTGCCTATTGCTTTGTTTATTCATAAAGACACGGGAGCGTTACATCCACGTAGCTTTGAATTAATTGAAGAAGTTGCTCTACGTGTTGAAAAAGAAGGCATTCAAGCGTGGTTTGATTTAGAAGCACAAGAGTTAATTGGCGATGACGCCGAAGACTTTGTAAAAGTGCCAGATACCTTAGATGTGTGGTTTGATTCAGGCACTAGCCATTATTCGGTTATTGGAGCGCGCGACGAATTTACTACGCGTGCTGATTTATACCTTGAAGGTAGCGATCAACATCGTGGTTGGTTTATGTCGTCAATGATGTCATCGGTTGCGATGAATGGTAAAGCACCTTATGCACAAGTATTAACACATGGTTTTACGGTTGACGTTAACGGTCACAAAATGTCTAAATCGTTAGGCAATGTTGTTACGCCAAGTGAAATCACCAATAAATTGGGTGCTGATGTTTTACGTTTATGGACAGCTTCAGTTAATTACACTCAAGAGATCACCGTATCGGATGAAATTTTTAAACGCCAAGCCGATGCTTACCGTCGTATTCGTAATACCTCCCGCTTTTTATTGGCTAATCTTAATGGCTTTGATGCGAAAAATGATGCTGTTGCGTTTGATGATATGGTAGCGATTGACCGCTGGGTTGTCGGCCAAGCAGCACTATTACAAGAAGATATTGTTAATGCTTACAACGATTATGAATTTCATGTTGTGGTACATAAAATAATGAATTTTTGTACCAATGAGTTAGGTGGCTTTTATTTAGATATTATTAAAGACAGACAATACACTGCTAAAACGGATGGTAACGCCCGTCGTTCTTGTCAAACCGCAATGTATTTGATTATTGAGAGTATGACACGCTGGATGGCACCTATTTTGTCNTTTACTGCGCAAGAAATTTGGCAAGCATTACCGACNCCAGCNAGTGGNGAACGNGAAGAGTTTGTTTTTACTAACGTGTGGTTTGATGGTTTAACAAAATTACCAGAAAGTGTTGAACTTAATAACGATTATTGGACTGAGATATTGTTAGTACGCGGTGAAGTGAATAAGCAATTAGAATTAGCGCGTAAAGAAAAAGTGGTTGGTAAGTCGTTAGAAGCCACGGTGACTTTATATGCCAAAACTGATTTGTTTGCTAAGTTAAGTAAATTAGATGACGAATTACGTTTTGTNTTANTAACCTCTGCGGTAACCGTTGCTACTGCAGAACAAGCCCCTGAAAATGCCATTAGTACCGATATTGACGGTTTATCAATGACTATTAGCGCGACAACTGGCACTAAATGTGAGCGTTGTTGGCATTTTACTGACGATGTTGGTCAACACGACAGGCACCATGATTTATGTGGTCGTTGTATTACAAATATTGATGGTGAAGGTGAACAACGTCGTTTTGCTTAAGCGTCGTTTATCATAAATATTATGAATATTAAAAACTCTGGTTTAGTTTGGTTGTGGCTAACATTATTGGTGTTAGTCATAGATCAAGGCTCTAAACAATGGGTAGCTAATTCAATGGAATTGTTTGATTCGATTAAATTATTACCCATATTCAGCATTACTTACGTGCGTAACCCAGGCGCTGCTTTTAGTTTTTTAGCGGATCAAGGTGGTTGGCAGCGTTGGTTCTTTACTTTGATTGCGTTTGCCGCAAGCATTGTTTTTGCAGTATGGTTAGCAAAAACACCAAAAAATCAAACCGTATTATCTATCGCGTTGGCATTGATGTTAAGTGGTGCGGTGGGTAATTTGATTGATCGGGTACTATTTGGCTATGTCATCGATTTTATAGATTTTCACTGGGCTGGTTATACTTTTCCTGCCTTTAATATTGCCGACTCAAGTATCTTTATTGGTGCTGTATTCATGGTTTTTGATTCTTTTAAAAAAGAAACCAATAATTCCTCTCTTAATGAAAACGGTAGTGATAAAAAATAGTCGCTTAATCAATACTAAGCAAAGGTCATCACAAAGAAGTAATTAAATAAAAGGGTTTAAAAGAAGTGTCTAAAATTATAGAAAACAACTCAACAATTGTTGCGCATATCACCATGAAGTTAAGTGATGGCTCTGCCGCTGATAGTACTAAAGTAAATAATAAACCAGCAAAAATACAATTGGGCGATAATAGTATTTCACCTGCCTTTGAATCGCAAATATTGGGTTTAAATAAAAGTGATAAAAAAGAATTTACCCTTGCCGCAATTGATGCTTTTGGTGAAACTAATCCTGATAATATTCATTATGTTGATAAAAGTCGTTTTACTGCCGATGCACCAGCAGAAGTAGGGAATATTATAACGTTTACTCAACCTGGTGGTGTTGAATTACCGGGTATGATTAAAGAAACTTTAGGGGATTCTGTCACCGTTGATTTTAATCATCCGTTAGCTGGGCAAGAAGTTACTTTTGTCATAGAAATTGTCGATATTCTTTAGTTTGTACATTCTTTGATCTCTATTTGTAGGAGTGGTTTTAACCACGTTTTTTGAACATGTTCGGGAGTAAATTCCTTCCTACAATATTTTATAACTAATGCATATAGATATGCTTCAATAATTGCATTCAGAATAATAGGTTTTTTATGGAAATAATTTTAGCGAATCCACGTGGTTTTTGCGCGGGTGTTGACCGAGCGATTAGTATTGTTGGTCGCGCCTTAGACTTATTTGGTGCGCCCATCTATGTACGGCATGAAGTGGTACATAACAAATTTGTGGTGGATAGCCTAAAGGAACGCGGAGCAATTTTTGTTAATGAACTTGGTGAAATTCCTGATGATAATACCGTTATTTTTAGCGCCCATGGTGTGGCTAAATCAGTGCGAGAAAACGCCAAAGCACGCGGTTTAAAAGTATTTGACGCCACTTGCCCCTTGGTAACAAAAGTACACATGGAAGTTTCGCGTACCAGTCGAAAAGGTATTGAATGTATTTTAATAGGTCATCAAGGACATCCTGAAGTTGTCGGAACGATGGGGCAATATGAGAATGATAATGCAGGTATTTATTTGGTTGAATCGGTTAGTGATGTTGAAAAGTTGCAGGTAAAAAATACTGATAAATTATTTTTTTGCAGTCAAACTACCTTATCTGTTGATGACACCAGCGATATTATTGATGCTTTAATGGCTAAGTTCCCTAAAATTGAAGGTCCAAGAAAAGATGATATTTGTTATGCAACTCAAAATAGACAAGATGCAGTACGTGCTATTGTTGCGCAAGTGGATTTGTTATTAGTGGTGGGTGCAAAAAATAGCTCTAATTCAAATCGCCTTAAAGAATTATCAATAAAGCTAGGCACGAAAGCTTATTTAATTGATACTGCTGATGATATTGAACTAGAATGGTTGCAAGATGTTGATAAAATAGGTGTTACTGCTGGGGCTTCAGCACCTGATATTTTAATTACGCAAGTGTTAACTTGGTTAAAAGCTCATGGTGGTACCTCGTTAAATGAATACCAAGGGCGTNGCGAAAATATAGTATTTGCAGTACCGATAGAATTGCGCTAGTCTTAAAGGTGGTTAAATATTAACCTATTTGTAGTGTTGGCTAATTTAATTACTGCGTTTTTAGTTATTGCGTTAGTAGTGTCGTTAATTTTAGCATGTAGCACTGTAATAGGGATATTAAGGTTAGAGTTAATGCTGTACACATTAGTGATTATTAACATCGCCAAACAATTCATTTCTATACAAAAAAGGCTTTTTTATTGTTTAAAATTTGCCTTTTGTTTCTTTTGTGTTAAATTTCCCTTTCAATCATATTCTAATTCTATTTTTTACAATATAAATAGGTGTTATATAGGTCAGCTAATGTTTATGTATTCTAAAAAAATAGCAATAAAGCACAGTTTATTCAAGCAAGGTCAATTAAAACGAAATCAATTTAAAAAAGATCAATTAGGATTCTCTTTAATTGAAGTTATGGTAGCGTTATTTATTTTAGTTACTGGAATTATAGGTGCAGTAGCGATGCAAGCCACCGCTAAACAAGGTAGTTTTGATGCAATGCAACGATCATTAGCGTCTAGTTTAACGCAAGATATTATTGAAAGAATTAGAAATAATGATGTGACAGTTGCGACTAATGTTATTGCAAGTTATGCCAATACAAATTATGGCGGTTTAGGGCTAGCAGTACCAAGTAAGCGTTGTGATTCCCTTGCTTCATTATGCACAAGTGCTGAACGAGTTGTAAATGACCAGTATGAATGGGAGCAATCGTTAATTGGTGCCAATGTTAAATCTTCAACTAACAAAAACGTAGGAGGTTTAATTGGTGCTCGCGGATGTATTATTGTTGCTAACCATGCTGTAACGGTCGCGGTTAGTTGGCAAGGACGCAGAAATACTGCCGATGGAGCAAATGGAGGGGTAACCTGTGGCACCTCGGGCAGCAAAAGACGACAAATAGTCGTACAAGCATTTACTTTTTAATATGAAAATTGAGAAACGCAATANTATGAAATGCGATCAATTGAAGCGCTATGCATTGAAACAAACAGTGAGTAAGACTAATTTTGTTTTAAAAAATAGCGGTTTTACCTTACTTGAACTTTTTATTGTTTTAATGCTTGGTTTAGTTCTTTTTGCGGGGGTAATGAGTGTTTTTGTGGGGTTGCGTGCAACATCTGCTGAAACTTCAAGTTATGGCGAAATGCAAGAAAACGGCCGTTTTGCTATTAGTATCTTAACTAATGATTTATTAAGACAAGGTTTTTGGGGCACTCTGCCTGTTGAAATGGATAATGCGTTGCTTGCTGCAGCTCCGCCTGTTGCTAATAATGATTGCGTTGGCGGCGGACTCAATAATGGTAGTTTTCCACAAGTTATCGGTCATTTTCGTACCATTTGGGGGAAACTAGCGACAGGCGCAAGTGAATTAGGTTGCATAACTGATGCGAAACCGCAATCAGATATTATACAAGTTAAGAGGGTTATTGCTAATTCACTAGGGGCAATACCACAACCCGTTACTGTACCCGTGATAGCTCCATTAACAATGGGGGATTTAAAAAATAACCGTTATTACCTTATGTCGAGTGTTAACTCTGCACAAATTTTTGCGGGTAATGCTGCTGTTCTCCCTAACATATTAAATTCACAAGTATGGGAATATCAGCACCATGTTTTTTATGTTCGAGAAGAAACTCAAGGTGGTAATGTTGTGCCGGTATTAATGCAAGCTCGATTGGTTAATGCGGCTCAGTCAATGGATATTGTTCCCTTGGTTGATGGTATTGAAAATATCCGCTTTTGGTATGGTGTAGATACCGATACCGATGTTGATACTAATGATTATAGCGATAACGTAACACCTACTACAGGAGCTGGCGATGGTGTAATTGATATGTTTATTCCTGCGCGTAGTATGACACAAGCATTGTGGGATAATAATGGCTCAAGAATTTTAGCCGTACGCATGTTTGTGTTAGTGAGAGATATTTTACCCGATAACAAATATACTAATAACAATACTTATCAACTTGGTGGAACAACGGCTGTGGATCAAGTAGCTGGTGGTGGTGATCATTATCGACGGTTATTGTTTTCTTCAACCGTATCATTACAAAATAGTAAGGTGAAAGTATGGAATTAAATAAATCAACTCAATTATTGTCACAGCAACGGGGTGTTGTACTTATTGTTGCGTTAGTTTTTTTAGTCGCTTTAACCGCTGTTGCCGCCGCTTTAATGCAAATAACCACTACCGATATTAAAATGTCTGATGCTAGCCAAGATAAAGTGGTGGCTTCACAAGAAGCGATTAGTTCAATTGATCAAGTGGTTTTTGATCAAATAAATACGGGAGGACAAAGGAATGGTTTTGCTCTACCAAATACTAGTTTTCCGCTAACACCGACAGTTAATGCCGTAGATACTACGGCACGAATTATCGTGGCAACACCTAATAATTTAGTCGTTGAATGCCCTCATTCAGAATTAGCTTCATCGGTTCAAGTATTTAAATGTAATGCTTTACAAGTACAAATAACACGTAAATATGGACGTACTAAAACTAGTACAATTCAAGTGACTTCTGGTGTGTCACAACAATTATTAGCACAATAGTTGTTGTGTATAATGAGGTAAAAAAATGAAAAAATTATCAATTTTATTTATTACGCTATTCATGGTGAGTAATGTTTTTAGTGAAGATATAGATCTTTATTTAGGCGATTTATCACAACGAACGGGTAATAGGCCTCAGGTGCTTATAATTTTTGATACCTCAGGGAGTATGGGCTGGAATCAAAACATTAAAACGCCTTATGATCCAAGCAACCTTAATACTTGTTGTCAAATTGTAGCACCAAAAAATAATTATGATGATAAGTCTATTTATTACATAAAAGGTTCAGGGGTAGATTTAAATCAATTTCAACCGACGGATAATCGTCATTTTTTAGCGACATTAAATAATTGTAAAAGTGCACAAACCCAATTAGATACCATTGGGTTTTATACTGGCCATATACGTGAATATAAATTTCAAGGGAATTCAGGAAGTTGGCAAGAATTAAATAATAGCGATGGTAGTGATATTCGCATTGTTGACTGTGGTGACGATGTTGCAAATAGTATTAATATTAATAATGGACTGATAAGAGCTGATGATGGTAGTACGAGCGCTTTATCCGCTGGGTATCCAGCTGATGGATTAGGGAACCAAACTACTCCAACTCCTTATACTAGTACCATAGGTAATTCTAATGTTACTTGGTCTGGTGAAGTTGTAACATTATATAGTGGTAATTATTTACGCTGGCGCAATAATGATAATTTACCTTTAGTAACACGTACTAGACTTGAAATTGCGCAATCAACGATAACAAATTTGATCAATTCTGTGCCTTCTGTTGATTTCGGTTTAGAAGTTTATAATCGTAATTATGGCACTTACAACGGCTATACGAGTGAAGGAGGGCGAATTGCATTAGACATCCAAAAAGATGCGTCAACTGACATGAAAATTATTGTCAATGATAAAATATTTGCTCAAGGCGGAACTCCTTTATGTGAAAGTCTTTATGAAGCGATGCTTTATTTTGGCGGTAAAAATGTACTTTATGGCTACCCACAAGTACCTTATTATAATGGCGCCTTTCATCCTGGTGAAGAGCGACTGCCACCAATAGATCAAACAGCGCAAAGTAATGGCAAGTATATTTCACCGTTTGTTCCTAATGATCCTAATGTACCCGTTAAAAATTGTGAGCAACAAGTTTTTGTTATTTATATGACTGATGGTGCGCCCACTTCTGATAATAAGGTCGATAATTTAATCACTGCATTGCCAGGAGGTGTTGAACCCCCTTTTACTTGGACTACATATAATAATGAAGGTAAAGCAACTACCCATAAAAATTATTTAACTTCATTAGCTAAATGGATGAATATTAATGATCTTAATAATGATGTTAAAGAAAAACAAAGTATGGTGATGTACACCATAGGCTTTGGTGATAGCTTTACTAATATTAATGATCCTAATGTTACTACTGAAACTAAACTTTTAGATAAAGCTGCCACAAATGCAAAAGGGAAATATTACCCCGCCTCTGATCCCAGTAGTTTATTAAGCTCATTACAATCTATCATCAGTAATATTTCAAAAATCAGTTCGACTTTTACTGGGGCTTCGGTAGCAACTAACAGTTTTGATAGAACAGAAACCTTAGATGCAGTTTATTATGCAATGTTTTTACCTGATAGGGGTCCAAGATGGCAAGGAAATATCAAAAAGTTAAAAATTGTTGTTGATAAACAAGTTGATAGGACAGGTGTCGAGGCTATTGATAGTGCAGGTACAATTAAATCGTCAGCGAAAACATTTTGGTCAAGCAACGCAACAGCAGATGGTAATAAAGTAGGAGAAGGGGGCGTTGCTGAAATGCTCCGCAATAAAACTAACCGTGTTATTTATAGTGATGTAGGTACATCAGCTGGACTTAAAGTGATCCCTTTATGTGATAATAGTACATCGATAGGTTGTGATATAGAGTCATCTTTTGGCGGTAGTGCTAGTATGGCTGTAGCGATGGGGATTAATGAGGTTGAGATTAAAGACACCCTTAATTGGGCTAGAGGAATAGATGTTGATGATGCTGACTCTGACGGTTTAATTACTGACAATAGACTTGATGTTTTTGGTGACCCATTACATTCAAAACCGTTAGTAGTTAATTATGGTGGTACTGAAACGAATCAAGATGTACGCATAATTGTTGGCACAAATGCTGGTGTCTTGCATATGTTTCAAGATAAGGGTGATACCGAAGTCGATGAAACTTGGGCTTTTATGCCAAAAGAGTTATTTAAAAATATTCATGTTTTACGATCAAACTTTGCTTCTGCAAGTAAAGTTTATGGTGTAGATGGAGCTCCTGCATTATATAAACTTGATGTTAATGGCGATGGTGTAATAAACAGTGCTGATGGTGATAAGGCATGGGTGTTTTTTGGTTTACGACGTGGCGGAAATTCTTATTATGGTCTTGATATTTCTAATCCAAATGCACCTAAATTAATGTGGCATATCGATAATACTACAACTGGATATAGTGAATTAGGCCAAAGTTGGTCAAAGCCGCGTATAGCTTATTCTAAGTTGAATATGGGCAGCTCTGGTGCTAAACCCGTATTAATTTTTGGTGGTGGCTATGCTATTTCTAAGGATGCTAGTGGTATTGGTGGAAATGATAACGTTGGTCGCGCTATATTTATGGCTGATGCCGCTACAGGGAAACTTGTATGGAGTTTATCGCCAGGTGCTACTACTGCAACGAATACAAAATTTGAGGGTACTGATAGTATTCCTGCGGGCATTGGTATTTTAGATGGCGATTCAGATGGCTTAGTTGATAGGTTATATGCTGGTGATACGGGCGGTAATGTATGGCGTGTGGATATGCCAGGTGATAGCCCAAACAGTAGTACAGTGCCATGGACAGTATTTAAATTAGCAGAACTTGGTAGCGGTGGTGATATAACTCAGGATAGACGTTTCTTTAGTGAACCTTCCATTGTTAGAACGATCATTACCGATACCATTCATACCATTAAAAAGGTAAATGGTCAGATTGTTAGCGATGATGTTACGCAACAAAATAGGCCTTACGATGCCATACTTATTGGTAGCGGTGATAGAACCACACCTTTAAATACTGATACTAAAAATAAATTTTTTATGCTCAAAGATGAAAACATTATTACACAATCATTTCCTTCCGTGGGTACAACCCCTATTATACCGGTTCCTAACCCTATAAAAGCAAATGACTTATCAGACTTTACAAGTAATCCATATCAAAATACGACTGGACAAGCCTTACAAGATTTAAATATTGCGGTCAGTAAAACATCAGGCTGGTTTCTTAATTTTGCAGGCAGTGGTGAAAAAAGTACAGCTTCAGCCATTGCTATTGAAGGCGTGGCTTATTTTAGTTCATTTCAACCCGCAGCAAGTAACGCGAATAGCTGTCAAGTTGATCCTGTTTCTGGTTTTCTTTATGCGGTTGATTTGGCTTTAGGTACTACTGTATATAATTGGACGTCACAAAAAATTATAACCACAGTTGGCACCATAGATACACCGCAAATTGTGGTTACTTCAGATAATCCTACTGGAAATACCACGCCTTGCACGGGGGCTAATTGTCCTCATGTTAATAAAGATAATGCAACGGTTAAAGTATTAGCAGGTAAAATATTAGTGCCAGTAAATAAAACCTTGGATACTTGGCGTACTTATTTAAATATAACGGAGTGATTTTAGGAACATTATTTTATGGAAAGAGCTTTATGAAAAAAATTATGATGAAAAAAGAACAAGTAGTAAGCCCGTTAAAATCGACAGGTTTTACCCTAATAGAATTAATGGTTGTGGTTGCTATTATTGGTATATTAGCTGCTGTTGCCTATCCTACTTATGTTGATTCAGTGGCGCGAAATAATCGCGCTGAAGCACAACGAGAGTTAATGCGTTTAGCAACCAATGAAGAACAATTTTTTAGTGACAACCGAACTTATACCGCTGATATGACACAGTTAGGTGCACCAGCAGATCCCTATATTACAGCGTCTGGTAATTATTCTATTGATTTTTTATCGCCACCAGGCACTGTTGGGGGCGCATTTACATTAACGGCAACAGCACAAGGTACACAAGCGACAAACGATTCTAGCTGCACTACCTTGGCAATCGATGAAACAGGTAAAAAAACAGCCGTAACTACAACTTGTTGGGAGCAATAACAATGAATAAAATAAATGTTTTGACTGTGATAGGAGTCGTGATTAGCACTTTATACTTAAACGCAAGTTATGCACAAAGCTATGGCGAGTATAAAAAATCAATTAAACATAAAATAAAATGTTATGTCAGTGTGATAGATGATCGAAAAGCACTGTATTTTGCACCAGCCTCAAGTTTAAATCATAATGCTTTAGCTAATACTTTGGTTGGAACACAAATGTATGTGCCAGATTTACATGCAAAGCGTAGAATAGTTGAAGTGTATGAATGCGTGGATTTTGATCGAGAATTTAGTGATGATAACGCTAAAAAACTAGAAAAAGATGCCGATTTTTAATTTTTAGCACTGTCACTAATACTAATGAGCAAGGCTTATATATTTTGTCTTGTTCTTGTTCTCGTTATGCTTTTGCCATTAGAATTTTAGCGTTAATTAATTTAACTACAGCTTATAACCTTTCTATTACTTGAATTTGTAATATCAATGGCCTCATCAATACCATCACCGTTGGTATCTGTGCTAACTCGTGCCCTACCTGATATTGAAACGTATACGCCTCTTGATAAACTTGCATCTTCTTGTGGGCAATAGCTAAATAAAAATGGCCCCCCAGCATCAATGTTAACGCCTTTGATATTAAAGCTTGTTGCGTGCCCCATGGCATCATAACTAATAAAGGTTTGTCCATACTGGAGTTTATCACCTCCCTTTATTGCCGATTTAACTTTTATAATACGCTCTCCAGCATCTAACTTAGGTACTTGGGAGGTTGTCCTATCAATAAATACGGTTAATTCATTTTGCCAATTACTACTGCAAGTATTCGCTACTAAAGGGCAGAGGGTAACGGTAACGCCTTCGTTAATTGCATTGTTACGAGCAATTAAAAGTAAGCGGTTAAGTTCAGATATTTCATTGTCAACACGTAATTTAGTAGTAAAATTGTTTAAATTAGGTAAAGCAATCATTATGATTATCGACAAAAGAGCAATAGTTATCATGAGTTCAATTAAGGTAAAACCGCTAGCTGTATTGATAGTTGGTTCACTTTGAGAGAGGGCGTTAGACAACATAATTAACTTACCTGCTATTTTGGTATGAATTCCTTAAGCAATTTATACCATTTTTAGGCGTTTTCAGCTAGTGATTAATTATTGCCTTATTGTTTTAATATTCCGTTTATTCATTAACTACGGCAACGAATTTTACCCCCTGTTCTGAGTTCTTCTATGCCATCATGATCTCTATCAACAGACTGATATAATCTCCCCGAGGTTGCTAGACGAATAGCTCTGTTATTTTTTTGATGATTTTTAGGACAATAACGAAAAGTACCGTTTTTACCCCAACCCGATAAGTGTCCAGTGGGAGCAAACATTATATTGGTTCTACCTAAGCCGTAATGGAGTTTGTCGCCTTGTTTTATCGCCGATTTTATTTTGAGTAATTGTTCATTTAATGAGGGTTCGTAAATGCCATTGGCATTGTTATCAATAAAAACACTCAGTTCTTGTTGCCAATTGCTGGTGCATTTAGAGGCGTTATCTAGAGGGCAAAGCGTAACAATATTACTGCTGTTTATGGCGGCGTTTCGTGTTAAAAATAACAAACGATTAAGTTTGGATATTTCATTGTCAACCCGTATTTTAACCATAAAATCGTTAAAATTAGGAATAGCAATACAGGATANAATTGAGGTTATACTAATCGAAACCATTAATTCTATTAGCGTGAAACCTTTTAAGTTAATGAAATTTGATTTTAGAAAAGAAAAGCTACGTCCGTGCAAGCTAAGCATAAATAAATCCTTTATTTATTTGATTAAGTAAATCCGTTTACTTGATCCTAGTTGTTATTCTTATTTTTGCCAGTTTTTTATTTTTTGTTCCTTCGTACTAAGTTATCCGCCTTTTTATCCATAAATTGTGGGTATCGCTTGGCGTTTATGTTGCGTTTTTTGATAAATGGCAATGATTTTTTCGCTAACCTTCTTGCTTACGGGGTGTCCTTCTAAAAAATCATCAAGTTGATCATAAGATAACCCTAAAGCATCTTCATCTTTTTTACTTGGCGCTAATTCTTCTAAATCAGCGGTAGGGGCTTTTTCTACTAATAACTCTGGTGCTCCCAATGAAAGAGCTATTGATCTGATTTGACGTTTAGACAAGCCGAATAGTGGCGCTAAATCACATGCACCATCACCCCATTTAGTATAAAAACCAGTGATATTTTCAGCACTATGATCAGTACCCAATACTAATCCCCCTACAATACCTGCGATATGGTATTGCATAACCATGCGAGTACGAGCTTTCACATTACCCTTTGAAAAGTCGAGCTGTGCATCAGTAACATTTAGCAAGTCAACTTGTTTTAATGCTGATAATACTTCATGGTGAATACCTTCAACACCAGAAAAAATATTGGTGCTAAGTTGTTTGCTTGGTTTGATAAAATCTAGAGCTAATTGTGCGTCATCTTCATCTGTTTGTATGTTGTAAGGTAAGCGAACCGCAATAAATTGGTATTTATCCGAGTTGTTTGTATTTAGTTGCTCAACCGCTAGTTGCGCGAGCTTCCCGCAAGTTGACGAGTCTACGCCACCGCTAATGCCGAGTATTAAATTTTTTAAACCAGAGTTAATTAATTGCTTTTTAATAAATTGGATGCGACGATCAATTTCAAATTGTATATCTATTTTGGGCAATACTTTCATTTCATTTATTATGTGTTGTTGCATGAGTTTAACTCTTAGTATTTTGTCGGAAGATTAAAACTTGTCGCAGTTTACCAAAATAGCGCTATTATTTGAATCTAATAGGCTTATTTTCTAGTAGATTTTACTTTCGGTGGAAATTTTTATTGATGAGGTGTTATTATTTAGCAATGAATTAAAATTTATGCTGAGATCAAAATGAAAAAAATAGAAGCAATTATAAAACCTTTTAAAATGGATGATGTACGCGAAGCATTAGGTGAAATTGGTATTACGGGGATGACAGTCTCGGAGGTAAAAGGATTCGGTCGTCAAAAAGGGCATACTGAGTTATATCGAGGTGCTGAATATATGGTAGATTTTTTACCAAAAGTAAAACTAGAAATTGTTATTGCTTCTGCAGATGTTGATCGTTGTGTTGAAGCTATTTTGTCTACCGCTCAAACAGGCAAAATTGGTGATGGTAAAATATTTATTACTGATGTTGTACGTGTGATCCGTATTCGTACTGGTGAAGAAGACCAAGAAGCAATTTAATCCCGAGCGACCTTAATGAATCAAACCAAAAAATCGATTAAAGCTATTGGCTCTAATCGATTTTTTATGCAAATGCTTTTAAGTGCTATTTCGCGTTTATAGTAACAAGTTAATTAATCAATGAATTTTCAGGGTAATTTACTGCTAGCACTTGTAATGCATTCGTTTTTAAATCATCTAATCCTAATTTATCGTAACATTCAATCATGATCTCTAATGCTTGTTCTACTTCTTTATTTGTTGAAAAGTATTTAATAATATAGCGACCTCTATTGGCTGCGGCTGCATATGCTTGGCGATCAAAATAAAATTTGGCTACTTTTAATTCATATTTAGCTAAACGAGATTTTATTTTGATCATCCGTTTTTTAGCATCAGCGGCGTATTTGCTTTGTGGGTAGCTATCTATGATGTGTTTAAAATCATCAAAAGCGTCGTGCGAAGCGCTAGGATCTCTGTCAGTACGATCAATACCTAGCATGTCTTGAAATAAATTTTCTTCAGTTGACTGATGAATTAAACCGCGAATATAGTAAACATAATCAACATTCTGATGATTAGGATTTAAACGAATAAAGCGATCTGCTAAGGCAATGCCTTGTGCTGAATCACCACTTTTATAATAGGCGTAAATTAAATCTAATTGAACTTGGTGTGAAATTGGGCCAAATGGGAAACGAGAGTCAATGGCCGAAAGTATTTGCACCGCTTTTTGAAATAAACCGTTATCAAGTGCTTCACGGGCATCGCTATAAAGTGCTTGTGCTGAACTATCAGGCACTTTTTGAATATCTTCACTTGATGAACAGCCTGCTAAAGTAACGGCAAGGGTAAGTAAGATAATTTTAATTGTTATTTTTTCCATAGAATTTAGTATCACAACATTGTTTGAATTATAATAAAAGCGACCAATTAAACTAAAATAAAACATTTATTAGGTAATTGGTATCTAACCTGAGTACAACACGCTAAAATAGCTGGTAAGTATTCTAACCCAGCTCTTTGCAAAGTGTAAATTAATTGAGAGTTTAATGTCTGAAAATATTCAACATCAAGAAATTGTCCCACAATCGTGTTTAGGCAAACGCTTAGACCAAACTTTAGCGCAAATGTTTCCTGATTATTCACGTTCTCGTTTAAAAGATTGGATATTGTCTGGTCAAGTGTCCGTAAATGATGAAATTATTACCAAAGCCAGAGAAAAAATGTTTGGTGGTGAAAGTATTGCCATTAATGCCACCGTTGAGGCTGACGTACGTTTTGAAGCACAAGATTTGCCCTTAAATATTGTTTATGAAGATGATGATATTTTAGTGATCAATAAACCTGCTGGTTTTGTAGTTCATCCTGGCGCAGGTAATCCAGACGGTACTGTGCTTAACGCTTTATTACATCATTGTGCTGATTTAGCGGTAGTGCCGCGCGCGGGTATCGTTCACCGCTTAGATAAAGATACTACAGGCTTAATGGTGGTGGCGAAAACTATTGCTGCTCAAACAGTATTAGTTGATTCATTACAACGACGAGAAATTACTCGTGAGTATGAAGCAGTAGCTAATGGATTGATGACTGCTGGTGGTTTAGTTGACGAACCCATAGGACGCCACCCCACTAAAAGAACGAATATGGCAGTTACTATTTCAGGACGCCCTTCGGTAACTCATTATCGGGTATTAGAAAAATATCGCTTACATACACGGCTTCGTTTACGCTTAGAAACAGGTAGAACACACCAAATTCGTGTACACATGGCACATATTACTCATCCTTTGGTTGGTGATCCTAACTATGGTGGTCGTCCTCGTCCACCTAAAAATGCCACACCTGAGTTGTTAGCTATGCTTCGGGGATTTAAACGACAAGCGTTGCATGCGGCAATGTTGTCATTATATCATCCCATAACAGGAGAATTAATGACTTGGCATGCCGAGTTGCCAGAAGATTTTGTTGAACTAGTACAGTGCTTAAAAGATGATAGCAAATTACATGCTAGCGAAGACTACTAAAGCTATTCATGCTGTTTTATGGCCTGTAGAAAATGTACAGGCTTTTACTACCACTCGTCATCCCCCCTTTACCTCTACAACATTAAAGAAAAAGTTAACAACAACGGATCATTATGATGCTTTTAATTTAGGTATTCATGTTGGTGATAATTTATTGCAGGTTAAACAAAACCGACAAAGTCTATTAGCAATTTTACCTGAACGTAGCCAAATACAATGGTTAAATCAGGTACATGGTTGTCACGTTCATTATTTAAATCAATATTCACCAGTAGCTATTGAAGCTGATGCTATTATTACTCAATGTAAACATGTAGCTTTAGCTATTATGACAGCAGATTGTTTACCTATTTTAATTAGCGATGTTCAAGGTAATGAAATAGCGGCTATTCATGGTGGTTGGCGATCATTGTCTTCAAATGTTATTGCCAAAACGATCACTAAAATGAAAACAAGCAGAGATCAGCTGTATATATGGCTTGGCCCTTGTATTGGTAAAACAGTTTTTGAAGTTGGTGAAGAGGTTAGGCAGGCATTTGTTAATCAATCAACCGATTTTATTACTGCTTTTGCGCCTATAATAAATTCAACTAATAATGTAAAAACAATAAAATATTTAGCTGACCTACAGGCGATTGCTATAATTCAACTACGGCAGCTTGGCATAATCAATGTATCAATACTTCCTCATTGTACTTATTCTATGCCAGATGATTATTATTCATATCGTCGAGAAAATATAACAGGGCGAATGGCTAGTATCATTTGTCGGTTATGATTCATTATTTTTCTGTTTCAAAGAAAAAAGTTCTAAAACTTGAGCTAGCGCAATATTTTTTATCTTTTGTCTTGAAAAGTTTACACCTTACCCCTATCTATTAAATAATCTCATTAAAATAATACGTAAGCTCACACCATAATTAATCACTGTTTATTGGTAAGTAATAAATAATTAAGTCCAGTAATATGGCAATAGGAGAATATTTTTATGCGTTTAGATAGACTAACTCAAGCCTTTCAATCTGCAATTGCGGATGCTCAATCTTTAGCATTAGGTAAAGATCATCAATTTATCGAACCTGTTCATTTAGTGTTAGCACTGCTTAAGCAAAAACAAAGTAGTGTTATTCCGCTATTAAAAAGTGCAGGTATAAATGATAAAGCACTGCGTAATCAATGTGAAATTATCATAAACTCTTTAGCTCAGGTTGAAGGAAGTTCTGGCGATGTACAATTATCATCAGCACTTGGTAAATTATTAAATCTTTGTGATAAATATGCACAAAAACTTAAGGATAAATTTATTTCATCGGATGTGTTTTTATTAGCTCTCTTAGAAGATAGTGGTGAAGTAGGTAAAGTTTTTAAAAGTTTAGGAGCAACTAAAGAAAGAATAGAACAAGCTATTGAACACGTGCGAGGAGGGCAAAATATTGAAGAGCAAAATGCTGAAGATATGCGCCAAGCCTTGGATAAATACACGATAGATTTAACTGAAAGAGCAGAACAAGGAAAACTTGACCCCGTTATTGGACGTGATGATGAAATTCGTCGCACCATTCAGGTTTTACAACGTAGAACCAAAAATAATCCCGTATTAATTGGTCAACCTGGTGTTGGCAAAACAGCTATCGTTGAAGGTTTAGCACAGCGCATTATTAATGGTGAAGTACCCGAAGGTTTAAAAAGTAAACGGGTTTTATCATTAGACATGGGGTCATTAATTGCGGGCGCTAAATATCGTGGTGAATTTGAAGAACGTTTAAAAGCGGTATTAAGTGATTTAGCCAAAGAAGAAGGTCAAATTATTTTATTTATTGATGAACTTCATACTATGGTTGGAGCAGGTAAAGGTGAGGGCGCTATGGATGCGGGTAACATGTTAAAACCTGCTTTGGCTCGTGGTGATTTGCATTGTGTTGGGGCAACAACGTTAGATGAATATCGTCAATATATTGAAAAAGATGCGGCCTTAGAGCGTCGTTTTCAAAAGATACAGGTAGACGAACCTAGTGTTGAAGACACCATTGCTATATTGCGCGGTCTTAAAGAGCGTTATGAATTACATCATAATGTAGATATAACTGATCCTGCTATTGTTGCGGCGGCTAACTTGTCTTACCGTTATATTAGTGACCGTCAGCTACCTGATAAAGCGATTGATTTAATTGATGAAGCGGCATCGAGTATTCGTTTACAAATGGACTCTAAACCAGAAGAATTAGATAAACTTGAACGGCGTTTAATTCAACTAAAGCTTGAAGAAAAAGCATTAGAAAAAGATTCGGATGACGCTTCTATTAAACGCTTGCAAATTATTTCTGAGCAAATATCTGTTTTACAAAATGAATATGATGAATTAGACGAAGTGTGGACAACAGAAAAAGCGGCTTTGCACGGCACACAAAGTATAAAAGAAGATTTAGAAAAAGCGCGAATTGATCTTGAAGCGGCTCGCCGCGGTGGTGATCTCAATCGTATGTCAGAGTTACAGTATGGTCGGATCCCTGAACTTGAAAAGCAGCTTGATCTTGCTAGTCAAGCTGAAATGCAAGAAATGACCTTACTGCGTAATAAAGTGACTGATGTTGAAATTGCTGATGTCTTAAGTCGAGCAACAGGAATACCTGTGGCTAAAATGTTGGAAGAAGAACGTGATAAATTGATTCAAATGGAAGATTGTTTGCATGAAAGAGTTATTGGGCAAGCAGAAGCGGTAACGTCTGTTTCAAATGCTATTCGTCGATCGCGGGCTGGGCTTGCCGATCCAGATCAACCCATAGGCTCCTTTTTGTTTTTAGGGCCTACGGGGGTTGGTAAAACAGAGTTAACTAAAGCATTAGCTAATTTTATGTTTGATAGCGAAGATGCGCTTATTCGTATTGATATGTCAGAATTTATGGAAAAACATTCAGTTGCTCGTTTAGTTGGCGCTCCTCCAGGTTATGTCGGTTATGAAGAAGGTGGTTATTTAACTGAAGCTGTGCGTCGAAAACCCTATTCAGTGATATTACTTGATGAAGTTGAAAAGGCGCATCCTGATGTTTTTAATATTTTATTGCAAGTGTTGGACGATGGACGTTTAACCGATGGGCAAGGTCGTACCGTTAATTTTAAAAATACGGTGATCGTGATGACCTCAAATATCGGTTCTGATGTTATTCAAGGTTTTGCGCACGATAACCAATATGAAGAAATGAAAGCGAAAGTAATGAACGAAGTTGCATTACATTTTAAACCTGAATTTATCAATCGTATTGATGATACTGTGGTATTTCATCCACTAGGAAAAATGCAAATAAAGAAAATAGCAAGTATTCAAATTAAAGGGTTAACGGCTCGTTTAGCTGACCGAGATATTGGTTTATCGATCAGTGATGAGGCGCTATCGTTAATTGCTGAAGTTGGTTTTGATCCTATCTTTGGTGCAAGACCGTTAAAAAGAGCAATACAAAATAGTATTGAAAACCCATTAGCACAAAAAATACTTAGTGGGGTTTACCAAGCGGGAGCAAAAATTGATATTAAAGTTAGTGAAGATAAGTTGATCTTTAGCTAATAAGTTATTAAGTACAATAAAGCTCAATTTGTGTTTTATTAAAGGCAAGTTGAGCTTTTTTTTCTTTAGTAGTTAATACTTTAAAATCGCCAGCAAGAGTTTTGTACTTAATACTGTCAAAGTCTTGCAATGTTTTTAAATTCTTACGTGCAGCTAAGCATTTACTTTTTTCATTATCTTGTGCGTTATTACTTTCACTAGAGTTTTTACTAGAGCTGTCATTAAAGTTTTTATCTTCACTGGGCAGTTCTTTTTTAGCAAGAATATTTAAATTAGGCTTTTCAATTTTCATTTTTGCAGCCGAAAGTTGTGTGTAGTTACCTGTATTAGGTTGGTTTTGGCTAAAATGAACAATTTTATTCTCATCGACCCAGCGATAAATGGTCATATCCGAACTAAATGTAATATTAGAAAAAACAAGGGTAAATAGAGTAAATAAACAACATTTCATCAGGGTACCTGCGTAAATGATTAAAGTGAACAACAAATAGTAATCATCACCTTATAACACCCTTAATGATTATTACAACTTTAATCTATTTCTTTGTCTTTTTGATATCAATTGCTAACGTTTTCCTACTAAAATTAGAAAATTGTATCAAAATGAAATTCTAACTATTTAATGCTAGCTATGGTAAATTAGCCGCATAAGTACAAGTAAAATTATTACAAGATAAAACCATGAAAAAATCTCCTTTAGAAAACCCCACTACGCGTGGAATTTATTTATTACCTAATTTGTTAACTACAGCTGGATTGTTTTCTGGGTTTTATGCAGTTGTTTCATCAATGAATGAACACTTTATCAGTGCTGCCGTAGCTATATTTATTGCTATGATTTTTGACGGCTTAGATGGGCGAGTTGCTCGAATGACTAATACACAAAGTGAATTTGGTGCTGAATATGACAGTATGGCTGATATGGTGTCATTTGGTATCGCACCTGGTTTAGTTGTTTATAATTGGGCTTTATCTGATATGGGGAAATTTGGTTGGTTGGCAGCATTTGTTTATGTCGCATGTGCGGCGTTGCGTTTGGCGCGTTTTAATACTCAAGTGGGCATTGCCGACAAACGTTTTTTTCAAGGCTTAGCCAGTCCTGCTGCTGCTGGTGTTATCGCCAGTTTAGTTTGGGTTGGTGCTTCGTATCAAATAAACGGCCATGATTACGGCATAATTATGGGTAGTATCACTATATTATGTGGTTTGCTTATGGTCAGTAACTTTAGATATAACAGTTTTAAAGAAGTTGACTGGAAAGGAAGAGTTAACTTTTTAATGGTGTTGGTCATTGTGCTTGTTTTTGTGGTCGTTGCATCAAGTCCTGCTGAGCTTTTAGCATTGATTTTCGTTTTGTACGCATGTTCGGGACCCGTAACTACATTTAGAAGTGTTGAAGAATTAAAATTAGAACATGTGATTGGTGATGATAAAGACGCCGATTTTGATTCTGTACGTGATAAAGCCAAAAATGAAGAGATGAATAACGATAAATAAGTTATAACGATTATAGCAAGCTTAATATCTATCTTTTATTTTGAATATTTTCGCCTATTAAAAAGTCAGTATGTATGCTTTTTGACCGAACAAACCGTTTTTATTAAAAAAACACCAATAAAGTGATTTTAACGCTTGACCTCAGCGCAAAAATCTCTAGAATGCGCATCCAGATTCAAGGGCTTCACCTCATAAGGAAGTCCAAGAGTCTGTTATGTACAGGATGTACGGTATTAAGCACATGCAGGAGCAAGGTGTTGTTTTGATAAGTTATCTCAATTTAGTTTACCTAAGCAGAGTAACTTAACGTTTTAAAATGAGTGTTTGAANTTTTATACGTTTTAAAATGAGTGTTTGAGTTTTTATAAAAACTTTAAACTTTCTTCGA
>JAESPQ010000048.1 GCA_016765535.1 Alteromonadaceae bacterium | reverse complement strand
CATCAAACCAAGGTAACAGATAGAGTATTTGTAGGTCGGGCTTCAGCCCGTCAAATATAGATTGATGGCCTAAAGGCCAACCTACAAGTGTTACCCTAAAATATAGCTATTTGACCAGTCCCTAAATTAGTGTTAATAAAGTAAAAAGGGGATGCCTTGTTATAGGTATCCCCTTTTTTATAGTGTATTTTTTATTTTATCGTAAAAATGCTGCAATCGATAAAATAAAGCCTTGATAATTTTGTTTATTTTCAAGGATATTATCATTGTATTCTGCTTTTAGAATAATATTAGAATTAATGTGATAATTAACAAAATAATTATGTTTTTTATGATCTACTTTAGCCGCTTCATCTTTATCAAAAAAATCATATCGGTAACCAAAAGAAAAGTCTTTGAAATTATAAATACCTTGCAAATAATAGCCTAAGGTGTCGTTAGTATAGGTTGAATTATTGGTAAGTTCTCCNGTGGCATATTCTGCTTGTATAACTATGTTGTTAAAATTTAATTTACCGTGAAAACCATATACTTTTTTATCTATACCGCTATTTAAGGTGTCTTGGTAATAATCTAAACCAATTATTGAATTTTGCAACGCAGGTAATGTTATCTGACTCCTAAAACCTAAAGATTTTGTTGAGTTATTATCACCCTTACCGTCATTACCTTCACCATTACCTGAATATAGCGTGTAATTAATAAAGTTGTCACCTAATGCATATTGCCCAAGTGCAGAAGCACCATCAATAACTTGAGGAAATATATTGCGTAAAAATAAAGGGCGATCTTGTGTTGGCACATAAGGAGGGTAATGATTTTCAGACCATATACCAGAGGGAGTGAAGAATCGCCCACCTCGTACTTTTAAGTGTTGATTTACTGTCCAAGTTAAATTAATTGCTTCAACAAATATTGCCCCATTATGTATTGTATCACCATCAAAAAAAGGTGCATCTTCATACTCTGTCTCGGAGAAAAACTTTAAATTAGGTAACATTTGCTTTTCTAAAAAAACGGAAAAATGATGTAATCTTACGCCATTTAGAGCATTGTTTTTACTTGTTTGCGTATATTCTAAGTCAGTATAGCTGCTGATTTTAAACGAATTATCAAATGCTTCTTGTGTTTCTGTAACNTTCGTTTCTACATCATCTACGCGTTCGGAGTTTTCTTCAATAGTACTTTTTTGGGTATTTAATTGTTTTTTTAATTCAGCTAATTGTTTTTCTATCGAGGCTATTTTTTTTTCAACTTGGCTATTATCTGTTTGAGCAAAGATTAAAGGTGAAAATACTGTCGATACAATTAATGGGATATATTTTGCGTTATTTATAAAGAATGTCTTTTTATTTTTTGATGACCGTATGGTATCTGTCATGGTCTTTCTCCGTTCATNAGATGTTTATTTTAAGGTCGTTTNTATTTTGAATACACTACTTTTATTTTTGGATTGTTTTTTACTGCTTCAGGGGACACATATCCGAGTGCATTAGGGTGTTTAGCCACCATTCTAATGATCATTTTATCTCTTAATAATTTAGGTGCTTTGTTATTTAGGGTATTAGTGATTTTTTTATTTTCCCAATTTATTGCATCTTGTTTGGCATTAATACCTAAAACGTCTAAAGTAAAGTTACGTCTCACTTCTGATTTTGGCTTGGGGAAGTACAGTTTAATAGCTTGACCATTGTCCCAGGTGGCAACCATGTCAGACGCTATATTTTTAATGAGCTTTTTGTCTATTTTTTGCGTNTTTTTTGCATTAACTATTACCGCAAAATCATCTTCAGCGATAGCAAGTAATGATATGAGTGAAATGAGCGTTCCCATTAGTAGGTATCGAATCATAAAAAGTGTCTCCGGTGATATTTATTTTGTTTGCACATCAAATACTAATGCATTTTTTAATAAGATCAAGTTTACTTTTGTCTATAATTATTTTGATAAATAAGTTACTTTGTCATAAAAGTATCACATATCTTTTGCAGAATGGTTGTTAGTAAATTTTGTAATTTTATATTTTATTATTGGATGTTAAAATGAATAGACAAATATTGGTCGTTGAAGATGAAACACCGATACGAGAAATGATCACTTTTGTATTAGAACAAAATGGTTTTAACAGTATTGAAGCCAAAGACTATGAACAGGCATTTGCGTTAATCAAAGAACCTTATCCTGATTTGATCTTACTTGANTGGATGTTACCTGGTGGCAGTGGTATAAAAATCGCAAAACAGTTAAAGCGTAATGAACATACCCGTAATATTCCGGTGATCATGTTAACCGCACGCAGTGATGAAAATGATAAAGTGGCAGGGTTTGATGCGGGTATTGATGATTATGTGACTAAGCCTTTTTCACCCAAAGAGCTAATTGCCCGAATAAAAGCAGTAATACGCCGAGTTTCACCAACATCGTTAGAAGAAGTTATTGAGTTTCAGGGGTTATCGCTTGATCCCGTGGCCCACCGTGTTGGCATTAATGGTAAACCGTTAGATTTAGGGCCTACCGANTTCCGTTTGTTACATTTTTTTATGACTCATACTGAAAGAGTATATTCTCGCGAACAATTGTTAGATAATGTATGGGGCGTTAATGTTTATGTAGAAGACAGAACGGTTGATGTNCATATTCGTCGCTTACGTAAAGCCATAACGGGAGCCGGTCATGAAAATTTTGTACAAACAGTGAGAGGCTCTGGCTATCGTTTTTCATGTAATGTTAATTAATTTTAAATTATACCAATATATACCCAAACCACTTGAAGATGCAGAACTAGCATCTTCAAGTAGTTTGGGTATAAATCTAAATATATGATCACTAACTTACTCGCATTGGTATTATTTTATGCACCTTAAAGAATCAAGCTACCGATTGTTTTCTCAATTATTTTTGTTGTTAATTGGTGCCGGGATATTCGGCTATTGGCTTGATGTCTTTTGGCCGGCTTTGCTATTTACTACGTTAGGAATATTAGTAACTCATTATCAACAATTAACTAAATTGGCTAACTGGTTATGGCAAAGTAAAAGTATTTCACCACCCGAGGCAAGCGGTGTTTGGGGGCAAATATTTGAAGGGTTAAATCGTAAAATTCGCAAGCAACGTTCAAAGCAAAAAAAATTATCGACACAAATACGTTTATTTAAGGATGGTGCAGAGGCGTTACCCGATGGAGCCGTGGTGTTGTCAGATGAACTTATTATTATTTGGGCAAATACTAAGGCATTAACGTTAATTGGTATACGCCACCCCAGTGATATAGGTCAACGTGTTGATAATTTAGTCCGTTTTCCTGATTTTGTTGACTATTTAGCAAAAGGCGACTTTAGCGAACCTTGTTCTATACCTTCGCCGATCAGTAATGATGTCCAAATTGAAATTCGGCTAATGCCCTATGGTAGTGAACAATTTTTATTATTAGCGCGTGATATTAGTCAAATTTTTCGACTTGAAACCATGAGGCGAGATTTTGTCGCGAATGTTTCTCACGAACTAAAAACGCCATTAACGGTGGTTCGCGGCTATTTAGAAATGTTTGAAATGTCTGCGGATGAATTAAATCTACATTGGCAAAAAGCCTTCGTTACAATGGAAAACCAAGTGACTCGCATGGATAATTTAGTAGAGCAACTACTGCAATTGTCGCGAGTAGAATCGACTCAATATACCGACCGAAGTCAGCGTTTAGCAATGCCTAAATTAGTCGCTAGTTTAATTGACGATGCTAAATGGTTAAATAAAGACAAGCAACACCACATTACTAGTGATATAAATCAAACCTTAGATATTTTAGGTATTGAGTCTGAAATAAAAAGTGCATGTGCCAATTTAATTGCTAATGCNATTAATTATACCCCCGCGGGTGGCGAAATATTTATTTCATGGCGGTTAATAGACGGTATTGCGGTATTTTCAGTAAAAGATAATGGTGTGGGGGTTAAAGTTGAGCATGTAAATCGCTTAACCGAACGTTTTTATCGTGTTGATGCTTCTCGTTCTCGTGATACGGGTGGTTCTGGCTTAGGTTTAGCCATTGTTAAGCACGTATTACAGCGGCATCAAGCTAAACTAACCATTGAGAGTACCTATGGAAAAGGCAGTATATTTTCGATTGTTTTTCTACAATAATTTATTATCTTATAAAATGCAGTAACCCCATTTTTTTTACGTGCTTAAAAATATTTATTTCATCTTTGTTACATCTTTATGTTAGCTGTCATGTAACTGTCATATAACTTCAATATAATTGTCATATAACTTTAAGATACTAACGTCGTATTTTAAACGAATCCCAAATATATGGGTAACATTCTCACTGGAGATAAAAATGAAATTAGCACAAAATTTGAAACGTTTTGTTGGTGTAATGAGCTTAACTGCGGCAAGTGTATTTGCTTTACCTGCATTGGCTGCTGACAACGCAGACTTACCAGAATACCATAAAGTCAGTGGTATTTCGGGTAATTTATCTTCTGTTGGTTCAGATACCTTAGCCAACATGATGACATTTTGGGCAGAAGAGTTTAAACGTAATTACCCTAATGTTAACATTCAAATTCAAGCCGCTGGATCATCGACCGCGCCACCTGCATTAACTGAAGCAACGTCAAACTTAGGTCCTATGAGCCGTAAAATGAAATCACGTGAAATCGCGGCATTTGAAAAACGTTATGGCTATAAACCTACGCGTGTTCGTGTTGCTATTGATGCACTTGCTGTATTTGTTAATAAAGATAATCCACTAAAAGGGTTACGTATTGAGCAAGTTGATGCGGTATTTTCAAGTAATCAAAAATGTGGTGCAAAAAAACCAGCAGAACGCTGGGGTGATTTAGGTTTAACGGGTGATTGGACTAATAAAGATATTCAACTTTATGGTCGTAATTCAGTCTCGGGTACTTACGGTTACTTTAAAAAGAAAGCGCTTTGTAAAGGTGACTTTAGAAATACAGTAAATGAACAACCTGGTTCTGCATCAGTTGTACAATCAGTATCATCATCACTTAATGGTATTGGTTATTCTGGTATCGGTTATAAAACTTCGGGTGTACGTGCCTTAGCCTTAAGCAAAAAAGGTGATAATTTTGTTGCGGCAACCATGGAAAATGCCTTAACAGGTAAATATCCTCTTTCTCGCTACTTATATGTTTATGTTAATAAGCACCCAAANAAAGCCTTAGCACCTAAAGAAGCTGAGTTTTTGAAAATGGTATTATCTAAACAAGGCCAAGCGATTGTTGCTAAAGATGGTTACATTCCATTACCCGTTAAAGTTCTTAACAAAGAATTGAAGAAGTTAGGTCTTAAATAGTTTTTAATGATTTTTTAAATTCTTTTTTAGAAAATCACTTTATTGAAGCCAAGCACATTTGTTGCTTGGCTTTTTTTATGAGTATATTATCTTTTAATGGTGTCATTTAAATGCAACATTAATTACACCAAAGAGTCATATTTCTAAAACAATTCTGTCATTTTTGCTCAGTAGACTAAGCCGAAACTTAATCAATCGTGTTTTATACTCGCTTCAGCTGGATCCTGCATCTTCAAGTAGAACGGGTATATACACAATCATAATTAAACTTCTGCGGAGCAGACAAAAATGAAAATAAAAACTCTATTTAAAATCAGTGCAATTACCAGTGCGTTAATTTTAGGCGGCTGTGGTGGCGATATTAACTTGTCATCAAACGTTGATAACTCAGTAGGCGATACTAACATTTCTAATCCTGCTCCGAGTAACCCAACGAATAACGATGTTACTTTAGCGGGTAAAACTAATACCTTACTTGCTGGTGAGGTTTCTGCGGTAATGGGGTTTGACGTTAAAGTACAAACACTTGATGGACAAATCACAACTGATACTAATTTAGTGGCTGCTGCAAATGGTTCACCTGTTTTTTACGCAGTAAAAGGTCCGCTTGAAGTTATGGCTGGTGCAACCTTAAGTATTGAACCGGGTGTAGTAGTTTTTGGGCAACAAGGCGGTGATTATATTGTTGTTCATCGCGACGCCAAAATAAATGCTGAAGGTACGGTAACTAAACCGATTATTTTTACTTCGTTACAAGATGTTAAAGGTTTAGCAACCGATGCTGGTCAATGGGGCGGTTTAGTCTTATTAGGTAATGCGCCTGTTAATAAATGTCCTACTGATGGTAGTGCTTGTGCGTTACAGGTAGAGGGCGCTAAAGAAGGTTCAGTTTATGGTGGTACGAACTGGGAAGATAATTCCGGTGTACTTAAATATGTTGTGGTTAAATACGCTGGTTTTGAAATTGCTCCAGATAACGAATTAAATGGTATTTCATTTGCTGGCGTTGGTTCAGGTACTACGCTTGATTATATTCAAGTACATTCAAATGCTGATGATGGTATTGAATTTTGGGGGGGTGCAGCAAACCTTAAACATTTAGTGTTAACGGCTAACCAAGACGATAGCATTGATTGGGATCTAGGTTATAAAGGTAAAATTCAATTTGCTTATATTGAGCAAGACAAAAATGCAGGCCCAGCTAACCGTGGTATAGAAGCTGATAATAATGGTTCTCATCCTAGTATTGAGCCACAATCAAACCCGACTTTATCAAACTTAACTATTATCGGTAATAATTTTAAGAGCGCTCATAGCTCTTCTGAAGGCATTTATTTACGTGAAGGTACTGCGGCGAAAATTTTTAATACCGTCGTAACTGGCCCTAGTGAAATGGGTGAATGTTTAGAGTTTGAAGGCGGTCAAACATCATCGGTAACGGTTGATAATGCCAATAACGGCAAAATTGTTATGCAAAATGATGTGATGGCATGTAACAACGGTGAAAACTTTAAAAACGCAAAAGCGGCTGACGGTAGTGTATTGCTTGACATAAAAGCGTGGTTTACTGCTGAGCCAAGTAACAGTATTAGTAGCTCTATATTATTAGACTCTACGGGCAAACCAGATGCAAATTCACCGTTATTAGGTGCAGGTCAAGATGTGGCTAATACTCAAGGTGCATTTTTTGACAGTGTAGATTTTATTGGTGCACTTAATAATACTGACGATTGGCGTCAAGGTTGGGCGTTTGGTTTTGGTGGTGGTGAAGTTACTGCTCATGCTCAAGTACAAGGTTGTCCAACAGGTACAACTGCAATTACCCCTATCGATGGTTCTACTACTACGTGTGAAATTTCAGGCCATATTAATAGTGATTTAACCTTAACGGCTAATAATATTTATGCCTTAAGTGGTCCCGTATTTGTGGGTGACGATAAAGCAAACTCTGCTACCTTAACTATTGAAGCGGGTACTCAATTATATGGTCGTTCTGGTGGTGATTATTTAGTGGTTAGTCGAGATTCTAAAATTGAAGCAAATGGTACGCGCACTGCACCTATTACCTTTACGTCTAAACAAGACATTACGGGTCAAGCCACACAAGCTGGTCAATGGGGCGGTTTAGTGTTATTAGGTAATGCTAAAGTTAACAAATGTCCTACTGATGGTAGCGCTTGTGCATTACAAGTAGAAGGCGCAGAAGAAGGTGCGGTTTACGGTGGTACAGACGATACGGATAGTTCAGGAACATTACGTTACGTTGTGGTTAAGCATGCTGGTTTTGAAATTGCCCCTGACAATGAGCTAAACGGTATTTCTATGGCGGGTATTGGTTCTGGCACCACAGTCGAATATATTCAAGTGCATGATAATGCTGATGATGGTATTGAACTTTGGGGCGGTACTGTAAACATGAAGTATATTGTATTAACTTCAGAGCAAGATGATAGTTTAGATTGGGATTTAGGTTATCGTGGCAATATTCAATATGTTTTAGCTAAACAATCACCTGATAATGGTGCAGCCAACCGCGGTATTGAAGCTGATAACAATGGATCACACCCCAACATTCAACCGCAATCTAACCCAACTATCGCTAACATGACCATTATTGGTAACGATTTTAATACCCCTTCAGCAGCTTCTGAAGGTATTTATTTACGCGAAGGCACTAAAGCCCAGTTATATAATTTTGTCGTAACCGGTACAAGTGGTATGGGCGAATGTTTAGAGCTTGAAGGCGGCGCGACTACTTCGGTAACTGTAGATCAAGCACTTGCAGGTGATACGGTCATTACTAACTCAGTTATTGCGTGTAGCGAACCGTTTAAAAATTCAAAAGCAGCTGATGGTAGTATTTTATTAGATGTAAAAAATTGGTTCTTAAATGCGGCCAACGGTAAAAATACTGATAACAGCCAAGCAACGGATATGAGCGCAGTAGTTAATGGTATTTACACCATAGACACCACCACACCAAAAGACTTTACCGGTAATAGTTTCTTTACTAACTCAACCCATATTGGTGCAGTAAGTAGTGACAATGATTGGACTGACGGTTGGACGGTTGGTCTTAAATAATAAACAGTTCTTGTTTGTTTAATACGCTAAAAGGTGAAAAGACGTTGCCTTTTAGCGCTTTTATTATATTAATTCCATTTTGTCATTAATTATGTTGCCGCTATAAAACAGCGCGCAATGACTCAAATGAGTTTGAGGTTTACCATGAAAAATAACGATAACCACAATCATAACCGTTTTAGCTTGAGTGTATTAGCTATGGCGGTATTAGCGAGTTTGCCAATGTCTTTGGCATTTGCAGAACAAGGGACGGCTCAGGACACTGAACAAAGTACTGACGATAGTACCGCTATTGAAGAGGTGGTAGTAAAAGCAAGTCGTTTAAAAGGTACAGCCAGTGCCGTTTTACAAGAACGCAAAAATCAGGCTTTTATTGCTGATATTTTAAGTTATGAACAGCTTTCTCGTACTGGCGATAGCGATGCCGCTGCTGCTTTACGTCGGGTAACAGGCTTAACTTTAGTTGATGGCAAATTTATTTATGTACGTGGTTTAGGGGAGCGTTACTCTAGTACTCAACTAAATGGTGCCACGGTGCCAAGCCCTGATCCTACACGATCTATTATACCACTTGATTTGTTTCCATCAGCTGTTATTGAATCCTTGTCAGTACAAAAATCTTATTCACCAGACATGCCCGCACATTTTGGTGGCGGTAATGTTGATATTCGTTTAAAAACCATACCTAAAGATTTTGTGTTTAGCTTTGCAGCAAACTCAGGTGGTAACAGTGAAAATTTTGGTGGTGGTCAATCTTATAACGGTGGTAGTAATGACTGGTACGGAAAAGATGATGGCACACGAGCTGCACCTAATGCATTACAAACATTGTGGAAAAATCATTCGCCATTAAATGATTTATCACAACAAGATAACCGTGAAATATTTTCACAACTTAATCGTAATTATGATCCTGTTGATAGAAATATCACTCCAGATATGGGTATTGATTTTGTCTTAGGTGACCGTTTTGAACTTGATAATTCAGGCGATTGGCGCACNGGTTATTTAGCGGTANTATCGTACGATAATGAATGGCAAGTATCTAAGCAATANGAAGGTCAAGATTATACNAANCCNGGTGATGGTGTTTGGTCNTTAGTNNGAGGCTTTGANAANATAAAAGCNACAGAACATTCAGTACGTTTTGCNNGTATGTTTAATTTTGGTTTGGAATATACCAATAATCATCGTTTAGATTTTAGTACANTAATTTTNCGNGATACCCGTGATGAAATAAAAGATAAAATTGGTAATACTAATAATGTGTTATTAAGNGATGGGCTACGTGTTCGTGATACTCAAGTTTATTATGAAGAACGTCAACTTATTGCNAATCAGGTACGNGGNACACATAATTTTCCTCAGTTTTGGAATATGGGTCTAGATTGGAAGTATTCAGATGCGCGCTCCAATCGCTACGCCCCTGGTAATATTACTACCCGTTATATTCTTGCTGATGNGAATAATGATGGACTTTTTGATCTTAATAACGAAAGTTCNTTNCGTAATGCCACNACNGCTTCACGTTATAGNTTTCAAAATTTAGATGACAAAGTCGAAAACTATGGTTTTAATCTATCTTTACCTATTGTTTTAAAAAATATTGAACTTGAACTTAAAGCAGGTAGTGATTTTATTAAAAAATCTCGCAATGCTGTTGCTCGCCGTCTTGATGTAAATACCTTNGCGTTTGATGGTTTAGATATGTCAGGTGGCAAAATGAATAATATTTTAACGCAGAATGTTATTTTAAATCAGCCACTACGCGGTAATGAAATTATTATTCGTGATACGTCAATTGCGGGTGATGATTATTTGTCAGCGCAATTAGTTGATGCCTATTATGTTGAAGGTGATGCGTTTTTCGCACAAAAATGGCGCGTTAGTGGTGGTGTACGTTGGGAAAGTTTTCGTCAGGTCGTTGCTGGTCTTGATCCTGCGACAGGACAATTTGATTTGCCTGCCCAACCAACCGTCGATGATTTAGCTAAATTGTCGTTTAAGCAAACTGATTTTTATCCATCAATTGCCTTTACTTACATTATGGATGAGCAAGTACAGTTTCGTTTTTCTTTCGCTGAAACGACTATTCGCCCTGATCTTCGTGAAGTAGCACCCGCTACTTATATTGATCCCTTAACTGATTTTCCTATTGGTGGTACACCAAGTGTAGTCAGTACCAGTATTAAAAATTATGATGCACGCTGGGAGTGGTATTTAGAAACAGGTGAAAACTTATCAGTTGGTTTGTTTTATAAAGACATGCTTAAACCTATTGAAAGTGTGCAATCACCGTCTCAAGATGGTCCACCACTTATTCGGATTGCTAATGCTGAAAACGGTAAAGTGTATGGTGTTGAAGTGGAGTTTTTAAAGGACTTTAACTTTCTTGGTGATACCTTGTGGGGTATAGGTAGAGATTTTTACCTTTCAGGTAATGTAACGTTAAGTGATTCAAAAATTAATATTAATACCCAACATGTGGTTGAACAAACAGGGGTTTCTACTTCTATTACTAACCCGACACGCCGCATGACAGGTCATTCAAAATATGTAATTAATGTTAATTTAGGTTACGACGCTCCNAATGGTAATCATAGTGCTACGCTAGCTTANAACATGTTTGGTGCGCGTATNATNATACCGGGTATTGAAGAGAAAGGTGATGCTTACGAGCAACCTTTTAATTCACTTGATTTGGTTTATACCTATTATCCAAGCTTTTCAAGTACGGTTAAATTTAAAGTACAAAATTTGCTTAATGAAAAGAAAGAAATTATGTTTGAAAACACTTTATTACGTAGTGAAACTAAAGGGTTAGCCTTTGATGTTCAGTATAAGTGGGATTTTGATTAGGCATTTTAACTAGCATAAATGATAGTCTTAAAGCTCAACCGTTAATGAATTTCGTTAATGGTTGAGTTTTGATGCGCACCACGCTACACTTGTTTTATGATTAAGTCATTTAAACATAAAGGCCTTAAGAAGTACTTTGAAACAGGAAGTATTTCTGGTATTCAAGCAAAACATCAACGTAAATTACGTATGCAACTTACTGCAATTAATACCGCGCAAGTTATTGATGATGTTGACTTACCAGGATATAAGTTACATACATTGAAAGGGAATCGAGACGGAATATGGTCTATTACTGTTAATGGCAACTGGCGTATTACTTTCGAATTTATTGACGGTAATGCTTATATTCTTAATTACGAGGACTATCACTAATGACTATGTATAACCCACCACATCCAGGTGAATTTATTTATGAAGTGTATCTAGAACCTTCGCGGTTTAGTTGTCGTTATTTGGCTAAACAACTCGATGTAGCTTCTTCTACATTAAATCGCCTATTAAAAGGCCAAAGCGCTATTTCNCCAACAATGGCATTACGATTATCTAAAGCTTTAGGCCGNAGCCCNGAAAGTTGGTTAGCAATGCAAGACGCTTATGATCTTTGGCATGCTAAACAAGGTTTAAATTTAGCTAATGTTCAAACAATTAATTTTGCTGTGGCGTAATTAAGCAATTGTGTTTTTTAAGTATAAATAGAGTGTTTTAAAGTTTATTTGTGGTTTAATAAAAATAATGAGAAGTATTGGCTTAATTTTTCAGGGCACGAGTAATATTAATAAATTTTTTTCATTTAAAAACATGCCTATGTACTTGCTTCAGGATCGTCATTCCCGAAGTCTTTTAAGCGGGGATTTTTGTCAAAAAACACGAGATCTTCGATAAAAGCGTCTCGAAGATGACGATTATAATAAATACCTGAGTGATCTGTATAGGCATAAAAATTTATTATCCTACCAATTTATAATGAATATATTATAAATTGGTAGGTTTTATAATCAATAATCTAGTTTAAAACCAGAACCGAACTCCAGCAACAAATAAAAATTGATCTACTTTTTCATTATTTATCGTAGCAAATTTTTTGCTATCGCCATAAAGTTTAGTATAAGAAAATCCTATATAGGGTGCTACTTCTCTTCTTAATTCATAACGTAAGCGCATTCCTAGCTGAATGTCGTTTAATCCTTTTCCTATTCCCAATTTAGTGACTTCACTTGCGGATGCATTTATTTCAAATCGAGGCTGTAGTATTAATTTTTGCGTAATAAGTAAATCATAAGTAGAGGTTATTCTGGCTGATACATCTCCACTATCGCTAACAAAGATGGCGGGTTCCATATCAAACCAATATGGCGCTAAACCTTGAAAACCTACCACGGCTAATACTCGATCATTACTTTTGTCACTCGTATAAAAACGATCGTATCGAGCTCCAAGTTGAAAATCCCAAAAGGCGGCTACAGAATAACTGTATAGTGTTTGTAGCTCTAAATCTCCAGAGCTAGATGATGTTTCATTTTCTCCTTCAAATTTAAACCAAAGTTTACTGTAGTCGGTGCCTCTCCAGCCTTGTACATCCCAACGTAGAGTGCCGTTACCATTATTATTTCGATATTCAAACTGATCAGCAATAATTTTACTAAAGGTTATTTCGTCAGTTTCTTCCCAGCCAGCCATACCTCTATATTCAAATCCGCCTGAATTTGCATTTGGATCACGTGCATTGTCAGGAGCACTTCCTCCTTGCATCGATGGCTTTTCTTTTGATACTGAAGTTTGTGTTTTTGCAATGTTTACGTCGGTTGTTTCTGTAGCGAAGGCTGAAGTAAAAACAAGTCCACTACCAACTAAAGCCGTAGCGAGCAAAGGCTTAAGTAACTTGACATGATTTATGTTGTAATTAAGTATTTTCATGCGACAACTACCTCTCTGAACATGCCTGCGGCCATGTGGTAAAGTAAATGGCAATGAAATGCCCAACGACCTTTGGCATCAACGGTTACTAACATGCTAACACTTTGTGCTGGTTGTACTGAAATAGTGTGTTTTCTTACTTGAAAGCCACCATCAGGTGACTCAAGATCTGACCACATACCGTGTAAATGCATTGGGTGAGCCATAGTACTGTCATTATGAAAAATAACCCTGATACGCTCTCCTATAGGAAAATGTAATGGCTTGGCTTCGTTTAGTTTTAAACCGTCAATAGACCAAATGAATCGTTCCATGTTACCTGTTAAGTGTAATTCTATTTCTTTACTTGGTAGCCTATTATCTTTAGGAGGGATTACACTTTTAAGATCGGCATAAGTGAGTACTCTACGGCCATTATTTCGTAGCCCTGGACCTGGATCATCTAAATTGGTACGGGGATAATCAATGCGCATATCAACACCAGCACCATATTCACTACTTGCATGGTTAGGCTTTTTAGCATTTTTCATTGCCATCATCGCACCATTTGCTGTTTTTTGCGCCATAGCGCCCATCATATCTATCGGCTCTAAAAGTACTGGTGGATCTAATTCAGGTACAACAGCTTGCATATTTTTATCAGGTGTAAGAGTACCTCTAGCATAACCTGATCGATCCATTGATTGAGCAAATATGGTGTAAGCTTTATTATCTGGAATTTCTACAATAACATCATAAGTCTCACCTGGACCTAATCGCAATTCATCAACGACTACAGGTTCAACTACTTGTCCGTCGGTGGAAATAACGGTGAGTTTTAATCCAGGTATTCTTACATCAAAATAAGTTGCAGTGCCTGCACAAATTAATCTTAACCGTACTCGCTCTCCTGCTTTTGCTAATCCTTGCCAATTTGTTGTAGGATTATTACCGTTCATTAAATAAGTATAAGTGGCGGCAGAAACATCGCTAAAGTCTGTTGGACTCATGCGCGTTTTATTCCACAAGGAGCGTTTAGATATAGCATTGCCTATACCTAAGGTTGATACGTCATTAATAAAATCTTTGGCAGTAAGTTGTTGGTAGTTGTAGTAACCGCCCATCTTTTTTAAATTCATGAAAACTTCAACGGGATCTTCATCGGTCCAATCGCTCAGTATAATGGGATAATCACGATCAACTTGTGGTTCATTTGATTTGTCTTTAGGTTCAATAATTAAAGCACCATACGATCCTGTTTGCTCATGTAGTGTATGTGCGTGATACCAATAGGTACCATGTTGTTGCACTTTAAATTTATGGATAAAGGTTTCACCAGGTTCAATACCCGGAAAACTTATCCCAGGAACACCATCCATTTCACTATCAAGAATAATACCATGCCAATGAATGGTAGTCATTTCAGCGAGTTTATTCGTTACTCGAATTGTTACCGTATCACCTTCTGTTAAACGAATTATAGGGCCTGGAAGTAACCCATTAACCATCGTAGCTGTTGATTTTAATCCTGTGAAATTTACGGGCATAGGTGCTACTTCAAGATCAAATACCGTACCGCTTAATTCAGATGTATTTTCTGTCGCTAAAGAAATACGACTGAACATTCCTGTTGTTGCTAATGCAGCAGCGGCAAGTGTTCCTTTTACGAAACGTCGCCTAGATAATTGTGTGATTTTTTCTTTGTTCATTAAAGTTTCCTTTTTAAACTGTAGTTTATTATCTGTATGTTCAAAATAAAGTAAAGCTAAGCGAACATTTATACAAGGTTACACCTATGCGCAGCACATAAGTCAAATGATTTTTATTCTCAATTATAGTTTGTAATAAAAAAATCATATTTATATATTTTCATAAACTTGCCACATTAGTGAAACTTAACTGTCACATTTCCCCCGTAAAATCCAAATCAATTAAATACGAATACCAAGTTGATTAAGTTCTTTCCCGCTCAGCGAGAATTAAAAGGCTTAGAGGCAAGGCATTGATTGAAGAGAATGGTTATTCCCTTGTCAAAATCAATAACGCAGCATATAAGCCTTTTAAACTCGCCCTTCGGGAGCTTGCTCGATGCCCACTAACTGCGTTAAATTCATTTGATTTAGAATGACTAGATCTAAATAAATTTGCCTTGTTATTGAACATCGTGCATAGCTCTGAGTTGGGAAGAAATTTAATCAAATTGGTATCATACTCGCGCAGGGGTTTATGGGAAAATATGTGTGTTATCAGGAGTATTAAAATTTTATGGTTTTGCGAGTCGTAAAGGTGATGTAGAGCAAGAAGTTATAATTCAAGCAGGAAAAACAGCCATTTCGCCGCCTGAATACTGGCATAAAGTAGAATTTATTAAAGAAAACACTCAATTTAAGGTTGAATTTTATGCTAAAGAGGGATCTTCAATAGTGGTAGAAAATCTTTCTGCTAGAACCTAGGTCCTAGATTCTAGAGCCTAGATTCTAGGTCCTACTCTTTTCTCGGCACAGGTGATAATAAACGCGCATGTACAGTAACTTCTTCACGATCATAATATAAATGTTTGGCGTATATTTCATATTTTACATGCTCTTTAGCAAACAT
>JAESPQ010000047.1 GCA_016765535.1 Alteromonadaceae bacterium | reverse complement strand
CTGACGAGTTTGAATTTGAATTAAAACAAGCGCAAAAAAATTAACACAACTAAATAAACACGGCTAAATAAAGGTTTAACATGCAAAACAGTCAAAACGTGATTGAATTTTGGTTTAACGAAACCCCTGCTTCATCTTGGTTTGCAAAAGATCCAACTTTTGATCAATTGATCCGTAAGCGTTTTTTATCTACTTATCAAGCGGCGATACAAGGTGAACTTTATCAATGCCGTAAAACTGCGAAAGGTCGATTAGCTGAAATTATCGTACTCGATCAATTCTCACGCAATATGTTTAGAGATAATGCACAAACTTTTGCCTTTGATAGCTTAGCGGTGGTGTTATCGCAAGAAGCTATTCAAGGCGAGTTTGACCAGCAATTATCAATGTCAGAAAAAGCATTTTTATATATGCCGTTAATGCATTCTGAATCATTAATAATTCATCAACTTGCTTTAAAAATGTTTGCGCAATCGGGCTTAGAAAATAATTATCAATTTGAACTAAAACACTGTGCGATCATTGAAAAATTTGGCCGTTATCCTCATCGAAACGCAGTACTAGGGCGAACATCGACAGCAGCAGAGCTCGACTTTTTAACACAGGCTGGCGCTTCTTTTTAATGCTTTTTTCCTTTTAGTTATAGCTGAATGCTACTCATAAGTGCATAACTGCATAACTGCTAATTTTTTCTTAACATCATTTTTCTTTTCTCCTTAAGTAGTTTTATTCTTGCAATATTGTTTTTACTATTTGCGATCGCCGAACAGAAAAAAGTAGATGAATTATTATGCTTTAATAGGATTAAAGATGCAAAACACTCAATATATTCACGTTCTCCGTATGCGATACTTGTTTTTTCATCACACCTGGTTTCTATAAAAAATCGGTTATCATTAAGTTCACCTAAAAGTAGCCCAGATGGTTCCTTGTTTACTTGCTTAATCCATTTGAAAAAATTGAAACTTCGATTAAATAAAAGTAATACTCCACCCGCCATTAATACCCATATCCCCCATGTGAGCTATAGTTCAAAATCAACATAAATATTTTGCTGATGACTAACTGTTCTGGCTTCATTTATTTGTGAAAATGCAATTATCACAGGATTTGTTGTCATTTCTTTAGGGAGCAAGCTAGCAATATAAGCGTACGGGATGCACCATGATATTATAGCCAATGACGATAAATAATAATTGGCGTAACTTGTGCCTTTTCCATATTTAATAATAACGAGTACAATAAGAGAAATAACGGTATTGATGTATAAATAATTTTCCATTTATTTAAAATCCTTTTTTCTTGCAACAAAAGACCCTGAAATAAATTCAGGGTAACGACTTAAAGGGGTAAGTTTCAGGCCATTTAGATATAAATAATAGCAATAAATTTATTCACCTTGAGCACTACCACCCAAGCGCGGTGCATGTTGTATTACTCTGTCGGCCAAACGAGAAAAAGGCAGCGATTGTATCCACACCTTACCGTGACCACTTAAGGTAGCTAAAAATAAACCTTCACCGCCAAAAAACATACTTTTTAAACCTTTGGTCATTTCAATGGAATACTCAATACCGTCACTAAATGCGACCAAGCAGCCAGTATCTAAACGTAGCGTTTCGCCATTAAGTTGTTTTTCTATCACGGTACCGCCAGCATGCACAAAAGCCATACCGTCGCCGCTAAGATGCTGTAATATAAATCCCTCACCACCAAAAAATCCGCTACCTAAGCGTTTATTAAAGGCAATATCAATTTTTGTCCCTAATGCCGCGCATAAAAAAGAATCTTTTTGACAAGTAATACTACCACCAATCTCCGCTAAATTAATTGCCACCACAGATCCGGGAAATGGCGCAGCAAAGGCGACACATTTTTTGTCACCATTATTATGATCATTGGTTTGGTTAGTAAAATGTGTCATAAACAACGACTCCCCAGTGAGCATACGCTTACCCGCAGAGAACAACTTCCCCATAAAACCTTGATCAACATTTGAACCGTCCCCCATTTTAGCTTCAAAACTAATACCATCTTCCATGTAGTTCATTGCACCTGCTTCGGCGATTACGGTTTCATTAGGGTCTAATTCAATTTCGACCATTTGCATTGATTCACCGATTATTTTGTAGTCTATTTCATGACAACGCATATGCATTTCCTTTTTATCATTGATTAATCACTCGTGTTGATTACTGTTATCGCATGCACCAAAACAATGCGCAAGCACTTTTTTGATCCAAAACATTTCACGAACAAAAACATAAGCAGTTAATATTAATAGACTTTATTAACTGGACACATTCTTGCTCTACTAATCAATAAAGTAATCATTATCAATTACATTCCTATTATTAGAGTTATTAATGCTATTTGGTCGTAAAAACAGAAAACCTATTTCTATCCCGAATAAAACTGTACAGCAATGGAAATATACTACCTGTAATTATTGTTCTACGGGCTGTTCTATTGAAATTGGCCTTAATGAAGAAAATAAAATTGTCACTACCCGCGGTCATGCGGGTGCCGATGTTAATCGTGGAAAATTATGTATTAAAGGCTTGCTTGAACATGAATTATTTGACAGTCCCGGTCGTGGCACTACACCGCTAATACGTGACAAACATTTTGCAGATTTTAAAGAAACAAATTGGGATACGGCGCTTGACACTACCGCCGAGCAAATAAAAACCATTCAAACAAAATACGGTAAAGATGCCTTTGCCATTGTATCATCAGGACAATTAATGACAGAGGAGTTTTACACACTAGGTAAACTCGCTCGTGGTTGTATTGGTAGTAATAATTATGATGGTAACACCACACTTTGTATGGCGTCAGCGGTAAGTGGTTATAAGCGTTCATTTGGCCTAGATGGCCCTCCGGGTTGTTATGATGATTTTGAACATACCCATTGTTTAATAGCCTTTGGTTCAAATTTACCTGAGCAGCATCCTATTATTTACTGGCGTTTAAAAGAAGCGTTAGAAAAACGTCATTTCCCACTGATAGTCGTTGATCCACGGGTAACTATGTTAGCGCAATTTGCCGATATTCATTTGCCTATTACACCCGGCACCGATTGCGTCTTAATTAATGCCATGATGCATGTGATCATTAATGAACAACTGCAAGATCAAGCTTACATTGATGCCCACACCCAAGGTTTCGCTGAAATTAAAAGCCTAGTGCAAGATTACTCGCCACAATCAGCGCAACACGTTTGTGGCATAGACGAAGATACTATTCGCCATGTTGCGCGTTTATATGCCAATGCGCCAGCGGCTATGAGTATTTGGACCATGGGCATTAATCAATCTACTCATGGTTCTGACGGCGTGTGTAACATTAATAACCTCAATTTAATTACGGGCAATATCGGCAAAAAAGGTGGTACTAGCTTATCTATTACGGGGCAGTGTAATGCCATGGGTACGCGCGAATGGTCATCATGCTCAGGATTACCGGGGTATCGTTATTTAGAAAATGCTAGTGAACGTCACGAAATTGCTGATTTTTGGGGAATTGACGAAAGTTTTTTACCAAAGAAACGAGGACTTAGTGAAACCGACATTTTTCCTGCCATTGAAAGTGGCGAGATCAAAGGCTTATGGTTAGTTGCGACCAATCCGATGACCTCAATGCCTAACACCGCACGTATTCGCAAAGCATTAGAAAAATTAGAATTTTTAGTGGTACAAGATGTGTATAGCGATGTCGAAACCAATCAATTCGCTCACGTTTTTTTACCTGCATCGGTATGGGCTGAAAAAGAAGGTTGTCATACCAACACCGAACGCCGCGTTAACTTAACCCGTAATGTACTGCCACCTTTTGCCAATACCAAGCCTGACTTATGGATTTTTAATCAATTAGCAAAACGCTTTGATCATTACAAAACCATGACCTTTCCAGATAATGCAGAAACAGTTTTTGACGAAATGAAAGAATTATCACAAGGCAACGATATATATGGAAATGCGCGTACCTTAGATATTTCAGGGATGAGTTACGACAAAATAGAAGCAGCTCGCGGACTGCAATGGCCGTGTCGTGCAAGTGACAATCCACAAGAAGATGATTTTAGCAAAGGCAACGCACGTTTATACACTGACGGTAAATTCCCAACAAAAACAGGTAAAGCCAATTTAATTGCGATAAAGTTTTTCAATAACAATGAACAGCCTTGTCACGACTATCCTTTTTGGCTTAACAGTGGTCGTTTAGTTGAACATTTTCATACCCGTACCCGCACGGGCAAAATCGGCAACTGTAATAAATTTAGCCCAACCGCTTTTATGGAAATGAACCCCGATGCCGCCGCCGAGTTAGGCATAACGCAACAATCATACGTGCGTTTAACCTCACGCCGTGGTGATGCGGTGGTTATGGTGCAATTAACGCAACGAGTACCACGCAATATGGTTTTTATTCCCTTTCATTTTCACGATTGTGTGAACCGCTTAACGTTAGGGTTACTCGATCCTTATTCGCGCCAACCTGCTTTTAAACAAGCATCGGTACGCATTGAAAAAACAGATCAAGATGAAGCCGCTCGCCTTAACCTTGCCCGACGTGCTTTTTAGGAAACCATTTTTGGAGTGCAGTATGAACAATAAAAACACCGTAAAAGTGTCTACCGTTGAACAGTTTGATCCTGTCAGCGATAACACAGCAACGTCAAACAATAATGCTCAGCAAAGTGAACGTTCTGATCATTGGCAAGTGCGTACTCAAGAGCAAGATTATGCCTTTTTACCCGACAAAAAACTATCAGCCCAAGAAGCACAGCTTGAAAATCGATATGGTAAACGTATTGATTTATTAGATATTACTAACAAGCCAACGGCAAATTTAAAAGCAGATCGTTCATTATTTATTAATGATAATCCCAGNGTAGGNANTAACCCAAATCGCAACAAACAACATGGTTTTTTCTTCAATGCCGATAACTGTATTGGCTGTCATGCCTGTGAATCTGCTTGTTCAGAAAAAAATGATAACCCTGCACATTTATCATTTCGCTCAGTGGGTTATGTTGAAGGAGGTAGTTATCCTGACTATAAACGGATGAATATTTCGATGGCCTGTAACCACTGCGATGATCCTGTCTGTTTAAAAGGTTGCCCAACCCGTGCTTATACAAAGCATGCCGAATATGGCGCAGTACTGCAAGATCCTGAAACCTGTTTTGGTTGCGGTTATTGTACTTGGGTTTGCCCCTACAATGCGCCACAACTTGATCCAGTAAAAGGACAAGTATCAAAGTGCAATATGTGTGTCGATCGCTTAGAAGTAGGCTTAAAACCTGCCTGTGTTTCAGCGTGTGTAGGTAACGCCCTTGATTTTGGTGTCATTGAAAATACTCCTGAAAATAGAGAGCAGTGTAAAACCTCAATTCCGGGCTTTCCTGATCCTGAAATAACCCAACCGAATATTCGTTTTCAACAAACTAAAAATATGCCGTTAGAGGTGACTCGACCTGACTCGATGCCAATAAAATATCAGCAAGATAAACAAGGTGATTTTAAACCTGTTGTTGATCAAAAAGCAGGTAAAGCACGGTATTGGAACTTTGCCAAACTTAACAGTCGTGAAAACCCATTAGTGTTATTTACTTTATTTGCCCAAGCATCCTATGGCATGTTTTTAATTCCTGTGCTTGCGGCATTATTTGGCGTTGAGGTATTTGAGCAGTTTGTCAGCTCAGACATGTTTTTACCGCTGGCAGTAATTGCGGTGTTAATGACTAGTTTTGCGTTATTCATGAGCATTACTCATTTAGGTAAACCGTTTCGATTTTATCGTGGCTTTAACAACTTACGTTATTCTCCAATGAGTCGCGAGGGGTTAGGTTTAGCACTATTTTCAGCAGGCTGTGGATTAACTGCATTATTATCTCTGCCTAACAACAGCACCTTAACTGAATTAATAAATCAATGGTTCAACTTAGATATTAGCGTTATAAAACAGCTAGTACCGCTAACAACATTAACTACAGTTACAGCAATTTTTGCCTTAATCTCAGGCTTTACTGGCTTATATTACATGAATCAATGTTATCAAATTAAAGCTCGTCCATTTTGGCATCACAGGCAAACCGCCACCTCATTTGCGGGTAATAGTTTATCGCTAGGTGCATTAGTGAGTGGTGTTATCGTTATTACAACCTTGCTCATACAACAACAAGTAATTGACAGTGCCATATTAATATTTGCTAGCGTATTCTTGTTCGGCATGGTTATTGAAGCCATAGGATTAGCATTTCATAATCGCGACTTAAATCGCAGTAATAACGAAGGTGGTGCCGCTCATTACGTGCAATGTACCACCTTTGGTAAAACCTATCTTTTTAGAAACTACCTATTAGCGATAAATATCAGCATTGCCGCTGTTGCGTTAACTTTGCAGGCAAGCAATATTATCAATGACTCATTAACAGCTTTATGGCTAGTATTAGCACTTATTAATGTCTTTACCGCTGCTATTGGTCGAGCTTTATTTTATATTTTAGTGATACCAACCACTATGCCAGGTGCTTTTTTCTGGAAGAATAAAGGCTTTGAACAACATGCCCGTGATATTGGTTTAGCGGATAATCCTGCTTGTGGTGTTGCACCATTAGTACATTAGAAATAGAGCCTAGACTCTAGGGTCTAGGGTCTAGGGTCTAGGGTCTAGGGTCTATAAAATCATAACTCATTGCCGATTAAATTAAGTGTTTTTTTCAACGTAGTTAATTTAATCGGTCTGCTGAGTATTTGAGTTTTATTATTAGTTTGTGCCACTAAAAAAGCCTCTTTATTAATTAAAGAGGCTATTAATATTGTCGGTAACTTAATACGATCACATAAGTTAATCAGTAATTTTTGTTGTAATCTATCTTGATTACCCATAATAACTACTTGATATTTATTATGGCTAGCACAAAGAGCCATCGCTTCTTTGGCACTATCAACTAAATCAAAGGCAATTTTCAAATATTTGAATTGATTAACCAAAGCTTGTCGTTGATTATTGTTACTTTCAATTAACAGCAGCTTTTGAATTTTAAGCGTTCTCGCTTTTAGTGGTTGAGTAATCACTTTTACAGGAATTTTGTAACTAAAAATAGAACCTTTACCCAAACTAGAAACGACCGAAATAGTTCCCCCCAACAATTGNACTAACTCTTGACTAATGGCTAATCCTAAGCCATTACCGATACGTTCAACCGCGGAAACTTCATGAACAAAGGGCTGAAAAACATAATCTTTTTTATCTTCATCAATACCACACCCAGTATCATAAACCGCCACTGTTAGCCAAGTTTGTTGCTGGGATTGGTGACTTGAGATCACTAAGCCTATTTCACCTTGCTCAGTGAACTTAACCGCATTAGCGAGTAAATTGAGCGTTATTTGGCTGATCCGCAGCGGATCACTAACGAGCTGCTGCGCAACATCACTAGCAATATTACAGTAAATAGATAAACCTTTATTTTCAACATTTAAAGCGATTAAATTGGCTAAATTATCAAAATGTTCACGTACATTAAACATTTTATCACAACGTGCTAATTGTCCTTGCTCTAAGCGATTAACGTCAATTAAGTCATCAAACAATAATAATAAGCTACCACCAGAAGCTTGCACCATATTAATAGATGCATGAATTTCATTTAATTGTGTTAACTGTTTACTCTTATCAAGTGCATCAATCATTGCTTTGACGGGTTCTTTTAATTGGTGACTTAATTGCGCAATAAATTGAGATTTAGCTAAGCTTGCCGCTTTTACCTGTTGATTAGACTTGACTAACTGTGTGTTTTTTATCGCCAAATCATCAGCGAGTGACTGATTTTTATAACTTAATTCNAAACTATTATGAATGTATTTATGAAGCGCTTTATAGTGACCAAATAAAAATCCTGCATGCGCCAGCAATAAAAAAACCAACGCATAACCTAAAGCATCATTAGCTAAAAACAACCATAAAAAGTAATTAATATATAAGGGTACATTAAAAGCCAACACTGAAATTTTATTAGCTGATTGTGCCGAAACACTATTAGTACTCATTGCTGCGATCACAATGATTAATAACCACTGATATTCAAGCGATAAAGTTAATAAAAAATAACCACTTAAACCCAAGACTAGGCCTGAATAAAAATCTAACCATAATAATCGCGATAAAAAATAGCGGTAATTATCTTTATTAAAACCACGTGCCTTAATATTTTTATGCAGTATCGCGCGATAAATTGCGGCGGCAAAAACTGCCGACAGCCACAAAATTAGCACTGGGGTGCTGACTTGTTGCCAAAAAATAGCCGCTAAAATTGAACAGGTAATAGGAAAGGCAAATATAGCTTTATTCACACTATTAACAAGTAACAACAAGCTTTGTTGATCAATATATTCTTGCTGGTTGCTATTTTTATTAGCAAGTTTACTTATCATAGCTTTAGTCATAAAAGTAACAACCATAGTAACAATTTAATAATAGCGTCAAAAGCTTACCTCGATAAAAACACCAGCTAGGAGAAGAATAAACAGTCTTAAGAATAGAAGTCATCACAAGTAAAGTCTAGTAATTAAACACAATCACTGATTAAAATTTACTTGTTAATCTGCACCTGCTTAGGCAAACTATAGCGAAAATATTTTTAGCGGACAACGATAGAGAATTTCATGAGCGATACTGCAACTACAACACAACAAAACCAGATAAAACAAATGCTTGCTATGCAAGATGCAATGAATTCTAAAGTAAGTGAAACTTGGCGCGAAAATAATTATGAATGGTATCGCGCTATTTGGGTTGAATGTGCCGAAATGCTTGATCATCATGGCTGGAAATGGTGGAAACATCAAGAAATTGACGTGCCACAAGTACAACTCGAATTAGTTGATATTTTTCACTTTGGTTTAAGTTCACGTTTAATGACCGGTGCGAGTGTTGATGAAATCAGCATGCAACTCACTGAACAATTAGCACAAGGTAGTACTGAAACCGACTTTAAAATAGCCTTAGAAGCTTTAGCTTCTAAGGCAGTAACCGATAAAAGCTTTAACGTGAGTGCTTTTTGTGATTGTATGCGATTGATAAACATGGATTTAAATGAGTTGTTTCGTCAATATGTTGGCAAGAACACTTTGAATTTTTTCCGTCAAGATCATGGTTATAAAACAGGTAGCTACATTAAAATTTGGCATGGCAAAGAAGACAATGAAGTCTTAGCCGAAGTAGTTAGCCACTTAGATGCCAGTACAGATAANTTTCAACAAGACTTATATCAAGCNCTAGAAAATCATTATCCTAAATAACGGCATATAATTTAAAAAANACACTGATAAAAACACGATCTCTGGCACAAATTCTGCTTACTCTGTTAACACAGAGTAATAATCAGGCGCTTGTTGTATAAAACAGCAATAAGCGTCAAGAATTTGAAATGCTGGAGATGTTTATGTCACTTATTCTTTTTACCTTAATCACCTTAATCGTTATTGTTGCCGTGATGGCAAACCGCTTAACCAGCAATCGCTACCCTTTTCCTTTCGAGCGTAAAGCCACAGTATTTACGGCTGCAGAAAAAAACTTTCAAGGTTTATTAGAACAAGCTGTAGGCGCCAAATTTAGAATCATTAATCGNGTAAAATTAGGAGATTTGATGACTATTCGCCAAGGTGTTTCTGAAAAATCTTGTCAAGCAGCCTTAAATAATGCCAACAATAAATATGTCGATTTTGTGCTTTGTTACCGCGACACCATGCAATTAGCAGGCGCTATTGACTTAGTTGACACTCAAGGCAAAGGTTATAAAGTTAAAAAAGATTGGTTTGTCAGTGGTGCTTTAGAAGCGGCGGCGATCCCTCATTTACGCATTAAGGTTAAAGGCAGTTATACACTAGCCGAAATAAGAACGTGTATTAACAACCGTATTTTAGGTGTACCCGCNCCNGCNCCTAAATTTAAAGGNCGNGTNTTACCTGCACCCTTGGTAAAAGCACGTTCAAAAAATACTGGCGTTATTCCAGTAACAAANGCAATACGAGAAGAACAAAGATCAAATCCTTTGGCTACTAAATTACAAGAACAGCAATTAACGGCANTGCATNATTAATTAANACCAANNTGATTAAAGTNTAATNNNANNANNAAACGGCTTGATTATCCCTTGATAATNAAGCCGTTTTTTTATCNNNNAANTNCGCTATAATTCACTCTATATTANNTTNAGANTCAACATAGNGAATACAATGAAAGCAGGTATTATTGGCGCAATGGAGCCAGAAGTGGCTATTTTAAAAGCAAAATTAACCCATGCAACTAGCTCAACTTATGGTGGTTTTAAATTTTATCAAGGCCAACTAAATGGCAATGAGGTAGTGATAGTGCAATCAGGTATCGGCAAAGTTGCTGCTGCCTTAGCAACATTACTCTTAATAGATAAATTTAAACCCAATTATGTAGTAAATACAGGCTCTGCGGGTGGTTTTGAACAAAGTTTAAAGGTTGGCGATGTGGTGATCAGTAGTGAAGTACGCTATCACGATGTTGATGTGACGGCTTTTGGTTATGAGATAGGCCAATTACCCGCGAATCCTGCCGCTTACATTCCTCACCCAAAGCTTGTTGAAGCAGCAAAGCTAGGCGTTGAACAACTCAGCTCCAATGTAAATAAAAATACTATTCAAACCTTAATTGGCTTAATTACCACGGGTGATACTTTTATGACCGCAGATGCAGACATAGCTAAAGCACGGGCTAATTTTCCGACTATGGTTGCTGTAGAAATGGAAGGAGCAGCTATTGCCCATACTTGTCATCAATTTAACGTGCCTTTTGTGGTTATTCGTTCAATGTCTGATATTGCGGGAAAAGAATCACCAAGCTCTTTTGAAACTTATTTAGAAACAGCCTCTGTTAATTCATCACAATTGGTTGAAAATATGCTTAATAACTTACAAGGACAATCATTAAGCTAATGGCTGACACCCTTGCGCAACTACAAGGTTTTAGCTTAAACGCCTTAATACTTTTAATGGTTGTTATCATTAAAAGCGTCGTTGCGCACTTTATTCATTATCACAATGATAACAATCGTAATAATAATGCACTTACTTTTTTTTCTTGGTATTGCCAACGTTTAGCCAGCAAAGTTAATAAACAACAAAATAGTGCCCAGCAACAACAAATAGCAGGCTTTATTGCCGCATTAATTACCTTAACTCCCCTTATTATTATTTTATGGTTATTCGCCGACTTTATTGCAGTACCTTGGTTATGGCAGGCGCTATTACTTTATTTTGCCTTGGGAAATTTTCAATTAAATAAAAAATGCAAAGAAATCAGCCAAGCTTTAATCAATAAACAGTATGATATTGCCAAACAAACTCTTGAACCTTGGGTATTACGAGATGTTGAACCACTTTCAAGTATGGGTGTAGCAAAAACAACTATTGAAATGTTATTACTACGTTATTTACAGCATTACTTTATTATTGCTTGTTATTTTTTAGCCTTTGGCGGACTCACAGCATTTAGCATTCGCTTAATACTTGATATGCATTACTGTTGGAATAAAAAGCAGCCAAATTTTCATTATTTCGGACAATTTATAACTAAACTTAGCGCGCTAATACAATGGTTGCCTAGCAGATTTTTTGCTTTACTAATGCTACTTGCTAGTATTGGTAAGCATTTTAAAATAGCCCTAAAAGCTTATAAAAAATATTATTTTACTCTTAATAATAATATTATTATTGCGCTACTCGCTATTATGCTCGACATTCGTTTAGCAGGTGTTGTTATGTATCAAGCTAAAAAGTTAAGACGACTTAGCTTTAATGATAAGGCTGAGCAACCACAGGCAGATAATATTATTCAAGCGAGTAAGCTAATTCGTCAGCTACTTTATTTTTCATTAGCCTTGACAATAATTGCCATCATATCCACACTACTGATACATTAACCTTTTCTTATATACTCAACTTATTGAGTGTATAAGAGAAAGAATATAAATAATTAACAAAAAACAGGAACACTACGATGAAAAAATTCACTTTAATTACCATGATCTTTAGCTTGTTTACTGGCTTTGTCATGGCGAATAGCAATGATGATATTTCACAACAAGCGTTACAAAAAGTAATGGCATCGGCTGAAAAAAGCAATGTTGTATTGCTGGATGTACGTACCCCTGAAGAATATGCAGCAGGTCATGTACCGGGCGCAATTAATATTAGCCATACACAAATAAAAGCCAATTTAGCTAAATTATTACCTCATAAAAATGACACGGTAATTGTTTATTGTCGTTCAGGACATAGGGCAGGTATTGCAAAAAGCATTTTGGCTGAAAACGGTTTTACCAAATTACGTCACTTATCTGGTGATATGAACGGTTGGTACAAAGCCCACTTACCTGTAGAAAAGTTACCCGTAGAGAAATAGTTCATTAGTTAGCTGATCATAACCGAGTAGATCACCACTATGCATGAATTAATTTACTGGCTTGATCTATTTGGTATCGTAGTTTTTGCACTGTCAGGTGCACTTATGGCTGGGAGATATCAGCTCGACCCTTTTGGCGTAGTGGTACTTGCTGCCGTTACTGCCATTGGCGGCGGCACTATTCGCGATGTTATTTTAGGGGCTTACCCCGTTGCTTGGGTTGCAAATCCACTTTATTTGACGGTCATTTTAGTAACCGCAGTACTCACGATTATTTTTGTTCGCCAGCCAAAACGTATTCCAAAACGTTTTTTATTAATTGCCGATGCCTTTGGTTTAGCCTTATTTGCAGTATTAGGTACGCAAAAGGCATTAACACTCGGTAGCCCTATTTCTGTCGCTATAGTGATGGGCGCTATTACAGGTGTAGCAGGAGGAATGATCCGCGATGTATTGTGCAATGTGATCCCGATGATTTTACGACAAGAAATTTACGCCACGGCAGCATTATTAGGTGGTAGTTTATTGGTGCTATTTCAGTATTTAGACTTTAATGAAAATACCGCCACTCTATTAGCAATATCAGGTGCCTTAGCATTACGACTCGCCGCAATTTATTGGCAAGTATCCTTACCTGCTTTTGAAATTGTAGAAAAAGAACAGTCTCTGAGTAAGAAGAAGCGAAATAAGTACAAATAATTTCTATTTCAACAACTTAATCGATAGCAATACCCCAACCATCATTATAACCATTAAATTTAGCCGCTAGCAGTTCAAATTCAGCCTCTTGGGCGATAATGCCATCATAACTTGGCAGCATAGTAACGGTGCAATCAAGATCCCACACATTAGCTGTTTCAGGATCTGCATGAATGCTAAAAATCATTTGTGGACATTTTTCTTCAAGATGCTGAGCCATCGCACGTGCTTGCTGTTCTTGCTCAAACAATTGAAAAAAAACAATAGCATGTGTTGTGGTTAAATCGATACCAGCGGCATACATTTCATTTAATACGTTGCCAGTATCATCATTCGGAAAATTCATAAAATAGCATAATAAAAAGTTAACTTTGGAGGATTATAAACTGTTAATGCATTAGCGTGTTAATTTTTCGGATATTGTAATAGCATTTGCTTAACTGCACGCTGAAAACGTTGTTGTATTTCGCGACTATTCTCTTTTTCTTTGATTATAACAGGATAGCTACTTCGCCATACTGAGCGTTTAGTTTTGGGCGCAATAAAATCAACAATAAGCGCACCAGCGGCGGTATTAATTGGGTTAACTTGTTCGCCCTGAGCAGATACTTTTAAACATCTCGCACAGTATTTAACTCCTTGATTGTATTTTTTAAGTTGCATACGTGACGTTAGTGCTTGCGGCTGATGTTCTTCCATTTGATAACGCTGATTAACTCTACTATATTTTTCATTATGGCTATTGTGTGCAGCCATTTTTTTTTGTTCTTCAACCCAAAAATAACTCACTATAATATCTGCTTGCGTAATATCTTTGTATATTAAACCTTGCGTATCAAGCTGATTTTCTAATGCAATTTCAATACTGTTACGAGTAAGATCACTTAAATTTTGATAATCAAAATTTTCATCGTTACGCCCATAAAAAGCATAACTTTTAACTTGAGTAAAACCAAAATCACGTAAGTAATTAGCATTGGCAACATGAGGGCCTTCAGCACAAGCATTAAGAAAAATGAGGATAATAGCGCATAAAACAAAACGAAAAAGTAACATAACAGCAAAATTTAATGTTAAATAATGCTGTTAGACTACCGTGATCAGTTTAAATTACAACTGTTTATCTAGCATAAATTGCGGGCAAAATGCCCCACCACTCTACCAATTTATTTTATCTCGCAAAAAACAAGTGAAAATAGCGGTAGGATGGGCATGAGGCACGAAATGCCCACGCACTATAACTAAAATGAACTAGGCAACAACCGTAACTTTAGCAAACTTACGTTTACCTACTTGATAAATAGCAACACTGTTAAGCGATACTTTTACTTTAGTGTCTGGCACTTTTTCACCATCAACTTTGACTGCACCTTGTTTGATCATGCGCATAGCTGCTGAGGTACTAGTCACTAAACCAGCGTCTTTTAGTAAATTAGCAATAGCAATTTCACCATCAATGGCGGTCACTGTTTTTTCTTCAATATTGTCTGGCATTGCACCTTTTTGAAAACGATTAATAAATTCTTGATGTGCCGCTTGTGCCGCATCTTCATTATGAAAACGAGCAATTAACTCTTTTGCTAAATCAATTTTAACATCACGAGGATTTTTACCTGCGGTAATATCAGTTTTATAACCTTCGATTTCTTCCAACGGTTTAAAGCTTAACAATTCATAATAACGCCACATTAAATTATCAGAAATTGACATTATTTTACCAAACATTTCTGTTGGGCTATCGGTAATACCAATATAATTCCCCAAAGATTTAGACATTTTTTGTACGCCGTCTAAGCCTTCAAGTAAAGGCATCATTAACACAGTTTGTGGTCGTTGCCCTTCTGATTTTTGTAATTCGCGCCCCATTAACAAATTAAACTTTTGATCGGTACCACCTAATTCGACATCTGCCTCAAGGGCTACAGAATCCCACCCTTGTACTAACGGGTACATAAATTCGTGAATGGCAATAGATTGTCCACTCGCATAACGTTTTTTAAAATCATCACGCTCCATCATGCGAGCAACCGTTTGGCGAGACGCTAATTTAAGCATACCTGCAGAGCCTAATTTTTCCATCCACGTTGAATTAAAAGCAACGGTTGTTTTAGCAGGATCTAAAATTTTAAATACTTGCGCTTTATAGGTTTCGGCATTGGCTAATACATCTTCTTTAGTAAGCGCCTTACGAGTAACATTTTTACCTGTTGGGTCGCCAATCATACCCGTGAAGTCACCAATCAAAAAAATCACCTCATGACCTAGTTGTTGAAATTGACGAAGCTTATTAATAAGTACCGTATGACCTAAATGTAAATCAGGTGCAGTAGGATCAAAACCAGCTTTAATTTTTAATGGTTTACCTGTTTTAAGCTTTGCTAATAGTTCATCTTCTAGCAATATTTCATCGCTCCCACGTTTTATTTCGGCAAACGCTTGGCTAGCATCGGTCATTGGATCTCGCTCCACATTAAGTGTTCATTGATTATGAAGATCGAATTCTACTTCAATTTATGCTTGGGATAAAATCATAAAAGTACTCAAAAGCATTTTTTTTGTTATTTTTTTTGTTATAGTTGACTGATAGCATAACGAAACACATCGTATTTAAGGTCGTAGTTTGAACCCTAATCATTTGAAAACGATTAAAAAATTGTATTTAGAATTACCAAAACAGCATAAAATGGTCATTAGTTCAATGAGCTTTTTTTTGTTGTTATTGGTGTTATTTCCTGCGGAAAATGCCAGTGCAAGCCGCCAAAACAACCAACCTAATGCGTTAAAAGAATTAGAAGTGGGTAAACGCTATTCTTTAGACCTTTCTTTTGAAGATACAATTTTAGACTCTGCAGCACAAAACATTAGTAACCCAAACAAAATTAATAATAGTAAAGATATTACTCCTCTTCATACTGAACTACAGTGGCAAACAGCCAAAGTACGCAAAGGTGACTCATTAGCAAAAATATTGCATCGCTTAGGTTTTAATGCCCGCACAACTTATGAAGTGAGCTCAGCCAAAGGAAAAAAAACTGCATTATTGAAAAAAATAATGGTTGGTGACAAACTACGCATTGGCAGTAATAAACAAGGTAAATTAGTTAGCTTGATTTACCCTTTATCCCCCATAAAGACACTTGCGGTCAATTATGTACATAACAACTACCAAAGCACCGTTACCACAAAAACAGTGGAAACTCGTACCGCTTATGCACAAGGAAAAATCACTTCTAACTTTTGGAATGCCGGCGTTGTCGCGGGCATGGACGATAATCAAATAATAAACCTTGCCAATATGTTTGGTTGGGATATAGATTTTGCCCTTGATTTACGTAAAGACGATACATTTAACGTGGTTTATGAAGATCGTTATGTTGAGGGTGAATTTATCGGTCACGGGAAAATATTAGCCGCTGAATTTATCAATCAAGGCGAAGCATTTCAAGCGATCCGTTTTAGCGATGGCAATTACTATACGCCAGCAGGCAAAAGTATGCGTAAAGCTTTTTTACGCGCCCCTGTAAATTTCAAATACATTAGTTCAAGTTTTAAAAACAAACGTTTTCATCCAGTACAAAAACGCTGGAAAGCTCATAAAGGTATTGATTATGCGGCTCAAGTTGGCACCCCCGTAGTCGCTGCTGGTAATGGTCGAGTGATAAAGTCTACCTACAATAAATACAATGGTAATTATGTATTTATTCAACATGGTAATGGCATCATGACTAAATACCTACACTTTTCAAAACGGAAAGTTAAAAAAGGTCAACGGGTAAAACAAGGACAACTTATTGGCTATGTTGGTATGACCGGATTAGCAACAGGTCCTCATTTACATTATGCATTTTTAGTGAATGGAGTTTACCGTAACCCACGCACAGTAAAATTACCTGATGCAAAACCTATTGTAAAAAAATATCGTAGTCAATTTAAATTATTAGCAAAACAACGCTTACAAGAACTAACAGGGTCAAAACGTACCTTACTTGCCATGCAAAACTAATACGGCACTAATTTATGTATACGGCATTAGCATGAACCAGCTCATGAACAAAGCACAGCTTTATATGGGTTTAATGTCAGGTACTAGTGCCGACGGTATTGATTTAGCACTAGTAGATTTTGCGACCAACACCCCGAAGTTAATTGCCAGTTATTACCAAGCCTATAATCAAGATATTCATCAAAAAATTACCTCGCTCTACAACCCTGATATTAACGAACTTGATCGCGCTTTTAAGTTAGATGCCGAACTAGCGCATTTATTTGCCCAAACCATCAAGCAATTTTTACAACAACAGCAATTGCAGCCTAGCAATATTATCGCTATTGGTAATCACGGACAAACCATTCGCCATCGCCCAAATCAACCACATGCATTTACCTTACAAATAGGTTGTTGCCAAACGTTAGCTTGTTTAACTAACATTAAGGTTATTGGTCAATTTAGACAAAAAGATATGGCATTAGGTGGTCAAGGTGCGCCCTTAGTACCCGCCTTTCATCAAATGGTATTTAATGACAATGATGATGACGTGTTTGTTGTTAACATTGGTGGAATTGCCAATATTAGCTATTTACCGAGCTTAAATGCCATAAAACAGGGGAAAACATTAATTGGTTATGATTGTGGTACTGGCAATGCATTAATGGACGATTGGTTTGTCTTAAACAAAGCAGAACATCACTCAACTAAACACTATGACGAAAATGGTTATTGGGCTGCATCAGGACAAGCAGAACTAAAATTATTAACTCTGTTACTCAATGATAAGTATTTTAGTTTACCCGCACCTAAAAGTACCGGACGAGAATATTTTAACCCCACTTGGTTACAACAACATTTAGCTAACCCTAGCATTAAAACATTAAATTTATCCCCCGCAGACATTCAAGCAACATTATTAAAGTTCACCGCAATAACTATTGCTAACGAGATAAAAAGCCTTAGTAACAGTGCAAAAGTTTATCTTTGTGGCGGTGGAGTTCATAATAAAACCCTAAAAAACGAGCTTAATCAGCAACTAACAAACTACGAAGTTTGTCTTACTAATCATAAAGATATCGATTCTGATAGTGTAGAGGCCATGGCCTTTGCTTGGTTGGCTTATGCTTATAACAAAAAAATCTTTAGCAACAGCCCAGCAGTAACAGGGGCTAGCAAAAAAACAACCTTAGGTTGTGCTTTTTATCCTTAATTCGACTAGCAATGAATAGTTTTTAACCTATACTGATTTATTCATTACAAAGGTAATAGCTTTAATAAAACCAAAAACCAAACACTTGTTAATTATGTTTTTGGTCATTTATTGAACTAAGTTTATTGAACTAAAACAAAAATAAGCAACCTAAGATATTGCATCTTTGTAATTGTTAAAAAATACTTTATTGAGGAGGCGCAATGGATTTTCAAGATATACATATTGGTATGATGTGCGGTAGTAAAAAAGGTTGTGGCACAGTAACCTGGGTAGATGGTTCAACCCAAACAGTCTATTTAGCAGACGTTGTAAATAACAATAGCTTTGAAGTTGAGTTTGAAGATTTAATGGAAGATCCACAAATTCATAATAAAGAAGACGCTTTTTACTAAAATTTACAACAGCTTGAAAGACAAAATAAAAACCTCGCTTATGCGAGGTTTTTTTATGGTTGATTATCGTAAGTGCTAAGACCCCCTAGAACCTAGATTCTAGGATTCTAGAGTTCTAGGATCTATAATTTAAATTTTCCCATTTCATCTTTCAACTGATATGCTAGCGCAAGTAAATGTTCACTAATGTGTTTACCTTTTATCGCATCTTCACTCGATTTTTCAGCAACATTGCTAATATTAGTAACATTTACATTGATTTCATCAGCCGCTAAATTTTGTTGTTCCGCGGCACTGGCTATTTGACAATTCAAATCATCCAACTCTTTAATTTCTTGAGTTATATCAACAAGTAAATTAGCTACATTTTCAACGTCAGTGGCTTTTTCTTCAGCCTGTTGACTCACCGAATTCATTGAATTAACCGCACTGGTGGCATCCACCTGTAAACCACTGATGGTTGATTGAATTTGATCTATCGACTCACGGGTGCGCGTTGCTAAAGACCGTACCTCATCTGCTACCACGGCAAAACCACGTCCTTGTTCTCCAGCACGAGCAGCTTCAATCGCGGCATTAAGCGCTAAAAGGTTAGTTTGTTCGGCAATGGAGTTAATAACTTCTAACACTGTACCTACTTCATTGGTTTTTTCATTAAGTTGAGTGATCATCGCGGTGTTTTCAATAACCTCATCGCGTAATTGATTAATACCAGCCTTGGCTTGTTCGACTAAAGCTAAACCTTGGCTTGCTTTTTCACTAGCACTCACCGATTTATCTGCCGCATTTTTTGTATTACTTTGCACTTCGTTAGCAGAAGCATCTAACTGATTAATAGCCGCTGCAACAGATTCTGTACCACTTTTTTGGCTAAGCACCGCGGCTTTAGTTAACTCAGATATTTGATCAACATCTTTGGCTGACTCAATTAATTGCTCAGTAGCATTTGAAACCGTTAAAAAACCCTCTTTAAATTTTAACATCATCGCATTTAATGCTTGACTGACAGCACCTAATTCATCTTGGTGATGTACCGTAATTTTTTTATTTAAATCAAGATTTTTTTCCACTTCATGAATAGTATTACGTAGGCGCTTTAAACGAAATAATACTAGTTTAGTAATAGTTAAACTTAAAAGACTAAAACCAATAACAGTAATAATTAGCTGCATGATCCCCGCTTTAAAGACCGAACTACTAATTTTACTGTCAACAATTGATAAGTCATACGACATTTTAACCGCCCCTAAAATATCGCCTTCTTGTGCTTGGTGACATCCTAAACAGTCAGTACCACGATAATTTTTACTAGCACGAATAGGCATAATAAATTCCATAATACGTTTGCCATTTTTATTCGTTAAATTGAACGCTTTTTGTCCCGCTAAACCTTGTCTATCAAAATCACTCTGTGCTTTTTCATCAGCAAAACCAGCGCCAAATAATTTAACTACTTGCGGACCGCGTAATATGCGCGCTTCAATAATAGTTTTTTGCGCTAATATTTTATCCTGCACTAATTTTCGCTGCGCAATTGTGCCAGTTAACATCATGGTGTTCACTGAATCAAAATAACTTAGTGCCGTGCTTTCTAAGTTTTTCTCAACTAAACTTTCAGCCAATTCTGTTTCATCATAAGAGAAAAACATCACTGAGGTGGTTAATAGCACCACAGCAATAACAACCAACACAATATGAATTTTTTTAGCGATAGTGGTTTGCGCAAACATAAACGTTCCATTTTTATTTGATTTTTATTTGATTTTTAATAACCTAAACTAAGATTCTAGCTTAAATATATACTTTTATTTATTAATAATGACGTTAAAGAGACTAATATTTATTCTAGCTCAATAAATTGATATTTTTACCTAAATATAGGCACGTTCACCTAAATTAGCTATTGCGCTTAATTAATAATTAACTTTAATTAAAGGCTATACTTAATATACTGATATTTAAAATTAAATAATAAAAAGTGCTGGTTTTAGTATGCTCTTAGAGCCTATTCAAGATCATAATTTAACATACCTATGTAGATAACTCAGGTATTCACTATCGTATTCGCTATCCTGTATTTATTTCAGTTTTATGTGTTTACGATACTAAAAGGAATAACAAAGACAACCATATAATTATTTAAGCATACAAATGTAATAATTTATGACAAAGTTAGGTCTGTAACATTAAGGTAAATAGACTTAAGCATACGGTTACTATAATAATGATCAAAACAAATGTTAATAACGCAGCACGCTGCAGGTTAAAAATCAAATGATAAACAGTCAGTTAGAAGTATTAACACAAGCAAAGGATTACTTAAATACTGTTTCGACACACCATTATAATGAAGTAATAAAACCTAACTTTATTAGTTCAGCAGGTGCTCATATTCGCCATATTATCGATCACTATCAAGCGATTATATTAGGGCTAGAAAATAAACACATCGATTATGATAAACGCGAGCGTCACAGTGATATTGAAACAACACCAAGTATAGCATTAGCAAAAATTGTTAATATTAGCCAATGGTTAACCTCATTAACCGCTGATCAGTTGAGTAATCTAGTGACCTTATCCACCGAAGTTTCTATTTCTAATTGTCAGGTAGAAACCGTTAAAACTACGGTAGCACGTGAATTAGTATTTGCTGCAAGCCATGCAGTGCATCATTATGCGATGATCGCACAAATTGCATTGCAGCAACAACACACATTACCACTACATTTTGGTATTGCCCCTGCAACGGCTACTTATTTGCGTGAACAAGCTAATAAACCGCATTAACGGTAAACTTTATAAAACTATGCGCCATGCTAATTAATTATGTGTACTTTAAGTTACTTACTTACCGATAATGGTTATGAGTTATTTTTCAATCGTGATGAACAGCGAACTCGTCCAATAGCGTTACCTCCTACAGAGCATGAAAATGCTCTTTATCCTGTTGATCCACAGGGAAATGGTACTTGGTTAGCAGTAAATAAACAGGGGGTATCATTAGCCTTGCTTAATTTTTATCAAGCTTGTGTTCCTATCGGTGATGACAGAGAACAAACCTTTGTTAGTCGTGGACAGCTTATTCCTCATTTAATGGCGGCAATTGATAGTACAGAGCGTAATGACTCTGCTAGCACGCTACTACAAGCCCTTGACTTAACCATTTACCAACCCTTTCAATTAGCGATATTCCCTAGAAACCTAACTAAATCAACGGCAGAAGTATTTTTTTATCAATGGGATGGTAAAAACCTAAAATTAACTAAACAACAGCAACCTTTTACTTCGTCAGGGGTTAATTTTGCCTATATTGAAAAGCAGCGAAAAAATAAATTCAAAGAACTTGTTTGTCCTAAAAATGCCACTCGCGAACAGTTTAAAAGCTTTCATTTATCTCAAGAAAACGAAGGCTCTTACTCGGTTAATATGGAAAGATTTGATGCAAAAACAGTCAGTATTAGCCATATTTGTGTCGAACAAAGCAAAACTTGTGTTGTTCATCAAGAGCGGCACAAACTAATCCAATTCAATTATTTCGATAACATTAAACGGCAACAGTACAGTTGCCGTTTTTAAGGCTTGAAATAACTAAGCCTTAAAATAGCGAAACCTTAAAATAATTAGTTTTACAAGCTAGGTTTTATAGGCTAGGTAAGCATCTTTGCCTACACCTAAATATAACTTTAACAGCTTATCTGGTGCTTTTGGCAAATCAACACTGAGTAATAAACCGGGTGTAGTATTAAAGTTACCATCGATGCCCAAACAATGAAATACCGCCCTTAGCTTATGATATTGTTTTAATAAAATAGGAATATCTTTACTGTCTTGCTCTATCCCTTTAACCAATGATGATAACTGTTCGGCGGTTACAGTATGCTTAGTTAGAAAACTGACCAATTCAGGATGTAGACTATTTTCAAACGCTATTTTAGGGTGTACTGCATCAGTGTCAGTCACCATAATTTTATTAATTAAGGTAATAGAACGTGGATCATATAATTTACTTAGCGATACCGTACCGTATAACGTACGATATTGCGGGTTTTGACAGACAAATGCGCCAATACCCTTCCATAATAATAATAAACCATAAAAACTATGCTGATGTGCTTTAACAATAAATGAGCGTCCCATTTCCATACAGGGTTGTTGTTGGTTAATAAAGTTGGCTGAAAAATTAAACATTTGTGATAAATACAACGACGACTGATCGCCACTTTTAAGTAATTGATCAGTTAAACCAATGCGATAAGCACCAATAATTTCATTATTTTTATTATCAAAAATAAATAAGTGCATATAAGTTTCGTCAAATTTATCAGTATCGCATGACTGACCACTACCTTCATTTTCATCACGAAAAGTCTGTTCACGCAAACGAGTAATTTCGCGAATACATTGTGGTGCTTGCCGTTGGTAGGCGTAATAAACAGAAAAACTACGGTAATCAAGTAAGTGCTGCTGCTCGGATAAATTAGCAAGTTCACTTTGCATTAAGGTTTTATCACTAGGCGCGATCAGCTCTGCCATAACGGGAGGTTGTTCGTCTATTTGCCAAGGAATAATATAGCGCTCATCGTTTAAATAGCATTGTAAACGAACTACATCATTGATCATTTTTTTATCCTTAAACTCGCTAAATTGTTCTGCATTCATAATATTAGTGCTTAATAATTTTATTGTATGGTGATCTAATTTCAACATTTCTCGCGCTAACATCAAAAGACGAAAACGATAATAAATACGTCCCATACGGTGGAAAAGTTTACTGTTAGTACCTGAAATAAAAACAGTTAGTATCGGTGACGTGGTTCTATTCATCAATTGTACGGTTAAGCGATCCCAGTCACCATCACTAATTATTTTTTGATCTTTTTGATAAAAAGAGACTCGACCCGCAGGAAATAACACCAGCACACCATCATTTTTTAAGTGTTTAAAGCATTGTTTTATCGCAACATTATTAATTGGAGATTTGGGTTTTAAGGGATCAGCAAAAATAAAATAGTCTTTAATTTCTTTAAAAATTTGTAAGCCAACATTGGCCATTATTTTTGTGTCAGGACGTTTTTGAGTCAGTAAATTGGCAATAATTATCCCTTCGATCATGCCATAAGGATGATTGCAAACCACAATACAGCGACCATGCTCTGGAATTTTATCAAGAATATTATCACTACCTAAAATTTGTACACCGAGTACTTGTAATAATTTAGTGCTAAAGGTTTGTTTGTCTAATCCTGAAAATTGATGCTGACGATATAAATGTTGTAATTTATTTAAACCAGTAATACGATCAATTAGTGGCCCTAAAAATTTAATCACAGGATTTTTTGCTAACGCAGCAACACGAATATCAGAAAGGTAGTGAGTCATGTAAACTTAAAATAAATTAAAAAAATGGTGGTTGTAAATAGCTAAATAAAAACGCTTAATGTTTATACGGCTTACCTAAAAACAACATCATAAATATCTCTTTAATACTGGCATCAACTAACCAGTAACTCCAGTTTTTTGTTGACACTTTTTTGTTTTTTATCACTTTTTTAACATTATGACCAACAAAAGACAGTGCTTGTTTTTTTTCAGCTATTTGCTGTTGTATTTGGTGGCGGCGATCATCAGCACTATTGGCTCGTTTTACAAAATCAGCACGATTTTGCGCGCTTAAATTTGACAACATCGTACCACTTACCGTCCCTGTGCTGGCTGATTTAATTTTTCGTTTAGGTCGTGGAGTACTACACATAAGCTCACCTTTTCTGCAAATAAGTCAAAAACAGACTTAGGTAATAGTAGACACAAGTTTTTACAAATAAATTTCAAAATAAAAATTTCAGCCCAAAGTAGCACTGAAATTTTAATATGCTGAATATGTTTTTTAATAAATCACTATTTTAAGGGGAAGCAGTGATTAATGGGCAAAAATAACCATGTTAACATTTGAAAATTCAGCAAAAGAACTAAAGCTAATTTTCCATTCGCCTTGTTGTGGACGTTCAATAATCAGCACTTCTTCATTGCCTTCATTAGCCGACATAAAGTAATCGCTACCATCATCACAAGAAAACTCATCACACGAGTCTTCTTCACCCTCTTTGATTAAACGTTCTGTGGTAATATCAACATCCCCTTCACCGCCGCGTGTAGCCACGTAAAGCACATTAATATCTTCTGGCACATCTAAAATCATTTCTAGTGCTTCATCACCAGCCTTATAACTAATCACTTGCTCAAGGGCAAAATAACTCGGCTCTACAGCACCGCCGCCAGTATCACCTGTGCCACCACCGTTATCACCACCAGCATTATTTAATCCAGATGGTGCTTCATTACCTGCAACAGCACTATCAATCCATGTTCTTAACGACGCAATATTAGCGTAAACACCATATTTATTTGCCATAGCACAGCCTTCTCCCCAACTAACAACACCAACTTGTACGAATTTTTTACCGTCGCTAATTACTAGGGGGCCACCACTATCACCTTGACACGAGTCTTTACCTCCCGTTTTTTCACCTGCACAAATTTCAGTCGCTTGTATTTTCCCATTATAAGCTGTTGCGCTATTACAAACTTCATTGCTGACGTAAGGTACATTTACTGCCATTAATTTTTCAGGCATATTGCCTCCAGAGGTTAGAGTCCCCCAGCCTGAAACTTTTAACGCTGTACCTACTTTAATATTTTTATTAAAAAAAGCATCATCAGCTAAAGTAATTGCTTTAGCATTTTTATCGGTTATTTTTTTGGCTAATTTTAAAATCGCTAAATCTTTAGATAGCTTAGGATATTCTTGGTTAGTGTAGGTAGTCACTACTTGTATCACTTGCCCCGAACCATCAGTTAAGCTATGTGCGCCTACTCTAACTTGCATATTAGGCTTATTGCCATCAACACCATCCATACAATGCGCGGCAGTTAAAATTAAATTATCAGCGATAATTGAACCACCACAAAAATGACTACCGCTAGTTGATTGAATGGAAACTTGATAAGGTAGTGAATGTGGTGTCACTTCTGTACCCCCTACTATACGAGTTTGATCTGTTTTTAAGGTGTTAAATGATTTTATTGTTGTACCCGCCATTGTTGTTGCACTAGCAAAAACAATTAAGGCGATTAATGATTTTTTTAACATAATTTGTATTCCTCATTTAGATTAATGCCCATAACTAATAAAAAACAAAAATGAAAATAAATTATTTTATTAGCAAAGACGCTATTAATACTGACAGGGAATATCATTGTTTATAGTGAGGTATTTTGTAATTATGTATCTGATTGTAGCGTTATCATCATAAAAACAGTCTTTTTATAAAGCTTGAATAAACAACATTTTTAACTTAAATTTAACATTGGCAAGGTATTTAACCGCTAAGGTAGTGCTCAGCTGACACTAAAAGAATAAACAACAATAGCTACAAACCGATACAATGCGCTACACGATGACAATACACTTAATGGGTATTTTCACGTTACAATGGTTTTATTTTAGTAATAACGACTCACATATCAGCAATATCTATACTTGCTATAGGTCAGTATAACTAGTTTATAGAGGCGCAACTAATGCGTAGTATTTTTATTCGTATATATGTCGGTATATTATTAGCGATGGTAGCCATTATATTGCTGCTCTCTATTGCGACTTATTACACTAATAAATATCGTATTAATATGCATATAAAACAAAATTATAGTGGTACCTTTCAGCTTATTGGTGAAGGTGTTGCTCGTCATCATGGTGAACAGCGACAGCAGTGGTTACTAGCGATAGAGAAATTAACCGATCTCACCTTTAAACAATATACTTTTAATCATGGTCCTTTAAAAAAAGCTGATTTAAAGCGTTTAAATCAACAAAATTTTATTTTTAACCTTAACGCCCAACTTAGCGAAGGCCAAGTATTTATACGTTTACCCAACAGTCAAAATTATTTGACTACCCATTTAAATGACTTTGGCAGTTCGTTAGTACGCATTAGTGCTTTTTTAGTTTTGAACGAATTAGGACGACATAAAAATGCTCAACGTTTAGTTACCTTAGAAAAACTACGTACTATGTTCAATTATCCCATTCAATTAAAAAGTGTCGCTAACTTACATTTACCGAGTAGTAATATTCGTACCATTAAAAAAGGTAATATTGCCGTGGTATTAAAAAATTCTACCCGTAGTGAATCAAGCTTAATGGCCTATGCCCCATTGGGTAATAGCCCTTATGCTTTAGTATTGGGCGGCATTAGTATGTTTGAATGGTTTCCCTTTCCGCTAATTGCAACACTCATAATTATTACCTTATTCTTAATGGCGAGCAGTGTTTATTGGCTAGTACGCCCTTTAGAAAAACGCTTAGCTGCGGTCGATAAACAGATAGAACAAATTGGTCATGATAAAAGCTTATCAATGCCAACAACACCAAGCCATGATGGTATTGGTAAACTATCAAATACAGTTAACTCAATGTCAGCTCGTATTCATGCACTATTAACCGCGCAAGATGAAATGATCCGTGCTATTTCTCATGAACTAAGAACCCCTGCAACACGCATACGTTTTCGCTTAGCAATGCTAGAAACACCACAAGGGATAACAGAAAATCAACATCTATTAGGCATTGAAAAAGATCTCAATGAACTAGAGAAACTAATTGATGAAGTGCTAACGTTTTCTAAACTAAAACGACAAAGTCCTAAACTATTTATTGAGGAAATACAGCTTAAAGAGTTTTTTCAGCAACTACTGAAAAATACAGAGATAATTAATCAAGATATTAGCATTAAATTTAACTATGAAAATAATGCTTGTTGCAGTGCTGATAAGCGTTATTTATTTAGGGCATTAGAAAATTTATTAATTAATGCACTAAAATATTCACATCAACATATTGAAATAGGTTTTAGGGTTAGTGAAAAAATGCAGCATTTATGGGTAGCTGACGACGGGGTAGGTATTCCAGAACAACAACGAGTAGAACTATTTGAACCTTTCAAACGCCTTGATAGTAGTCGTGACAGAAAATCAGGTGGCTACGGCTTAGGGCTAGCCATAGTAAAACAAATTGCCAACTGGCATCAAGGTAATGTTGATATTAGCGATAGTAAGCGTGGTGGTGCCCAGATTAACTTTTATTGGCCAGTCATCATTAAATCAACAGGAGTTGGTGATGCTAAATAAGCTCATACTGACGAACTTATTATTTTTTACCTTCGTTAACTTTGCTAATGCCACTGAGGCAGTACAAGAGCAAATACCAACAGTTGAGCAAACTCAGCAAACGCTTAATAGTTCTCATGACTCACAAGCAAACAATATTCAAACATTAAATGATGATCAAATATTACAATCTATTGATGATATTTCAACCCTTTTAGAAAGTGAAATTAACCATTTAGATCAACAACAAGTTATCAAACAGGAGCATTCACTGCTAAATAACAAACCAAGCCAAAGTATGTTAAAAAATACTGATAACATAGAAGATTTAGACAGTATTGATAGCCTGAATGATTTTGATGACTTAGCATTAGATGAAATACTGAACATCGATACCTTTGAACAAGAGCAAAATAATGAGTTTATTGCACCACTTAATAAAGGTGAATTACTTAATAACAAAATGACTCATGATCCACAACAAGAGCTTATTGACAATACAATAAATAATACTATTGATAAGTTGCCAAAAAGCGTTGGTGTGCAAGGAAATGAAGAAAAAACAATTAACAACTTAGATAACAGCGATTTAATGGATTATTTAAAAGGAGAGGATATTTGGCAAAAAGATCTCAGCGACGATAATGGTATTGAATTTGATTATTAACACTTATCACTATATTTACCGTCTTTTTTACAAGCGTGAAAAAAATGGCAGTAAATTTAGTCTCGTTATATTAGCGCTAATTTTTAGCGTTAATGTTAATGCAGCACAAATAAGTGATGTGTCCTTACTAAAACAAGCCATTTCATTACGACAAACACATCAAAACAATCAAGCTATTACTATTTTAGAAAACTTAAAAATTAATCATCAAGATCATAAACGTATTAACATTGAATTAGTCATTAATTATTTAAAATTAAATCAATATGATAAAGCAGAAACCGTAATAGAGCATCTTTACCAACTTCCGCTAAGCGCTAACGAATTAACTAAACTGCAAGCACTACAAAAGCGTTTACCAAAAAAATCAAACAAGAATAAACACAGAATCCATCGTTTTGGCTTAACTGCAACTCTCTATTCGGGCATTGATAGTATTAGTTCACAATTTCCTATCTATGAATACATTGGTGATATTAACTGGCAAGACGGTTACGAAGTTGATGTGAGTGAAGAAGACATTTTAGTTAACCGTGGCAAGCAAACAGAAAGGCAAAGCAGTTATTACAACGCAGAACAATTAAAAGGTTTTTATCGTTATGCACCTAAAAAGCATTTTACCGTTTTTGGCAAAAAAACAGCCTTATTTTGGTCGAATAAACTATCACTTTATCGACAACAAATTCAAAATAGAGATGATTATCAACAAATTAAATTTGATAGTAATATTTCTTTAATCATTACAAAGCAATGGCTATTTGATCTGAGATATCGTAATCGCAGTCATTTTTATGCGGGTAAGAAAAGATTAAATGATCAAGGAATTCAATTTTTACTCAGCCTGCCAATCTATAATAATCGATTGAAGTTTGGTTTAGAAAAACGAGAAAAAACATTTAATAGTATCGATATTATAAATAATTCAACTATTACCACGCCTTGGCTAGAATATGCTTTTAAAATATCCACTCATTTTAATGCTAGCTTTGGTGCTCAGCATCGACAAAAAAGAGCTCTAGATGTTTTCAATAGCTACAATAATACTAATTTATACTGTCGTTTAAACTACACTCCAACAGAAAAAATGAGTAGTTACCTACTATTTAACTACAATAAACTACACTACCTTGAAGATGATCCTGTTACCGTAAACTGGAGTAGAGAATGGCGAAAATCACTCGCATTAGGCGTTAATTATCAATTTAATAAACAGCTAAACATTGGCTTAAATAGTCATGTTATTCGTAACAAAGCAGATAATGACAATGGCAAAGACGAATGGTTACGACTCGAAGCTTTTATTGGTTATCAATTTTAGTTCTTTATGTATCGCTACAAACAGATACATAGTCACTACAAAATAAAACTAACAACAGTGAAGCAGATTAAATACACTTAAAAAAATACCATAAATAAGGGGAAGTAAATGAAAATAACATTACATCGTCTTTTAGCAAGGGCGCTTATACTTGGCAGTATCGCTGTTAGCATTTTAGCCATTAACAGCATTACCGTTCTCGCCAATAAATTAACCGTAAACAACATGCACAAAACAGATAAATTAGCCAAAATTTATGGTTTAATGATTACCGATAACAAGGTTAATTTACAACTTATGTCTAACGGTTGCACCACGATAGATTTTTTTACTTTGCATTGGCAAAAACAGCAATTACAAGTGGTACAAACTAAAAGCGATTTTTGTCGACGTATGCCTCATAAAATATGGCTAAGTTTTAGCATTCCTAAACAGGAAGGTGATTTCACCTTAGTTAATCCTTTTGCTTTTTAACTTTCCTTTTAATTTTTTCTTCTAATAAGGCTAAAACAAATGATAGCTCAGCAAAATATTTTATTAGTTGATGATGATGTTGAATTACAACAACTTATTAGCCAATATTTACAAACTAATGGTTTTAATATTATCTGCCTTAACGATGGCGAAAAAATTGATCAAACAATAACTGACTTTAAACCTGATATTATTATTTTAGATTTAATGTTACCCGGTATTGACGGTTTAACCCTTTGTAAAAATATTCGTGATAGCTTTAATGGCGCAATTATTATGTTAACGGCATTAGGGGATGATATTGATGAAGTTACGGGGTTAGAAGTAGGTGCAGATGATTATCTCGCAAAACCCATTCAACCGCGAGTATTACTCGCACATATTAGAGCGCAATTACGCCGACAAACAAAGCTGTTACAAAACCCTAGCAATAATATTATTCATTGCTTTGAAAATAATATCGTTATTGATGCCAGCAAACGTACGGTGAAAAACCAACAACAAGAGGTTTTATTATCGAGTGCCGAATTCGATTTACTATGGCTTTTAGCACAAAATGTAGGCGTTATTACCGAACGAGAATACCTACATCAACAAATATTTCGTTTGCCTTATGATGGTATTGATCGATCAATCGATTTACGTATTTCCAGACTCAGAAAGAAATTCAATGACGATCCTAAAGAACCTTTGATCATAAAAACCGTCCGGAATGTTGGCTATTTGCTCGCCTGTTAATGCTTAGTTGCGTGTTACCATTAGGTTTAAAATTTTTCAGGTACTTCAAAATGCATTGGCTTTTTCGTCACTGGATGTGTAAAACTTAATGATTGGGCATGTAAACACAAACGCTCACCTTTAGTGCCATATAGATCATCACCGACTATGGGTAAATTCAACCCCAAAACATGTGCACAATGTACCCTTAATTGATGAGTGCGCCCTGTTTTGGGATAAAGATAAATTTTACTATTACCATCATTTTTATATTGTTCATCTTTTGATTGACTCATAAGCTGCCAATAAGTTTCTGCTGGTTTTCCATGTTGCTCGCACACTAGCTGTTTAGGCCTGTCATCTAAATCAAGACGTAATGGCAAGTTAATAACGCCTTCTTCAGTATTTGGCACACCGCTAATAAGTGCCACATAACGCTTATCTACTGTTCGGTTTATAAACTGCTGCTGTAAACCTTTATGAGCGCGCGGGTGCAATGCTAGTACCAAAAGACCCGAAGTAGACATATCGAGTCGATGTACAATAATACCGCCACTAGCATGAGGAAATTGCTGTTTAATACGTTCATAAACGCTATCTTTAATCGTTTTTCCTGGTACTGATAAAAACTCAGCGGGTTTATTAACAACTACAATGTCATCGTCTTGATAAATAATAGGTAGTTCTTTATTTTCTGCGGGGTTAATTAATAATAAATTTTCATCGACTAACATTCCCGTTAGCATGTGCTTTAAAATAGGTTCACATTTACCCCGACAAGCAGGATAATAATTACCATGGCGACGTATTGCCGATTTAGGTGAAGCTCCCCACCAGAATTCGACCAGTGCAATAGGTTTTAATCTATTTTTGAATGCATATTGTAATAACTTAGGTGCCGCGCAGTCACCTGCACCAGCGGGTGGAATATGAGTAGCAGAGTCTTTAAATAAGGCATTAAGATCTTGTTTTACACCTTGGCAGTTTAAAAACTGATATTGCGCAAATAATTGCTGTTGTAAGCTATTTGATAATTGCTTGCGTTCATTCTTTAAGGCTAAAATCTTACTAGACTTACTTTCAACTTGCCGTTCAAGTTTAGCTATTTTTACTTGCCAAAAAGCCTTTAGCGCCTTTAATTCATTTTTTTGCGCCACGCTTTCTTTAGCTAATTGTTGTTTTAATTGTATTAACGGCTCAGTCGTTAAATGATTCTTTGCTTGCGCCCTTTGTTCTTTGCGTTGTTTGCGATTTATTGCCATTAACGCTTGCTGTGCTTGTATTGCTGCTGTTGCCACTGCTTGTTCAATAATTAACTGTTGACTAATATGAGAAAAATCAATATCACTTTCCAAAATTTGCAACTGAGCATTGAGTCCATTAATCACCGCCTGCTGGCTTAAGAAAAAACCCTCTTTAGTGAGCATATCAAATACGGGGGGCACAAAATGGAGCAATACACTTTTATCAGCCAATTTACCAGAAAAGGCACTTAAGTAGCCTAGCTCACCTTGCGAATTTTCTACCACTAAAACACCAAACATTTTACCAATAGCACTGGCTTGATCATCGTTTTTGTTCAAACCAAAATTGTGTTGCCAAAGCGTTTGTGTGGTTAAATGCTGCTGTAACTGTTTTGCGGCTAATAATGCTAAAGGATGAGGATCGTAATAAAACGGAAAGGTAAATTTATTAGGTAGTTGATAAGCACTAATATCTTGATCAAAAGAAGTAAAGCAGTCGTGTTGAGTATTCATAAAATAACTATCTTTCTTCTATGTCTGTGCGGTGAGCGTAACATTTTAATTGTCGCGCCTCGGGTCCTCGGGACGACCTACAACTTACGCAAGGTCTAGGGTCTAGGGTCTAGGGTCTAGGGTCTAGCATAAAAAATAAACTCTCAATTCGCTAAAGTCAATTAAATACAAAAAAGGCCGCTTGCGCGACCTTTTAATAAATTATTAGCTAATTTGCTTGATAACTGACG
>JAESPQ010000046.1 GCA_016765535.1 Alteromonadaceae bacterium | reverse complement strand
GTGGTGCGGGTAATGACACCTTAAAAGGCGGTTATGGCAATGACCAATTACAAGGCGGTTTAGGCAACGACTTTTTAAAAGGTAGTTATGGCAAAGACACCCTTGACGGTGGTGCAGGTAGCGACACGCTTGACGGCGGTTATGGTAACGATGTATTAATAGGCGGCACAGGCAACGACCTTTTAAAAGGCGGCTATGGTAAAGACATCATTAACGGTGGTCAAGGTGACGATATTATTTACGCAGGTCGTGGTAATGACACCATTGACGCAGGTCAAGGTAACGACATACTCAATGGCGGTCGCGGCAACGACACTTATTTATACAACTTAGGTGATGGCAACGACACCCTTTATGATATTACAGGGCGAGACACCTTAGCCTTTGGCGAGGGAATTACGCCAAGTAATATTACAATAACCACAAATGAAAAAGACATGTTCATTGAGCTTACTAATAATGACACTATTACTATAAAAGACTGGTATGTTCGCAATGGTTCACGCATAGAGCGCTTTAGTTTTACAGGAGGCGAAACATGGAGCGTTCGGGACATATTGAGCGCCTTAACTGTCGTGGGTAGTGAGGGTAATGACCAACTTAATTACCAATACAAGCGAGATGGTTTGCATTATCAAACAGGCAAGGGTAACGATAGTATTCGTGCAGGGCGCGGCAGTGACACCATTGACGCGGGTCAAGGCAACGATGTTATTTACGCAGGTCGCGGTAATGACACCGTTATTGGCGGCACAGGTAACGACATACTCAATGGCGGTCGTGGTAACGACACTTATGTGTACAACTTAGGTGATGGTAACGACACTCTTTACGACGTTCAAGGACACGACAATTTACAACTTAATGGCGTTAACCTTAATGACGTCGACTTTTACCAAGACGGTAATGACCTTGTGTTACATCTAAAACAAAGCCAAAACCTAGTGCGTATTAACCGTTGGTTTGTACGCAGTCGTTATCAACTTGAAACCATTAGTTTTAACAAGGGAGATACCAAGCTCAATAAAACGGCAAGCGAATTAAGCGCATTAGCACAAGGCAATACCCTGCCTGACAACTTTGCGCCCGTAGGGCGTGCTATAGCCAACTTAGTGGTTGATGAAAAAGCGCCAATACAGTACGACATAAGCGACTATTTTTTAGATGCTGACCAAGACGCCTTAACCTATAGCGCCACCGTCTTAGTGGGTAGTGAGCAAACAGGGTTTACCACAAGTGCGCTGCCGCAAGGGCTAATATTAAGCGCTAATACGGGGGTGTTTAGTGGCCAAATAAACGAGCCGGGTAACTACCTTATTCAAGTTAAAGTCAGTGATGGTAGCGACACTATTACCCAGCAATTTACCCTCACGGTTGACGCCTTAAATACCGCGCCAAGTTATCACGGTATCACCCAAAGCAGCGTTAAAGAAGGCGTATTTTACCGTCGTACCGTTAACTTTAGTGATGCAGAGCAAGCCAAGGTAAAGGTTAGCGTCTCGGGGTTACCGTCATGGTTACATTATAATAGCGAAACCCAAGAGCTCTATGGTCAAACACCACTTGAAGGTGCTAAGCAGTACACCATTAGCTTAACCGCTACCGACAACCAAGGCGCGAGTACACAAGTTAACGTACAACTTAATGTAACCGCCCAAAAAGTCATAACCTTAGTGCCGCTAACGGATCAACAACTAGAGTACAACAACTACTTTAGCTATTCGCTTAACGAAGCGTTTGCAGATTTAGGCGATAACCTAACGTATCAGCTTGAACGTCAACAAGCCGATGGTAGTTATCAAACGCTACCAGCCAATGACTGGCTACAACAAAAACAAGGCGAATTAAGCGGCATACCAACCTTAGAAGCGGTAGGTAGCAGTCGAGTGCGCGTTATCGCCACCAATGCTCAAGGCGAGCAACAGCAAGGCGAGTTTAGCCTTCAAGTTAATGGGCCACAGGCAAAACCCATCGGCACGATTGAAGGTGTGGTCAACAAAACCATTCGTATTAATGCCAACGATTACTTTAGTGGGCTTAGTGGTAATGCCCGTTTTGGTTTAGTGATAGCGAGTCAATCAAGTCAAGCAAGCCAAGCAAAGGCTAAAGCAAGCATAAAAGCAAACAGCAAAGCAGACACCAGCACCAGCACAAACGCCAACAACGTACACATTATGCCCGTGGTTAACACTCCCGCAAGTGCGCGTTATAGTATGTTAAGCTTGTCAGCGCCAACTACACGGGTGAGTGACAATACGTTAATAGCACCTAATTTAGTCAAAGCAAACACCCTAACAGCACAAGTTAACGCGCAGACTAGCGACACCCCTGAGGTAGTTATTCCAGAAGCGTTATCGTGGTTAACCTTTGACCCACAAACGGGGTTATTAACAGGTACGCCGCCTACTGAATTTATTGACAACCTAGTGTTTACCTTTACCGCACAAGAAAATAACAATACTACCGTAAGCACCACAGGTAATATGAGCATTGGCGAAGCGGCAAAAAGCGAAACCTACTTCTTTACCTACGACAACATGAGCCAAGTGGTGATAGATGCAGGTAACCTTGAAAGTAATGGTCAAATAGGCATTAGCAAGCAAGGACAGTATTATCATTATGATAATACCAACCGTATCGACTTTATTATTGGTAATAAAGGCTATCAGGCACAGCAGTTAGCGTATAACGACCAAGGGCAGTTAACCAATACCCAGCAAACGTATACGTTATCACCGTTAGGTAAGGGTAATTCAACCGTTAATTTATACGACCAACGCACACAACGTAACTGGGCGAATATTGGCTGGGCAAATAGTGTTTCACATGCGTATGACTTGGTAGGACAAACCACCAAAACAACAGAGTACTTTACCCCCGGAACGCAAAAATACGCTCATTTTGGTTATCAAGGTGGAAGTTATCCTGTTCCGATTGACTTATCGAGAGTTATTGAAAAACAACAAATATTTACTTACACCGACAGTGGTAAAGTACAAACAGTAACCCAAAAAGGGTGGGGAGAAACTAACGGAGCAAGTGACTTACAAAGTACGCTTGATCAAATCGCAAGCACGATTATCTATGGTACTGATGATCAAAAAGATAAAGTTCTAGCACAGTTACCAGAAAAGTTTACTGAAAAAGCACAAGACCTTAATGAGGTGGTGTACACCTACGACAACGCCAATCGTTTAANTNNNATGACGTATGAGCAAAAAGCGAAAGGTGAAANNACCCCTGATAGCTTGCCTGATGCTTACAAACAGCAGTTTACTTATGACTANATCGGTCGTCAAAGCTACTTAGAAAGCACCGTCACAGGAAAAAAAGTGGCCGCCAGTGCAGGTGACTTTACCACCGGCAGTACCCAAAACTTTTATGACGCCACAGGTAACCGTATTGCCATAGAAGAAACCACTAAAGACAAAAACGACAATAAAAAAATAGGCGATATAAAAGCCCGTTACTTTGATGTATCTGCCGATGGTAAATTACAAAAGAAACAAACGGGAACACAAAAAGAAACCTATGCAGATAAAGCCCCCAAAAGAGGTATTATCAATCAAGATCTTATAGATAGGGAGCTTGAAGAAGGTACTATTGTTGAACCTATTTATGGCACTATCTCAATTAAAAAACAAATAGAGTTCACCGAAGCCAAAAACCTCACCAACAGCCATTACATGTACGCGAATGGCAATTACTTAGGTGAATTAACCGAAACTAAAACAATCACCACAAAACTGCCTAATGGGCAGGATTTTACCGAAACCATTGGCGGTAAAATACGCGTTAAAAACCAACATTTTAGCGGTGTTAATGTACAACAAGGCAGTAGCAAACAAAGCTATCAAGTACGCGCAGGCGACACCTTACGCAGTGTTGCCACGCTATTTTATGGTAGCCCCGACTTTTGGTACGTAATAGCCGATGCTAATGGACTAGGTAACAGCCCAACAAGCGACTTAACCACAGGACAAACGCTAGAGATACCGCAAAAAGCCAACAACCAAAACAGCTTTGACACCATCAAACCGATGGACATCAACCAAGCCATTGGTGACACCACCCCCATATTGGGCTACCTGCCACCACCACAAGAGGCGGGATGTAATGGTATTGCAACCATTATAATTATTGCCGTAACTATTGCGGTAACCTATATCGCCACTCAGGCTCTAGGTCCTTATGTTGGAGAAGAAATTGGCAAAACAACGGCCGCGGCATTATCTGCTATGGCAGGAAATGCAGCAGGGCAAGCCACGGCAATCGCATTAGACCAACAAAATGGTTTTGACTTGGGAGCATTTGCACGAGCAGGGGTCTCTGCAGGTGTTACTCAAGGGCTTGGTGACGCTTTAGGTGCAGGCTCTACTGCATCAGGTACGTTTACGAATGTAAGTAAAAACCTTAATCCTTTAGGGCGAGGTATTGTCGGTGCTGCTGGAGCAATTACTGGCGCAGCAGTTAATAAATTAGTAGGTAAACCGTCTAACTTTAGTTGGGCTAATGTTGCCTCAGCCGCTGTAACCGCTAGTTTAGGTGGTAAACTGCCTAATGAAGCAGCAAATACTGATTTAGGTAATTTCGCCTTAGATTTTGCTGCCAATATTGGTCGAAGTGCGGTAGGCTATGGTGTAAATAGAGCGTTGGGTGGAAAACAGAGTTGGAACTTTAAAAATGTTGCTGTAGACGCATTTGGCAATGCCTTGGGGAATTCGATAGTAAGGGGCTTGCAACAACGTCCTAAACCAGTGGTATCAACCGATCCAGACAACGGCAAGTCCTCACCAAATCAATTCGAAGCATTTGATGTGATGAAAGCCGCCAAAGCACAAAAACAAGCTTTGTTAGAGCCTACAGTCATTGCTACCCCTGCTAAACGTGATGAACCTTTTATCGAGTTTACGAATGCTAGTGATGTAAGAAAGTTACTTGCTGGTGAATCTATTTTAGATTTTAAGTTAGATCCTAATTTAATGGCTGCTGGTAATGATAAAAACTTTTTAGATGATGCTTCTCGCTATGTAGGAGAAGCCGCTTTAGCTGCTAATGTATTAAATGGCTCAAGATATATACCAACTTTTGGTTTTAATATCGGGTTTAGAGGTCAGGCTTTTGATCCTAACTTTTCATTCGGTTCTAAGTTTATGAATCAGACTTTAGAGTTTGGATCTGTATTCGATAAGAATTTCATTTCATCAACAAGTTTTAGCACTGATGCTGTTAAATCGACCTTATTAAAAGGCTCTAAATTTTTAACCCGTGGAGCAAATATATTAACTCCATTAATAGGTGGTAAACAAACTTTTGATGAATATCAAAGAAGTGGTCTATCAGTTGAAACCTTAGCTACAGGTGGAAAAACTACATTTGATACAGCTTTAGGTATTTTAGCTGTAGCAAATCCAATTGCTGCTTTTGCAGCACCAATGTATATTTTAGGAGATGTTACATTATCTGCTATAGGTACTGATTGGAGAGGTGCAGCTGAAACTCATTATCAACAGACTCAAAAGTTGATTGATATGGGCGCTTCACCAGCACAAGCGTTAAATATTGGTCCAAAATACTAAGGAATTATTATGAAGCTTATAAATCCTTTGTTATATGTATTTACTGGGATATATGATTATGAGTTGAATATTGGGGAATCCAATTTAACAGCCAGAAACCTTGCTGTGATGGGGACATGTTTACCTGCTGGCTTTCTTGTTTTATCTACATATTTGATTTTATCAAAATTATTAAATATTGAAGTGTTAAGTTTGCTTAACAGTTTAGGAGAAAAAATTGGGATATCTTCAGATATTGTTTGGGTTATATTTGTGATCCCTCAGTCAATACTTGTTATTTATATTTCATGTATAAAAGGTAAAAAATATATTTTGTATTATGAAAATAATTTCTCTAATAAATATTTTTCATTCAAATCTGTATTAGTAACATTAGGTTGCTTGTTTTTTAGTTTTTTTTGTATGTATTTATTTGGTTAGCAAAACAGGGGGTGCTTGAGAATCATTCTTATTTAAAAACCCCTTAAATATTAAGTGTTTTATAAAAAAGACACACTCACCCAAAGCCCTGTTATCACAACAGGGCTTTATTTTTAGCCGCTATTTTTTTATTTAGCGGCTTATTTTCTTTTCAATATCAGGCATTAAAATCAGCTATTATGGTTTTACAGGCTGACCTTAAAATCTTCGATTTTTACCCATTATTTTTATCACACACTATGCAGGTGTCTGCTTTAAGCTTTTTTAAACGACTGTAGCCGTCCAAATTCCCATCGTACATTTTGCCAAATTATTCATCGAACGATTCTGCAACATTTGGGCTGGTTTCCCAAATTCTCGTCATACGATATTAGCGGCTTGCCAAATTTAAATCATAACTTT
>JAESPQ010000045.1 GCA_016765535.1 Alteromonadaceae bacterium | reverse complement strand
CTTTGAGCTACTTAACTTTTCCTACTTTAATTGGAGCGGCTAACGAGACTCGAACTCGTGACATTCACGTTGGCAACGTGATGCTCTACCAGCTGAGCTACAGCCGCTTCATATAAAGCTTTCTCTAAAACAGCGCGCATTCTAGCCTAACTGATTTTTCAAAACAACATCTAAAAACTACTCAACATCTTGTTGATGAAATGGTACCCGGAGCCGGACTTGAACCGGCACGCTTATTCAGCGAGGGATTTTAAATCCCTTGTGTCTACCAATTCCACCACCCGGGCATAACATGGAGGCGGGTCCCGGAGTCGAACCGAGGTCCACGGATTTGCAATCCGCTGCATAACCAGTCTGCCAACCCGCCATTTCTTCAACGCGAATCGAGTGTTTCCTTAGAATTCTCTTTCTTCTCTATTTACCTAAAAGATAAAAATAGCAGAAAGAATTTGGAGCGGCTAACGAGACTCACTCTTAACACTGGGTAACATTCACGTTGGCAACGTGATGCTCTACCAGCTGACACCAGCCGCTTCGATCAAGACTTCCTGTCTCAACGGGGACGCATTCTACATCGTCTAAGTTTGGAGTCAACACTTTAATTTAAATTTTATTTTATTTGCTCAAAAAGCAGCTAATGTGATGTTTTTTTAACTAAACCCACATTAATCAGTTCATTAATCGCACAACTTTTAATGACTTAATAATTCAGACCACGATGCTTTTATGTATTCGACCATAGACCAAACGGTTAAAATTGTTGCAATAGCATAAAAGCTATACGCGGCAAACATTAAAATTTGGTGTGGAAAATTAAATATAATTAATGGAATATCATAATCAGGTCGCCAAATTAGCCCCATGATCCCGAGCATTTGTGCTGCAGTTTTATATTTACCCATTTCTGATACAGCAATCGTATCTCTTTTGCCACGAGAAGACATAAATTCTCGCAGTGCGCTAATAATAATTTCACGAGCGATCATTAATAACGCAGGAATGGTGATCCACCATTGGAGAAAGTCTTGTGATATTACCACTAAACCACAAACCACCATGAGTTTATCGGCAACAGGATCAATAAAAGCACCAAAAGGCGTTGATTGATTAAGCTTGCGCGCTAAATAACCATCAAGCGCATCACTTACTGAAGCTAACCAAAAAATAGCAAAAGCACCAAAATGACTCCAAGAAAGCGGTAAATAAAAAATAAGTAAAAAAATGGGGATCAAGATGATCCGAAACATGGTTATTTGATTAGGTAGAGTCTGTAACATACAGTTTTACTTTCACAGCAAGTATCTTTAGTCCATTTTACACAGAACAACAATCACTTGTCATGTAATGCATCATAAATTATTTGTGCTAACGCTTCACTTATTCCCGGTACTTTCGTTAAGGAGTCTATATCTGCTTGCTTTACTTCTTGTAAGCCTCCTAAAAACTTTAATAACGCTTGGCGTTTTTTAGCGCCTATACCCGGAATTGCCTCTAAAGTTGATTTTTTACTATGCTTTTGTCGTTTTGCTCGATGACCAGTGATCGCAAAACGATGCGATTCATCACGAATATGTTGCACTAAATGCAATGCAGGAGAACTATTAGGTAAATTAATAAGTTGATGGCTGCCTGCAACAATTAAGGTTTCTAAGCCCGCTTTACGCCCTTCTCCTTTAGCGACTCCTATTAACAAAGGCACTTTTATATTTTGTTTTTCTTGCTCAAGTTGAGCAAAAAATGCTTCAGCACGTCCTAATTGTCCTTTACCACCATCAATAAAAACAATGTCTGGCATCACTGCATCTGCGGTTATTTTTCCATAACGTTTGTTTAGCGCAAAATCCATCGCCGCGTAATCATCGCCAGGGGTTATACCATAAACATTATAACGGCGATAATCACTCTTTAAAGGGCCTTCTTGATTAAATACCACATTAGACGCTACTGTTTGCTGCCCCATAGTGTGACTAATATCAAAACATTCAATACGGTGAATACCATTGGTTAATTCAAATACTTCATTTAAGGCACTAAAGCGCGCTAACATAGACTCTTTATGACTATTACGAGTTACTAGTGCACTTTGGGCATTAGTTTGTGCTAATTGTAAATACTTCGCACGTTCAGTTTTAACCTTGCTCGATATTTTCACCTCAAAACCAGCTTGTTTGGTTAATAAACTTTCAATATCCGTTTGTAATGCGATTGACTGTGATACCACTATTTCTTTTGGCATATTACTTTGATGAATACTGTCACCTAAATAATGTTGAGTGATAAAAGCGCCAAACACTTCACTGTCACTACTTTCACTTGGCACCGCAGGAAAATAATTTTTACTACCAAGTATTTTATGATCGCGAATAAACAACAAACAAACAGCTACTTGCGATTTCATTCTATATACGCCAATCACATCGAGTTCAGAAGCTAAACCACTAACATGCTGTTGCTGCTGAACTTTACGTAAGGTAGTTATTTGGTCGCGATATTTAGCTGCCTGTTCAAAATTTAATATTTGACTCGCTTGTTCCATTTTTGCAACTAACTGTTCAATAACTTGTGAACTTTTACCTTTTAAAAATAATTTAGCCAGTTTTACTTGTTGTTGATAATCATCCTGCGATATTTTATCAACACAAGGCGCAGAACAACGTCCTAATTGATATTGTAAACAAGGTCGTGAACGAGCGCGATAATAACTGTCGTCACATTGCCTAAGGGGAAATATTTTTTGCATTAAACGCAAGCTTTCCCATACGGCGCCAACGCTTGGGTAAGGGCCAAAATAATCACCTTTTATGCGTTTACCGCCACGATGCAAGCCTAATTTGGGATGCTTATGAGCCGTAATTAATAAATAAGGATAAGATTTATCATCACGCAACAAAATATTATATTTAGGCTGATATTTTTTAATGAAATTATTTTCAAGAATTAACGCTTCTGCCTCGGTATGCGTTACCGTAACTTCTATAGCGGTAATTTGTTTCACTAAGGCTTTAGTTTTTATACTACCGACATCTTTGCGAAAATAGCTCGCTAAACGCTTTTTTAAGTTTTTAGCTTTACCGACATAAATAATAACCTGTTCATTATTGTACATGCGATAAACGCCTGCACTTTCACTTACTGCGGCTAAAAAAGATTGATAATCAAAAGACACAGAGTCTTCAACCGATAAGGAGTCTTCAACCGATAAAAAGTCATCAACTAAAGAGTCATCAACCGCATTAGTTGATGACTCATTATTTAACGATTCGTTTTGATTGGTGGTTTCAGATGATGAAGGCAAAGGCAAGTCGGCAATAAAATTACATTTTTTCAGTATTGAGCATACCGTATCTAATAGCAAGATGTGTTAACTCAACATCATTACCCACATTAAGCTTTTCAAACATGCGATAACGGTAACTATTAATAGTTTTAGAACTAAGAATTAATTGTTTAGAAATATCTACTACTTTTTCACCACGGGTGATCATCAGCATAATTTGTAATTCACGCTCACTTAAACTATTAAACGGATTTTCATCCGCCGATTTAAATTGATTAAGTGCCATTTGTTGAGCTATATCTGGGGTAATATAACGCTGACCACTATGTACTGCGCGAATGGCATTGATCATTTCATCAGGCCCAGCGCCTTTGGTTAAATAACCTGAAGCGCCAATTTGCATCACTTTAGTGGGGAATGGGTCTTCACTATGTACCGTAAGTACAATAATTTTNACGTCGGGTGTATAACGTAAAATCTTTTTTGTGGCCTCTAATCCACCAATCCCTGGCATATTCATATCCATTAGCACCACATCGGGTTCAGATTTACGGCAATATTGTACTGCCTCTTCACCTGTTTGCGCTTCGCCTACCACTTTAAAGCCCTTAACATCGTTAAGAATTTTATGAATGCCAGTACGAACCAATTCATGATCATCTACTAATAAAATATTTATCAACGCATGCTACCTTTTACTATACTGCAGTAATTAAATTAACTTTATATTATGACCATTATCANAGTCATAATTATTTATGCGAATAAAACAAATAAAAAAGGCGTGAAAATTACGAAAACCTTCTTATATTGTTAATTATTTGTTTAAGAGTATAGCTGATTTTCATTAAATACAATGCATATATTGCTTAAAACTATTCATTTGGTCAATAAAGAAACAAAATGAATAGTTAATCAATTTGTTCTTTCATAAATAACTATAAAGCGACACTAAGAGTAAAAATATGCTATAAATTACTGAGGTATGAAAGAGTAATATCAACTCATTTTTAAGAGTAAACACAACGCTCACAACCGCTAATTAGAGAGATATAGTGAATTTGCCACTAAAAAAACAATTATTATTACTTAACACCCATAATGAACGTTTAGCAACGCTAACCTCTTTACTCACGGATGCCTGCGATTATAGTATTTTAACGGCGGACACCACCAATAAAGCCATTGAGTTATTGAAAACTCAAAATATTAGTTTTATCGTGAGTAATATTAATTTAGATAACTTTGATGGGTGGCGTCTAGCACGAATGGTACGTTCTGGTGTATTAAAATGCGCCGCTGATACGCCTTATGTCATGGTAGCCAATACTTGGTGTGAGCATATTGCTAATACTACCGCGCGAGAATTTGGTATTAATCAACTTATTCCTTATTCTCAACATCAAAAACTTTTAGAAATAGTCAATAATTCACAATTAACCCAATTAGAAGATTTAGAAAAATCGCCACTATTGGTTATTGAAGATAATCCTGATACTCGCCACTTAGTTAACCGTATTTTATCCGCTCGTTTTACCATAGACAGCGCAGAAGATGGGGAGTTAGGCTTAGAGTTATGGCGAAAAAATGATTATGCCTTAGTATTACTTGATGTAATGTTACCGGGTATTTCGGGTAATCAAGTGCTGGCACAAATGATGATAGAAAAGCCATCACAGTCAGTTGTTATTATGACCGCCAATCACACCATGGAGCTAGCCGAAGAGTTAATGCTAAATGGTGCAGCCGATTTTGTGACTAAGCCTTTTCGAGCTGAGAAACTGCGCAGAGTATGTGAATCAGCATCAAGACGTGAAGATTTTATCATTAGTAATCAGCAGTTTGCAGAAAAAGTAGACTCTCTAAATAAAAGCCGAAGCCAATATAAAGAAATGTCCGAAGTACATCAAAAACTACTTGATCGACTTGGTTCAATTATTATCGAACTAGACGAACAAGGTAATATTTGTTTTTTAAACAAAGCATGGGAAAAATTTACAGGGTATTCTATTAACGAAAGTGAGCAACAATCGCTACTCAACTTTATGGAAAAACCCGAAAACACTAATGTTTATGTTTCTGACGAATTAAAAACCTTGTTATTGGGTAATGTTAGTGCGCATAGCTTTGAATTTAAATTAAAAAACAAGTTTAATGAAGAACTCTGGGTTGAAGCACGTTTTGAAGTATCCTTAAGTAAAAATAATAAGACCCGTTCTATTTCAGGTACTATTGATAACATAACCTCACGTAAAAAAGCACAAAACGATTTAGAATACCTTGCTATGCATGATGGTTTAACAGGGCTTTACAATCGACATTATTTTGAAAATGAACTCAACCAATTTTCGGCTACGGCTGCTCGAGGTAATGGTCCTCATGCCTTACTTTATTTAGACTTAGATCACTTTAAAGTGATCAACGATACTTTAGGGCATCATCATGGCGATATGGTGCTACGAAATATTTCAAGTTTGATCTCCTCTCGCTTAAGAGCAAGCGATTTTATTGCTCGTATTGGCGGTGACGAATTTGCCTTATTATTACCCAATACTGATCAGTCTACCGCGCTCAAATTAGCAGATAATATTTGTAAATTACTCGATGAATATCAATGTACCATTGAAAAACAAACGTTTAAAGTTAACTGTTCTATAGGTGTTGCTGAAATCACTGGTCATGAATCACTGGCTGATGAATACATGAAGCAAGCTGATATCGCCTTGTATGCAGCAAAAAAACAAGGACGAAATTTAGCACACCTTTATAATAAACACGATGCTTTAAGCAAAGACTTACAAGCAAGCCTTGAATGGGTAAAAACGCTACATCAAGCGGTGGCTGACGATAATTTAGTTTTATATTTTCAACCCATTGTTACTATTGCCACAGGAAAAGTTGCTTATTACGAAGCTTTAGTTCGCTTAGAACTTAATGGTAAAATAATTCCCCCTAACGATTTTATTCCAGCACTAGAGCGCGATGGCGATATGAGCCTTCTTGACCGCCAAGTAATTAGTAAAGGTATTGCTTATTTAGCGCAATATAAACAATTAACTAAAATTGCCATAAATCTTTCTGCGCAAGGTTTTAGTGACGAGCGTCTAGTGCCGTTTATTAAAGAAAAACTACAACAGCATAATGTTGATGCTAGCCGCATTATTTTTGAATTAACCGAAAGTGCCAGCTTAAGTAACATTACCGCAACACAGCGCATGGTAGAAAAATTACTCGACTTAGGTTGTGCCTTTTCTATTGACGATTTTGGTACCGGCTTTTCTACCTTTGAGTATTTAAAACAATTACCCGCAAAATCAGTCAAAATAGACGGCTCTTTTGTGGTTGATTTAGCCAAAAACCCGGTTGATTTAGCGCTAGTTAAAGCTATTTACGATGTTGCCACAGCGCTCGGTAAACAAACCGTTGCTGAATTTGTTGAAAATGCAGCAACGCTAGAAATATTAGCGAATATTGGCGTTACTTATGCACAAGGTTATTATTTAGGAAAACCAACCCCTGTTGATGAATTATTTGATTAACAAAGTAAAATATATCGCCTAAAAACTATAAGTTGTTTGTAGTAACGTTGTCCTACCAGACAAAGGTAAATCATTTGGTACATTAACTATTGCACCTTTATTTGCAGTAGGCTCCCTAGCATCAGTATCAAAAATATTTTTCACAATAAAAGCGACTGAAAAACCTAATTGAGCAGGTTTCCACATAATAGTGAAATCAGTTAAGTTATAGTTATCAATTGGTTTTCTTAAATCATCTCTGGATCTAACTCGATCAAGTACCCAGTTAGTTGTTATGTTCATATTTAAATTGTCCATGATTTTATAATTAACACGTAAATAAAATTGTTTTTGTGGTATAGCATTTACATCGTTATTATCACTATCTTTAGCACTGATCCAAGAATAATTACCTAATACATTGAACAATTCTGATGGTGACCACTTAAATTCTGCTTCAACCCCGTGAGCTTTTTGTTCCCCTATATTTTTAGCTGTTTTCGTCGTTGCACCTTCATCAGGAACAAATTTAATAATATCTTGCCAATCGTAACTAAAAAAACTGACGCCATAGTGGAGTTGTGAATTAAGCTGGTAATTAAAAACCAACTCATAGCTGTCAATGGTTTCAGGTGATAAATTAGGATCACCTAAAACAGAAGGATTATTAATATTTCTCATTTCAGCAAATGATGGCGCTCTGAATGCACGCCCATATAATAGTTTGGTCGTTAATTTTAAACTAGTTGTCCAAACTAACGCTAATCTAGGGTTTGTTGTAGCGCCAAAATCAGAATAATCATCTCGGCGTATACCTACCGTTAATTGCCAATCTTTAGCAACATCCCAAACATCTTGTATATAAAAATATTTATTAGTACGATTATCTTCTGGAAGAAATATAAATGGTGTATCAGTAACATCAACAACAGGGCTACCAGGTACTAAGAATTCACCATTAGGGCCAAAAGCAAAATTCTTTGATTCTTTTACTTTATATAAATCAGAGATGTTATAACCAAGACTAAAGGTCCAATCATGATCAAGCATTGAATCATTACGGGCTACAATTCCTGTTCTATAATGTCTTTCAAATACTTCTGGGTTTCCAATTAAACCATCAGGAAAAGGCGCACCAAAACCAATATCTGCTCCCGGAGGAAAAATAATTAAATTAGTATCCATTACCTGTGATGTATCAAAATACGAAAATTTCGTCTTGAAATTCCAACCATCAATTAAATTATTTACATCATAACTTATATCAAAATTCCAGCGTTCACTTGATTCCTGACCACTAGGAGAAAGTGCCTCTGCGATCCCAAGACCAACTCCTTTTATTCTTTTTTGATAACCTAAATTTATAGTTAACTGTTCATAATTTACTTTAAACCTTAGTTCATCATTTTTACGGCGTTGATTTGCAAACCCAGGAGCTAACGACGCATTAGTATTAAAAACACTGTCTAAAAAAGTTTGTGCATCTACATCAATAAATTGTTTAAAACCATCGGTTTGATGACGAGCATAACTAATAAAGCCATCTAAATCGCCTTTTTTCCATCCATGGGTAAACCAATAGTCTTTTGTGGCGAAACTCCCCACACGCACACCCACTTCACTACCTTGATTATTTTTTCCTGACTTAGTAATTATATTAATAACCCCAGCTAAAGCATCAGCACCATATATAGCTGATCCCGGCCCGCGAACGACTTCAATACGGGCAATAGCTTCAACGGTCATGCCACCCCATATTTGATTGCGGTTACCCGTAAATATATTTGTTATTGGCTCCCCATTAATTAACATCAAAACTTGTTGATTGAAAGAGCTGTAAATTCCACGAAAAGTATAAATAGGTAAATTTCCATTCGAATTGTAGGAAACATGTAGACCAGGAACACCTTCTAGTACTTCATCAATATCGACAGCTCCCATACGTATTATTTCTTCAGCAGTGATCACCGAAGCAGTCGATGGCGCTTTATGTATGAGTTGCTTAGAACCAGTAGCAATAGAAACAAAATCTTCATCACCATAAAAGTCGGCCAACGACTCATCTTCTTCACCGTCAGTAATTTCTTCATCTGTATATGCTTTATCATCAGAATGTGTCTTTGCTTGTAAACCAGCAGAACTAAGCGCTAATGCGCTAACAATTGAGAGACTTAGTATATTTCGTGATAATGACATGCTGATGCCCTTATGGTTTATTTATTGTTAAGATCCTGAGACAAGTTCAGGATGGCAACTATATAATATCTAATAACAAAACTACCATCATGCTGACGAAGGTTAGTATCTAAAATTGAATGACAAAATAATTACGTTAAGTGTAGTTATACTTAATATACATGCCAATATTTATGCACATAAATTTTGATAAAATAAGCTTTTAATCATCTATTAGCGGTATTTTCACACTAAAAGTAGAACCAACGCCAACTTCACTTTCAACCGTTAAATCACCATTCATTAAATCACAAAAATTTTGCGTTATTGCCATCCCCAAACCAGTACCTTCAAATTGGCGCGTTTGGCTACCATCAACTTGGGTAAATTGTTCAAAAACATACTGTAATTTATCCCCCTCAATGCCAACGCCAGTATCAGTTACTGAAAAATATAGGTAATGCCTGTCATTATGAATAGTAAAGGTTATTTCACCCTTTTTGGTAAACTTACAAGAATTACTTAATAAATTGAGAAATATTTGCATTAATTTTTGTCGATCAACCATTAATGTTGAAGATAAATATCCGAAAGAGGTTTGTAACTTATTATTATTGGCGTTTGCCATCGGTAATACTGTTTCTATGGTCTCATTCACTAAGTTTTTAATATTTACCGCTTTTAAATTTAAATCCATACGCCCTGCTTCTATTTTGGCAAGATCTAAAATATTATTTATAAGTGCGAGTAATGTATGGGCGCTGCGAATACTTTTGTTTAAATCTTCAACTTGCGCATCCATACATTCAAGTTCCAGATCTTCGCGTACTAAATCAGTATAACCAATAATCGCTTGTAATGGCGTGCGTAATTCATGGCTAATATTAGCTAAAAACTCAGATTTATGGCGGCTTGCGGTTAAGGCGCTATCTCTTGCTACTACTAACTCTTGTGTACGTATTTCAACTTCTGACTCTAACGTATCACGGCTTTTAGCAAGCTCATTATTTTGCTCGGCCAAGGTTGCCATCATTTGATTATAAATAAGGGCTATTTGTTGAATTTCAGCCGCGCCACTAACGTCTGCTTTAGTGTAATTAACTAAATTTCGCGCACTTTTCATGTTTTGTGATAATGTTGACAATGGCTTAGTCATACGATTAATTAATACACGTAATATAAACGCCAAAATAAGACTAATAACAACCCCAATAACAACATTATTAATAAAAATACTGCGCTGAATTTGATGGAGTTCTTGTTTGCTGTATTCAACTAACACATAACCTAATTGTTGTGCTTGCTCTCTTTCTTCATTAGGATCGAGTAATTCTTCATCCTTGATGTCTTGCTGTAAAATAACCGGAGCGGCAAAGATCAAAACATTATTTTTTTCACTAATTAGCACCGTTTTATCAGTAAGATTATGGTTAACAAGCGATTTATATTGCTGAATTTTCTGCGGTACTGACGAGGCAAGCAAGACACTGTTATCACCTCTGACAATAGCCACACTTAATACCGAATTAAAGCCTAACGCACTGTTTACCGCATCTTGAGCATTGTCTGTACTACCAGTTAATAGTGCTAGTAATGATTGATTGGCAAAATTATTGGTTATTTGTAGTCCTGAATTTACTGTTGATTTTGCGACAATTTTACTGGTTTGATAGGCAGTAATAAGTGAGGTAATTAAGGTGAGTAAAATAACGCTAGCAACAAATAATATAAGTAGCTGTTGTTTAAAACTCATACCTGTTTTTTTTATATCATCGGTCTGAACTCTGTGGGTAGGTATTTCAGTGTCTTCGTTAACTAAGGTATTATCAATCATCATAATTACTCAGGAAACGTTAATTTAAATTGTTGCTGTTGCTTGGTACTATATTTAAGCCCTAAATGCGCAGCCGTTCTTAAATTTACCGCCAGCAAGGTTGATTTTAACGCTGAAAAGTTTTTTTGCTGGGGTTGTTTATCAAGATCTTTAACCATAGTAAATAAATGCTTACCCAGAACAAAATTATCAGGATAGGTTGAAAACAACACTCCTCGTTTGGCATGTGATGGTTTACTTGAAAAGACCACCATTTCTTTTGACCAAGCTTTCTCTAGAATTAACGGCAGAGTGATCCTGTCATGTGAAGAAATTCTATCTAATGGCAGCCATAAAGCATCTTGCGCTGATACCTTAGATTTAAATAATGCTTGGTAAAAACTGATCGCTTGTTTAGTACTCACCACTAATTTTAAATCTAATTCAAGGTGTTGCTCTTTAGCTGCCTTTTTAGCGAGTTTAATCAACCATTTATTACGTTTACTATAAGCAACATGAATACGTTTAACTTGCGGCGCTACTTGCGCAAGGTATTTAAATAAATAAGCGGGGTCAGTAATTAAACTAATACCTGAAATACCATTAGGGCTAATAGGTAAAGCCCCAGAAACAACATTAAATTTTGCTGGTAATTTTTTTGCTAACTTCCAGCCTAACCGTCCCAATACAATAACTTTTTGAATATGTTGTTGTTCAAGCTGAGCAATAATTTTAGCAACTGAAAAATATTTTCTTAATGTATGTTGAATAAGGTTTATTGGTAACTTAGCTGCGGTTGCTTCGTTATTGATCCCTAAAATAATTTCTTGATAAATGGAACGGTAAGGCTCTTTGGCTTGCGGATAAAAAATGGCGATATTAGTTAGTTTATTTTGATCTGCGTAGACATAAGCTATTTTCCCCCAAAAAAGGAGCATGGCAAGAAGAAGAAAAACAGTAAATTTTTTCAACAATCAATTACCTACAATATAGCCTTAGCTATAAGTATACTCATTTTACTCAATTTACTCAAAGACTAGGTGCGAGTTTAAAAATTTTAAGAATAGATTTAATAATAAAGCGATGTGCTACTAAACTGTTGTTCAATTTGTAGCTTGGGCTTTAGCCCATCAATATTGACGGCATTAATGCCGTACCTACAAGATATGTATTTGCAGCCTTTTGTTGGGCTAGTAACAACTAATGGGAACATAGCTAGTAATAAAGTAAGTAGACTTGTCGCTGCTTTTTAAAATTATTCAACGCTTGTTGCCAGCTTTGTTTTATTGCTGTTAAACTTTTTCCTGCTTGTAATGCTTTTCTAAATTTATCAGTACCCGCTAGTTTATCTAAAAACTTAGGACGATTAATGAATTTAACCCCAGCTTGTTTAAATTGTTGATAAACATGCATAAAGGTTTTTAAATCAAATTTTGGTCGTTTAATACCACGAAAGTCTTGCCCAAAAAGCTGTTTATTCATTAACTTAGGCTTTAATGCGGCACCTTTAATCGAGATAGGCATAAAAGTAAAATTGCCTAATTTCACTTTATCGTGACCGATCACCTGAAAGGGAAAAGGTGTACCGCGACCAACACTGACGGTTGTCGCTTCAAAAAAGCCTAATTGCGGGTAAAGGTAAATCGCACTTTGATTCGGTAAATTAGGGCTGGGCTTTATAGGTAAAATATACAAACTATTACGACTATAATTGGCAACAGCAATAACAATTAACTTTAATGTTTTTTCACTAGCTAACCAGTGTTCACCTTTGATCATTTGCGCTAATTCCCCCACGGTCATGCCATGCAATAGTGGAATAGTATCTAAACCGACAAAAGAACTAAATTGTGGCTCAAGCATTGGCCCATCAACAAGACTTATATTTGGGTTGGGTCGATCAAGTACCATAAATTCAATACCTGCCTCAGCAGCAGCCTCCATAACATAATGCATAGAGCTAATATAAGTGTAATAACGTACCCCAACATCTTGAATATCAAAAATAATCACATCGAGCTGAGCCATGATCTCTGGTGTTGGTTTGCGTGTTTTTCCATAAAGTGAAATAACAGCTATACCCGTTTTTACATCTATATTATTTGCCACTTTAGCACCCGCATCATGATCACCACGAAAACCATGCTCTGGTGCAAAAATGTAACGAACACTAATATTGTTGGCAATTAAATGATCTACTAAATGTACATTATAACCTTGGCTATTTGTTAATCTTGAGGTTTGATTAACCACTAAACCGACACGCTTGCCCTTAAGTAAAGGTAAATATAAAGCCGTTTGCTCAGCACCAACCTTGATCTGGTTATTACCAATAAAATGAGTATTGCTTGCGTAGGTTATTTTTATAAAGAATAAGGTAAAAAAACACAGGTATTGAAATAGTTTAATCATGACTTATCAACTCAAACGCTTGTATCTAGTTACATACAGAGGTTATGCTCTTATTATACGAATTCAGCTAAATTTACTCTACTGCTTTACGTAAAAAACCATTATTTTTCGCTAACATTGCTTTACCTTGCTCGGCATTAACGCCTGTTAATACTAATAAAATGGCTAATTTAGCCTTGTTTTCAGCTTGCTCTAATGCCTCTTTGGCAATTTGATATTCACAATGAGTTGCTTGCATTACAATACGTATCGCACGAGCATAGAGTTTTTCATTACTTGAATTAACATCAACCATTAAATTACGATAACTTTTACCACTGCGGATCATACTAGCGGTACTGAGCATATTTAGCACTAATTTTTGCGCCGTTCCCGATTTCATTCGTGTTGAACCTGTTAACGCTTCTGGGCCAACAGCAACACATAAATTAATATCGGCAATTTTAGCGACCATTTGTTTAGGAGAGCAAGACACACCAACAACCGTAGCGCCTAAGTGTTTAGCATATTTCATTGCAGAAATAACATAAGGTGTACGACCGCTGGCAGCAATGCCGACAAGGATATCTTTAGTGTTGAAATTAACTTTTTCTAAGTCTTCAATCGCGCGCTGAGGATCATCTTCTGCTCCTTCAACCGCTTTATAAATAGCTTTATCGCCACCCGCAATAATACCTAATACTTGTTTATCGCTAACACTAAAGGTTGGTGGGCATTCAACCGCGTCAAGTATTCCTAAACGACCGCTAGTACCCGCACCAATATAAATTAGTCGACCACCAACGGCAAATGCTGCCACAATTTTATCTACCGCTTGAGCCACTTGTGGTAAAACTTTTTCTACCGCAAAGGCTACTTTTTTATCTTCGTTATTAATTTTTTGCACCACAGCTAAACTGTCTAACAAATCAATATCTAAGGTGTCTTGGTTTTGTTCTTCGGTGGCGATATTTTGCAAGTCATTAACTAATTTGTTTTGTTTTTCTAATAATGTAAGAGTTTGATTTAACATAAATAATTACTACTACTTTAAATAAAAGATCAGGTCTAATGATCTTGTGTTAAGTCTTGTTGTGCCATCTATTGTTGAGCTAAAAGACAAGCACCGTCTAAGGCATCCCCTTTTGCGGTTATGAGTTGTTGTTGATATTTAGCCGAAATATAAGGTTGCGTAGCACTCGCTAAGCCACCAAGTAACACCAAAGGTAAATTACTCTTAGCTAAAGTCAATTGAATAAGTTGTTCAACAGCAGCTAGGTGTTGTTCTAAAAGCTTTTTTGCTGTTGAACAAGCTAAAGCCAAAGAAAAAATTAACGGTGAAAATTGTGCAAAATCACTCGGTTTAGCGGCGCTTAACCAAGTTAAAATAGCAAGACGATCTTTGCCTATAGTATTACTAACCTGTTGTGCTAATTCGCTTTGTATAATGCCTTGGTCTTCTAGTTCAGCTATAGTTTCTTTTACAGCTGCAAGCCCTAATTTAGCACCACTGCCTTCATCACCCACAGTAAATCCCCAACCGCCTACGATATAAGTATCACCCTTGTCATTAAGACGCATACCAACTGAACCAGTCCCTAAAGCAACTACAGCAACAGCTTTGCCGCCATTAGCACCATAAGCAGACGTGCGAGCATCACTACAAATAGTTAATTGCGCAAATGGCATTGCCAACGCTTCTTCTAATTGCTGTACTCGTTTTTTGTTACCTGCGCCAGCCAAACCAAACACCGCAGATATGTCTGCATAATCACACGTATCGTCAATTTGCTTTGCTTGGTTAACGACTTGGCGGCATAAGTCGGCAATCGTCGCTATTGCACCATTAAGATCATTAGTTAAAGATGACGAACCACCTTGTACTTGCCAGCACTGTTTAGTGTGTAAATTAACTAAGCGCGCTAGCGTTTTAGTACCACCGCCATCAATACCTAAAACATACTTTTTTAATAACTGTTTTTTTGCTATTTGCGCCATTAAGCACATACCTCGACATCTGTTTTAATATGAATGTTATCAATAGTTTTAATGTTACGTTTGCCCAACAAACACACTAAGGTAGCAATAAAAGTGGCAATACAAAGTTTCCACGTAAAAGCGAGATCGAATTGCTGCTCGGGCGATAAATACAGCGTTTGCACATAAGGTTGCATTAATAAGGTTGCTATAAAGCC
>JAESPQ010000044.1 GCA_016765535.1 Alteromonadaceae bacterium | reverse complement strand
AGACTATGGAGATTTAAAATATCTTCGCGATAATCTAGCGCTTTATTAGTATTATCCCAAATTAAATCTTCAACGGGATAAACCTCAGAATAGTCAGGCACTAAAATACGACAAACGCTCGCACCCAATTGCTCCTCACTTAATTGATCATCACTTAATTGATCAAAAACGGCCACATACACTTCTTTACCGAGTTTTTCTAACATCGCCATTAAACAGTTATTTTCTGTTTCATTCGTGCCTGAAAAATCCCATTCAACAAACTCATAGTCTTGTTTAGCACTAAAAAACTTCCACGAAATAACGCCAGTTGAGTCAATAAAATGATCAACAAAGTTTTCGGGCTCACGCACCGCCATGCTATTAAAAGTCGGTTTTGGTACATCGTTTAAACCTTCAAAACTACGACCTTGTAAAAGTTCAGTTAAACTACGCTCTAACGCCACTTCAAAACTAGGATGCGCGCCAAAAGAGGCAAATACCCCACCCGTTTTAGGATTCATTAAAGTGACACACATCACCGGAAATTGCCCCCCTAAAGAGGCATCTTTAACTACCACCGGAAAGCCCTGCTTTTCTAATCCTTTAATGCCTGCAACTATGCTTGGATATTTAGCTAACACGGCTGGTGGTACATCAGGTAGCGCAATTTCATCTTCAATAATTTGCCTTTTAACGGCGCGTTCAAAAATTTCAGACAAACACTGTACTTTCGCTTCCAGTAAATTATTACCCGCACTCATGCCGTTACTTAAAAATAAATTCTCAATTAAGTTCGACGGAAAATAAACCGTTTCACCATCGGATTGACGCACATAAGGAATAGTACAAACACCACGTTCAATATTACCTGAATTAGTATCAATTAAATGTGAGCCGCGTAATTCATCATCGGGGTTATAAATGGCTAAACAATACTCATCTAAAATTCCCGCAGGTAATTGATCATCGGCGCTTAATTTAAACCATTTTTCATTGGGGTAATGAACAAAATCACTATTGGCGATATCTGTACCAAAAAATTGATCATTATAGAAAAAATTACAATTCAAACGTTCAATAAACTCACCCAATGCTGAGCATAAAGCACTTTCTTTAGTTGCGCCTTTACCATTGGTAAAACACATGGGAGAGGCAGCATCGCGAATATGCAATGACCACACATTAGGCACAATATTACGCCATGAAGAGACTTCTATTTTCATCCCTAAATCAGCTAACATCTTGGTCATATTGGTAATTGTTTGTTCAAGCGGTAAGTCTTTACCAACAATAAAAGTTTCACTGTTATTTTCAGAATGTACCGTCAACATAGCTTGTGCATTTTCTTCAAGGCTTGCCACGGCTTCCACTTTAAATTCAGGCCCTGTTTGTACCACACGTTTTACGGTACAACGGTCAATCGATCGTAAAATACCGGTGCGATCTTTCTCCGAAATGGTATCAGGAAGTTCAACTTGAATTTGAAAGATTTGTTTATAACGATCTTCTGGATCAACGATATTATTTTGCGATAAACGAATGTTGTCGGTAGGAATATCACGCGATTTACAATAAACCTTAACAAAATACGCTGCACATAACGCCGATGACGCTAAAAAATAATCAAATGGCCCCGGTGCTGAACCATCACCTTTATAACGAATAGGCTGATCAGCGATAACTTTAAAATCGTCAAATGCGGCTTCAATTCTTAAATTGTCAAGATAGTTTACTTTAATTTCCATGAATAGGTTCCAAACTGTGCGTTACTAACTAGCGTTAAAAATTAGTGCAGTATTTTTTAGCGGTTAGTAGAGAGTAAATTTAACGTTATCGTGTAATTATCCCTTTTTTTGTGGCAATAGTCGCGATTAAATTGCCTACGCGTTAATTTAAGATAAACTGTTAGCGTTTAAAAACACATAATAATTACAAGGAATACTCATGCAAAAACCTTTATTTTCAGCATTGCTCATTTCTTCTACCGTACTTTTTGGTCTAACGGCTTGCGGTGAAAAAACAATAAAACAAGTAAATACTACGCCAAGCAAAGTGAGTCAGTCGGTACAAAAAAGTATTGGTATTGATTTATCTGCGATGGATAAATCAGTAAAACCCGGTGATGATTTTTATAATTACGCCAACGGTAATTGGATGAAAAGTACTGTGATCCCAGCAGATCGTTCAAGCACAGGTTCTTTTCTTGTTGCTTTTAAAGAAACCGAAAAAAATAATAAAGAACTATTAAATAGCTTGCTAAATGGCACACCAAAAGCAGGTAGCAATGATGCTAGAATTGCTGATTTTTATAAAGCGTTTATCAATACTAAGGCAATTAATAAAGCGGGTATGACACCGATACAAGCTGAACTTGATCGCTACGCAGCGATTAACAACAAAGCCGCCTTATCAACAGTGTTAGGATCAAATTTACGCGCTGATGTTGACCCACTTAACGCCACTGATTTTTTTACCGAGAATTTATTTGGTTTATTTGTGACACAAGGTTTAGCTACTCCGGGCGAAGTATTACCTTATATATTACAAGGCGGCTTAGGTTTACCCGAACGTGAGTACTATTTTTCTGACGATGTAAAAATAACTAAAATCCGCAATGCTTATCGAGTTTATATTGAAGAGCTACTCAACAAAACAGGCATTAGCGACGCCGCAAGCAAAGCCGATGCTATTTTTGCACTGGAAACTAAAATAGCTCAGGGTCATGCCACGCGAGAAGAAAGTGAAGATTTTTCAAAATCATCTACGGTTTGGTCACGAGCTGATTTTAACGCTAAAGCACCAGGTATAGATTGGAACCTATTTTTAACGGCGGCTAACTTAGGTAAACAACAACGTTTTGCTGCATATCACGATAAAGCGATCACTAATTTATCAAAATTAGTGGCTTCTGAGCCATTAGATTCATGGAAAGACTGGCTAGTGTTTCATCAAATAAACTCACATGCCAGTGTTTTACCGTCAACAATTGACCAAACACATTTCGCTTTTTATGGTACCACAATGCGCGGCACACCCGAGCAAAGAAGTAGAGACAAACGTAGTTTATCTGCACTTAACTTTTATCTAAGTGATGCAGTAGGACAAGCTTACACCGAAAAATACTTCCCTGCCTCCGCTAAAAAAGAAGTATCAAACATGGTTGATAACATTGTTAAAGCGTTTGGTAAACGAGTTGCAAATATCGACTGGATGGCAGCTGCCACGAAAAAAGAAGCACTCGCTAAAGTTGACTCTATTATTGTTGGTGTTGGTTATCCTGATACTTGGCGCGATTATAGCCATTATAGTGTTAATGCCGATTCAGCTTATGCCAATGTTATTGCGGGTGAAAAAACAGAATACCGCCACCAACTAGCTAAAATTGGTAAACCAATGGACAAAAGCGAGTGGTGGATGTCGCCACAAGTGGTTAATGCGGTAAATTTACCGGTGCAAAATGCATTGAATTTTCCTGCTGGTATTTTACAACCACCATTTTTCGATGCTAACGCCGATGCAGCCTATAATTATGGCGCAGTTGGTGCCGTAATTGGTCATGAAATTAGTCATAGTTTTGACAACAATGGCGCTGCTTTTGATTCAACAGGCGCAATGCGTAACTGGTGGACAAAAGAAGATTTTGCGCGTTTTGGCGCACAAGGTAAAGCACTCGCCGAACAATTTGATCAATATGCGCCTTTTGCTGATCTACATGTTAACGGTAAACTAACGTTGGGAGAAAACATTGCCGATGTCGCAGGACTTGCAGCAGCTTATGACGCTTATAAAGCATCGTTACATGGCAAACCAGCGCCAGTTATTAATGGGCTTACTGGCGATCAGCGCTTCTTTATTGCTTTTGACCAAACGTGGTCGTCAAAAATGCGTGAGCCAACAATGCGCGCTATTATTGCAACCAATGGTCATGCGCTGGGTCAATATAGAGCACTTACCGTTCGCAATATGGACGCTTGGTATAAAGCCTTTAATGTACAACCAGAAGATAAACTTTATTTAGCGCCAGAAAAACGCGTTAAAATTTGGTAGTAACTAGCTTAACGCTGATTAACTTCAACACTTAGCTAACAAAATAGATAAACAGAGATAAATTAACGCGAACAATTAGCTTCGCGTTTTTATTTTTGCCTCACCATACTTTAATACCAAGTTGTTTAAGTTCTTTCCCACTCAGCGAGAATTTAATCAAATTGGTATAAGTAAATCGGTTGTTATCATCCTAATAAACGGTTAAATTTAATAGAATATTTCAAATTGCAACCGCCAGTTGACAAATTAACAAGCTAACTTGCTAGCCTGCAACTCCCTAGTTTCCTAAGCTTAACGTCATCAATTAAGAAAGGAATAAACCTAATGATATTAGCAGAAAAAATAGTTCAATTAAGAAAAAAAGTGGGTTGGTCGCAAGAAGAACTGGCCGAAAAAATGAATATTTCTAGACAATCTGTATCTAAATGGGAAAGCGCTAACAGCATCCCTGATTTAAATAAAATAATTATGTTGGCAGAAATATTTAGTGTTTCAACAGACTTCCTCCTCAAAGATGATATTGAAACTATTGATGTACTTAATGAAGATACCGAAGCAGGTGTTAACCAAATCAACCTCGAACAAGCATTGAATTATATTAACAATAAAGCCAAAGTAGCTAATTTAACCACTAAAGGAGTCATATTTTGTTTATGTTCAGTCATGCCGCTGTTTTTATTTTTAGCCATGGCTAAAGCAAATCAATTGAATATAACCTCTAGTATCGCAACAGCGCTAGGCGTTGTTGCAATATTGATTATGATCTCTATTGGTGTCAGCTTTTTTATCAGAACCAATCACTATGAAAGTGATTTATCAGCGATAGAAAATGAAAATTTTGAGTTAGCCTATGGCGTGCACAGTATTATTAAAGAGCAATTACAAAAGTTCAGAAGAACTTACAACCTAAGATTATCTATTAGTATATTCCTGTTCATTATTAGTTTTGCACCAATGATGTTTACCAGTATTTTTATTGATGGCTCAGATATGCATTTACTGATGCTAATTGTGATGTTCATTATCATAGCAATTGGCATATACATATTAACGCCAGTCTCATCAAAATATGACGCTTACAATAGAATTTTAAAAGAGGGGGATTTAAATACCACCAAAAGTAAACGTACCAAACGAGCAGAGAAACTTGCTGCGTTCTATTGGCCTTTATTAACAGCCATATATCTTGGTTGGAGTTTATGGACTATGAGCTGGGGCGTAACTTGGATTATGTGGCCTGTGGGAGCCGTCTTTTTTGCAGCACTCGTTGGGCTAATGGAATTGTTGAATAAAGAAGAAGTTTAATAAAATAATGAAGTGATGAACCAGAATTAAATTAATGCGACCACTTGGGTCGCATTTCGGTAGTAAACAAATTACTTAATATCAACCAACTTATCTTGTGTTCTGTGTTCAAAATCGCTGGCATCATGGCGTTCATGTAATTGTTCGTGTAGCTCTCCCCATGTACGATTAACCATAATTCCACGCTTAACCGCCGCACGCTGGGCAATTTCTTCTGTCCAACGTACTAAATGCTTATAGTTTTGAGTTTGTAAAAATTCAGCCGCTTCATACACTTTGTTTTGCACTAAAGCACCATACCAAGGCCAAATAGCCATATCAGCAATAGTGTATTCATCGCCACACATATAACGATTATTGGCTAAATGACGATCAAGTACATCAAGTTGACGTTTAACTTCCATGGTAAAGCGTTCAATGGGATATTCGTATTTTTCAGGAGCATACGCATAAAAATGACCAAAGCCACCCCCCAAATAAGGACCACTACCTACTTGCCAAAATAGCCATGACAAACACTGTGCCCGAGTGGCTAAATCTTTAGGAATAAACGCCGCAAATTTTTCTGCTAAATACAACAATATTGCGCCTGACTCAAACAATGGTTGTTTATTTTCACCGTTTTTTTCAACCGTGTTATCAACCAATGCAGGTATTTTTGAATTGGGATTTACATCAACAAAACCTGATGAAAATTGCTCGCCGTCTAAAATATTAATTAAATGTGCGTCATATTCAGCGTCTGTAATACCGTTAGCTAACAGCTCTTCAAGTAAAATAGTGATTTTTACGCCATTGGGTGTAGCCAACGAATAAAGTTGTAAAGGGTGTTTGCCAACGGGTAGTTCTTGTTGATGTGTAGCACCAGCAGTTGGACGATTAATGCTAGCAAATTTACCACCATTTTCATTCTTCCATTGCCATACTTTTTCAGGTACATAAGTTGGATCGGCCATATTCAGACTCTTATTAAAATAAAGTTATAATCTAATATTGGGCATTTAAACCAACATTCAAGTTATTCGCTGATTGGTGTTACGGTAGGTTTAAATCGCTGATTTTTTTTAAAAAATTTAATGGGGTATATTGTTATGGCTTGAATTCAGCACTTATAATTAGCGCTTATCTTTATCCTTTAAAGTTAAGCGCTATTATTTTTGCAGTTTTTTTCGTCTGTTTGTAGCTAGGCTTGATACGCCCAAGCTAAAAAGGCTTTCGATTCATTTACACTAGCAAACTGAATTAATTGTGAACCTTTTTGATCGGTTACGACAACATTTTGTTTGTTAACTGAAATGGATTTAATTGGGGAATTAATCGAATAAATTTCCCCTTTATAGGTATAAGACATAATAAAATTCTCTTTAATTTACGCAAAGCGTATGGTTATTAAAAAGCTATATTTTTGTACGGTTAACTAGTTAGTACCAGCTTTAACACTGATTTTTAACACGTAATACTCATTAAGGTATTACCGTAAATAGTTAAATTTAAAACGAGGTAATGGCTCGAAAATTCAAACAATAATTTAAGCTTTAGATTTTTGAGTGATGACTAACTGTGAAAGGGAAAGACAAAACATGATCACATTACAATGTGAACAGTTAGATAAACGAGATAAGAATATATAACGAAGCGTATTATACAGATATTGGTTATGAAGTACAGTTATATTTATATGGCTCTGTTCCATAATACTGTTGTCTACCCATAAGCAGCTATCAAAATTTGCTGTTTATTTAGCTTTGCGTTGCTTTCTCTGAACCAAGCCAGGTAATTTGATAAATACTTTGTTGCAACGCCCTTCATTTTTCCATTAACCCAACTTTTAAAGTGAGCTATAGCACCATTAACCTTTTGGATATGATAGACCTTATCTATCACTCTAACCTTGCCATTTATCAATCGTTTATGATCGCATTTCTTTTCCTTGGCAATCACCACATATGACCAAGAGCCATCACTACATAACACCGAGTCTTCGCTAATATTCTGACTAAAGTTAGCCGATATTTCTGCCGTTGTATCAGCAGATAAAATAGGATTAATCATATGGTTACTGCGATCAATTGATAACAGTACGGCAACCTGTCCTTCTTTAGTTCTTTTATCTATGTTACCGCCACGTTTTCTTGGTTTATTCTTGTGCGATAGGATGTTCGAACCTTTTTCGGAGTAAGCTAGAAAAAATTCATCAACTTCAATGATCCCCGACAATTTATCGTTATTTTGACCTGCTTGGGCCTTCAAGAAACGATGACGCCATAAAAAAGCAGTTTTAAGATTAATACCGCAAATATCGGCTGATTCTCTTAAGGTTAATCTTAACGTCATACAACGGGCATACTCTTCCCACAGATGGCACTTATGCAGTTTAGCTAAAGGTGTGTTGGTCTTGTTATTAAAGGTTTTTAAGCAGTCCTTGCAACGATATCTTTGTATTGCGCCTGACTTTCCCCATTTTTTTAACTGGCTAGAGTGACAGTGAGGACATTGAGCAGACAAATCAAAAAGTGGCTGAATAAGTTCATCCGTACTGATTTCAGTATCTAATGCTTGAATTGATTGATGAACTATCTCTCTTTGTGCTGGTGTCATAGAGAAAAGTGCTTTTGTTATCTGGTTAAGCTTACCTACAAATGATTTTGTATTCATTGCTATTACCTTCAATAAGTTAGTCTCATTTATAAGTATAGACAACAATTAGCTACAACAGAGCCAAACAACAACACAGCCTTGTGTTGATTGTTATTTAAGCTATTAATTTTATTATGCTTTAGACTCATACAGATNATAAATTAGAGTAAGAAGCAAAACTAGTCGTAAAACNTTTTTTTTATTGCTATAATTTGCGCGCTTAAATCTGTGGCTACAAGTAGAATGATACTTGTTAGTCTTAAGCCTCGTTCTTTTACAACATTGATTATTGAATGGTCTATGCTAAATAAAAAAGCAATAGACTAACGACTTAGGGTAATAATATGCATCCAATGCTAAATATTGCTGTGCGCGCTGCGCGTAGTGCAGGTACAGTAATTTCTCGTGCTTTTGAGCAACACGATAAAATTGAAATAGAATCAAAAGGTGATAACGACTTTGTTACCAGTGTCGATATTAAAGCAGAACAAACAATAATAGACACCATTAGAAAATCTTACCCTAAACATTCAATAATTAGTGAAGAATGTGGCGAACTAAAAGGTGAAGACAGTGACTATCAATGGGTTATTGATCCACTTGATGGCACCGCTAACTTCATCAAAGGCATTCCTCATTTTGCCGTTTCTATTGCCTTAAAAGTTAAAGGTAAATTAGATCAAGCCGTTATTTACGATCCTATCCGTGGTGAATTATTTACCGCTAGCCGTGGTCAAGGTGCCCAATTAAACAATCTACGTGTTCGCGTTAAACAACATAAAGAATTATCTGGCACAATCTTAGCAACGGGTTTCCCTCATAAACAAAAACAGCATACCGATGCTTACATGGGTATGTTTAAAGACTTATTTGTACAAACTTCTGATATGCGCAGAGCTGGTTCTGCTGCGTTAGACTTGGCTTATGTTGCCGCAGGTCGTGTAGATGGTTATTTTGAATTAGGTTTAAAACCTTGGGATACCGCCGCAGGTGAGTTATTAGTGATTGAAGCGGGTGGCTTAGTCAGTGATTTAAGTGGCGGTCATGAACATGTTAATTCTGGCAATATTGTTGCTGCTTGCCCACGCTTATTAAAAGTGATGGTAAAAAATATTCGTCCACATTTAACACCTAGCCTAAAATAAATTTTTACGATTAAAAACTAAACGCGCAACTTAATTATACCAAATTGATTAAGTTAGCGCATTTTTTAACCATTAACTTTATATTGAGTAATATCAACCTCTATATTTTTACTTAAAAAATCAACTAAGTCGTTAGGTAGTAAAGGTTTACTAAACCAGTAGCCTTGAATTTCATCACAATCTAGGCCTTGTAAAAAAGTTAAATGCTGATATTCTTCAACGCCCTCGGCGATAAGAGACATACCTAAATTTTTCCCCAAAGCGATAATAGTTTTAACTAACGCTTTATCTTCTTCATTTTCATGGCAATCTCGAATAAATGACTGATCTATTTTAAGTTTATCTACGGGGAAGGTTTTCAAATAAGATAAAGACGAATAGCCCGTACCAAAATCGTCAATCGATAATTGTAGCCCTAATGCTTTTAATTGCTTAAGCACCGACAACATTTCCTGCTCGTTATGCATAAAAACACCTTCGGTGATCTCCAATTCTAAATTTTTTGCTGACAATTTTGATAATTTCAACGCATTAATGACACATTGAACAAAATCTGGATGAGAAAATTGTCGTGGTGACACATTTATAGCGACCACAATATCTTGATAGCCACTATCAACAAGACGTTTGGCAAAATAACACCCTTGCTCTAATATCCATTGCCCAATAGGCACAATTAAACCCGATTGCTCTGCTAGGGGAATAAAATCTACGGGAGAAATAATATTATCTTGATGCCGCCATCTTACTAAAGTTTCAATACCGGTAATACGCGAATTAATAATATCTAACTGCGGTTGAAACACTAAAAAAAATTCTTTATTGGCTAAAGCATTATGCAAGTTATTGAGCATAGTGACCGATGTTTTTAACACCTGTGAAAATTCTGCATTAAAAATTACGGTATTAATATATTTATCTGCCGCAGCTAAATTCAATGCAGTATGAGCATTTTTATAGAGTTGACTAAAATTTTCGCCATGATGAGGAAAAAGAGTAAAACCAAAATCTAAATCTATAAAGAATTCGCCAAAGTGAGTAACTACAGGTTTTTCAGCATTAATACCTATATCTATCACTAATTTTTGTAGCAGTGCTGCAGAAGTAACATCTAATGAAAGTAAAGCAAATTGGTTTTGATTTAAGTGATACAAATAACTTTTTGTCGGTAAATTATGAGCAACAATACCCGCTAATACCTTGGTCAATTCAGCAATAGCTTCAACACCGTATGAAGTAACNAAACGATTAAAGTTACGAATTTCAAANAAGCCAAGNGANAANTTATTNTGNTCTANCGACNANTTCATCAATATCAGCATTAAGTTTAAATTGATTAGGCAAATTAGTACTTTGCATATAATAAGCAAGATTATTAATTTTTTGCTCTGCCAATTTCTGTTCGCTAATGTCTAAAATATGAATATCNTAAACATCTAATTCAACCAACCAATTAATGGTTAATTGCAGCACATGGTCATTGATACTTTTTTCAATAGTTAAGCTATGTTTAGAGTTTTGACTAATTTGTTGACGTAAACTATCAAAATTACTTGGCACTAGTTGTTGAACATCTCCTTTAACTAAACCAATACTACTTAATAAGGTGTAACAGGCAGGATTATTAAAAACCAACACCCCTAAATTATTAACACTTAAAATAGCATTAGGATTTAACTTGGGAAATAAAGCTAAACGGGTATTTTGTGCATTGGTTAATGCATATTGTTTAACATACCAAGCAATTAATAATGACAACAAAACCAAAGAAATAGCGTAAATAACAACCATATTATGATTAAAATTCATTTGCGCCAGTACGGTTTTATGCCCTTGCTTCACCGCTAATTCCGTTTGTTGTTCTATTTTATATAAAATAGGCAGCATATCTCGACGCAACTGCGACATTTGCGCCAATAAGTGCCGTAACTTATTCCAATTATTACTTGGTAACTGCATTATTTGATCAAATTGATTAATTAATAATGCTATTTTTTCTTGTTGGGCTCTAATGTGGCTAAAGTCAACCGAAAAGCTTGGGTGCTTGGCAAGTTCTTGGCTGTGAGCAAAAATATTGTCTTGGTTAAGTTTGATAGCAGGTTTAAATAATGACTGCTTTTGATTAGCATAATATTCATAAACAATACGCTCTTGTTCACTAATATCAGCAATGACGCGATTAATACTACTGAGTACCGGCACACGATTTTTAACTAAATCAATACTATTATCTCGTACTAAATCACTAGATAAATAGATCACTAAAGATAATAAAATACCTAACACCAGCGCAAAGCCTGCCGATAAAGAGGCTCTAAATAGATAGGGCTTAATCATGGTTGTCATGGTAACGTCCTTTTAAAGGATAATAACCTAGACTAAAAACAGTCAGCCATAACCGTTAATAGCATTTATTTATTGATTAATTAATAAGACACTAGCAACGTTGAAAATATTACAAGATCAATAATATAGCTTAGCAATTTAGTCACTTATGCCGCTATAATAGAATAGCATTAAAAAATACTTTATTTAAATAAAATAACACCAACAAAACGGACACTAACATGAATAAATTGGCTGCATTAGCTATATCACTATTATTGATCAGTGGCGCTGCACTGTGGTTGCTTGCACCAGATGCCTTTAACGATTTTATAAAAGAACAAATCGAAGTCATTGGTAGTGAAACAACTGAACAAACCGTAAAAGTTAATGAAGTAGATTTTAAATTAACTCAAGGTATAGCCGCTATTAACGGCTTATCTATTAGTAATCCTAAAGGCTACCAACAACCCTATGCATTCACATTGGGTTCTATAGCACTTGATGTTGATATCGCTAGTCTTGCCAAAGAACCGATTGTTATTGAAAGCTTCACCATAAATAATGCTAAAGCCTTTGTAGAATTTACGAAATCGGGTCAAGCAAATATTAAAGATATTCTTGACGCTATTACCAAAAAACTTTCTAAAGAAAAACAGCAACAGCAAATAAAACAGCAACAACAAGAGCCAAAAGTGCGTGTTGATAAACTTATTTTAGCGGGAGTTGGCCTAACACTAGATTTACGTCAGCTTACTACAAAAGGCTTTAGTGGCAAAAGTTACCAAGAAGAATTACCTAAGATTGACTTAGGCAATATTGGTGGTGAAACTGGCATGCCCGTAAGTCAACTAGGGAAAGAAATTGGTAAAAGAATTATTAAATCAATTTGGCAACAAACAAAAAACACACAAAAACAAAAATTAACGGCTGAGTTGAAACAAAAAGCTAAAGCTAAGGCGAAAGAATTAGAGCAGAAGGCCAAAAAAGAGGCTAACAAACTCAAATCAAAATACAAAGATAAAGTGAAGAAAAAACTTGATGGTTTATTTAAAAGTTTAGGTAATTAAAATTATACCTACAGCAAAAAAATTTAACGATAGCGTAAATAAACAGGAAAATACCATGAAACAATTTTACAGCATCATAATGTTAATCATAGTAACATTCGCATTAAGCAATAAAGCGAATGCCAGCACTTATGAAATAACGCCTTATGTGGGTTATAACATAAGTGATAGCATTGATAATGCAGTAGCTACTAACAACTTACCTATTTCAAACGATACTAGTTACGGTTTAGGCTTTGCTTGGCAAAGTGGCCCAAATGGTCAAGGGCTAGTTTTACTCAATTATGTAAGCCATAACTACAAAAGTGATACCGATAATAAAAACCATAGTCTTAATATTACCTATGCACATTTTAATGGTGTCGCTATGTTTCGCCAACAGAATTATATCACCACGTTATCATTAGGGCTAGGTGGTGCTTATTTTAATACTGATGCTGACAGCCAATTATATCCATCATTAACTATCGCCTTAGGTACTCGTTATGAAATAAATGATAACTGGGCATTTGTGACAGAAGTGCGAAGTTACGCAACNTTAACNGATAAAAAAGATAATNTATTTTGTCAACAAANCNCTTGTTTTGCACAGTTTANNGACTCCGCATGGGTTGAAACTAATTTANCCATGGGCTTAGCGTATAAATTCTAACCTAGAACCTAGATCCTAGGTTCTACATTTCATTAGCTTTTTGTAATAACGACTGGCTTTCTTTTAAGAANATATCAGCATANTTNCCAAACCAAGTAGATACTTGNGAAAAAGTATCAATAAAGCCTTGTTTGTCTCCCTGCTCTACTTGTGCAAGCAAATCTAAAAAGTTATGCGCGAAGCGTTTCATCATCGCAACATTATCATTATTCGCAAAAATTATATCCGCATAAAGTACAGCATCTTGAGCAAACAAACGCCCTACCATCATTAACTCTAAGCGATATATTGGTGAACTCATATCAATTAACTTTGGTAAATCAACCGCTTCATTCATTAAATGACTACCATAAGCAATAGTCGAAAAATGTCGCATAACTTGTACCATCGCCATCGCTTGATCATGATCGCTAGCTTGTACAGGGTAAATTTTAGCGCCCCACACCCTAAATTGCGCTAATAACCAATGGTATTCTTCAGCACCGCGCCCATCACAGGTAATTATAGTCTGTTTTAATAACCCCGTAACATCGGGGCCAAACATGGGGTGTAGACCAACAACAGGCCCTTGATGAACAGCCAACATAGTATTTAATGGTGAGCTTTTAATGCTGGTAACATCCGCTAATATACAGTCATCGGGTAAATGGGTAAGTTTTTCAATAACGCTAAGCGTATGGCGAATGGGTACAGCAACAATAACCAAACTCACATCCGTTAGTATTTTTTCACTATTTAGCCAATCATCTTGCTCTAACACGACTACTTGATAATTTGAACGTTGAAATAAATCAACAAAAATACTACCTAGTTGCCCTGCACCACCAATAATTACCACTTTATTACAATGTGGGTTAACACATTGGTAGCCGCTNGAATCTTGACTTAGATAAGAATCACGCATCATCCGTCGTAATATATCCTCAATTAATTGTGGCGAAACACCATTATCGGCAGCCTGCTCTCGACGTTTGGCGACTAACATTGCTTCACGTTCTGGGGCGTAAATAGGTACTCCATGCTGACTTTTTAATTGTCCCACTTTGGTGGTTACCGCCAAGCGTTGTGCGAGTAAATCAACTAACTTACTGTCTATATTGTCAATTTCATCACGCAACAATGTGAGTTTATTTTCAAAATCGGTCATGCTATTCCTATCATTTAGCCGTTAAAGTAATTATTAAGTAATATGGGGGATTATTTTTCTATCCAAATCCGCAAGTAAATTTTCTGTGCAAGTAAAGTCAATACAAGCATCAGTCACTGACACACCATATTTTAACTCAGGTTTAGGTAAATTGGCACTTTGATTGCCTGCAAACAAGTTACTTTCTAACATTAAGCCAATAATAGATTTATTACCTGTACAGATTTGGTTAACCACATTCTCAGCCACTAACGGTTGTCTATTGTGATCTTTATTGGAGTTGCCATGGCTACAATCAACAACAATACCTGCTTGCAACCCTTGTGCTGCTAATTCTTGCTCACACAAAGCAACATTCACTGAATCATAATTAGGCTGTTTGCCGCCACGTAAAATCACGTGACCGTCAGGATTGCCCGAGGTTTTAATTAAAGCCACTTGCCCTTGGCGGTTAATGCCCATAAAGCGATGTGGAGATGCCGCTGATTGCAACGCATTAATCGCGACCCCTAAACTACCATTGGTGCCATTTTTAAAACCAATTGGCATCGACAAACCACTCGCCATTTCGCGATGTGTTTGCGATTCAGTCGTACGTGCGCCAATGGCTGACCAACTAAATAATTCAGCTAAATATTGAGGGCTAATAGGATCAAGGGCTTCGGTTGCCAATGGCAAACCTAACTCAGTTAAATACAACAATAATTCTCGTGCGGTACGCAAACCTGTTTCAACATCAAAAGTACCGTCCATGTGCGGGTCATTAATTAGCCCTTTCCAACCAACGGTCGTACGAGGTTTTTCAAAGTAAACTCGCATAACGATGTACATAGAGTCTTTATATTGATCATGTAACTGCTTTAATTTGCGCGCATATTCTTTTGCACCATCAATATCATGTACAGAGCAAGGGCCAGAGATAACCAATAAACGCGGATCTTTTTTATGAATAATATTAGCAATAGTCTGCCGTGCTGATTGCACAAACTCACGTCCTGCTTGTGGTAAAGGTAATTCTTCTCTTAATGCTTGTGGCGTTACTAGCACTTCTTCCGCATTAATGTGAATATCATTTAAGGTACTTTTAGGCATAATTTTTCCTGTATTTTTATCTTATTAAGTCTTTAGAATTTTGGTATTTACTATGATGGAGCTAAATAGAACGAAGGTTGGTAAGCAGACGCTTACTTAATATATGCGAGGTAATAATAATATCGTGTTGAAAAATAAAACATTCTGGTTATCTTGTTAATTCATTTTAAGGATATAAATTAAAGGTACAAATCATCAATTACAACAAAAAAACACAAGTGTAAATATTTATGTACCCATTTTGTAAGGATTATATTACACAATTTATATTCACAGGTATAGAGTAAAATGCAAAAAAAAAGCACCCAAAGGTGCTTTTTCTCTATTTATTTTATGCTATGCATATAGATAAGCCGTATTATCGCTCACTAAGTTAACCACCATGAACGATTCGATTAGCGATTAAGTCTTCAACCACAGCAGGATCAGCTAAGGTTGAGATATCACCTAAACTATCAATTTCATTTTCAGCAATTTTACGTAAAATTCGACGCATGATTTTGCCTGAACGGGTTTTGGGTAAACCGGGCGCCCATTGCAAATAATCAGGTTTTGCAAAACGTCCTAGTTCTTTAGCAACAAATTCTTTTAATTCTTTATTTAACTCATCACTTTGCTCTGCATTTGCCATTAACGTTACGTAACAATAAACGCCTTGCCCTTTAATTTCATGTGGATACCCTACTACTGCTGCCTCGGCAACGGCTGGATGTAATACCAAAGCACTTTCAATTTCGGCAGTACCTAAACGATGCCCTGATACATTTAACACATCATCTACGCGTCCTGTGATCCAATAAAAACCATCACTATCGCGTTTAGCACCATCACCAGTGAAATAGTTTCCGGGGTATTGACTTAGATAAGTTTGATAAAATCTATCATGATCTTCATAAACAGTACGTAATTGCCCCGGCCAGCTACCAGTCATTACTAGCAAACCTTGATTTTCACCTTCAAGGGTATTGCCGTCTTTATCAAATAATGCTGGCTGAACACCAAAAAAAGGTTTACCCGCACAACCTGGTTTCATATCAACTGCGCCTGGTAAAGAGGTGATCATAATACCACCCGTTTCAGTTTGCCACCAAGTATCAACAACAGGGCAATTACCTTTACCTATAACTTCATAATACCAATGCCACGCTTCAGGATTAATCGGTTCGCCTACTGTTCCTAATAAACGCAACGAAGAAAGATCGGCTTTATTTACTAAATCATCACCAATACTCATTAATGCACGAATAGCAGTGGGTGCGGTATAAAAAATATTAACTTTATGTTTTTCACACACTTGCCAAAAACGTCCTGCATCGGGATAAGTTGGTACTCCTTCAAACACCAACGTAGTTGCACCATTAGCTAATGGACCGTAAAAAATATACGAATGCCCCGTGATCCAACCAGCATCAGCGGTACACCAATAAACTTCACCGTCTTTATAATCAAAAACATATTTATGCGTCATTGCCGCATACAATAAATAACCGCCACAAGTATGCACCACACCTTTTGGTGCACCAGTAGAGCCTGAGGTAAATAAAATAAATAATGGATCTTCAGCATCCATTATTTCAGGTTCACAAGTGGCAGGTAAATTAGCTACCGCTTGGCTGTATTTAACATCAAGGTCATCATTGTAAGCGACATCAGCACCCGTACGTTCAACCACAATAACGGTATTTACATTAGGACAATCGATAATAGCAGCATCAACATTTGCTTTTAAGGGAATATGCTTGCCACCGCGTAAACTTTCATCGGCGGTGATGATAACTTTACAATCAGCACCTTGTACACGCGCTTTAATAGACTCGCTAGAAAAGCCGCCAAAAACAACAGAATGAATTGCACCAATACGCGCACAAGCAAGCATGGCATAACCAACTTCGGGGATCATGGGCATGTATATGCATACTCGATCACCTTTTTTAACACCTCGCTGTTTTAATAGGTTAGCAAAACGACAAACATGATCATGTAATTCTTGATAAGTAACTTTTAAATCTTCACTGGGATCATCACCTTCAAAAATAATCGCCGTTTGATCTGCTTTTGTTGCCAAATGACGGTCAATACAGTTATAACTTACGTTAAGCTTTGCACCAGAGAACCAATTTATTTCTGAATTTTTGAGATCAATTTTACTGACACTATCCCAAGGCTTATACCAATCAAGAAATTTATTGGCTTGTTCACCCCAAAATTGATCAGGCTGTTCAATAGACTGCTGATACATTTGTTGATAGGTTTCAGCATTAATATGGGTATGAGCTTTGGCTTGCTCAGATACCGGATAACATTTTTGTAATTCCTTCATATCTTACTCTCTGTTGCAGTTTTATATTGCTTATTGGTTTAATTTTATCATAAAGCTTAATGAGTATTTTTCAATACGACTAAAGTAAAAGTTAGGGCAATTATTTATATACCCAAGCTACTTGAAGATACGAGTTCCTGCATCTTCAAGTGGTTTGGGTATCTTACCCTAGCACTAAATTAACCACATGACAACGCTGTCATTACTTTTGTATTATCCGTAAAAATATATTGATGAAATGGAAAAAATTTATTTAATTCGTTAACAGAAGATTACTTATCCGCTTTAAAACGAGCAATTTTTCCTTGCATATTCGTTAGTTTTTCAAGTTTATTAAGTTTACTTGCCAATAATGATTTACTTAACTCTGGCCCAACAAAAACTTTAATTAAGTTGCCATGACGTGTTTTTATTGGCTTACTATAAGCGGTGTAGCCATTTTTCTTTAATTTTTTAATTAAACTATCAACATTATGACGCTCTCTAAAGCTACCTAATTGGATCACCCAAGCATTTACGTTATTCACTATTGATTTGCTTTTAGTACTAGATACCTGTTTAACTACGTTAGGTTTAACGACTGAGGCCACTGATTTTTTAGTACTCTTAACAAGGCTTTTTTTAGTGTGCTTACTTGTTACTGATGATTTAAGTAATTTACTTTGCTTAGTAACGGCTGTTTTAGTGCTTTTTTCTGGTTTATGGTTAACTGCAAATAATTGTTGATCTTGAGCGACATCATTACTAATTTCATCGCTGGATAAACGGGATAATTTTTTACTTGGAAATTTTTTAATGGCAGCAACATTCATTACCTTAGGAGCTAATGGCATAGCTTCAAAGGTATCTTTATGAGATTTTTTCTCGCCGTTTAAAAGATCAGGTAAAAAAATAATTGCTGCAGCGGCAACAATAATAGTACCAACTAAACGATTTTGAAAAGGGGTAGACAAAAGGTACGCTCCAAAATTTTAATAATGTTAATTCAATAGCTAATACAACAGCTAAGACAAGAGTAGAGGTCTAATAGCCGCAACCGTAAAAAATGAACCAAAGACTAATACTAGTTCATTTTTTTTACTATTTATACAAGCCATTTTAAAGGCATCATTAACATTGTCAAAACAATTATAAGGTTGATTTAATTGCGATAAAATGCTTGCCATCTGCTCGCTACTTGCAGCACGTGCTAGGCTTAAATTACCTAAGTACCACTCATCAACTATAGTTAATAAAGGCACTAGCGCCGCATTAATATCTTTATCACTCATCATGGCGACTACCGCATGTATTTTATCATAACCTTGCTGCTGCAGTTCTGAGGCTAAATATCGAGCGGCTTGTGGATTATGAGCAACATCAAGCACTATATCAGTACCACCGTTAACAAAGTGTTCCATTCGTCCCGCGACTTTGGTTTTTTCTATCCAAGTATTAATTGTTTTGGTAGTAAGTGGTATTGCAAGTTGGTTTAATACAGTCAGCGCTGTTGCCACATTATCAAGTGGAATAAACGGTTTATTCAACGGCGAAAAAACGTATTCTTGCTGCTCTGCTGATGGTTGCTGATCTTGCGAAAATGAGCAACTATATTGCCATCTGTTAGCTGGCTCATTATCAATATTAGTTAATTGATTAATGTAAAAGTTTTGCTCTCGAACAATAACATTAGCAGCAATATTTTTAGCATGCGCAAGTACAGACAAAGGCGGCGATGTATCACCAATAACTACAGGACGCTTAGTGCGCATAATACCTGCTTTTTCATAGCCAATAACTTCTCGGTTATCACCCAAAAAACTAACATGATCAATATCTATAGTGGTGATCACGGCAATATCTGCATCAATAATATTAGTCGCATCTAAACGCCCACCTAATCCCACTTCTAAAATAATATAGTGTGGTTTCACAGCCATTAGCACTAAAAATGCCGCTAAGGTGGTGTATTCATAATAACTTAAACTAATATCACCGCGTGCTTGTTCTATTTTTTCAAAAGCGCGAATTAAACTAATATCGTCAATATCTTGTTTATCAATACGTAAGCGTTCATTAAAATGTTCAATATGAGGAGAGGAATATACTGCAACAGTATTTTGCTGAGTTGATTTTTGCTGATAGCTTTTTTGAGGCTCACTTTCACTTAGTTTTTCACTGAAAAGCGCATTTTCAATAAAGGCACATGTCGTACCCTTGCCATTGGTACCCGCAACAGTGATCACCTTGGCAAAAGAGAGATCAATCGCTAAACGCTCTGCAACTTGTGTAATACGCGTTAAGCCTAAATCAATTTCTTTGCTATGTAAGTTTTCTAAATAAGAAAGCCACTGCAACAAGTTTTTAGCTTGCCCGTGGCTTAATGTTTTTTCAATCATAATAGAATTTAAACTATATGTTACGGTACGGTGTTACGACGCATTAGGTTGTGGAAGTGCCATAAACTTACTTAATAAACGCGCTAAAGTATTACGCATTTCACGGCGATCGACAATCATATCGATAGCACCTTTTTCAAGTAAAAACTCACTACGTTGAAAACCTTCAGGTAATTTTTCTCGCACCGTTTGTTCAATAACACGTGGGCCAGCAAAACCAATTAGGGCTTTAGGTTCCGCAATATTTACATCACCTAGCATAGCTAAACTTGCTGAAACGCCACCCATAGTAGGATCGGTAAGCACTGAAATATAAGGTAAACCTTTTTCGCTCATTTTGGCTAGTGCAGCGCTGGTTTTTGCCATTTGCATTAATGAAAACAAGGCTTCTTGCATCCGCGCACCACCACTTGCTGAAAAGCAAATAAAGGGGACGTTGTGTTTTAAACAATATTCAACACCAGCCACAAAACGTGCGCCAACAACTGAGGCCATTGAACCACCTAAAAAAGCAAATTCAAACGCAGCAGCAACAACTGGCATACCTTGTAGATCACCTTGCATCACTACTAGCGCATCTTTTTCGCCGGTATTTTTTTGTGCTGCACTTATTCTGTCTTTATAACGTTTAGTGTCTTTAAATTTTAAAATATCTTGTGGTTCAAATTCACTACCTAGCTCGGTACGATCACCTTGATCTAAAAAGGCTTCGATGCGCGCACGAGCGCTAATACGCATATGGTGATCACATTTTGGACATACTGACATTTGACGATCTAGCTCTGCTTTATAAAGCATGGCATTACAATGGCCACATTTTGCCCAGATCCCCTCAGGAATATTTTTCTTTTGTGTTGTTTTCGCTTTCGGAAGAATTTTTTCAATCCAGCTCATAATCTGTTTTTCGCCTTTACAACCCGATGATACAATTTTGTCGATTAGATATGAATGCAATCAACAAAGTTCAAAATATTTTTTAACTAATACCATTTTTAACTAATACTATTTTTAACTAATACTATTTTTTAACTAATACTAATAGCACAAACTGGTATAAAGTTAACTCTAACTACCCTAATTAATGGCGATAGTATAAGTTACTATGACTAAAATTATCTACAAATAAAGTCACTAGTTAAAATAAACGGGCAATTAAACCATATTTTCAGGTAAAAGTTATACTAAAAACTGGTCTGCTTAGCCAAGTTACTCACCTATTAGGTTAAAAACAAAGGGCCTAAAGCACTTTTAGGTAAATTAAACTCCTGAGGATAATCTACATCAACAAAATATAAACCACCTGACGGTGCGGTCATACCTGCTACAGTACGATCTCTGGCGGCTAACACCTCATTCATCCAAGCAACCGTTTCAACTTGTCGCCCTATTCTAATTAAGCTACCCGCAATATTTCTTACCATATGATGTAAAAAAGCATTCGCTTTAATATCAATAATAATAAAGTTACCTTGACGAGAAACATTACAGTGCGAAATAGTACGAATAGGGGAATGTGCTTGGCAATGCACGGTACGAAAGGAGTCAAAGTCGTGTTTACCCACTAAACATTGTGCTGCTTGCTGCATTAAAGTTTCATCGAGTGGGAACTGACAAAAACTTAAACCATGCGCTAAAATTGCAGGGCGAAAATTTGAGTTGTAAATTACATAACGATAACGACGAGCAGTAGCGCTAAAGCGAGCATGAAAACCATCGCTAATTGGCTGAGCCCATTTTATTGCTATATCGCTAGGAAGGTGAGAATTGGTACCTAGAGTCCAAGCGACATTTTTGCGCGGATTATCACAATCAAAGTGAATAATTTGGTTAGTGGCATTAACCCCAGTATCGGTACGACCCGCACACACAACTTCAATAGGTTGATTAGCTATTTTAGATAAGGCTTTTTCAACAGTTTGTTGAACACTAACCACTTTACTTTGTCGTTGCCAACCAAAATAATTTTTGCCATCGTATTCTACGGCTAAAGCATAACGCATTGCTTTTTATGACCTTTTTATTAATCAGTGTAAATAAGTATAATTTACAGAACATTATACTTATTTAACGCAAGGTCAGCGAATTATTTACAAGCGCAAGTAAGTTCAATTAACATAGTGATGTTAACTAAATTGCTCTAGCTAAATTGCTCTAGCAGTTTTTTCGCCTGTGTTTTTTGTTCGTCATTTCCATTTTGCATAATTTTATCTAAAATAGGTTCAGCACTGTCTTGATCGTCCATTTCTAAATAAACTTTTGCTAGATCTAATTGTTCAGCAACGCCAGAAGCATCTTCGGCGTCAACATCTACGGCCGCACCTTCATTTTTAAATTCTGGAAATTCATCTAAACCAACATCAATATTCTCTTTATCGTAAGGTTCAAGTTCAGGCATATCATCCATTCCTTGTTCGATTAAATTATCTACATCAACAAAATCTTTTTCTTTTTCAGCGTCTTCAGCCAAGGACACCGTTTGTGTATTATCAATTAAATCATCGCCAATCAAATCATCACCAATATCGACAAGCATCTCTTTATCGCTAGTATTTTCATTACTAGCATCTTCATTACCGTTATCACTATCAGCTGTTTCTTCAGCAATATCAGCTAATAATTCATCAAACTCAACGGCGTCAAGTTGTTCCATATCATCAAGTTCTGCATTACTATTTGTATTACTAGCTTGAGTATTTTGTTCATTTAAGAGGTCTGCTAGTACCCCACTATCAGTAAAATCAGGTACTTGAAATTCTTTATCGTTACTTGATAATTTATTATCAACAGAAGACTCTTCTTCTTCACTTAATAGCTGGGTTAGCGTAGATTCATCAAAATCACTTTCTAATGCAGACAAAGTATCATCATCTATTTCAGCATCATTCGTCTCTGCAACAGTTTCATGCTGAGCATTATCTAATGCAGCTTCGGCTAAAATAGCATCAATATCATCTAACTCAGTCTCTGCTCCATGCTTGTTTTTATCTGTACCTTCATCATCTTGCTCTGTTGCATCAACGGCACTTTCATCCGTCATTAAATTACTAAAATCTGCAGCTAAAAATGGTGCAACATATTCGTTAGAAAAATTATCAATTGCTTGTGAATTTTCATTATCAGCAGAAGCGTCTTCATTGGCTGAGGACTCTTCATTAGTTGAGGACTCTTCATTAGCAGAAGGCTCTGGCGCTTTTTCGGGCTCTGCCGTTTTTTCTGGATCAGGACTTTTTGCTGGCTCAGGGCTGCTTTCTGGCTCAGGGGTTTTTTCTTGCTCAGGGCTCTTTATTGGCTCAGGGCTGCCACTCATAGAATCAAGTAGTGCGTCGATATCATCAGGATCGGTTAGTTCTTCATTCGCTGCTGGCTTTTCATTCGCTGAAGGCTTTTCACTCGCTGAAGGCTCAGGGCTCTTTATTGGCTCAGGGCTGTTACTCATCGAATCAAGTAGTGCGTCGATATCATCAGGATCGGTTAGTTCTTCTGGCGCTTTTTCTGGCTCTGGGGCTTTTTCTGGCTCAGGGCTCTTTACTGGCTCAGGGCTCTTTATTGGCTCAGGGCTGGCACTCATAGAATCAAGCAGTGCGTCGATATCATCAGGATCGGTTAGTTCTTCTGGCGCTTTTTCTGGCTCAGGGCTCTTTATTGGCTCAGGGCTCTTTATTGGCTCAGGGCTGTTACTCATCGAATCAAGTAGTGCGTCGATATCATCGGGATCGGTTAGTTCTTCGTTCGCTGCTGGCTTTTCACTCGCTGATGGCTCTGGGGCTTTTTCTGGCTCAGGCTTCTTCTCTTGCTCAAGGCTGTTTACTGGCTCAGGGCTGTCATCACCGGCACCAATTTCATCTAATAAAGCATCAATATCATCAGGATCGCTTAACTCTACGTTTTCTAATTCAATATCTATATCATCTGAACTATCACCTGTTTTAATATCTTCATTTTTCGCTAAATCATCGACTAAATCATCAATTTCTATATCATTTGCATCTTCTAAATCATTTTCTTCGGCTAAATCAGAAAGTAAGGAGTCTAAATCGTCCTGTGCTAACAAACCACCATCTAAGGCTTCGCCAACTTCTTCTGCTTCTTTCTCTTCAATCTCGTCTTTGATTTCTTCTTCCGTGATACTTTCAACATCATCAAGATCAGATAATAAAGAATCTAAATCACCTTGTTCAAGTATACCACCTTCAAGCGCTTCGCCATCATCTTCAAAAGCAACATCATCTAAATCATCAAGATCATCTAAGTCATCAAGTTGAATAACATCATCATCAAGTAAATCATCACCTACATCATCTAAATCAATCGATAATTCATCATCAAGTGACAATTCATCATCAAGTGACAANTCATCATCAAGNGACAATTCNTCATCAAGTGACAATTCGTCTTTTTCAGCAACAGGTTCTGGTTTTGGAGGAACTACTTCGGCAACAGGCTCTACCACNGTTTCAGCTTTATCGGTAGATTTTTTCCGCAGTACTACAAATATTATACCGCCAACAATAAATAGCGCAGGAATAGTGGTTACTAAAATAGTAAACCAAATAGTTGACATAAAGCCTTGGTTCTCTTTCGCTTGCTGCTCTAATAATAATTGTTGCTCTCGTGCTTTGGCTTTAGCTAACAATTCTTGTTGCAGAACGAGCATATCGTCCATTTGTTTTTTTAATGCTTTATTTTTCTCTATTTCAGTTTGTAAATCATCTAATTTGTTATTAAATTTTGTTAAGCGTTTATGTAAGCTAGCATTTTCTTTTAAAATAGCTTGTAAACCATCAATAGAATCTGAAACATCTTGCTGAATTANGGATAATTTTTCTTGTTGTTTTTCTCCATAAATTTCTAATTTTTTATTAATTTCAGCTTTAGCCACTTCAACATCTTTTTTCTTAGCCACAGGATCTGATAACTTCTTACTAGCTTTTCCTGCTTTACTGCCTTTAGATAAACTATTTAACCAACGTTTTTCATCTCTATGAGCTTTTCGACGCGCATTTTGATCACTCACCATGTACATAGTTTTAAAAGAAGGTATTTTTAAATACTGNCCNTCNACTAAGTAATTAATGTTGTTATTCACGAAAGCATTAGGGTTAGCTTTATACAGAGCTTCCATTACTTGATAAATAGTTAAGCGATTATCAGGGCGAACTTTTAAAGCTATATTCCATAAAGTGTCGTTTCCCGTTATAGGTCCATAACGTTCAAAAGGAAATACATCAGTACTTTTAGGACCACGAAGACGAATGCCGCCCTCATCTTGTGCTGCCAAGACAGGTATAGACAAACTAATAACGCTAACAAAAAGAACCTGCCAAAGGCACAGGCGAAACCATGATTGCATTGAAAAGCACCCTAAAATATTTTTGTCAAGCAATTGACAAAACTACAATTAATCAATTAATTAAAAAATAAAGCAAAAAACATACCGTTTAATATTTTTGCTTTTTTAGTTCGTTTAAACAGTAATTTTTTTTATACTACTTAGTTATTACTACTATTTAACGGCTGATATTTGTTTTTATTGAGTTAATCCTAACTTATTTCAAAGTTAAGATCGATTATGAAGGATAGAAAANATAGGAAAGTCAGTTTGCATACTACAAACTGACCTTTATAAGGGGCATAAAATTATAAATAATCGCGAATTAACACTTCAGCAATTTGAACACTATTAGTCGCTGCGCCTTTACGAACATTATCAGCAACAATCCACATATTAATGCCATTAGGGTGCGAAATATCTTCACGAATACGACCGACAAAAGTAGTATCATTACCGCTGGCATCACTAATTTGCGTCGGAAAATCTTCATCATTACGACAAACTTTTAAGCCTGGAGCTTGTTCAAGTAAGTCTTTAACTTCTTCGGCTGAAATATGTGTGTTAGTTTCAATATGCAGTGCTTCACCATGGCCAAAAAATACGGGAACACGAACGGCCGTTGGATTAACTAGCACGTTTTCATCGCCCAATATTTTCTGAGTTTCCCACACCATTTTCATTTCTTCTTTGGTGTAACCATTTTCAAGAAAGACATCAATTTGCGGAATAACATTGAAAGCAATTTGACGTGGAAAGTTTTTACTTTCAACAGGTTTACCAGATAATAAGTCTGTCGTTTGTTTTGCTAATTCATCAATTGCCGCCTTACCGCCACCCGATACTGACTGATAAGTGCTCACATTAATGCGACTAATACCGACAGCGTCATAGATTGGTTTTAACGCCACCATCATTTGAATAGTTGAACAATTGGGATTAGCAATAATATTACGATTACGATAATCTGCTAACGCTTGTGGATTAACCTCTGGCACCACTAATGGGATATCAGGATCGTAACGATATTCTGAGGTATTATCTATAACCACACAACCCGCTTCTGCCGCTAGGGGGGCATATTTAGCTGAGGTAGCGCCGCCAGCAGAGAAAAAACCAATTTGTGTTTGGCTAAAATCAAAATGATCGGCATCAAGCACTTCAATACTTTCGCCATTAAATTCAATAAATTCACCTGCTGAGCGCGAACTCGCTAATGGGTATAATTTATTAATTGGGAAATCACGCTCTGCTAAAATTTCAATAATGGTTTTACCCACGAGCCCTGTTGCCCCAAGTACGCAAACGTCAAATTTTTGTGCCATGTTCCTCCCCTTTTAAATTAGTGGNTTTTGTAAAACCAAGTCGATGTGGCACATCAGCATTGGCTGTAGATAATAAAGTATGGTGTAAACGGACACTAAGCGATGAAAACTCCCGTCGTGTCGGATAGTTTTTACGCAGTGCATCAAAATATTGTGCTAACTGCCCATTATTGGATAGTATTTTTTCACGAAAAAGCCCATCATCACGACGTACATCATAAACCAGTTTAACCAGCTTAATTAAAAGATCTTGATTAAACGATTGTTGCAATGTCACTTGTGTTATTTCAGCTTTAGGTAAAAATGCCTTNAACTGTTTAGATGGCTGTACGTCTATATATTGACATAATGCCTGATAAAGTTGCTCAGTGCCAGCAGATTTTCCTTCTAAGCTATAACCAGCAATATGGGCGGTAGCTATTTCTGTATGGGGAATAAGTTCAGTTAAAATATCAGGTTCATTTTCCCACACATCCCACACCAATTTTAAGCCATGCCCTTGCTGTTTAATGGTAAGTAGCGCTTTATTATCAACCACTTCACCACGACAAGCATTGATCAATATTTGGTCTTTACTTAACTTTGCTAACGCATTTTNATCAAACAAGTGAAAAGTAGGATAATTCCCTGTGGTAATTAAAGGTACATGCAAAGAAATGACATCACATTGTAAAATTTCATCCATTGAAGAAAATTGACGCAAATCGCCTGCTTGCACCAATGGTGGATCGCATAATTTATAATTAATAGACAAAGCATCGAGCTTTTTACTAAGCTGAGTGCCCGTATTGCCCGCGCCAACAATACCAACGGTTAATTTAGATAAATCAATTAAATAACGTTCAGCTAAAACCACAAGTGAGCTAAGTACATATTCGGCTACCGATACCGCATTGCAACCAGGTGCTGAACTAAAAGTAATATTCCGACTTTTTAAATACGCTTTGTCGATATGATCAACACCTATGGTTGCCGTGCCAACAAAAGTAAGTTTGCTATTCAATTTAAGTAATTCTGCATTAACTTTAGTAATAGAACGCACCAATAAAACATCAGCATCAGCCACTTGCTCAGGTGTTAATTCACGACCAACAAAGGGGACTAATTCAACNNGNTCAGATTCAACTAAATTAGATCCAACAGGGACAGATCCGTTGTTTTGACCAAAATCNGCAAAAAATCTTGTCGCATAAGGCATGTTTTCATCAAAAAGAATTTTCATTTCTATTAAAATAAAGGGCAATAAGCAAGCATTATACTTTTTGTAACATGTAGATCAAAGTAGAGTTCAATATTTATTATTTACAAAAGTAAAAATTGAGTTTCACTTGTCCTAACTTTATTTTGTAGTTACCTTAAGCTTTACTTAATGTTAATGCATTATTATTTACATGAATACATAAAATAATTTAAACATCAAATNGTTATATCTTTTATCTGATATAATTAATTGATTTACTNTAAAAAGATAGTAAATATGCCTGATAAATTAATTATCATTTTTATCTATACCGTACCTCTAATAGTAATTATTGCTTACTATTTTTTTTGTAGAAAAAAAGAGCATAGTGCGAGTGAAAATTTTTTATTACAAGCAAAAAAAGATAAACTAACTGAACCAGCAAGCATACATCCTGTTGTTGATCATGCTAAATGTTTTGGTTGTGGTTCTTGTTTAAGTGCTTGTCCAGAAAAAAACATTTTGGGTCTAATAGACCAACAAGCACATTTAATTAATCCAACTAATTGTATTGGCCATGGTGCTTGTAAAAATTCTTGCCCTTATAATGCTATCACTCTCGTTTTTGGTACCGCTAAACGTGGCATTGACATTCCTGAAATAACACCTGATTTTCAAACCAGTGTATCAGGGCTGTTTATAGCAGGTGAATTAGGAGGAATGGGATTAATAAAAAATGCAATAGAACAAGGTAAACAGGCAATGTATTCTATTGATAAGTTTTTAGAAAAAAAATCACACCGCAGCACAACTAATACCTCTGTTCAAAGTGTTGATTGCGTAATAGTTGGTGCTGGACCAGCTGGTATATCGGCAACACTTGCTGCAAAAGAATTAAATAGGTCAGTAGTTACTATTGATCAAGAAACTATTGGTGGCACAGTTAGTCATTTTCCTCGCGGTAAATTAGTGATGACATCACCAGCNTCTTTACCCTTATACGGCAATGTAAAGTTTAGTGAAACAACTAAAGAAAAACTGCTTACTTTTTGGCTTGGTTTAATAAAAAAATACGATTTAAAAATAAATCAAAATGAAGCGATGATAGATATTACTCGTANTGATGATAGTTTTATCATACAAAGTAGTAAAAAAACATATCATACTAAAACAATTCTTTTATCTATTGGTCGCCGTGGAACGCCAAGAAAACTTAATGTAAAAGGTGAAGATTTAACTAAAGTTGTTTATAGATTAACTGATCCACAGCAATACAAAAATGAAGATGTATTAATTGTAGGTGGTGGCGATAGTGCACTAGAAGCAGCGTGCAGCATTGCTGAATTAACCGATTGCAGAGTATCTTTATCTTACCGAAACGATAATTTTAATCGTGCTAAACAAAAAAATAGAGAACGAGTTGACCTGCTGGTTAAAAAAGGTAATTTAACTTTATATTTATCATCGCAGGTAAATGAAATAAGTAAAGATAAGGTAATACTTAATCTTCNAGACGAACACATAAGCATACCAAATAGTGCTGTAATTATATGTGCTGGCGGTGTTTTACCTACACCATTTTTGAAAAAGCTAGGTATTGAGGTAACAACAAAATATGGGACATTATAAATATTTATATTTTTTAATTTTAAGCGTGTTCAGTTGCGTTACTACACGTGCTGCTCAAAATTTACCCAATGATGTTCAACAACATTTATTACAGGGAAAATATAAACAAGTTTTGCCTATTTTAAAACAGTTAGCTAATTCAAATAATTCATCAGCGCAATATCAACTTGCTTTATATTATTTAAAAGATCAAGAAAATAAGCACACATTAAAAAAAGCAGAACAATGGTTAATTAAAGCAGCAAAGAACAATAATAAAGCATGCTATTTATTAGGTTTACTCTATATTCAAAATAAATTTGAGCATTCTACTCGTGCAAAAGCTCAAAAATATCTACTTATGGCTCAAAAAGAGGGAAATTATAAAGCCAAAAAGTTATTAACTAAATTACAACTAAAAACTAACAAAAAATCANNTTCAAGCTTACAATTACAGTTATATAAAAGTATTAAGCAAGGGGATTTAGCCAACGTAAAAAAATTATACCTCTTAGGTGTTAAATTAAACGGTAGAAATCTTATTGGTGAAACACCATTAATTACAGCAATAAAAACTAAACATTACAACATTGCTCTATGCCTTTTAACCTTACCGAACCCTGCAAAATCAATTCAAACACTATTAAACATTAATGCTCAAGATAATAATGGTAATACCGCGCTGCATTTTGCCGCTGTGCAAAACCAATTCAAAATTAGTCATTTACTTTTCTACAATAAAGCATCTATTAATATTCAAAATAAAAAACAGCAAACACCTTTAATTAGTGCCGTAATAGCAAAAAACAACTTAATTGCTCAACAATTAATTAACGAAAAAGCTAATTTTAAAATTAAAGATAAACAAGGTAAAACAGCAATTTACTATGCTAAAAGACAAGCTATCTCTTTAGTTTTACCTTCAATGAATAAAGCAGAAAAAAGTCATTTTTTAACAAAAAAAACTTTAATTAAAAAGCTAGAACGTCTCACTTTACAAACCAAAGATCCTAAAAGCCCTTATTTTGAACGTTCAATTTTAGCGATTGCCGTAGCCCAAAAACAAAATGATTTAATTCCTTATTTATTAAAATCTGGATATTCGTCATGGCAAGGTNATAAGCAACATCAAAGTGCGATTATAACCGCTATTATCATGAAAAATACTAAGGTAGCTTTAACTTTNCTTGCTCAGCCACTTCCTTCCTCACTTAACAAAACTCAGCTTATAAATGTCTTTAAACATGCCATAAAGTATGATCAATTAACCATAATAGCCGCATTACTTAAAACCCTANATTTAGAAAAAATCAAACTATGGCCAATAGAGCAAACACCGTTATGGTATGCCATTAAATATAACCGCATAAATGCTGCAACGTCTATTATGAGAAAAATACCGCCCGANAATAGACAAGACAACCAACATCGCAGCTATTTATTGCTTGCAATGCAATCTAATTTAACCGAGATAAGCCAACTACTTATCACTTTAAACATTAATGCNAATTTAAAAGATGATAAAGCTAGAACAGCATTATGGTATGCGGTTGATTTTAAAAATTCAAATATTGTGGGGCAGCTTTTGTATGCCAATGCAGCAACAGAAGTAGCAGATAAGCATGGCGTAACGCCGCTAATTAAAGCCGTGATGAAGAACTGTTACACTTGTGTTGAAAAATTAATAAATTTTGGTGCAAATATACAAAAACAAACTAAAAATGGTAATAATGCTTTAATGTTTGCAGCACAAGGAAAAGTTAAAATATTAAAGCTTTTTCTCAATGATAAACGAGAGTTCAACATAAAAGAACGCAACCACAATAGCTATACAGCGTTAATGTTATCGGTGCAAAACAGTTGTTTTAAATGCGTACAATTACTATTGAATAAAGGTGCAAATCCTAAAAGAAGAAATAAGCAAGGTGATGATTCATTTGACTTAGCCAAAAACAACAGCAAAATTTTTAATTTATTAAGTAATATTTAGGAGTTCTATTTTCATGAAAAACATCATTAGCAGAGTTATTTTATTTTTTTTTATATTTAATACCTCTATTACCTTCGCTAAAGGCAATAATCAACAAACAAAAACAACGGTCGTAAACACTTCTATTGCAAAACCTAATTGGTGGAAAAAATCGTCTGCTACACCGACAAGTTCACTAAAAAGAGCAAATAACAGTTCAAACTCTATGTCTGCAGCACAAGTAAACGCAATGCGCACTGAACCAGTAATACATTTTCTAGATTTTATAGCAGATAAAAACTGGCAATTAATTAGTGACAATATCGGCATGGCTAGTGCAAAATACAAAATCACTTTATCAGGTCAACAATATGAGCTTGCCATTATTCGTATGAATAAGAATATTCCTTTAGATTCAGTATTAAACATTTGGCAGAATAAAGTAGGATTAATGGTTCAACAGAATAGTAAACCGATATCTATTAAAACCNAAAAAGGACAAAATATTAGTTTAATCACAATAAAAGGTGATCAAAAAGCCATTCTAGTAGCTTTTCATAAACAACAAAAATACACTTTTTTTAGATTATTAGCGAAGCAAGGATTAAACCAAGAAATTCGGACTAATTTCATGAATTTTTTAACTAATTTATATGTGAAAAATTAAGTTTGTTTACTTAACAAACTTAGTGTCTTTTTACCGCTTGAATTAATTTTAGTTAATAAAGCCATTTTATTTAAAGGCTTTTCAAAACAAGCTTCAGCGCCTTCTTTTAAAATTAATTTTTTATTAGCTTCATTTAATTCTCCTGAAATAGCTATAACCCTAATATGTTTTAATGCAGGTGTTTGTTTTATATGTTTGCATACTTTAAATCCGTTTAAACCTGGAATATGAAGATCTAAAAGTACAATATCGGGAGAAAAATCGCGTAATTTATTTGCAGCATCAAAGCCATCTAAACTAATTTCTGTTTTTACGTTTTTAAGTTCAATATTAAGCATGGTTTGTAAAAATTCAGCAAATAACTGTTCGTCATCCACTATTAATATTTTATTAGATAAATTTTTATTTTCATGTTTGCTATTTTTATATTGGTTTGAAATTGGAATATTGAGTTCTATATTTTTAGCTTGAGCGAAAGAGTCAATGTCATTTTGCATAAAACGACGGTGGCCTCCCGCTGTTAATCTTGATTTTAAATCACCATTTTCTGTCCATAACCGTATTGTTGCTGTTGAAACCATTAAAAGTTCAGCAACGGCTTTAGGGGTTAAATAACTTTGTTTATTTTTCACTATTAACCTTTAATTAATAATATGTTCTCACAGAAATAATGAACAAAAAAATAATTAGAAACATATTGAATTGATCCAAGACTAACGTATTTTTATTTAATAAAAAGTGTTGTTCTAGCCAGAAGATGATGTAGATCAAGTTAATTTATATTTTTTTGCGATTTTTGCGGTTTTTATGGTTTTTTAAATTTATATATATATCTTGTATCTATAGTTGTCACTATTGACTATATTGACTCAAAGAACGTCAAAATTTTAACTGTTTTTGACGCTATTTTGCTTTACAAAGGATGTCTGTGAATGAACTTTCAAAATATATCGTTTAAAAATAAAATTTTTATTTTATTATTAACCCCTTTAATGGGTTTTTTATGGGCAACTATTCTTTCTGTAAACCTCCAAATTGAAGCCAAGCAAGAAATGGAAAGATTAGCTAATATCGTTGAACTCGCAACAGTGAATGGTGACTTAGTACACGAATTACAAAAAGAACGAGGTATGACCGCAGGTTTTTTAGGTTCGAAAGGGATAAAATTTGGTGATAAATTATCAAATCAACGATTAGCAACAGAGGCTAAGCTTAGTATACTTACAAGTTATTTTCGTAATAGCAGTATTTCAAATAAAAACATTGTTCATTTAACAAATCAAATAATAAACAGATTAAAACAATTAAATAACATTCGTAGTAGAGTAGATCAGCAAAATATTTCTTTGCCTGAAGCACTAAAATTTTACACAAAATCAAATGCTGAACTACTGAGTATTTCTAAATTTATTTTAGAAATCAGTCATAATGCACAAATTTCAAACGTTACCTCTGCGTATTATAATTTTGAACAAGGTAAAGAACGTGCAGGAATTGAACGTGCTGTATTAAGTAATACCTTTGGGTTAGATAGTTTTTCGCCTAATATGTTTATAAAATTTATTACTCTTGTTTCTCAACAAAAAACATTTTTTAATAATTTCAACACCTTTGCTACCGTTAATAATAATAGTTTTTTTCAACAACAAATGGACACCCCATCAGTAATTGAAGTTAATCGGCTAAGAGAAGTAGCAATAAACAATTCAATAAAGGGTAAATTCAATGTTGATCCTGAGCATTGGTTCAACCAATCTACACAACGTATTGGTAAACTCAGATTAATAGAAAGACATTTAGCAAAAAATTTACTTACTTTGGTTAACACAAAAGAAGATGCTGTAACCAATAGTATGTGGAAAAGTATTATTTTATCTTCTGTTTTACTGTTAGTTACGCTTTTTTTCAGCATTCGTATAATAAAAGAGCTAACTTGGCAGGTAAGCCATTTAACAGCTTCAATGACATTAATAAGAGATAATGACGATTTAACCATACGTATTGAAGATATGGGCACAAACGAGATGGGGCAAATTGCATCAGCGCTCAATCTGACTTTAGATAAATTTTCAGCCGTAATTAACGAAATTTCAACGTCCAGTAGAACCTTAGCTACCGCGTCTACACAAACATCTCAAACATGCGAAAATAACGCGCAAGCGATGTCTGAACAACAAAATGAAATAGAACTTATTGCAACAGCAATTGAAGAATTATCAGCAACAGTTAAAGAAGTCGCTAATAATACCCAACAAACGGCTGATTCGGCTAAAGAAGCTGATGAACAAGCAGAAAAGAGTCGATTAATTGTTCAAGGTGCATACCATTCCATTGAAGATTTAGCTGAAGAAATAACCAATTTAGCTAATCAAATAAGTAANTTACACGATAGTAGTAAAAATATAACCAGTGTTGTAGATGTTATAAAATCGGTAGCAGAACAAACTAATTTATTAGCATTAAATGCTGCAATAGAAGCCGCNCGAGCAGGAGAACAAGGCCGTGGATTTGCGGTTGTTGCCGATGAAGTGAGAACCTTAGCACAACGTACTCAAGATTCTACCAGTGAAATAGAAAATTTCATCCTAACACTTCAATCAGATGCAAATTCTGCATTTAATGTTACCGAAAGAAGTAAAGAAATGGCAAATAAAGCGGTTCAAAACTCAAAAAATGTAGAACAATCCCTTGAAGATATAACTGCTTCGGTCGGTAATATTTTTGCTATGACNGAGCAGGTAGCTGCAGCAGTTGAAGAACAAGCCGTAGTGACTCAAGATGTTGCACAGAACGTTGTAAATATAGAACATAAGTCAAGGGATTCAACAACAAGTGCAATGCAAATATCAGCTACCGCTCAAGAACAAGCCAATTTAGCTGAAACACTACAAAGTATTGCTAATACATTTAAAATTTAAAAATAGTATCGGTAACCTAAATAAAGATAATATATTTTGGTACTTTGTGCAGGGAAAAGTGTTGATTTACTATTATAAAAAATAGCCCCTAAATCTGTATATAAATAATGTTTTTTGCTTTGGTATTGTACCCTAAATGTTGGTGAAATACTGCGTTGACTACTACCATTGGAATTACTACGATCATCATATCTTAATTTAGACACGAGNGATAAACCATTTGTAAATCTATATTGATTACTCAAATATATCGAAGATACCGTTGAACTAGCCAAGCTAGAATACCTAAAACCCAAACGATTTGTATCATTTTTACTAAATATTTTTTTTGCTGATAAGTTTATATTTCCATAAAACTGAGCACCACTTTCACTAATAGCGGGTACTCCACCAGAGCTAGGAGACCCTGAAATATTCATCCAAGTAAAGCTGGTACTGATATCGTAATTGTTTGTTAGAGGTTGGTAATATTGAAAAGAGGCCGTTTTACTGGTTAGTGTTCTGTCTATGGCAAGATCTAATATTTCTTCATCGGTAATAAATAAATTTTTTAATTCTGACAAACTGTCAACAGTTTGCCCAATTAATGCATTTCGAGTACCAATATAAGGGCTTTTTCGATAATTATAAGACCAACTGTAACGTTGCGATGAAGCGGAAGAATAACTACCTGACAATAAAAAAGCATTTAATGTTTTATAAAACACATCATAGTCAACCAAACCAAATAATGATATGGAGTTTTGATAATAATTAAATTGTCCACCAACAGCTTGTCGATCGGTTAAATTGCCAATNTTTTGATTAAACACAAATACACTTAAATCAAGACTGTTCCAAATTTTATCTACATCGATACTCAAACCATAAAACATTCTTTCTGTATTAATCGTAGTGACTTTAGACGAATTAACCGGAAAACCAGCAACCGCATTAACTTTATATTTTGAATACAACTTACTACTTAACACTACGCCATCAAAACGACCAAAAATTCCTTTTCCGCGGCTTCTTTGGCGACCAAGTTTAACTTGATAATCATTATTTTTACTTTTAGCAAACATACTCAAATAACGAATTCGATCATTGGTATTACGAGCTTTTGGCAAAAAATCTTGATAATGACCAACTGAAGCTCTAAAACCAACATTGTAATTTTCTTGCTGGTAATTACCTCGGGCATCTAAATCAACATTGGCTAATGAAAGTGAATTTCTATTTTTACCACTATCATCAACAAAAATACTGTTTCGATAATCAGAAGATACACTACCACGAGTAAAAGAACGTTGATCGCGCTGTTTTTTACCTGTGTTTTTTTTAAATTGTCGGTTTTTAGTTAAAGTTTCAATACCAATTAAATTGTCATAGCGTATTTTAACGCGTTTAGACGTTTTTGCCTTAGGATATTGTTTTAAAAAAGCTTGATAAGCTTGCTTTGCAAAAGCCTTTTGCCCTTTTTTTTCACGAGAAACGCCTAAAAACTCTAAAGCAAACTGTTTATCTTTTTCATTACCAGTTTTAAATAAACGCGTTAATAGTTGAATAGCTAAAGAATATTTTTTTTGTGTTAAAGCAACTTGTGCCTGATTTTTTAATTTTATATTACGGTTTTGCTTTACGGTTAAATATAAAGTTTGCCCCGGTTCTATCACATTAACATCTATAATATTATTCCATGCTTTCAACTTATCAATTGAAATATTATATTGTTTAGCAATAGAAAATAAACTTTCACCTTCTATAACAATATGAGTTGTCTTGATTTTTTTTGATGTGTTGTTAGTTTTTAATGAAAAATCATCATTTGCATAAGCTAAACAACAAGTATTCATCGATACAACACATAGAAATACTCTGAGATTATTTATATTTTTCATTAATCACCACCAAATTCACCATCGCTAACTTTATGTTCATTTGTTCTGAATTTTCTAATCACTGTGAATGAATTATCAGTGTATTCATGACAAGCACCGGTACAATCTCTTAGCTCTGATACTGTATAAAGAATAGTTGATGGGCTATTAGTTTTTTTATGCTCATTCGCTTGATAAGAATTAGCATGACATCCAGCACAATCAGGACCGTATGGGAAACGCCAAGGAATAATTTCATTGTTACTGGTATGGCAATTTGTACAGCTTAAATTAGAACGATGTGTTCCTGGGTATGAACCAGTATGGGTATAATTAGTAAAATTCCAGCTTTGTGTGCTATGGCAAGAATCACATTGCTGGCTGGTTACAAAATGACCATTACTTTTACCTGTTGCAATAATGCCGTCATGACATGCTGAACATGAACCAAGCACTTCATTGTGATCTACATTTATTGCTGGTGACCAAGTTAACGTTGAATGGCATGACTGACATGAGGTTGTAGATAGAATATGTTGATTATTTTTACCTGTTGCCGTATTACCATCATGACAACTACTACAATTATTAGTAATACCATTATGGTCAAAAGTGGCAGGTGTCCATGCCGTAGTTAAATGGCAAAAATCACATTCAAGTGTGGTAACTAAATGATCAGCTGTTTTTCCTATTGCTATATTACCATCATGGCAACTACTACAATTACCTGTAACTTGAGTGTGATCTACAACCGTGACTGGCGACCAAGTGCTTGTGGCATGGCAGGTTTCACAAACATTAGTTGTAGCAATATGATTTATCGTTTTTCCTGTTGCTATATTACCATCATGGCAAGTACTACAAGATCCCAACACATTATTATGATCAACTGTAATTGCAGGGCTCCACGATATTATTGAATGGCAACTTTCACAACTTTGTGTAGACAAAATATGCTGGGTACTTTTACCTGTTGCAATATTACCATCGTGACAACTACTACAATTAGCACTTACATCACTATGATCAAAACTGGCAGGCAACCATGCTGTTAATATATGACAGGCATTACATTCTAATGTTGTAGGTAAATGATTAGCTATTTTTCCTGTCGCTATATTACCATCATGGCAAGTGCTGCAAGATCCTAAAACTTCGTTATGATCAACTGTCGTTGCTGGTGTCCAAGAAACAGTTGAGTGGCAAGTATCACAGTTTGTCGTTGATAATATATGTTGAGCATTTTTACCTATTGCGGTATTTCCATCATGGCAACTACTACAAGTACCTGTAATATCTAAATGATTGAAGTTTGCAGGAGTCCAAGCTATTGAGGTATGACATGCATCGCATTCTTGTGATGTTACAAAATGATCAGTTGTTTTTCCTGTAGCAATCGTACCATTATGGCAAGTAGTACATGTGCCAATAACTTGAGTATGATCAACAATGGTTGCCGGTGTCCAAGAAATAGTTGCATGACAGCTTTCACAATTGGTTGTCGATAAAATATGTGTAATGTTTTTACCAACAGCATCATTGCCGTTATGACAACTCGCACAATTAGTTATATTATCACTGTGATCAAAAGTAGCAGGTGTCCATGCATTAGTTAAATGACAAGCATTACATTCTAACGTTGTAGCAAAATGGTCAAGCGTTTTCCCTGTTGCGGTATTACCATCATGACAAACAGAACAAGAACCCAAAACATTATCATGATCAGTTTTTACAACAGGCACCCAAGAGGCTGTAGCATGACAAGTTTCACAATTATTGGTTGAAAGAATGTGTTGAACATTTTTGCCTAATGCCACGTTACCATTATGACAACTCGCACAAGTACCAATGACATTGAGGTGATCAACCATAGAAACCGGTGTCCAGCCAATTGTATTATGACAAGATTCACAATTTTCAGTAGACAATATATGTTGAGCATTTTTACCTGTTGCGCTACTACCATTATGACAAGAGCTACAAGGTAGCGTTAAATTTATATGATCAAAAGTTGCTGGAACCCATGCGTTAGAGGTGTGACATTGATCGCACTCTTGTATGGTTGGAAAATGTGATTCTGGTTTGCCCGTTGCTAGATTATTATTATGGCAACTTGAACAAGTACCCATGACTTCGAGGTGATCAACAGTAAACACTGTTTGCCAATTATTATTATTGTGACAAGACTCACAATTTTGCGTTGTTAGAATATGTGTGGGGTTTTTACCTTGGGCAATATTGCCATCATGACAACTTGCACAAGTCCCTGTTGCCGATAAATGCTCAAATCGAGAGATAGCATTCCAACTTGCCGTTAGGTGACAATCAGAACAACGATTACCACTTTGTACATGATTACTTGGCTTTATTGATGCTTCAACAATTCCGCTATTGCTATGACACAGTTCACATTCAGTTGGTGTACCTAAAAACTGGCCGTTAAGGTGACAATCTTGACAATCTAAAGTCAAATGTTGCCCATCTAAAGGAAATGATGTCATTTGATGATCAAATTTTTCAGCTAATAAATCATGGCTAAAAACCAACAAAACAAGTAATAAAACAGTACTAATGAGCTGAACGAGTTTGTTATTAGAAATCATTAAAACTCTCCCTATTATGGCATCGCTGGCAATCTTGACCAAAGCTACCTTGATGAACGTCATCCTGTTGATGACAATCTACACACGATTTAGGTGGTAAAAGTGGTTTTGTAAGCTCTGTAGTATGACAAAGGTTACAAGTTAAATTTTGATGAGCACCTTCAAGAGGAAAGTTCGTTTGTCTTTGATGATCAAATACCCAGGTAGACCAACTTGCCGTGTTATGACATTGTTCGCATTTTTTACCTAATGTAGATTCATGAAAATCATCATTACTATGACAACTGCTACATNCTATATTTTTTATTTCAAAATCAGCAGAGTCATGGCAAGACTGACACACTAAAAGCTGATGTGAACCCGTTAATGGAAATCGAGAAAAATCATGGTTAAACGTTATTTGATTCTGCCAAGCTTGCTGTTTATGACAATTTTGACATGCTTTGCCAAGCTTGCCTTTATGTGGATCATTTAGTTGATGACAGTTATAGCAGTTTCTAATTTCTTTACTGCTACTTTTATGAATAGTAGGTTTTAAAGTATTGGGTAAGTGACACGCATCACAATGTAATTTTTTATGTATTCCCTGTAATTTAAATTTAGTGTCTTTATTGTGATCAAACGTAGTTTTTTTCCACGAACTGTTATTGTGACAGCTTTGACATTTAGCTCCATTATTACCTGAGTGAACATCATCACTTTTATGACAACCATTACAAGCTCGAACAGCTTTATGCTTAGCTTTATTTTTAGCGATCGGCACTTTATGGCAACTAGCACAAGTAAGTTTTTGATGTTTTCCTACTAAGCGATATTTAGTTTCTTTGAAATGATCATAATGTTCATTTTTCCATGTTTTTTCACTGTGACAAGAGGTACATTTTTGACCAAAAACNCCTAAATGCTTGTCTTTAGATAAATGACAGTTTGTACATTGTGTACCTATTTCAACCGAAACATCATTTATATGACACAACTTACATGCCACTTGTTGATGTTTACCTTTAAGTGCAAAATTTGTTTTATTATGATCAAATTTATTAACATGCCAATTAGCTTGGTTATGGCATTTACTACATTTATTATCTAATTTATTTTTATGTTGATCCTCATGACAGCTTAAACATTTACCCTCTTTTAATTTTAAACGAAAAGGCTGTTCCTTTTTTACTGATTTTTTATGACAATCATCGCAACTAAGTCTTTTATGAATACCTTCTAATTCAAATTCTGTTTTAGAATGATCAAAATGGTCAACATCTAAACTGGTAATATTAAAATCACGCCCCTTATGATCGCTATGACACAACTGGCATTGCCCTTTTTCTTTTTTAGAAAGTCGGCTATGAAAACCTGTTTCATTTATAATGTCTTTATTAATTTTAGTATGACATTGTAAGCATAATGGCGATTGGTTAGATTTATCAAAACTGGCATGGCATTTATTACATTTATTTTCTATTTTAGCATGCGCACTGGTGAGTTTTCCGGGCATTAACAAAAGTTGTTTTAAACTAAGCTCATGAGATTGAGCAAATAGGCTAGTACTAGTAAGAGAAGTGAGTAAATAAAATAGTGTGATAAGTATAAATTTCATATCAACATTACTACCTTNTCAATATTGATGAACAACAACAACATGAACTATTGCTGTAATTATCATCATAAAAAAAAGGGGTAAATGAAACACATGCCAAAGTGAAAAAAGCCTATTGTATAAAGCATAACTTGCCATACTTTTTAACTTTATCAAACCCGCATTCCATGCATTAAAATGCTTTATTATCAGCTGTTCTTTCTCCCCTTTCGTTCGAGACTTTAAAATTATTTGTTTAAGTAACTTTATAGAGTTTTTTTGAATTTTGTTTACTTTACGCTTTGCTAAAAGGCTAGTTAACACAGATACTTTTCGTTGCGTTAACTGCGTTTCTATTTTAGTTAACACTGTCGAATTATCGTTAGTAAAAAATTCATGTATAGAAAAATTCTGTTTACTNAATTGATAATCATCATTTAAATCAGAAAAAGCAATTTGTTCACCATATAATCCACGGTGAATTTTTTGATAAACATACCGACCAACTAAACCACTGCCGGCAACAAGCAGCATTGAAAATAAAGCAATATTGCTATTAAGCGAACCTAAATTAAAATTACAGTGTAATAGAATAAAAGACGGACCAAGTACGCCAAAAACCATGTGTATTCTAAACCAGTGATGCACTTTAAAGACCTTGCGCATCGGCTTCCAATATTTACGAGCAGGATAAAGCAGTAGTAACAACATCATTACCGAACCAGTTATACCAAAAGCATACCCTAGACCATTTTTTGCTGAATACCAATACTCATCCCTTTCTAACCAGCCAACAAACAAAGCGGTAAAAGTGAATATGCTGAATAATATTGTTGTAATNCTTATTTTATACATAACCATTATTATAGAAGGGGTTTCTTAAGTGAACCTTAAAAAACCTAATAGTAGCTCATTAGTTTACTATTTATATTTTATATTGCAGTGGATAATATATCGGTTTTACTTGAGATATAACATGTGATTGTATATACAAACTAAAAAAATTAGTCGTTCCTCNATTCAACTTGCTTTATAAAATGCAGTTTCAAGGTGTGTTTTTCAATAAGATAGCATTAACCATGCAATTTATGCCGCCAATAATCAAAGGGGATGCGTTCCTGCTCTAACCTCAGTCGTTGCTGAAAATGTTCATTTTTAAGTTGTTGATAAAGATTTTGTTCAGCCATTGTTAATTGAGATAAATTCTCAGCTTGATGACGTTTATCTTCACTTTCTTGTCCCCAAAAATCCTTACAGGCAAGCAAAGTCGTTTCATCCATTAAAAACGATTGTATTTTAGGGAAGTAACTGCGAGCCTGAGAAAGAATCGCAAATCCATGAGTATCAATATCTCCCCAATAATAAAGCTGGCATTGTTTTAGCCAAACAATACTTTTCAAAACACTAATACCATAGCCTAAACCAAAAATAACAATGGCATTATTCACTTGCGGAAAAGCTAAGCCATTGATTTTGTTTTCAGTGATATAAACTTTATCACATAATAAATCTAGCTTATCAAATTCATCAATAGTTACTTCGAGATCCGAAAACCCGCCAACATCAGCAAGCATAGTGCTATCTAATATCCGAAAACGAACTCTCGCTTGAGGAAATTTCAAACCATAGCGCTTTTCAAATCCATGCTCGGTTAGCTTTTCAAAATCAACATTAATAGCACTAGGCGATAATATTTGATCAAATAATTTTTTCAAAATACCTTTATGTAAGCCGATAAATTTAGTGTCTATACCTTGAATATTTAACTCTCGTAAATAACAATCAGGTTTTGGGTTTACCTTAAAATAACGACACACGGTTAATAACTTCGGCCAAACGTTAAGATGTTGTAGTAGTTCACTGGGCTTATGTTGTAACCAAGGCAATAATAATGGAAATTGCTTATGGGTTATTAATACCTGTTCAATAAAATCTTGCCATTGTTGCCAACAGCCTAAATAGCGCGTTAAACATTCAATATTTTCAAAATGAACAGCATTAGGAATTTTTTGTTTACCCAAACGTCGAAAGTTCACTTCTTGCCAAATAAGACTAAAATATTGATTGTTTTTAGTTTTATACCTACTTAACTGGTCAATCCAATCAGTTACTTCACTAAATTGATGTAACATTTGCTTATCGGTTATTTTTATTAGCTTTAATGAATAAGGAAAAAGAGTATGCACTGATGCTTTTTTCTCAACGAAGTTATCAGCACTATTAAACAAATACTCATCAAGCCAAGTTTTATGAAAAAAATTACTCTGCCATTTTTTAATGAGTTGTTGTTTTAACTGCATTGGTGTTTTCATCAATTGCTCCTCTACATCATAACTCTTCAATCATATTTTTATATTGACGATTCGTGTTATCAACATCATTATCATTTACCTCTTTACCGCCTGCTTTACCAGCAACGAAAGCTTGTTGCTTGTGGTGTAATATTTTACGAAACTGCGCGATGGTCATATTCAGTAATATTGAGTTATTATTTTGCATATCAACGTAATGCACCTGTTGAACATAATGTTCGATAACATCCAGTTTTTGCAACGGCGTCACTAATAATAACTGCAAGCCTAATTTTTTAAATAACTCTAAACCAAAACGTGTGCTGTCTTTTGAGCCTCGGGCAAAAGCTTCGTCAATTACCACTAAATTAAAACGGCGCTTGGCGCTACTATTTAAATGCGATTGTTGATCAATTAAACCATATTGTAATAATACTGCGGCGGCTAAAATGGAGTAAGCCAACTTTTCTTTTTGTCCACCCGATTTACCACCTGAGTCTGAATAACATTCTTTTTCACTATCGTCTTCACGATAACGTTCTACCACGTTAAATAAGTGCCAATAACGCACATCAACCACCTTTTGTGTCCATTTCGGCTCGTTACGCATTTGTTCAATTAAGTCTTTTACGCGAATAAATTTTTCTTCTGAATACATACTATCGTCAGTCGCATATTCAACACATTGTTTTAAACGCTCTTTAAAATCACGCACATCAACGTCAAACGAATTAATAGCGTCAATTTCAATATAGGTGCCTGTTTGATAATCTAAACCACGTAAAGCTTGGTTTATTAACGCAATACGGGCGTCAATATCTTCATTAAATTTTTCTAACTGACTTCTAAATATTGCCATCGCGCGAATCGTATCGCGATTAAGCATTTCTTTAAATTTATGTTCATGCTTAGGTAAGTCTTCAATCACTAATTTATCAAGCATGGCTTTATATTCAGGTAATGAAGCAAGGCTTTTGTCTAATTCAGTCACTTCATTAGGAAAATCATGAGCAAAATCTGCCATAGCAGAGACCATTTTACTGTTAGTTATTTGGATTTTTTTCTCTAAATTAGATATTTTTTCATTTATTTTTTTATTTATATCATGTTTTCGAGTTGTTATTTCCTTAAGATTAAACGCTTTATCACTAAAATACTGCTGCACAAAATGCTCTAGTAACTCAAAACATTGCGTTTGTTGATGCTCAGGTAAGCTTTGCCAAACTTGCTCATTTTCTGTTAATGCTTGTTGATCATTTTCAATTTCTGCCGACTTTTTACCTACCTCTTGGTTTTTTTGGTTAAAGGCTTCGGTGATCAATTTATTTTCTTGCTCCGCATTATCAAGTTGTTGCTGCAATTGTGTTAGCACATCCGAGCTTTGTTCAAGTTGTTGTTTTTCATTTTGTAACTCAGTAATGGTGCCACTTACCAATGGCCAATTAATTTGTTCAAACGAAAAATTAAAATTAGCTAAGTTATTTGCACTTTGACCAATATTTTCTTGGTGCTTTTTATCGAGATTTAATGCTGAAATTTGTTGTTGTTGCTGTTGCGCCTTAGTGTGTAAAGTATTGTGCTGAGCAGTTAATAGCGCTATTTTTTCTTGATTACTCCAACCTAACACAAAGCGACGCTTATCATTAATGTCGTGGCGGTCATCTTTTTCATGACGAGCACGGCCTGACTTCATTTGTCCTTTGGCGGTGATGGCTTTTTCACTGCGGCGAAAATCAGCTAAATCATCGCAACATTGATAATTAAAACGTTGGCTTAATTCATTTTTCAGCCAAGTGTAATGTTCGCTATCAGGTTTTATTTCAATCTTTTCAGTTAAGTTGTCTGCACTTATGCCATTTTCATTGCGAATAAATCGGTATTGTTCTGCTTTTACTCGATAATAAACTAAGCGCCCACCTAAATGAGTATTGTTAACTAATTCAGAAACTTGTGTATAAAGTTTATCGGGAACCACTAACGATAATGCAAAGTTATGTAAAACTCGTTCAATGGCACCTTGCCAATGACTTTGTTTGGCTTTTACTTGCAGTAATTCACCAACAAAAGGTAATTGTGCCTCATTAAGTTTTAGCGTTTCACATAAACGTTGACGTAATTTTAATTGTTGTAATGGAATATTCGATTTTCGCTGTTTTAAGGCAGCTAACTCGTCATTAATTTCTTCTTGGTTTTGATTTAAGCTATCGAGTAATTTACGGGCAGTAAAAATATTTTCATCGGCTTGAGATATCAGTGTAGTTTGACGCTCGACAATATTTTTTGCCGCGCCAATATTACTCAAAAACACTTCAGCAATTAATTGCTCTGACAAACTTAAGTCTTTGACTAAGTTTTTGTAAATGCCATAAACTTGTTGCTTTTGGTTGCGATCTTCGGCTAAACGATTAATTTCATCCGCCAATTGCTGAATGCGCAAACCACCATTATTATTGATCTCTTCTTGCAGTTGGTTTTTATTACGTTCAATGACAATTTTTTTATGCTCAAGCTCATTAAGTTTTATTTGTAAACGATCAAGCTCTTGTTGACGTTTAACTAATCGCTGTTGATAAAGTGTTACCGATTTTTTCGCGATGAAAGAGTCAATAGCATCGCGTGCTGATAAATATTTTATTTTATCTTCTTGTGCCGTTAACGCTTGCTCGCCTTGCTTTACCACAGGTTGTAATAAATCCACTTTATGACGCGCCGCAACCACCGCATCATGCAAGCGTTTTAAGTCTTGGTAGTTACGTTCAAGCTCAGCGAGTTGCACCTCTACATTGGGTTTTTCTAACATATTTTGACGAACAAAATCGGTGACTGAGCCAACCGATTTCATCGAAATAGTTTGGTTAAACAACTCTAGCGCTTTACCGTCTGATCCTAAGCCCATAAATTTACTGAAACTTTGACTATAAGGAGCAAAACTGTCAAACAATTCCAGTTGTTCATTTTTTCTTAATTTTTTACGTAATTGTAATATTTGCGCACCAAAATTTGAAAAATCATCTTTGATGGTTAAAGCATCACGGGCAACGATATAAAGTCGCTTAACTTTGTATTCCCCAGGTTTTAACCAAAAAACTTGTGCAATGGTAATGGTTTCATTGAGTGTACTGGCATGAAATTGCGCTAATAATACACTGTAATGTTTATGTTGACGTAAGCCAACCGCTTTAGCTTTACCTTGATCATCTTGCTGTGAAGTATAATAACCATGAAAATAGGATTCTAACGAACGCTCTTTTTCACTAGCACCCGCCGCTTTATTGAAAGCCAATTTTCGTGGTGGCACTAACAATGTGGTTAAACCATCTACTAAGGTTGATTTACCACTACCTATATTGCCAGTTAATAGGCAATTATCTTGCTGTGCGTTTAGCTGCCACACTTTAGCGTCAAAGGTACCCCAATTAAACACCTCAAGTTTTTCTAAACGAAAACCTTTAGCTAAGGTATTAAACGCTGCATTATGTTCAGTTGTGGTTAATGTTTGAGACATTGGCGACATAGTTTGATCTCCTGACAAGATGGTATTTGATTGTGCTGTCATTAGTCATCCCTCCTACGCTTGGCTTGCTGTTGCTGTTGAAATGTCGTTTAACTTGCTGTTGGCATAAGCCGTTAATAAGTCAAGTTGCAAAGCAATATGCTCAGCATGAATAAATGCTTTAATAATGCGTTGCACTTCAAATTCATCAGGATAGTTTTTAAGTACGCGAAGAAAGCCTAGCTCAATAATTTTGTTTATTAAAATATTAAATTCTCGTTGTTGTTTTAGTTCGTTATTATCTGCATCAAAATAGGGTTGTAACCATTGATGTATTTCCGCTCTGGTGATGATCAAACGTGGGCTGCTTTCTTCACTGTCATGCTCTGCTAAGCGTTTACGCAGTAGCACTAATAATAGTGATTGCGCAAAAGGTAATGCTCTTTTGTTGATCAACCGAGGTAAGGTTAGCACTGCCGCTTGCTCTGATTGCTGTTGATCTAGTTTTTCTACTGACGATGGTTCACCCTCAAGATCAATTTGTCGTAAAAAGGCATAACCTTCGGCTTCATCTAACAATAGCGACAAACCAATTTCAGCAAAGTATTGACGAATTTGATATTGATCTCGTTCCAACCAAGTCCACAAATCTGCTTGCTTTTGACGGTATATAGCCCCTTTAAGTAACCGAATTTTTACTAACGATTTTTGCGTATTCGTTAACTCGTCATCCATTGGTCTAATAGTGTGTTGATTAATCTCGGTCATGGGTATTATTTCCAGCTAATAACGAGGTATTTAAAGGTAAGGACTCACGAATAAAGGTGATCAATGGCACCGATATTTGTCGCGTTTCTCCGGTGGCCAGCTGCCAACTTATGTGCTGCTTTTGATCATCATCAATGTAGGCATTTATTTGTTGTTCACAAGCAATTTTTAAGTAGGTGAGAACTTCATCAAGCCCTTGTTCTATTGGCACTTGCTCTACAACTTGTGCTAAGGTTGTTTGTCCCTGATGATGATATTGGCTCTGTTCAATATTATGTAATAACTGTGCTTCACTGACTTGGCTAAGATCAAACAAAGCACTTAAATCAACTTTGGGATCATGATCAGCAACGTCTAATTTTGAGTCTAACTGCTCTTTATGTTTTGCTTGAAATAAATATCGACTCAACGCCGATGAAATATCTGCACTAAAATCATCCAGTTCAAAAAGTAAGCTGGTATTTGATCCCTTTAATAACTCAGGCACCATTAAGGTTTTCGCCTCAAAGCTTCGGATCAGTTCGATTATGCGACGGTTATCTTGTGATTGATCTTGAATATAACGACTTAAATGCTCGGTGATCAATTGCTTAGTTTGATTAACCTTAGTGCCAGCATCTAATAAATAGCGATATAAATGACGTAATAATTCATCATTTTTGGCAAATTCTCTGGTTTGATCCAAACTCAATAATTGTTTAAGATCTTGACGTAAATTTTCACGCATTGACGCGCTCATCAGCAGTTCAAAAAAGGCGCTAAAAGAACTGCCTTCATCAGAATCGTCAATCACATCTTGCCCCGACAATACTTGCTCTAACACTTTGCCTTTATGCTGTTCTGCCAGTGTAATAGTTTTACGAGTGCTGCGATCAAGTTGTCTAAAATTAGCCTCTACTTGTCGAAATTCACCTAAAAGCTGCCTCGACATATCAGACACTAAAAACATTCGTTCACGCACTTGTGTGGTGGATAAACCAACATCCATGCCTTGCTCAACGGCATTAATCTGTTGTGCAATTTCAGCTTGTTGTTTTCGTAAGGTCACTAATTTTGCTGTCGTATCATGCGAGGTGCCATGTACTAAATCAGCAACAAGGTCGAGCACCATTTTTAAGCGTGATTCTGTACCAACAAATTCACGCCCTTGTAATTCTTGTAGCCAACGCACCGCTTTCTCAACTTCGGGCAATAAATCACATTCGGGTTCGTCGGTGTGTTGTGGCATGTATTTGCGTAAATAACCAACTTTTTGATTGATCCAGTCATCTATATAAGCTTTTGCTGGTTTAGGAAATAACGCCTCACCATGACTATCACGAATATCTTGTAATTGATAATCAAGTAAAGCGATCAATTCTTGATACGGCACCGCACGGCGATTATTTTTAATAAAAGCAATAAAGAAAAAACTCGCCAATAAAGGAAAATGTGGCGATGACAATAGTCGTAACGCGCCACTATTTTTTTTAAAAATAGTTAAATAGTCAAAACTAAGAGCATTATCCATTGAACTCACCCTTCTTTTTATTTTGGGTTTCACCACTCGTTTCATAACCAGGTGCCAGCATAAGGTTTTCAACACCGTAAAGGCTGGCTGGATTTTCCAACGCTAGCTGATATTGGCTGCCCATTAAACCATGTTTTTTACTTGAGTCCACCTGCCATTGTTGTAATAAGTAACCCACCAGCGCGGCTCTTACTTCTAAGGTTATAACACCATTGGTCATATCATAATCAAGCTCTATCGCTTCTTTATGAATAACATTAGGATGGGGGATCAAGGTTAAATCAACAATACGTTGCCATTGTTTATCTTTGCTTTTATCGCTTAAACTTTGGGGTTCATACTTATCGTGAATAATATTAAGCTTGGTAAAACGGGTACAAACAAAATCTCTAAACTGTTGTGATTTATGATCGAAGGCACGAACATGCCAACGGTGCCCATTATTAACGAGTACATGAGGCACTAAAATTCGCTTATTTGCCCCCGAAGATAAAGAAATATACTGACACTCAATCGCCTTTTTCTGCACTATTGCTCTCATTAACGTCGCGATAATGTCTGTTTTGGGATGAATAAGTCGGATCGCATCTAAACAATGATCGCTAGGCTCCACTGTAAACGATAAACCATCGCCAAAACCACGTGACAAGCCAATAAGTACTGACTCGGCATCGTGAAAAAATAACGGTTTAAATTGTTCAGTACGCTGGTATTGTTTAACTTGATGAATAAGTTGTAAATTATCGGGCGCTAAAGCACGATAGCTAGCAAAATCACGCGTGGCAGCAGCCGTGCCCATTCTAAAACGATAAATAAGATCTGCTCGAGTAATATGACCAAAATACTGCAAACTAAAATCAATAAAAGTTAAACGCTGTTTTTGTGCTTGGCTTATTTCTTCTACCATATATACGGCTCTGTTAAGTAATAACAGCACCAGTGTAACAACAACAAAACAAACATGCAATCATTATGATTTTATATTGCAATCATTTTAAAAGGGATTATTGCGACCTCTTATATTACCTCGACCAATTTAACAGACTTAAACCCACCCAAGGTTCCTTCAGTGAATGATTATTACAATGTAAACGAACAATATCACAAGGGTAGCACATAGATTTTGTGGTGATTTGTATAAGAGTAAATTTGATATTTATCAAGATAAAATGTAATTTACGACACAAATGTCGAACCTCGCTACGCTCGTGTCGACCTACAAAAAAACATTTGTAATCGATTGTGTAAAAACAAGAGATAACGTTATGTCATACTGAATTTATTTCAGTATGACATACAAACTACTTATATTTTTTCATCACTAAAGTGGCATTAGTGCCACCAAAGCCAAAGCTGTTTGACATAACTAAGTTAAGCTTTGCATCACGTTTTTCGGTGACAATATCTAAACCTTCAGCTTTTTCATCTAAAGTTGCAATATTAATAGACGGTGCAATAAAGTTATGCTCCATCATTAATAATGAATAAATAGCTTCGTGAACACCAGCGGCACCTAATGCATGACCTGTCATCGCTTTAGTTGCACTAATAGCGGGTGAATCATCACCAAATAACTCTTGAATAGCGCCTAATTCTTTAACATCACCCACGGGTGTAGAAGTACCGTGAGTATTTAAGTAATCAATTTTACCTTCAACCCCTTGCATAGCTTGTTGCATACAACGTACTGCACCTTCACCGCTTGGCGCTACCATGTCGTAACCGTCTGAGGTTGCGCCATAGCCAACAATTTCAGCATAAATATGTGCGCCACGTGCTAAGGCATGTTCTAGTTCTTCAACAACAACCATACCGCCGCCGCCAGAGATAACAAAACCGTCTCTGTCTGCATCATAGCTGCGCGAAGCTTGTTCAGGGGTGTCATTATATTTTGATGATAATGCGCCCATGCCATCAAACATCATCGCTAATGACCAATCAACTTCTTCACCACCACCAGCAAATACTACGTCTTGTTTGCCTAATTGAATAAGTTCTGCGGCATGACCAATACAGTGCGCACTGGTAGCACAAGCTGAACTAATTGAATAATTATTACCTAAAATTTTAAACGGTGTCGCTAAACAAGCAGAACAAGTGCTTGACATCGTTTTTGGTACCGCATAAGGACCAACACGTTTAATGCCTTTTTCACGTAATTTGTCTGCTGACTCAACAACATTAAATGAAGATGCACCGCCACTGCCCGCCACCAAACCAGTACGGTAGTTTGATACTTGCTCGTCGGTTAATTTAGCGTCATCAATTGCTTGTTGCATGGCAATATAAGCATAACCTGCGGCATCGCCCATAAAACGAAAGGCTTTACGATCAATATGCTCTTTCGTATTAATTGTTGGTTTGCCCCATACTTGGCTACGCAAACCCATTTCAGCAAAGCTTTCTGCTTTAGTAATACCTGATTTACCTGCTTTTAAAGAAGATAATACTTCGTCGGCATTGTTGCCGATGCTTGATACAATACCGATACCGGTGATCACTACACGTTTCATTTAGTTAACCATATTCAATTTAAAAATTTCGAGCGTATAATAACAACTTTCGCCCCCTTAGTGGTCTGTTCAGTGTACACTTGTACGCTGTTTTTACCAATACTATGATTTATATCAAAATTTAGTTGTTTGAATTTTTCAATAGCACCGTATTTTACCGTGAATTAACAGGAAAACCATGACAGAATTCAATAATCATCACAATGCTATTATTTTCACAGAAAATGGCGTGCCTTTTTCAACACAATTTGATGATATTTATTTTGACAGTAAAACGGGTTTTACTCAAAGTCAGCAAGTATTTATTGAGGGAAATAAATTACCACAACGTTTACTTAACGTCCAACAATCAGCAAGTACACTAACCATAGCAGAAACAGGCTTTGGCACTGGCTTAAATTTTTTATTAACGCTACGCACTTATCATTTATTAGCGACGGCACTAAACCAAAATAACAAGCAAAATAACAAGCAAAATAACAAGCAAGACCAACAGCTGCTCAATATTAACTTTATTAGCATTGAAAAATATCCGTTAACTAAAACTCAATTAACACAAGCCTTAACGCTGTTTCCTGAATTAAAACAGTATACGCAATTACTACTGGAGCAATATCCAGAGCAAACAATAACAAAAGCGACCCACCAATTAAGCTTTTTTGCCGGTCGTGTCACCTTAACCTTGCTCATTGATGATGCTACGCAAGCACTAACAAATTTATACCCAGCACCAAAAACGCCACATTATAACTGCCCTAATAAAGCAATTCATTACCGACCACTAGTAGATATTTGGTATTTAGACGGCTTTTCACCTGAAAAAAATCCGCAAATGTGGAGCAAAGAATTATTTGCGCAAATGGCGCGGTTATCAAAACAACAAGCCACTTTTGCTACCTTCACTGTCGCAGGTTTTGTCCGTCGCGGTTTAAGCGAGGTTGGTTTTCGTGTACAAAAACAAGCCGCAAGCGGGCAAAAAAAAGAAATATTAGTGGGTATTTTACAAACAGCTCAACATGGTAAAGGCTATCAACAGCGCCCCAAAATAACAAAACCACAACAAGTCACTATTATTGGCGGCGGTATTGCCTCGGCTTGTGCTGCTTATGCGCTAACTAAACAGGGCATAAAAGTAGTCCTTTATTGCAAAGACAGCGACATAGCACAAGGTGCATCAAGCAATGCTATTGGCGCTTTATTTCCATTAATTCATCAAAACAAAGACGATATTAGCATTTTTTATCAACAAGCATTTTGGCGCGCAAAACAGCTTTATCAAGAAATAACTCTCCAAGGCTTTGAGTTTAGTCATGATTGGTGCGGTTTGTTAGATTTAGCTTTTAATGATAAACGTAAAGCATTTCAACAAAAGTTTGCGCAATTAAAACTATGGCCTAAAGACTTGCTGCATAGTGTTAATAGTGAAACCGCGAATAAACTAGCCAACTTACCGTTAAACGATGGCGGATTATTTTATCCGCAAGCGGGTTGGATAGCGCCACAGGAGTTAGTACAGCAATTGTTTAATGCGGCTAAACAAACGGGCAGACTAAAAATAAACTGTCATACTGAGCTCACAGACATCAAGCAAAATGAAGATAAAACGTGGCAACTAAATACCAATAAAGGCGAAATAAAAGCCAACGTACTATTACTTTGTGGTGGTGCAGAAGCGATAAAACTTCAACTCTTAAAACAATCTTCTTTGGTGGCTATTAGAGGACAAGTCAGTTCAATGCAGCCCAATGAGCAAAGTAGAAAACTCAATACGGTAATTTGCCATAAAGGCTATTTAACCCCGCAACATAATAACCAGCATTGTATTGGTGCAACTTTTCAGCGCGGCACTTTTGATATTACGCCAAAAACCGAAGAAGATAGCTATAACCTAAACATGCTTGAACAAAGTATGCCTGATTTATTCAACTGGCAATTAAACGCTGTGATCAGCAGTAAAGCACGCTTACGCTGTGCCACACCTGATCACTTCCCTATGGTGGGAGCAATGCCCAATGTAGAGCAACATAAAACGGTTTATGCACATTTAGCTAAAGATAAAAACTTTACTGTTCATACACCAACACCTAACTTAGAAAATTTATATATATTAACGGGGTTAGGTGCGCGTGGTTTATGTACAGCACCATTATTAGCTGACATTTTAGTCGCTGATTTATGTGGTACGCCCTATCCTGTTGATCATAAAATGCTTTACAACTTAGCCCCTAATCGCTTTATTATTAAGGCGATAGTAAAGGGGATTAAAGGTTAACGCTCTTTACTATTAAAATAGTCGGCAAGTTGTTGCCAAAAATCAGCAATAATCATTTGATCTTGCGGTGACAATTCACTTTTAACTGCGGTCATTTTAGCAGATACTTGCTGATAAAGTGTGGGGCTTAGTAATTGTTCATCATCACCAAAACCTACTGCTTCAACGGCAATAAAACCGCGCACATAACTGCTAGCAAAAAGTGTGTCTGCGCTAGCGTCTTGATCAAGTAAACTATCAAAGTAGGTGTATAAATCGGTTAAGGTTTTGCTTGTCATAATTTGTTATTTTCTCAAAGGCTCAATTTTATAGCTGTGCTTATTAAGCAAAATCAAATACCCCGCGCCAAGGCTTTTCGCTCTGGCTCAAATTCGCTTCGCGAAGAGGGGTATATTTAACGTGAAATGTAGGTCGGCATTTTTTATGAAGAGCTGCCGTCAACTTGATGGGCTAAAGCC
>JAESPQ010000043.1 GCA_016765535.1 Alteromonadaceae bacterium | reverse complement strand
GTCAAATAGCTATATTTTAGGGTAACACTTGTAGGTTGGCCTTTAGGCCATCAATCTATATTTGACGGGCTACGTTACATGGATGTAACTTATTCGACAATGCAGGAGCATATTGTCCTGAAGCCCGACAAATACTCTATCTGTTACCTTGGTTTGATGAGTCCCAAAATAAAATTGGATAATTACTTTCCCTAAAATCAAATAATTTAGCTAAGCCAATGAGATTATGAACTAATATTTAAACTCTGGCATGAAATAAGCTTGGCAGATAACAATAGATACAATAAACTGAAAGCATATAAATAGGTAAGTGCTTTTTGTTTAATTATCGTAAAAAAGTAACCAAAAATACACTTTTTAAACATTTAGTATTAATAAGGGGTAAGAGATGTTCAATGGTAAAAATATATTAATCACAGGGGGCACGGGCTCTTTTGGGAAAAAATATACTAAAACTTTATTAGCAAAATACAACCCCAAAAAAATCATTATTTATTCTCGCGACGAACTAAAACAATTTGAAATGCAACAAGACTTTAATCAGCCTTGTATGCGTTATTTTATTGGCGATGTTCGCGATAAAGAACGTTTAACGCAAGCAATGAATGGCGTTGATTTTGTAATTCATGCCGCCGCATTAAAACAAGTTCCTGCGGCTGAATACAACCCAATGGAATGCATAAAAACCAACATAAACGGTGCTGAAAATGTTATTGCTGCCGCACTTGCGCAAAATGTAGAAAAAGTAATAGCCCTTTCTACCGATAAAGCCGCAAACCCTATTAATTTATATGGTGCAACTAAACTGGTTTCTGATAAATTATTTGTCGCTGCAAACAATATTTCTGGTGGTCATAAAACCACATTTTCAGTAGTCCGTTATGGTAATGTTGTTGGCTCTCGTGGCTCTGTAGTGCCATTTTTTCAAAAACTTATTGATGGTGGTGCAACTGAATTACCGGTAACCCATGATGAAATGACACGATTTTGGATCACATTACAAGACGGTGTAGATTTTGTCCTTAAAAACTTTACTCGCATGCTTGGTGGTGAAATTTTTATTCCTAAAATACCGTCAATGCGAGTACTCGATTTAGCCAAAGCGATGGCTCCTGATTTAACTATTAACATTATTGGTATTCGTCCCGGTGAAAAACTCCATGAAATAATGTGCCCTGCTGATGATTCTTATCATACTTACGAATACGATGATCATTTTGTTATTGCACCAAGTATTATTTTTTCTAGTCGTTGTAATGATTTTACCGTGAATGCTATTAACGAAAAAGGTAAACAAGTTACTGCTGGCTTTGAATATAATTCAAAAAATAATAGTGCCTTTTTATCACCAGAAGAATTATTAAACTTTAATACTCTAGCTGAATTATAAAAGTAATGAGTAAAATCAATAGACCAAAAGCAATGATCCCTTATGGAAAACAGGATATTAGCCAAACCGATATTGATGCCGTTATTGAGGTACTACACTCAGATTGGTTAACTCAAGGCCCTACAGTGCCAAAATTTGAACAAGCCATTGCTGATAAGTGCCAAGTAAAACTTGCGGTAGCAGTAAGTAGCGCAACGGCCGCATTACATATTGCTTGTTTGGCTTTAGATATAAAAGAAAAAGATAGAGTTTGGACGTCACCAATAACCTTTGTCACCAGTGCTAATTGCGCCTTATATTGTGGTGCAACAGTAGATTTTATTGATATTGATTTAAATTCTGGCAATATTTCAGTTATTGCCCTAGAAAAAAAATTAGTTAAAGCAAAACAACAAAATAAATTACCAAAAGTTATTATTGTGGTGCATTTAGCAGGACAGTCCTGCGATATGCTGGCAATCTATAATTTATCTCAACAATATGGTTTTAAAATTATTGAAGATGCATCACATGCTATTGGTGGGCAATATAAAAATAAACCGGTTGGATGCTGTCAATTTTCTGACATCACGGTGTTCAGTTTTCATCCTGTAAAAATTATTACTTCTGCTGAAGGTGGTATGGCTGTTACTAATACTCAACAATTAGCAGAAAAAATGCAGTTATATCGTAGTCATGGTATTACCGCTAATGAACAACAAATGACAGAGCCTAGTCATGGGCCTTGGTACTATCAACAAATTGCTTTAGGCTTTAACTATCGAATGACAGATATTCAAGCAGCCCTTGGTTTATCTCAACTATATCGTATTGATAGTTTCATTGAACAACGTAATCAGCTTGCTAAAAAATATGATAAAGCCTTTAAAGAAACAGCGATAACACCATTAATCGCTGATAAAAACTGTCTATCAGCTTACCATTTATATTTGATTTTATTACCACAAGCAAATGCAGAGCAACACAAAAAAGCAATTATAACACTACGCGAACAAAATATTTTTGCCCATGTACATTATATTCCCGTGCATTTACAACCATTTTATCAAAATTTAGGCTTTAAATTAGGTGACTTCCCTAATGCAGAGCAATATTATCAGCAAGCTATCACCTTACCTTTACATCCAAAAATAACAAGGCTTGAGCAAAACTATATTATTGAAAAGGTTAAAGCACTTTTATGAATACCTCAATAAAACTAGCACTAGGTACCGTTCAATTTGGTTGTGATTATGGAGTTAGTAATAACCAAGGGCAGGTATCTTTACAAGAAGTGAACAACATACTTTCTTTAGCGACAGAAGTTGGTATAACAACACTTGATACTGCCAGTGCCTACGGTAATAGTGAACAAGCTTTAGGGCAAAGTAAATTAGCATCACAATTTAACATAGTAAGCAAAATTCCACCGCTAAAAGAAACTGACAATCAAAACGAAATAGATCAATTTATCGAAAAAAGTCTAACACAACTCAAGGTAAAACAGCTTGATGCCGTTTTATTTCATCAAGTTGACAACATTATAGACCCCCTTAATGCGACTGAACGTTTTAATGCCTTAGCAGAACAAAAAATATTAGGTAAAGTAAAAAAAATCGGCATTTCTGTATATACCCCAGCACAACTCAATTATTGCTGTGAACATTTTAAAATAGACCTAGTGCAATTACCTTTAAACGTATTAGATCAACGTTTTATGCAAACGAAATGGTTGGACAAATTAGCCAATTTAAATATAGAAGTTCATACTCGTTCCGCTTTTTTACAAGGTTTGTTGTTAATGGATCATACGCAACTAGATCCCTATTTTACGCCACACCTTAAGCAGTTAAAAAAATTTACTGATAGCGCAAAATATTATAATGTTTCGCCACTGGCCTTAGCCTTAGCTATCGGATGCCAACAACAAGCGGTAACAAAAATAGTGATTGGTTGTTGTAATACCAAACAACTTCAAGAAATAGTCGATGCTTATTACATTGCAGTTGAGTTCAAAGAAGATTTATCAGTTTTAGCTTGTACTGATGAAAAATTATTACTCCCTAATCATTGGAAACTAAGGAATAACTAGTCTGACACAGGGGGAGAGAGAGAGTCATCGATCACGCCCATTAAAATCACCCTGACCTCTGTTTCAAGGTGTTTCATTCTATTGCATCGCGTACTGTCTACATAATATTAACAGTCACCTGCTCTACCGACCATTGAGATACTGAGGAATATGTGTTGCTCGTTAGAACTTGGGCTAGCTGCTGGGCCACCTAGGGTGGCGATGAGTATCTAAAAAGCGTATTAAAATTAAAAATGCATTGTTCCAAAATAAGCTTATCTTAACTGATACTTCATCTTGCTGGTGTAGGATAAAATCGGATAGTATGCTACATTGGTAGGGTAGATAAGGAGTTTATTGATGAGCAAATTTTCAATTACGATGTCAGATGATTTAGGTGAATATGTCCAAGAGGCCATAAAAGCTAGTCATTTTGATAACACCAGTGAATATTTTCGCCATTTGGTGCGCCAAGATTTGCTGAGTAAACAATCAGATCAAGAGTTACGATCTTTGATTGATGAAGGATTACAAAGTGGTGTGAGCAATGAGACCGTTGGTTCTATTTGGGCTGATGCCATAGAAAGCGCCCAGTAAATGACATTCTATAAACTTTCACGCGCAGCAGCCAAAGATTTGCGCACAATTTCACAATATACAGTACAATCTTTCGGTGTTAAGCAAGCCAAAATCTATGGTGATGGCTTTGAGCAATGCTTATTAACCTTGAGTGAAAACCCCTTTATTGGTCGAGACGTAAGTCATATTCGCCCAAGCCTTCGTCGCTTCGAACATGAAAGCCACCTAATTTATTATCTACTGCGTGATAATGGTCTTTATATTGTTCGCGTTTTGCATAATCGACAAAATCCTTTGAAACACCTTTAGTTTACCTGTGTCGAAAACTAAAACAGAGCATACCTTGTGGGGTTCATGTAAAATACCGTCGATATTTCAAGGGCATTTTATGGCTCTTTACAACCCTAAACCAAACAACTTTACGCTGTTTGGATGCTGTGATGCCCTATAATTAAATCTGATACTTTACTCAAGTAACAAATAAAAATGTTAGAGATGAATTCATTGAAAATATAAAAATTGGATTTAAAAATATAAAGCATAGTTGAGTTTCTCTGATTTACTAAATTTGTATGGCAATGCTAAGATACCGTTAAATCTAGGGCTGTGGATAGTAGGTAGGAGAGATCTCTTGCCCTTATTTAAGGTAAGATAAATACTTATTTAGGACCTCCGTAAGTAAGTATTTTCAATAACCAATTATACTGTTATTATCAATGACTATAGACATATGACTAGGGTTAAAACTGTGCACCAACATCAACAAGTGTCAAAGTCAAATTTTAAAACTCATGCTTTAGAGATCATGCGTGAAGTGGAGTAATCGGGTGATGAAATGGTGATCACTTCTTATGGCAAACCTAGCTTAGTAGTTAAACCCTATTGTGATAAAAAAATTCACCGCTTGAATATCTCAAAGGAACCGTCATAAATTATCAGCATCCGACCGACTCAGTTGCGATAGATGAATGGGATTTATCATAAATGATTGTGTTAAACACACACATATTAATCTGGTGGGTATCAGCGAATAATAAACTTTCAGAGCCAGCTCAAAAAGCAATAACACATGAACTCAACAATAAAGGGGAGACTTTAATTTCTTCTATTACCGCATGGGAAATATCAATGTTGGTAACAAAAAATAGATTGAATTTAACTATGGATATAGACTCATGGCTGCAACTTGTTTCAGAAATAGAACAAGTTAAGTTTATGCCTGTTAATAACAAAGTTGCCATTGAATCGACAAGATTACCGGGAGAGTTTCATAAAGATCCTGCCGATAGAATGATCACAGCTTTAGCTAGAACTTTGTCTATCCCCTTAATAACCGCAGATAAGAAAATACGCCGATACCAACATGTAAATACCATTTGGTAACAGCTGTCGGTGGGAATTTATCCCGACAAACTTTTTTTTGTGAGGACGCCACATGGATATAACTTATTATACCCTAGCACAACTCAATTATTGCTGTGAATATTTTAACGTTTCGCCACTGGCCTTAGCTATCGGATGCCAACAACAAGCGGTAACAAAAATAATGATTGGTTGTTGTAATACCAAACAACTTCAAGAAATTCGTCTTGGTGAAAAACTCCATGAAATAATGTGTCCTGCTGATGATTCTTATCATACTTATCAATATGATGATCATTTTNTTATTACCCCAAGCATTATATTTTATAGTCGCAGCAATGATTTTACCGTGAACGCTTTAGCTGAAAAAGGTCATCAAGTTGNNNNTGGCTTTGAATATAATTCAAAAAATAANNNTGCNTTTTTAACACCAGAGCAGTTATTAACCTTTAATGCTACGGCAGAACTGTAATTATGGGAAAAACAATGATCCCTTATGGCAAACAAGATATTAACCAAGCAGATATTGATGCCGTTATTGAGGTGCTACACTCAGATTGGTTAACTCAAGGCTCTACAGTGCCAAAATTTGAACAAGCCATTGCTGATAAGTGCCAAGTAAAACTTGCGGTAGCAGTAAGTAGCGCAACGGCCGCATTACATATTGCTTGTTTGGCTTTAGATATAAAAGAAAAAGACCGAGTTTGGACGTCACCAATAACCTTTGTCGCCAGTGCTAATTGCGCCTTATATTGTGGTGCAACAGTAGATTTTATTGATATTGATTTAAATTCTGGCAATATTTCAGTTATGACCCTAGAAAAAAAATTAGTTAAAGCAAAACAACAAAATAAATTACCAAAAGTTATTATTGTGGTGCATTTAGCAGGACAGTCCTGCGATATGCTGGCAATCTATAATTTATCTCAACAATATGGTTTTAAAATTATTGAAGATGCATCACATGCTATTGGTGGGCAATATAAAAACAAACCTGTTGGATGCTGTCAATTTTCTGACATCACGGTGTTCAGTTTTCATCCTGTAAAAATTATTACTTCTGCTGAAGGTGGTATGGCTGTTACTAATACTCAACAATTAGCAGAAAAAATGCAGTTATATCGTAGTCATGGTATTACCGCTAATGAACAACAAATGACAGAGCCTAGTCATGGGCCTTGGTACTATCAACAAATTGCTTTAGGATTTAACTATCGAATGACAGATATTCAAGCAGCCCTTGGTTTATCTCAACTATATCGTATTGATAGTTTCATTGAACAACGTAATCAGCTTGCTAAAAAATATGATAAAGCCTTTAAAGAAACAGCGATAACACCATTAATCGCTGATAAAAACTGTCTATCAGCTTACCATTTATATTTGATTTTATTACCACAAGCAAATGCAGAGCAACACAAAAAAGCAATTATAACACTACGCGAACAAAATATTTTTGCCCATGTACATTATATTCCCGTGCATTTACAACCATTTTATCAAAATTTAGGCTTTAAATTAGGTGACTTCCCTAATGCAGAGCAATATTATCAGCAAGCTATCACCTTACCTTTACATCCAAAAATAACAAGGCTTGAGCAAAACTATATTATTGAAAAGGTTAAAGCACTTTTATGAATACCTCAATAAAACTAGCACTAGGTACCGTTCAATTTGGTTGTGATTATGGAGTTAGTAATAACCAAGGGCAGGTATCTTTACAAGAAGTGAACAACATACTTTCTTTAGCGACAGAAGTTGGTATAACAACACTT
>JAESPQ010000042.1 GCA_016765535.1 Alteromonadaceae bacterium | reverse complement strand
CGTTTTATACCTATTTTCTTATTTCAACTCTCTGAAAAAATACATATTGAATCAGAATTAGAATTTAGTATTAATGAAAATGGTGAAACCGTTGTCGAAATGGAATATGCCGATTTACATTATTTTTTAAATGATAATACCACCATTAGTGCAGGTAAATTTTTATTACCCTTTGGGCAGTTTGGTCAAAATTTACATCCTTCTTGGGTTAACAAGTTACCCACAGTACCGGGTATTTATGGTCATGGTCCTAATGGTTCTATGCGTGCTTTGATCCCTATGATGAACGATACAGGTGTTAATGTTAGTAATGTTTTTAAAGTGGGTCCCGGTAAGTTATTTACTGACTTTTATGTGGTTAGTGGTCCTCGTGAAGAAACTATTGGTGAAGGAACTGGTATTAATGGTCCTGGTCCTGAAGTCGCTTTTGAATCTAAAAAAGGTGATAACAATGGTCAAGCAGCTTTTGGTGGGCGTATCGCTTATGCATTATTACCTCAAATAGAAGTAGGTTATTCTTATTATTCAGGCGCTTATAATGCGGATGGTAGTTTACGTTATACCATGACTAATATTGACGCAAGTTGGATTGGTACCTATTCGAATGTACGCGGTGAATATATAACAACTACAACCGAAGGCTACCTTGAAGAAGATAATAATAGAGTGCATGACTTTGAGCGTGATGGTTGGTATGTACAAGGAGCTTGGCAAGCACGTCAATTAGGTAATGATTGGCTTAACCCTGTTGAGTTAGTTTTGCGTAAATCTAAAATTTCTAAAATTGACGGTGGAGACAGAACTACTTTTGGTGTTAATTATTGGTTAGAGCCAAGTGCAGTGCTTAAAGTTGCTTTTGAAGAAACCTCGCTTGACAGTGGTTTAAACGATAACCGTGCATTTATGCAATTAGCCTTTGGTTTTTAGAACCTAAATTCGGAGAAAAAAATGAAATTATTAAATTTATTGTTAATCGGTGCAAGTTTTGTGGTTAGTTCATATTCAGCACAAGCAAAGCATATTGATACCTCTTTAGTGGGTGAAGGCGCTAGACTTTATAGTGAAAATTGTGGTCGTTGTCATAATGCACGTCCAGCATCTGAATATTCAAAAAAAGAATGGTCGGTGGTTATGCCACATATGCGTGAAAAAGCCCACATGACAGGCACAGAAGCACTTGCAGTAGAGGCCTTTTTAGATAGCACCTTAACTTCGGATGTGCAAAACGACGTTAAAGATGGTTCTTTGGCCAATAAACCACAACGCAGTGGGGCTGATTTAATCGCAGCTTTTGGCTGTCAAGGTTGTCATAATATTAATGGTACAGGTGGCGCATTAGGGCCTAATTTAGCAGGTGTTATTAACAACAAAGGTGAAGCCTTTGTATTGAAAAAATTAACTAACCCTAAATTTAACAACCCAGCGTCTGCTATGCCTAGGTTTCCAATGACCAATGCAGATAAAAAAGCTATTGCTGACTTTTTAAGTAAGCAATAGCTTGAAAAATTAAATTAAGTCTGCTGGTTTTTACAAATTAGCAATTAAAAATCGCTTACATCATTTATTGATATAAGCGATTTTTTATATGAACTATTATCTTTTTTTTCGTACTAAGTGTTTGTAGATAATAAAATAACTATAATCTAAACTCTCTTTTTTTATTTTTGTAATTATATTGAACATGTTTTTATGAAAATGACACTTAAGTGCTTGACTTGTGCCTTGCACACAGGTGTAAGCTTTCACTACCAACTAAATAAATAGCATTTATTTACAATTTGTAGCTACTATTTATTTAATTATTATTCTACAGAAGAGTGGATTTTCTAATGAAAGTAAGTGAACTAGCAAAAAAATTAAATATTACTCCTGATACCGTGCGTTTTTATACTCGCAATGGTTTACTCACTCCTACCAAAAATAATATCAACGGCTACAAAAGTTATGATGATAAAAATCAACAACGCTTGGCTTTTATTATTAGTGCTAGGCAATTAGGCTTTTCAGTTGATGATATTAGGCAAATATTAGCTGAAGCAGATCAAGGNCANAGTGCNTGTGGTTTNGTTCGTCANTTAATAGAACAAAAANTGAGTGAAACNGANCAACANTTTCAGCAAACCTTAGCNTTNCGNAATCGCTTAACGCTTGCTATTAACGATTGGCAAGAAAAACCAGATAAAGCGCCCACTAGCGAAATGATTTGTCATTTAATAGAAGGTTTTATGGAAGAACATCAGCACCATAATTGCTCTACTCATAATTTACAATTAGCGAAGAAGGAAGCCTAATAATGAAAACGCAAGAATTAATAATCGAAGGTGCAAGTTGCGCAAGTTGCGTCAGTAAAATAGAAACTGCTTTAAAAGCATTAGACGGTGTTGTTGATGCCAACATGAATTTTGCCCAACGCACCGTAATTATTGACGGTGAGGTGAGTGAAGCGTTAATTACTCAAACAATAGAAGCAGCAGGTTACAATGTAAAACCTCGTAATGATGCTACAGATGAAGATTTGTTAGAAGAAAAAAGTAAAGCGGACGAGCAGTACTACAAAAAATTAATGACTCAAGTCATTATTGCTTTAGGCCTAGGTTTACCGTTAATGGCGTATAGCTTTTTTGAAGATCATATAGGTATTGAAAGTAATGTTGAACGCGGTGTGTGGTTTGTTATTGGTTTATTATGTTTAGGTGTATTAGTTAAATCGGGTAAACATTTTTATGTAGGTGCATGGAAGTCGTTTTGGAATCATAGTTCTAGCATGGATACCTTAGTTTCTTTAGGAACAGGAGCAGCATGGCTTTACTCTATGACGGTTATTCTATTTCCGCAGTGGTTCCCACTGCAAGCTCGCAATGTTTATTTTGAGGCCACGGCAACCATTATTGGTTTAATCGATTTAGGTTTAGCGCTTGAAGTTAAAGCTCGAGGTAGAACCAGCGAAGCAATTCAACGTTTAATTGGTTTACAAGCAAAAACCGCGCGTGTAATTCGTGATGGTAAAGATATTGACATAGCCATAGACCAAGTACTAATGAACGATCAAGTACGTGTTCGNCCCGGTGAAAAAGTTGCTGTAGATGGTGAAGTAATTGAAGGTAACTCTAGCCTTGATGAGTCGATGTTAACCGGCGAGCCTATGCCCGTTGAAAAACATATTGGTGATGAAGTTATTGCTGGTACGTTGAATAAAACCGGTTCAATTATTTATAAAGCAACGCGCGTGGGTAAAGATACGGCTTTAGCTCAAATCATAAATATGGTAAAAAAAGCGCAAAACTCTAAACCGCCTATTGGTCGTTTAGCTGATNTAATNTCAGCCTATTTTGTGCCTGTNATTATGATTATTTCAATAGCTAGTGCGATGATTTGGCTAAATTTTGGTCCTGAACCCAGTATTGCTTACGCCTTAGTTTCGGCAACNACGGTACTTATTATTGCTTGTCCTTGTGCATTAGGTTTAGCAACGCCAATGTCAGTTATGGTTGGTGTGGGTAAAGCAGCTGAAGCNGGNGTGTTAATTCGCAACGGTGAAGCATTGCAAACCGCTTCAAAAATTACTGCGATGATACTGGATAAAACAGGCACTATTACCGAAGGTAGTCCAACAGTGACTGATGTGATTGTGGGTAATGATAAATTTAGTGAAGATCAATTATTGCAACTTGCTGCGAGTGTAGAAGCAGGCAGCGAACATCCTCTTGCGGAAGCTATTGTTGATTCAGCGAANCAAAAAGAATCTAAATCTTGAAAAAGTCACNGANTTTAATGCNATNGCNGGGCATGGNGTACAAGCNNNTATTAANCAACANACNGTTTTNTTTGGTAATGAAAAATTAATGAAAGTNCAAAATATCACCTTNAGTGACGCAATAATTAATCAAGCACAAGCATTGGCTAGTGAGGCAAAAACACCCATGTATTTTGCAGTAGATGGAGAGTTGGCGGGTATAATTGCTGTGGCAGATCCTATCAAAAAAGATTCAATTGAGGCGATAAAGCGTTTACAGCATCAAGGTATTCGCGTGATCATGTTAACGGGTGATAATAGAGCTACCGCTAAAGCCGTTGCCAAAAAAGTAGGTATAACTGATTTTATGGCAGAAGTAATGCCAGAAGATAAAGCAAGTAAAGTAGCTGAATTACAAGCCCAAGGCGAAATTGTCGGTATGACAGGCGATGGTATTAATGATGCACCAGCGCTTGCTTTAGCTAATGTGGGTTTTGCTATTGGCACAGGTACTGATGTGGCGATAGAAAGCGCAGACATTACCTTAATGCGCGGATCTTTACATGGCATTGCTGATGCAATAGCGGTGAGTAAGGCTACTTTAAGAAATATTAAACAAAACCTTGTTGGTGCGTTCTTCTATAACATTGCAGGAGTACCTTTTGCCGCAGGAATTTTATACCCATTCTTTGGTTTAATGCTTAGCCCTGTTGTTGCAGGTGCAGCTATGGCGTTTTCTTCTTTAACGGTAGTGAGTAATGCTAACCGCTTACGTTTTTTTAAACCACAACAACATTAAAAAGTCATTCTGAATTAATTTCAGGATCTTAAAAAGTAAGAATNTATAAGGATAAATATTATGATNATTATTAATTTACTTGGTTTCGCTTTNATCGCTTTTGTCGTTTGGTGGTTTTGGTTATACAAGCCTAATAANANTGCTGCNACANCNGAAAATGGAAAAATTACCGTGNTGGTTGAAAATGGTGTTTATAANCCNGCNANTGTNAAAATAGCNGCTAATACANCNANTGAGATTNTTTTTATTCGTAAAGATGNNTCNCCTTGTGCTAGNACCGTTGTTTTTNGTGATTTAGATATTAGTGCTGAATTACCTCAAGATAAACCTCAGTCAGTATTATTGCCTGCACTGAGTCAAGGTGAATATGCCTTTACTTGCCCTATGCAAATGTATCGCGGGGCTCTTATTGTAGAATAAAAGTTAAATAACTACTTTAGCGTGAGAATAAATAACCATAGATAAAAGAGGAACATATTATGTCAATTAAAAAAGTTACGGCCATTGTTAGCGAATTAATGCTTGATAATGTTGAGCAAGCATTAAAAAATCATGGTGTTACAGGGTTTACTATTCACCCAGTAAAGGGGCGTGGTTATTATGTTAATTTATATAGTGAAGATGGCTTGATAAAGCACAGTCAAATTGAAATTTATACTAGCGAGAAGCATGCAAAAAAAATTGTTCATTTAATCATGGACATCACCAGTATAGGGGTCGATGGACAGGGTTTAATTGCCGTAACTTCAGTTGATGAATTGTATGGTATTAGTAAGCAATCATTAATTGATGAAAATGAATTTAATTTTTTTGAGTAGTTACACTTAAGTTAACGGAAATAAAAAAATCATTGAAAATACTACATATAAATAAAGGAAAATATCATGACTGATTTAGATCATAGAGTAGGTGTACAAGAAGCTAATTTAGTGGTTAGAAACCTAAAATTAGAAAAGATTAATACTGAAAATAAATCAGCTATTTTAGCTGAAATAGATCAAACCTTTGGTATTGATAATGTGTCTTTCGATGATAAATCGCAGACCTTAAATCTTGCTTACGATGCTACTAATTGTAATTTAAATGGCTTAGAAGAAATTATTCGACATCACGGTGCTGATATCGCCCATGATTTATGGACGCACTTTAAAGAGAGTTATTATAAATATGTTGATGAAAATGTAAAAGATAATGCTCAGCATGAACCATGGAGNTGTCACACTAAGCCCCCTGGTACTAGTAAAAACAAATAATTTTTAAATAGGACGTAATATGTCATACAAAATATCAAAACTGCTAATTATTACCGTATTAACTGTAATTGTTTCAGCATGTTCTAATACGCAATTGTCTCATGAATATTTAATGAAAGGGCAGGTCGTTTCTACTACGAATAACAATGTTGTTGTTTGCATAGGCTCTGCTGATGGCGCAACTGTTGGTCAAAAGCTTGATGCATATAGGTTTGTTACCGGTGAAAATAGTGAAGAAGGCGCTAATTATTTTAAAAAAATACGAATTGGGCATGTNAAAATTAGTAAAATTATAAATAAACATTTTGCACGCGTTACTGTTTTAGATGGTGATGTACAAACAAATGACATGTTGGAACTAAAGAAATAAAAGTATAGAGGTGCAAATACATATTGGCTTTGCACCTCTGATTTTATGACTTAACATTCAGCCAACCTGAGCAGTATTTAGGTTAGTTATTAGGAGAAAAGAATGGATGGATTATTTACACTTTTATTATATGCGGTATTTTTTTATGTTTTTATGCGCTTTGGATGCGGATCTCATATAACGCATGGTCATCATAACCACAATGCAGATAAANAAAATGAGGATAAAACTATTTTTGTTGATCCTGTTTGTGGTGAAAATGTTCCAGAAGATCAAGGNTATGGTGAATTNGTTGANGGTNNNNTATTTCGTTTTTGNTCAAAAGAATGTTTAGATACCTTTGATCAAAATAAAGAGGAATATAGTAAAAAANCCAACAAGTTCATCAGCAACAAGGAACATAATCATGAAACATAAAATTTCTTTATTTGCTTTTGGTCATGCAAGTAGTTTGTTTTTATTAATGAGTTTTGTTATTTGCGTTGTTTTTGATTTGATTTTTCCTGAGCATGCNATGTATAGCGTATGGTTAAAATTATTACCNGGNTTTNAATGGNTATCNTGGNAAAGTTTTTTATTAGGTGCCGTAGAAAGTTACGCTTATGGTTGGTATATCACCTTAATTTGGGTGCCTTTATATAACTTTTTTGGTAGTAAAGCTAAATAACATGTTATTAATTTTAGGAGGATGATATGGCTAATTATATCTATAATATGGGATTACCNATTCTTGTTCAGCACGAACAACTTATAACTAAAAAAAAGATAAAAGCGTTATCGGCTGTTTCGAAAAGTTCTTCGGTAGAAGATGATGAAAGTCATATTTTATTACAAGATAACGTGTTGCAAAAAGTTACTAACCCTCAACAATTAGCCTTAAATAAAGTGTATCGACGCACAAGTAATAATCATCGCCAAATGGTTATTTATGCTGATGAAATAATGTCATCTCCTGTTATTTCTCTACAAGTGGATACCTTGTTTACTGATGCATGGCGACAATTCCAACAACAAAAATTTAGACATTTTACTGTTGTTAATAAAGATAATAAACTCGTCGGCATTATTTCTGAAAGAGATATGTTGACTAGTCCTTATTTTGAAGAACAACAAGGTCAATTAAACCATCCTAAACTGAGTATTGCCAACACCATGATTGCTAAAGTTGTTACTGCTACAACCAAAACAAGTATTCGTGAAATTTGCCAATTAATGTTTAGAAAGCATATTGGTGCGGTGCCTATTATTAATGATAATGGTCAAGTTAATGGCCTGATCACTCGCAGTGATATTTTACGTACCATTATCAAAAATGAACCGTTAGAATTTTGGGTGTGATTTTTTATTATTATTGTACATGCTTAATTTTATATTAGTTACTAAAGGTGTTTATCATGTCTGATTTTGAACATAGAGCAGGTGTTAGTGAGATGAATTTTGTTATTCGTCATTTAACGCTTGAGCCTCTTAACAATAATAACAATAATAACAATGATAACGAAAATAATATGTCTGTGCTGCTTGCTGAAATTGATCAAAGTTTTGGGGTTGATAATGTTTCATTTAATGAAAACAGCAAAATTTTAACCGTTGCTTATGACGCGAGTCATTTTGATGTTGAGCGTCTCGAAATTATACTTGAAAAATATAGTTATAAAATAGCGAGCAGCTGGTGGAATCACCTTAAAGAGAGTTACTACAAGTTTACCGATCAAAATATTAAAGATAATGCAGAGCACCAACCTAGCTGTTGTCATAAACCGCCAGCTGGTAAAAAATAACAATTTATGAATTTAACTATCTGAGTGTTTGTTATATTGGTATAGGATGTTTATAAAGGTTGGTCAATAAAGCGAGTTACGTACTCAATACAAATGTCATTTTGCCATAACCAAGGGTGATGTTGGCAACCTTGTAGTGATATTAATGTCCATGCAAGATCATTGTCAGTGATTAAATTGACCACGGTTTCGTAGGGCGCAGTATCATCATCAACCGCATGAATAACTAAGGTTTTTATATTTTTATTTAGGGCTTTCGCATCGGCTAATAAAGTTGAATCATAAAGCACTTGCCATAGTGAGGTGGTAGATGACATTACATTGTGTTTAAGCAAGTCTTCAGCAACAGTTAAAGGAAACTCGNGCAATAATTTAGGTGAAAATTTTCCCACCAGCCAGCGTGTTAACGATAAGTGCCACCTAGCCCATGTAATATAACCAAAGTTTCTTTTTTCTGATTTCCATATTCAATGCGATGCAACTGATATGGTGTATTTTGTTTTTTGATTAAATTCAATTTAGCGCCTTAGTTATCAATATTTTTTGCTATTTTTTGCAAAATAGCTTTATTTTCACCAAACTTGCACATAGCATCACAATATTCTTTTANNTTAGAAAATAAAATATAACTAATACTTATTTTATTATGTGNGAATGAGGGNCGAGTTAATTGNGCNATNACTTCTTTTTCNCGTTTNTCNGGAATAATTAAATANAGNGATGGNGGATCATCGGGAAATGAATGATAAAGATCCGACAAGCGCAATATTCCCGAATAAATAGAGGTGCTTTTTTCAACTTCAAAGGCACANGCNACTTTATTTGTACCNTTTTCAAACCATACCGCATCGATTAAGGTAATTGTTTTATANGTTTCTGTATTTACAGCTAAAGTAGGGAATTTATTTAAACCAATAAAAGATAAACTTTGACCTTGATGACAGCGAGACAAGTCGTTAACGGCAGCAATCACGTCATAACCAACAGCATTGCCAACGGTGAGGATATGGTATTGCATTTCAGTATGAAGGTTTTGCTCTTGACCTTCGTTTAATACTTCTTTGTGCCTTTTTTGAATCTTTTTATCTATTTTTAACCGTTCGTCAAGACTAATTGCTTTTGTATTAACTAATAGCTTACTATCACCAATGTCGAACAATAAACCACAAAAACAGCCTAAATCGTTAGAAAGGTTAGATTTATATCGTTTATTTTCTGCTAAAACAATTTCTCTCATTTTTAAATATTCAGTCCAAGAACCGAGTTTTATTTTTTCATTAAAAAGTAAATTAAATCCTCTAACTATCGCGGTATTGCAAGGCGGTAATATGGTTGGGTGAAGAAAATATAAAATACTTGCCACCGCAGGACCAAGCCCTTTTATTTTATGCTGGTCAAGTAAAATTATTTCTTTAATTAACTGTTTTTCGGTTGTTGCATTAAGGCAATTACTAAGAAATTGAGCAAAAATTAATTTATGCTGCTCATTTTCATAAATGTCTGGTATGCGTAGTCTTGGTTTCCAGTAAAAAGCGTGGGCAGCACCTTTAAATATTTGTTTTTGCTCGGTAATACAATTTAACACTAACTCTAGAGATGAATTTTTAAAATCATTACCAAAAGTGCCAGCTTTAACCTCTTTAATAACATCAGCAACGCCTTTTTTGATAGTACGAAAGGCTTTAAGACGATCATCGTTATTAATAAACCAAGTGTGGTAAACACATTCAGGGTCATTTTTATAAGTGTTAATAAGTTTTGTTATTGTATTTTCCATAGTCTTTACTACTTTTATGTCGGGGGTATTAATATGTCCAGTCTTTTCTAAACCATAAACTTGGTGTTATCGCCAGTGACTATTATGGGCAATGTTAACTGTAGCATTGAAAAACTCCATTATTAATATTACATGCCTATGCAGATAACTCAGGAGCCCTTATTTAATTCGG
>JAESPQ010000041.1 GCA_016765535.1 Alteromonadaceae bacterium | reverse complement strand
CTCATCAAACCAAGGTAACAGATAGAGTATTTGTAGGTCGGGCTTCAGCCCGTCAAATATAGATTGATGGCCTAAAGGCCAACCTACAAGTGTTACCCTAAAATATAGCTATTTGACCAGTCCCTAAATATCTAGTTAATTATGTTTTTATTTTCGCTATTTAATACGTTATAACAAATCTTCTACTTTATCTTTTAGGTTTTCATCTTTGGTATTTTTAGCTACTAATTGATATAACGATTTAGCTTTGCTTTTATCACCTTGCTTGGCGATTAAATTGGCTAAGCGAAATTGCGCCCATTCTTTACTCGCTAATTGATCACCGCTGGGTGCTTGGTCAATAAACTGAGTAAGCGCTGCAATGCCTTGGTTTAGCTGTTGTTTACTAATATCGCTGGTTTTGCCTAGTTGATAAAGGGATTGGTATTTTATTGTTCGTGTTTCTTCATCACTGTTGATTGCATTTTTAGCAGCACGTTGAAAATAGACTAATGCTTGTGGGTAGTCTTTTTGTTTTTGATAAATAAAACCTTTACCAAGTAACACTTCAGCATCGTTTTGAATGTTTGTTGGCGTGTTGGCAAGATGTTGAGCTAATGCTTTATCATTTTCTTGTGCTAATAATACTTTACCAATAGCAATGTAGCCTTGTTTAATATCTAGTTTATTAATCGCTTGTGCATGTTGCATGGCTAGCTCTTCATTGCCACCAGCAATACCAGGCGCGCCAATATAATAGCTGATTAACATTTGCTGATAATCAATGTTCTTAGGAGATAATTCCACGGCTGTACGAAAACCTTTTAAACATTTTTTTGCGTAACCTAAGGCGCTAAAAATACTGGCTCTTTGCGCAATGGCAGCATAAATTTTACCACTTAAATTCTGCACATAAGCATTGTTTGGTGCGAGTTTTAGGGCGATTTTTATATGACCTTCAGCATCGTCAAAGTTTTTTTGTTTAGCATTAATACGGGTTAAATAAACTAAGCTGTCGAGTGATTTTTGATCAGCTTTTAGTATTTGTAAAAATAGGGTTTTAGCGGCTTTAAATTTATTTTTATGATATAAGGCTACGGCATTTTTTATTTGTGCTGAATCGCGGCTTACTAGTGTGTACGTGTCGTTAGTTTGCTTGGCAAAACTAACGCTGGAAAAGCCAATAGCAGTAAGTAACAAAGTGGAATAAAGCAATAATAGGGTAAAACGTTGCATCTGAATGTCCTTTTAATTTTATCGTAAATTTGAGTTAAGAGTATTATCAATTTTTAAACATTACTAAGGTTAATATGTAAATATTTGTCAAAATGTTTTTAGTAACTAATTAGCCTGTTAGTGTAACAACAATTAATTACTTATCAATATGTTCTTATCGTTTAACAATAAAAAAGTATTGAATTATGTTTTTATACTGTTAAAGTAATACTATTATTTCATTTAGCCATTGATAATATTATGAATAAAATATCTAAAGTTAGTAAAGTTAGTCAATTTATTAAAGTGCTGTTGTTGTTCATTGCGGGCATGCAGCTTTGTGTTTACCTTATTCTGTTTTTATTCGGCACCACTACGGGCTCAGTTAGTGAGGTTAGTTTTAATTATCTGGGCATGTCGTCAAGTATCCATGTTAGTTTTGATAGTTCATGGCAAGGTCTTGCACAGGCATTGGCAGAACAACATTTTAACCCAGTATTTATTTTAGGGATCGCTGATTCTATTCCATATTTATTGATGTATTTCTTTTTATACAAACTTTTTTCACTGTATCAGCAAGGACTTGTTTTCACAGAGGTAAATGTTAAATACATTAAAAATATCGCGTTAGTTTTCTTTGCATGGATCGCGATGAATGTCTTTTATCCCGTTTTAGTGGTTTTTATTTTACGGTTATCTGGCATTGCAGAAGATCCATTGCCACTTATTATTAACTTGGGTAGTACCGAATTAAGGTATTTTGTCATTGGTGCGATTATTTATGTGATGGCTTGGATCATGAGCGAAGCAATTGCTTTACAGCAAGAGCAGGAGTTAGTGATCTAATGGCAATGATAATTGAATTAGATGTGATGTTGGCTAAGCGAAAAATGAAACTTAATGATCTTGCCGAACAAGTAGGTATTACCGCGCAAAATTTATCGGTATTAAAAAGTGGCCGCGCGAAAGCGATCCGCTTTTCAACACTTGAAGCGATATGCAAAACCTTACATTGCCAACCGGGAGATATTTTAATTTATCAAGAAAATGATATTGAGTATTAATACCAGTTTCATTTATTAAAAAGGATGCTCATGATTTTAATTTTTCCATCAATTTACCTGTGGTTTTATGAGTGCGGATAAATTGTTCAAAGGATGTTTTTGAAAGTGGTTTAGCAATAAGATAACCTTGCAGATAATCACAGCCTGCTTGAATTAATAATTTGCTTTGCTGTACTGTTTCTACACCTTCAGCCACCACCAGCATATCAAGTTGATGTGCCATTACTATTATTGCTTGGCAAAGTGCCTGATCGTTTTTATCGGTAGCTAAATTATCAATAAAAGACTTATCAATTTTTAAATAATCAATATCAAATTTTTTCAAATAAGACAAAGAGGAATAACCCGTACCAAAATCGTCCAACGACACATTAATACCCTGTTCGGCCAATAACTGTAATTGATCCTTAACAATATTATTAGCGTCTAATAATAAGCCTTCGGTGATCTCTATGTTTATATTTTGGCTATCAATATGTTGTTTTTCTATAAAGGTTAGCCACTGTTTAATAATATTGTTTTTATGAAGAAACTGAACAGGAGAAACATTAATAGACAGTGAAAATTCACTAGTAATGGTTTTTTGCCATTGCTGCATTTGTAGTACAGCCGTTTTAAAAATCCAGTCACCTAGCTCAATTATTAAGCCCGTTTCTTCAGCTAAAGGAATAAACTGGTCGGGTGAAATAAGCCCTTTTGTTGGGTGCAACCAGCGAACTAATACTTCGGCCTTATTTATAACATTATTTTCATGACTAACAATAGGCTGATAATAAAGACAAAACTGTTGTTCTTTGATTGCCATACGTAAATCATTAATTAAAGCTAAACGATTTTCGGCAGCATTTTGCATGGCAGAGGTAAAGTAGCAAAAACTATTTTTACCATTCGCTTTTGCTTGATACATAGCTTGGTCGGCATGTTTGAGTAATACGGAACCTTTATCACTATCATCAGGAAAAACGGTGATGCCAATACTTGCTGTGACATAAGCCTTATTATTGTTTAACGAAATTGGTTGTTGTAAGCTATTTATAATTTGTTGTGCTATTTGTTCTAACGAACGTTCATTTTTTACTTCAGTAACAACAATAGTAAATTCATCACCACCTAAACGAGCAAGCGTATCTGATTGACGAATACATTGCTGAATACGTTTTGTTACTTCAATAAGCAGTAAGTCACCTTGGTCGTGGCCATAAACATCATTAACTTCTTTAAAGTTATCTAAATCAATTAACATCACTGCTAATTTTTGTTGATCACGGCGGGCGCGTTTAATTTCTTGCTTTAAACGGTCGAAAAACATTCTACGGTTTGGTAAGTTTGTTAAGCTATCAAAATTTGCTTGAAGCCAAATTATTTTTTCTGATTTCTTCTTTTCTGTAATATCAAAAAATAATGCAATACGTTTTTCAACGCTACCATCAGTGTTATAAGTGGTATTAATGGTCATCCACTGTGCGTAAAAATGACCATCTTTATGTTTTCCCCATAACTCACCTTGCCAACGACCAATTTTATTTAGTGTTTGTTTTTTTGCTTGATAGAATTTTTCATCATGTTTGTTTGAATGTAAAAGCAATCGACTTTGACCAATAATGTCACTTTTGCTGTAACCCGTAATTTTTGAAAAAGCAGGATTTACAGCAAGAATGGTATCATTACAGTCAAATACCATACTGGCTTCACTACTGTTTTCAAAGACTAACGATGCCATTTTTAATTGTTTGGTAGTTTTAAAATGATTAATCGCTATTTCAGCTAATATTGCATGATGATTGATCAAGGCAATATTATTGACTGAAGGGCTGGTAGGGTGATTGTGGTAAATAGCAAAGGTACCTAATACTTGGTTATTACTATCAATAATAGGCTGTGACCAGCAAGACCCTAAATTGGCTTTTGCGGCAAGCTCTTTAAAATTTTTCCAAAGAGGATCTGTTTGAATATTTTCTACAATAACCCGTTCTTTGCGAAATGCCGCCGTGCCGCAAGAACCTACGCCTTCGCCTATTTCAATGCCGTCAATTGCTTGGCGATAAAAGTCAGGTAATTTATCACAGACACCATTGTAAAGGTGTTTTTGGGCTTCATCGAGTAATAAAATAGAACATATCATTTGGGGATTATCTTGTTCTAATAAGGTAATAATTGCGTATAATATGTCATTTAACGGTGCGTTTTGTGCCGTTAATTCTAATACTTTATTTTTATTTTCTGCTTGGTGCTGTTGAATTGTTTTCTCGGTTATATCAGTAATAATAACCCGACAGTGTTTACTGTCTTTTGGAGCAGAAATGTTAATAGTTACATAACGTAAATGAATACCATCTCGCCATAAAGAAACATCACAATTTTTGGCTTTGTTTTCACTAAAAGCAGCCTCAATTTGAGCTAAAAAAATGCTACGATGTTGTTCTACAATATATAAACCTAAACGGCTACCAACTTGATCATCTATTGATTCAGCTAGTAATTCTTTACCTGCATTATTAACACTGAGAATTTTACCTTTTCTATTTAAAGTGAAATAGCCTACTGGTGCTGATTCAAACAAATCGGTATAGCGCACTAAGCTATGTTCTGCTTGTTGTCTAGCTTGAAGTAATTGCTCATTCATGGTGCGTAATTCTTCAGTGGATGTAGTTAACTCTTCGTTAGTTGATTGTAACTCTTCATTTGTAGACATTAACTCTTCACGAGAAGTTTGCATTTCTTCTTTAGCAATTTGCGTCTCATTTTGTGATTGTAGTAAATTTCTTTCTAAAAAACGTAAGTGCTGCTGATGCTGTTCATTTAATTTATTAGGAGAAAGTGTTGGCAATATAATTTCAGAACTAAAATATTGAAAAGCGATCAACCATAAATGTTTAATTTTTTGATGATAAAATGGTTCTACTCTAAGGTGTATGTAATTATGTTTGTTTTTAGCCTTTGAGTTGAGAGTTACTATCGTTTCAATAACAATTTCAGATTCTTGAGCCTTATGAAACGCTTCTTGTAAGGCACTATTAAGGTGGGGTTTAGCCATAGAATGAATGGTTAAATCGGCTTTACCTGGCATTGGTGTCAAATAATCAGAGGTATCACCAAAAATATTGAGAATATTACCCTGAGCATTAACTAATATGGCGGCAGGTGATAAATTTTGTTGAATATGATCAGTAAAATTTTGTTGTAATTCTATCGGTTGTTTTTGGGTCATGGTTACCTTCTGAGTTGCAGATGATTTTTCAAAAGAATGTAAGTTAGATGGTAAATAACCACCATTTTCATTATTTATTAGTGTTTGTTTTTTATATAACGATACATTGTTTTTAGCTATGGTGAAGTATGGGTTGAAGGTATCAATTGACTCAGCAGTACCTAATAATAAAAAGCCTTGTTGTTTTAAGCAATAATTAAACTTTTTAAATAATTGTTGATGAATATCTTGAGTCATATAAATCATGACATTACGACAACAAATCAAATCGAGCTTGGTAAATGGTGGATCACTTAATAAATTATGCGGAGCAAAAACAATAAGTTCTCTAATTTTTTGTTTAATTACATAATTATTATTAATAATATCAAAATACCGGTTTAACTGCGCTGTTGTAAATTGTGTAGTTATTTTTTTAGGATAAACCCCTTTTCTAGCAAACACAATCGCTAGCTGGTTTAGGTCTGTGGCAAATAATTGAATGTGTAATCTATTAAATTCTGGATTGTTGTTTTTAAGATCAAATAATAAAAATGCTAAACTATAGACTTCTTCACCACTTGCGCAACCCGCAACCCATGCTCTAAATGATTTGTTTTTAATGCTTTTATTTAGTAGCGTTGGTAATAGTTCTTTTTTCAGTAATTGCCAAACTTCTTGGTCACGAAAAAACTGTGTTACCCCTATAAGTAATTCAGCCATTAGCTTAAATTGTTCAGGTTCATTGCGGACTAAAAGCGTTGCATAATCTTCAACTTTTACCGTGTTTGTTGTTAACATTCTCCTTTTTATACGGCGTAATAGGGTGTTTTTTTTATAGGAAGAAAAATCATGCGAGGTGGTTAGTTTTAATAAATTAAAAATACAGCTTAATGTTGTTTGTAACTCGGGTTCATTATCTAGCTGTAGTATTGATTTAACCGTTTTGTTGATAACAGCTTGTATTGCAATATTGATAGCCGCAGCGGGTGCAATAATATCGGCAGCAATTAATATGGCTGCATTACGTGGCATATTAGTGAATTTTGCATCATCAAATTCTTGAATAGCAACAAGCCCATTATGCTGTTTTATATGCAAACAACCTTGGCTACCATCATCACCACTACCTGATAAAACCACAGCTATTGCTTTATCATTATAAGTATTTGCTATTTCAAAAAACAAGTTATCAATTGGATTGCGTTGGCAGCTTTCAAAATGAGCATTGGTAATTTTGAAATGTTGTTTATTAATTTTTATATCGCAATTTTCAGGAACAATATAAATATAACCTGCTTTAATTTCTATATTTTGTTCTATTAGAATAATAGGAACTTTCGTTTTTTGTTCAATCAGTTCAGCAAGTAAGCTTTTTTGCGTAGGATCAGAGTGAAGAAATACTATATAGCAAATATCCTTAATATCGGTAACACTTGAAAAAAATGATTGAATAGCAGTAACACCACCAGCAGAAGCACCTATAGCAATAACGTAAGGATTATTTCTTTGCTTTATTATCAAATTTTTCATTAACAACATCCTGAGTTAATTTGAAATTTACACTTACCTGAATTTAGCTTATACAATTATAGAATGAAAATAGATAGATAAAATTGATTTTAATCAGTTTAGTATTATTTGTACCCGTGATTTTATATTGCAGAGTAACTCATAAGGTATGGTGCTTGCGTGTTTAGCAATAACCTCTACGGGCAACCCTTTACCCCAAAGGGTGGTGATATCACCAATATTATCGGTGCTTTGTATACCTAAATCGACGGTGATCATATCCATAGAAACACGACCCACTAAAGGCACAATACGGCCATTAACGAGTACGGGCGTACCATTTTGGGCATGACGGGGATAACCGTCACCGTAACCGATGGCGATAACACCAATAGTGGTCTTTTTATCGCTTGTCCAACTGGCACCATAACCCACACTTTCACCGGCATTAACTTGACGTAAAGCAATAATACTGGCTTGTAAAGTCATGACTGGTTTTATCGAAAGTGCTTGAGCGCTATTACTTGACTCGTTATCAGCATTAAGTAATGGTGATACACCATAAAGCATTAATCCTGGTCTTACCCAGTCGTAATGACTTGTTGACCAAGCACAAATACCAGCAGAATTAGCACAAGATTTGGGTTCGTTGCACTGATTGGTTAATTGCTCAAATAGCGCCAATTGTTTGCTAGTCGTTCCATTTTTTTGATCATCGGCACAAGCCAAATGAGTCATTAAAGTGAGCGGGTTATCAACATTGATCGAGAGTTGTAATTGTTGGTAACATTTATCAAAATCATTGCTAGCAATCCCTAAACGGTGCATGCCCGTATCTATTTTTAACCAGATTTTTATTTTTTTATTGAGTAGCTTTGCTGGCGTTATATTAAGTAAGTCGTTGAGCTGCTCTTTATCGTGTATTACAACGTGTAAATTATTTGCGGCGACCACAGGTAAATCGGCTTGATTAAAAACGCCTTCAAGTAATACTATCGGTTGTACTATACCTGCTGTACGTAATAATAGCGCTTCATCTAAACGAGCAACGCCAAAAGCATCAACGCTATTCTCTTCAATTAATAGACTATTTGCTAATAACTTGGCAATACGTGCTAAACCATGACCATAGCCATTGGCTTTAAGCACCGCGAGTATTTTACTGTTTGGTGCTAAACTTTTTATTTGCTGATAATTTGCTAGTAAAGCTTGGCTATCGATCACCGCAGTTGCAGTAATAATAGCTTTACTAGTGGGTTGAGGCTTTGGGCTGCTCATGACTATTAGTCTTCTTCAAATACTTTTGGACCGGCGTAATTGTCAAAACGAGAATATTGTCCTTGAAAGGTTAAGCGCGCACGACCAATAGGACCATTACGTTGTTTACCAATAATAATTTCAGCAGTGCCTTTATCTTCTGAGTTTTCGTTATAGACTTCGTCACGATAAATAAACATGATTAAATCAGCATCTTGCTCAATCGCTCCCGATTCACGTAAATCTGAGTTCATTGGGCGTTTGTCTGAACGGCCTTCTAAGCTACGGTTTAACTGTGAAAGCGCTACAACGGGTACTTGTAATTCTTTCGCTAACGCTTTTAATGAGCGTGATATTTCTGATATTTCTAGGGTGCGGTTTTCGCTTAATGCGGGTACCCGCATGAGTTGTAGATAATCAATCATGATCATCGATAAACCGCCATTATCGCGATAAACACGACGAGCGCGAGAGCGCAGTTCTGTTGGCGTTAAACCCGCAGCATCATCAACAAACATCTTTCCTTTATCAATTAACAAACCCATGGTTGAAGATAAACGCGCCCAATCTTCATCGTCTAATTGGCCGGTTCTAATTTTGGTTTGATCAATACGCCCCAATGAGGCGAGCATCCGCATCATAATTTGATCGGACGGCATCTCTAGGCTGAAAATAAGTGCTGGTTTATCTTCCATCATCGCGGCATTTTCGGCTATATTCATCGCAAAGGTCGTTTTACCCATTGACGGACGGGCAGCAACAATAATTAAATCAGACGGTTGTAAACCAGCAGTAAGTTTATCTATATCGGTGAATCCTGTTGAAACACCAGTTATACCGTCATGAGGTTGTTGATAGAGTTTTTCAATACGGTCAATAGTTTTTTCTAATACAACATGAATATTTTCAGGGCCTTCAGATTTACTCGCGCGCTGTTCGGCAATTTTAAATATTAGTGTTTCGGCAAAATCGAGTAATTCTGCACTATCACGACCTTGAGGATCAAAACCAGCTTCGGCAATATCGTGTGCAGCAGCAATCATTTCGCGAGTTACTGCTCGTTCACGAACAATATCGGCATACGCGGCAATATTTGCGGCACTTGGCGTGTTTTTCATCATTTCTGCAAGGTATACAAAACCACCAGCATCATCGAGTTTTTGTTCGTTTTCAAGGGTTTCTGAAAGAGTAATTAAATCCACCGGATCGCCTGATTCGATTAATGCGCCGATGCTTTCAAAAATAAGACGGTGTGAACGGGTATAAAAATCTTGCGCAACCACAGCCTCACTAACACGATCCCACATTTGATTATCAAGCAATAAACCACCTAAAACAGATTGTTCTGCCTCCAGCGAATGCGGTGGTATTTTTATATCATTGACTTGTTGGTCATCAACTTTTTTATTACTGTTATTAAAGTTCTTGTTGAAGCTTTTGCCAGTATTTTTTTTAAATTGCGACGATTGTTGCGCGACCATTAATTAACCCATAAATACTAAAATTTTATGGTGGGTAATGTAGCAGATTATCGACTTAAAAGGTATGGGGAAGTTTAGATGACCTTGGTAGGTTGCAACGGTTATTAGTATTGCGACAAGCGGTTAGTTAATGAGAAATTCAGGTATAAAAAAAGCGCCATATAGGCGCTTTAGTCGTTTCTGCTTGGTAGAATTACTTCTTACTCAAGGCACCGAAACGTTTGTTGAATTTATCAACACGACCACCTGATTCAGCCGCTTTTTGCTTACCAGTATAAAAAGGGTGACACTCTGAACATACGTCTAAGTGAAGATCTTTTTTTACTGTTGAGCGAGTTACAATAACGTTACCGCAAGAACAAGTTGCCTTGATCTCTGCATAATTTGGATGTATACCTTCTTTCATGGGAACCTCTGTATAAAGGCGCATCGCCACTTGATCTGAATTAATTTAATTAACGCCCCTAGTAACTACTTCTACTAACTAATAGGTTAATTATTCAATCAAGCACCATACGATTTAAAAATTAATGGACGCGAATTCTAATAGATCACGCGAAAAACTGCAATAGCAATGTTTAAAAAAAGCAGCAATTAATGGCTGTATTAACATTGCTTTTTTTCTTGATCTTGTAAATATTGATCAATGGCTTGAGTTAAAGCATTATTTAAAATTTGCTGGAACTCCCACCGACTTGAAGTTAAATTACTTTTAGTATCTAGCCCCCTATATTTTTTAATAATATGGTTATTTTTATCTTTACTGACTAATGTAATATGCGCAAATATTGCATAACCTAACCATGAAATATCAGCTTTTATTAGTGATAATGTTTTATAGCCTGAATCCTTTTCATTTTTTAGATGAATTGTAGTTAATAACTCTTTATTTTTTACTTTTTTCATTAAAGCTGTTTTTATCCAAATAGTTAACTGGTTATTTGTTAATGTATTCTCTTTACTTGGATAAAATGATTTTACTTCTCTGTCATCTTTAATATATACATTTACTGGGCAAGTTAATACGTATTTATTAACCTCATCAATATCATAAGTGATCGGCAGACTTTTAGGTAAATTTGAACAAGCCGTAATAAAAAATAAAGACAAAAAAACAACTATTTTTTTCATTTATTTGACGCAACTATACATATTATGTTCTGTTAAATTGGATAGATCGATAGAACATAATTGTCCTGTGCCACCACCTTTGGTTGTTTGAAAAATGGCTCTTGAATTAGTGTCATCTTTTTTAAGCATAGCCACATCATATTTTTTACCATCATATGAAAATTTGCCAGCTGTTTTGTATTGGTCTACTGTTTCTTGATTATTAATATCTAATTTAATCATGTTGTTAATTTCAACAATAGCTTTATTTAGTTCTTTTTTAGTTAATTCGCCACTATTTTTACTCCATTGACTAGCATATTTTTGTAGGCGATCTATACCTCTATACTTAAAGCGTAGCTTCCTTAAGTCTTTAGTTAATTTAGCTATTTCAATATTAGATTTACGTTGCTTTTTGGTTAAACTAAAGTATTTTTTCTTACGTTCAGTCGATTTAGTATCATATTGATTTTTATAAGGAACTGAATCAGGCAATATTTTAGAATTATAAGTAAAATAATTTTGATATAAAATTTCAGGTTTTTCACCTCTGGTATCTTCGATAACAACTCTTGAATTAACAATAAGCATTTTAAAGTCACTTGTATAAGTATAATTAGTATATATTTTCATCTCTTGAGAAGGTAAGTTTTTTTGCTCTGTATCTTTTTTGAGTGAATGAAATTTACTCTCGCTAAAGAGAGGTAAGCTTTTTATATTTTTCGCTAATACATCATTAAAAGGCTTTTCAAAATGATAGTTTATTAAAGAGTCTCTTACGGGGTTAATGGCTTTTTCATATAATATAGCGTTTGATTGATTAACTGACGAATCTATTGCTCCACCGATCAGCCCTCCTATTAACCCGAACTGTGCGGATGCTGCGGATGCACCATTTGAAATAGGGACAATAACATTAATTTCATCTTGTGGAATAATAGAATTTATATCTATTGTTTTATTGGTTGCTATTTTTTCTTGATTTAGATTTACTTTGTATGGTGTTGTCTTACAACCAAATAACATACTTGATAAGCACAAACCTAATACTACTATTTTTTTCATTTTTATACTCTTTTTTTATAAATGTAAATAAAATTAAGGTGGTTATTATACATATTATTAAAGTACTATTAACAATTTTTTTCTTGATATATTTTAGAGATCACATGACTAGAGTATTTTAATGTTAGATTCCAGTAAGGTGGAGTGGTCGTCATCATCTATCTCTGTCATTTTGTTTTTTATTGCTATGCTAACTAACTTGGTTGTATCTCGCTTACGTAATGCTCTGCTATTTTTGTGATCACAGTCGTAATAGTGCTATTTGTCACAAAAGCTTCATAAAACCTTAAGGCGTGGTTAAGTTTTGTACAATATACTTACTTACAGTTACATTAATTGAATAGCCGATATTATTTTCAAGATATTATTTTTATTAGTGTGATAGTAGTACCACTACACATAAAGACAATGTAGTCGTTACCCTAAATAAACCATTGAGGTATTAAGCATGTTTAAAAAAACTTTATTAGTAGCAGCAATCACACTTATATCTAACTCATCTTATGCAACACAATTTTCAGTTGGAGATACGTTATCATCTCCTGCGTGGGCATTTAACGAAATTAATAGTAATGATCAGCAAAATGATAATAGCGGCAGCGCAGATCAAGGCAATGATAATGGCGGTGCAGATCAAGATAATGATGGCGGCGGTGCAGATCAAGATAACGATAATGATGGCGGCGGTGCAGATCAAGATAACGACAACGATGGCGGCAGCGCAGATCAAGATAACGACAATGATGGCGGCAGCGCAGATCAAGATAACGACAACGATGGCGGCAGCGCAGATCAAGATAACGACAATGATGGCGGCAGCGCAGATCAAGGTAATGACAATGATGGCGGCAGTGCAGATCAAGATAATGATCATAACCAATATGATGTTTCAGTTTATGGTGATATGAGTATGGAAGTAACAGATTGCTCTACCGTTATGGTTACTCTTACTCATACCTTAGCTGATTTTTCTGTTGTTTCTGATTCATGGACTTTGTCAACAAGTGAAGATTTATGTAACAACACCTCGGTTGATGCACAATCAATTGTATTTACTGATGATAATGGGGTTAGTTTTACCTTGAAAATAAGTGCAGATCAGTCATTTTCTGCAACACTGCAAAACTCAGAAAACTCAGAAAACTCAGAAAACTCAGAAAACTCTGAAAACGCAGATGAAGAGGATAGTAAGGCGGTGTTTTATGCGCCTACTATGTTATTAGGTAGCAGCAGCACAATTCCTTTTGGAGTATAGGTGTTTAAGTACTAATAAATTATTAGCTATTTATTAGTATTGAAAGCAGGAAAATTTATTTTTCCTGCTTTTTTGTTTTTATAAGTCTTGAATTTAAGTAAAAACATTCTTGAGGAGTAATCGATAACAGGTCAGAATAAGCTACTTATGTAAAGTTGCTTGGTTTTTCTTATTAATAATAAATTATTATCATCAATGGTCTATATTCAAGTCGCCGTACCTGTACCTATGCGACAACTTTTTACCTACCTATTACCCACTAATTTACAAGAGCCAAGTATTAATATTGGTGAGCGTGTAGTGGTGCCGTTTGCGGGACGTAATTTAGTGGCTGTGGTGCTAACAATTAGTGAACATTGCGAATTTGATCATAATAAAGTTAAAGAGGTTATTTCAAGACAGCAAGATAAATACACTTTTGCCGACACCGAACTTAAATTTTTACAACAATGTGCCAATTACTATCATCATCCCATTGGCGATGTTATTAGCCAAGCTTTACCCGTATTATTAAGGCAGACCGATAGTATTGTGGTGAAAAAAGTCGAAATTTGGCAAGCCAGTGCTAATGATCAAGATAAAAGTGATCTGGATGAAAAATTACTAAGAGATATTTTAACTAAACTAACAAAACGTTCACCAAAACAAGCTCAGCTTTATGAAATAATTCGTCAACATCAAGGTATTACTTGGGCTGAATTACGCGCTTTAGATTATACAAAAACACAATTAAACGCTTTAGCTGATAAACAACTTATTGTGGCAAAAGAGCTAATTCCAGAAGCTTTTACATGGCAAGACAAACTATTAAATAAACACAATAAGCATTCATTAACGGTTGAGCAAGCGCTGGTTGTAACTAGCGTAACGCAAAAGTTAACCGAGTTTTCTTGTCATTTACTTGAAGGTATAACGGGTAGCGGTAAAACAGAAGTTTACTTACAAATAATAGAATCGGTATTAGCGCAAAGTAAGCAAGTATTAGTATTAGTGCCTGAAATTGGCTTAACACCACAAACGTTAAGCCGTTTTGAAAAACGCTTTAATTTACCTATTTACTTACATCATTCAGGATTAAACAATAGTGAACGCTTGCAAACTTGGTTGGCAGCTAAACAAGGTAGTGCAGCGATTATTATTGGCACACGTTCGGCGATATTTTCACCCTTAATTAATGCGGGTATGATCATTGTTGATGAAGAACACGACAGCTCGTTAAAGCAGCAAGATGGTTTTCGTTATAATGGGCGTGACATTGCTATTTTACGGGCGCGACAACTGAATATTCCTATTGTATTAGGGAGTGCGACACCGAGCTTAGAAACATTACATAATGCGTTAATAAGTAAATATCATCATCATCAATTATTAAAGCGTCCGGGCAAAAGTGTTGAAGCTAAAATTGAGTTGATTGATATGGCAGTGCAACAAGTTGAGCAAGGTTTGTCTGCGACGTTAAAATATGAAATAGCGCAAACTTTAGCGCGTGATGAGCAAGTATTGATTTTTTTAAACCGTCGTGGTTTTGCGCCAGCGGTAAGCTGCCAAGAGTGTCACGATATTATGAGCTGCCATCGTTGTAATAAACCTTATACTTTGCATCAAGGACAACGATTATTGATTTGTCATCATTGCGGTAGTCAAAAACGGGTGCCAAAACAATGTGTACAATGTGGCAGTGTGCGCTTGTTGCCGTTGGGGCAAGGCACCGAACAACTTGAACAACGCTTAAGCGATATGTTTAGTGAGTATAGTGCGGTGCGAATTGATCGAGATAGCACGCGCCGCAAAGGTGAATTAGCGAAGCTATTACAGCAAGTTAGTGATAAAAAACACCAATTGTTAATTGGTACGCAAATGTTAGCCAAAGGGCATCATTTTCCTGATGTTACGTTAGTGGCGGTATTAGACGTTGATGGTGCTTTGTTTAGTTATGACTTTCGCGCAGCAGAGCAAATGGCACAATTACTCACACAAGTTGGTGGTAGAGCAGGGCGGGCGAGTAAACCAGGAAAAGTGCTGGTACAAACTCATTATCCACAGCATCCGTTATTACAAGATCTTGTTAATAATGGCTATCATCATTTTGCCGTACAAGCGCTAAATGAACGAAAATTAGCGTTATTGCCACCTCATTCTTATCAAGTATTATTTCGCGCCGACGCTAATTATCCGAGTTACCCTGAGAAATTTTTACTCGCTTTAACCGAGCAAGCATTAGCTGGTTGCGTATTTGCTGGGCCTATTCCTGCGGCAATGGAAAAAAAAGCAGGTAAGTATCGCTTTCATTTAATTATTCAAGCCAAACAACGCCGTGATTTACATCGTGCTATTAAGCAATTACTGGTTACTATTAAGCAAAACCCATGGCATAACAAAGTACGNTGGTCACTNGATATTGATCCNCAAGATTTATCGTGGTGATNGANTTNNCNNNTNNTANNAAGNNTTGAAATANTTTAATACGAATATTNATNTGAATATNGATCNTGCTANGNTAAAATGCGNTGTCTTTTATTTTTGTANTTAATTATTTTNNCTTATGGCNAATCAAGATTACGTTTCAAAACCTCGTCCGAAAAAAAAACCGACTAAAAAATCAGGTAGTAAAAAAGCTACACAAACAACCACCGACGCNATGGGAATGGNCTTAAAAACTAAAACCATTACCTTGTTTACTTTAATTGCAGTGGCAGGCTTTGGTTATTTTTTATGGTCAATTAAAGACCAACAGCCCACGCCAGTCGCAGATACAACCACTGTTAAAGCAACAAAAACTAAAAAAACGGTTACTCTGCCTGAAATGCCAAAAGCAAAATGGAGCTATCAAAAAGACTTAGCGACAAAAGAAGTTGAACAAGGTCAATACGAGGTAGTGGATAAAGGTCCATGGAAAATGCAGTGCGCATCGTTTAAATCCAATGCACAGGCGCAAGAGTTAAAAGCGAAAATTGCTTTTTTAGGTATTGAGTCAAAAGTACAAAAGGTACAAGGTAAAAGCGGTACTTGGTACAAGGTTGTGCTAGGCCCTTATAAGCGAAAACGTAGTGCTGAACGCGAGCGGCATAAACTTAAGCGTAATAAGATAAATTATTGTCAAATTTGGTTGTGGCGCTAGTTACAATCTAATTAAAAGAAAGATCTTGACCTTCGTCAGGGTGACAGTTAATAATTTACGCATTGGCATATTTTTCTTTGTTAACTAACCAGCGATTAATTATCGCTTGGCTATGTTGCGGATATTGTTTGGCAAGTACGTAAGCTTGTTGTTGTACTTCGGGAATTAAATCCGCATCACGCGCTAAATCTGCAATTTTCAAATCAGCTAAGCCTGTTTGTTTGGTGCCTAATACTTCACCAGGGCCGCGAATTTCTAAATCTTTTTGTGCAATATAAAAACCATCATTACTTTCGCGCAGTACATTAATACGTTTGGTTGAGGTTTTTGATAGCGGGCTTTTATACATTAACACACAATGAGAAGCTATTTCGCCACGGCCAACCCGACCACGTAGTTGATGTAATTGCGCTAACCCTAAGCGTTCGGGGTTTTCAATAACCATTAAGCTGGCATTTGGTACATCAACACCGACTTCTATCACGGTAGTGGCGACTAATAAGTCTATTTTACCTTGTTTAAAATGCTCCATTACTGCTTGTTTTTCAGCTGCTTTCATTCTGCCATGCACTAAACCAATGGTTAATTCGCTCAGTTGTGCTTGTAGATAAATGGCGGTATCTTCGGCCGCTTGACATTCAAGCACTTCTGATTCTTCTATTAAGGTACATACCCAATACGCTTGTCGTGTTTTTTCTTTATTCTTTTCATTATTGCTTTCGTTATTAGCGCATGCTTGGCGAATACGCTCAATGACATCATCACGNCGACTATCACTAATCGCGACTGTGGTAATGGGAGTNCGNCCNGGTGGNAATTCGTCAATAATTGAGGTGTCTAAATCGGCATAAGCAGTCATCGCTAAGGTGCGTGGAATAGGGGTGGCGGTCATAATTAATTGATGTGGATAATTGCCGTCAGTCGANCCCTTTTCACGTAAAGATAAACGTTGGTGAACGCCAAATCTGTGTTGTTCGTCGATTATAATTAAAGTTAAATTTTTGAAAATAACTTGTTCTTGAAATAGCGCATGGGTGCCAAGAACCATCTGCATTTCACCGCTGGCTATTTTTTCGAGTGCTTCGCGNCGCGCTTTTGCTTTGGTTTTTCCTGCTANCCAACCNGTATTTATNCCTAAGAGGNTCAAACCACTTGGCAAAATTAACGGCATGTTGTTCGGCTAATATTTCGGTCGGTGCCATTAGCGCTACTTGATAACCTTGGCTAATTGCGGTGAGTGCGGCAAGAGCAGCAACAAGGGTTTTGCCTGAACCCACATCACCTTGTACTAAACGCATCATCGGCTGGNTTTTAGCAAGATCAANNCGAATATCGTTAACTACCCGTTGTTGAGCATTGGTTGGCGAAAAAGGNAGTGCGTCTAAAAATTGTTGTTCAAGTTTATNNTCAATNNTNAGTGCTAAAGCGGGATGAACATCACTACTTTGGCGCAACTTAAGCATACTTAAATTATGGGCGAGTAACTCTTCTTTAATTAATCTTAATTGCGCGGGATGGCGTCCTAATTCTAATAAATTAACCGACACATCAGGCGGTGGTCGATGCACTATTTTCAGTGCTTGCGTTAAAGATAAACCTTGTGGGCAAAATTCAGCAGGCAGTAACTCTTCAACTTCAATATTAACCAAACGTGTTAATGCTTGCTCTGATAAGTTACGTAACGTTATTTGTCGTAAACCGTCGGTGGTTGGATAAACGGGGGTAAGTGTTTCTTCAACTTGAGTGATAGCTTGGTCTTGATCAAGACGTTTATATTCAGGATGAACAATTTCAAATCCGCGTGCGCCACGATTTATTTCACCAAAACAACGTATTTCGGTGCCAATGGCAAGGCTATTTTTTTGGCTAGCACTAAAATGAAAAAAACGTAAGTTTATGGTGCCGCTACCATCATTTAAAGTCACTAATAACATCCGACGTTTACCATTAACTACTTGGCTATTAACCACTTCGCCAATAACATTGGTTGAAATTCCTGCCATTAAGTCGCGTACCATAGTGACGCGAGTTCGGTCTTCATAACGTAGCGGCAGGTGAAATAATAAATCAGCCAGTGATAGTAAGCCTATTTTTTCAAGCTTAGTCACCATGCTTGGACCAACGCCTTTAAGTGCTGATAACGGAATTTTAGCGAGGTTATCAAGCTTGTCGGTAAGTTGATTAATGGGGAGCGGATTATTATTCATGAATTTTTTTATTCTCTATAAGTATCAAGCCTTGCTATGCTCGTGTCGACTTACATTATGAATAGTCCATGCTGTTTTTCAAGCTTAATCGGTAAAGAAAACGTTAGCCATTTAAATTTTAATGGCTAACGCTATGCAAAGTTAAGTTAATGATTATTTAAGTAAATATAACTATTTTGGCAAGTATCTAACTACAAAGTCACAAACTCTTCCGCTGAGGTTGGGTGAATAGCAATAGTATTATCAAAATCAGCTTTAGTTGCGCCCATTTTTAATGCTACGGCAAAGCCTTGTAATAATTCATCACTACCAAAGCCGATACTGTGAATGCCGACGATTTTTTCTTCTTTACCGACACAAATTAACTTCATCCGTGTTGGATCACGATAATCTTCGGTGATCGCTTGATAAAGTGCGGTAAATTGTGAGTTATAAACACTAATATTGTCTTCACCATACTGTGCAACGGCTTCACTTTCACTTAAACCCACGGTGCCAATAACGGGGTGACTAAATACTACTGTAGCGATATTGCTGTAATCTAAATGTTCGTAAGGTTTGTTATTAAATAAACGCTCACATAAACGACGGCCTGCGGCAACGGCAACAGGGGTTAATTGCGCGCGTCCGGTATTGTCGCCCACCGCATAAATACCCTCAACATTGGTATTTTGATATTTGTCCGTAACAATAAAGCCTCGCTCATCTAGCTCTACACCTGCCGCAGCAAGGTTAATATTATCAGTAGCTGGTTCGCGACCAATAGCCCACACCAACACTTCAACAGGCTCAAGTGCTTTACCATTAGTTAAATGCACCACTAAACGACCATCGGCTAGTTTTTCGACGCGCTCTGGAGTGCTGTGATTATGTAACGTTGGGCCATGTTTTGCCATTTGCTCAACTAAGGTGTTGCTTAACATATCGTCAAAACTACGCAGTGGTTTTTCGTTACGCACTAATAAGTGTGTCTCGGTTCCTAACGCATGAAAAACACCAGCCAACTCTACCGCTATATAACCCGCGCCAATTACAGCAACACTTTTAGGTTGTTCAGCTAACGCAAAAAAGCCATCTGAATCTATACCGTATTCCGCGCCCTCAATAGTCGGAATTGACGGGCGACCACCGGTAGCAATAGTAATGTGATCGGCGGTGTATAACGTGCCGTCAACCTCTACAGTGTTTTTATTAACAAATTTGGCAAAACCATTAATTACCGTGACTTCATTACTGTCAAAACCACGCTGATAAGCAGCATGTATACGTTTAATATAAGCTTCACGGTTCTTAACTAAGCGCGGCCAATCAAATACTGGTTTACCTTCACTTAAATAGTTTTTAAAACCATAGTCACTAGCATAATGCAACGCATCTGCAATTTGCCCAGCATACCACATCGCTTTTTTGGGAACACAACCGACATTAACACACGTACCGCCAATGGCTTTTGCCTCAATGACCGCCGATTTTTTACCTAAACGTGCGGCTCTGTTTGCTGAAGCAATGCCGCCACTGCCGCCGCCAATGGCGATATAGTCAAAATGTTGAGTCATAAAAGTTCCTGTGGTTTTGGTAAATTGTTCAATAAGTATCTAACTAATGTGGCTGCGTACCTAGCATTTTTCAATACCATCATTAAAAAACTCCCATTATATTTTTGTATCGCATTTTTTACAGCGCTATTTAAACAAATATTTAACGGCTAAACCTTGATAAATACAGTATTTGCCATTACATCTATGGGTATATTAATTTTAATAGCGACCTTATCATGAGCAACCCTTTATTAGCACAAAGTAGTTTACCGCAATTTTCCAAAATTAAAGCCGAACATATAAAACCTGCCGTCGAGCAAGCCATTAAAAATTGTCGTCGCACTTTAGCTGAACTGTTAGCTGAAAATAGCCAATATAGCTGGGATAATTTAGTCGCTCCTTTAGATGAAACTGATGATATATTGAGTAAATTATGGTCGCCTGTTTCGCATTTAAATTCGGTAAAAAATAGTGATGAACTACGTGAAGCCTATGAGGATTGTTTGCCGTTATTGTCTGAATATGGCACTTTCATTGGTCAACACCAACCTTTATTCGATGCCTATCAACAAATAGCCGACAGCAAAGAATTTAAACGGTTAAATACCGCACAACAAAAAGTGATCACTAATGCACTACGTGATTTTAAATTGTCGGGTATTGCATTGAACGATGATGATAAAAAACGTTATGGTGAAATTGTCAGCCGTTTATCTGACTTAAGCTCTCAATTTAGCAATAATGTACTTGATGCTACGCACGCTTTTACCGTTAATATTACTGATAAAACTGAATTAACGGGCTTACCTGATAGTGCTTTAAATGCTGCGCAAGCGGCGGCACAAGCGAAAGAGTTAGACGGTTACTTGTTTACTTTAGACATTCCAAGTTATTTACCGGTAATGATGTATTGCGATAACCAAGCCTTGCGCGAAAAATTATATCGCGCCTTTGTTACCCGCGCCTCTGAGCAAGGTCCTAATGCCGATGAATTTGATAACAGCGCCACCATGAATGAAATTTTAGCGCTGCGTCATGAATTAGCACAACTACTTGGTTTTAAAAACTATGCTGAAAAATCATTAGCCACGAAAATGGCTAATTCTACTGATGAAGTGATGAACTTTTTAGAAAACCTTGCCAGTAAATCACAACAGCAAGGGCAGCAAGATTATCAACAACTATGCGACTTTTCCGCACAAGAATATCAAGCTACAGATCTACAAGCATGGGATCTCGCTTATTACAGCGAAAAATTAAAACAAAGTCGCTATGCTATTTCTGATGAAGATTTACGCCCTTATTTTCCTGAAAATAAAGTGGTTAGTGGTTTATTTGAAGTAGTCCATCGTTTATATGGCTTAACCATTAAACACCGCGCTGGTGTTGATGTTTGGCATAAAGACGTTAAATTTTATGATATTTACGATCAAGGCGGCAATTTACGCGGTAGTTTTTATCTTGACTTATATGCCCGTGAACATAAGCGTGGTGGCGCTTGGATGGATGATTGCGTTGGTCGAAGTGAGCTTATTAATAAAAAAGGAACAAAGGGCAATATTCAGCTCCCTGTTGCTTACTTAACCTGTAACTTTACCCAACCAATTGGCGATAACGAAGCACTATTTACCCATGACGAAGTAGTCACTTTATTCCACGAATTTGGTCACGGTTTGCATCACATGTTAACCAAAATTGATGCGAGCAGCGTTGCTGGTATTAACGGAGTACCTTGGGATGCCGTTGAATTACCGAGCCAATTTTTAGAAAACTGGGCATGGCAACCAGAAGCTTTAGCGTTTATTTCTAGCCACTTTGAAACGGGTGAACCATTACCGCAAGCCATGCTTGATAAGATGCTGGCGGCAAAAAACTTTCAATCAGCGATGCAAATGTTACGTCAATTAGAATTTAGTATTTTCGACTTTCAAATGCATGCGCAATACGATCTTAACAATGTAGATCAAGCAGCTTATATTCAAAATATTTTAAATAATGTACGAAGCCAATATGCCGTAATAAAAGCGCCTGACTTTAACCGTTTTCAACATGGTTTTGGTCATATTTTTGGTGGTGGTTACGCCGCAGGCTATTACAGCTATAAATGGGCAGAAGTGCTCTCTGCCGACGCCTTTGCTTGCTTTGAAGAAGAGGGCATATTTAATGCCGAAACAGGTAAAGCTTTTTTAACCCATATTTTAGAAAAAGGTGGTAGCCAAGAACCCAGCGAATTATTCAAAGCCTTTCGTGGTCGCGCACCTGAAATTGATGCGCTATTACGCCATAGTGGTATTGAGGGTTAGCATTAAAAAAACTTGGCTTATTTCTAACTACACCGTAAAGTTAGCTTCATAGCAAGTAGCTAAAGGAATTAAGCCAAGTGGATAAAAAAAAGCTCAGCGAAACCGATATAATCACTAAATTCATTATGCCCGCAGTAAAAGTGGCGGGTTGGAATTTAATGACGCAAATTCGCCAAGAAGTTAAACTGCGTGATGGCAAAGTGATTGTTCGAGGTCAACTTGGCATGCGTAAAACCGTGAAATCGGCCGATATTGTGCTTTACCATAAACCTAATATGCCTCTTGCCGTAATAGAGGCTAAAGCCAACAAACACGAAATTGGCAAAGGCATGCAACAAGGGCTTGATTATGCTCGCTTACTCGAAGTGCCCTTTGTTTTTGCCTCAAATGGCGATGGTTTTATTTTTCATGATAAAACCAATCCAGCACAGCTAGAAACACAACTATCACTTAACAATTTTCCAACGCCAGCACAGCTATGGCAAAAATTTTGTGCTTATCGCGGTTATACCAAAGCCCAACTTCCGTTAATTACACAAGATTATCATGATGATGGTAGCGGCAAAGCACCACGTTATTATCAACTGCAAGCCATTAATAAAACCATTGAAGCAGTATCTTGCGGTAAAAACCGTATGCTTTTGGTTATGGCAACAGGTACGGGCAAAACCTACACCGCTTTTCAAATTATTTGGCGTTTATGGAAATCACGGCAGAAAAAGCGTATTTTATTTTTAGCGGATAGAAACATTTTAGTGGATCAAACGCGCATTAATGACTTCCAGCCTTTTGGTCAGGCAATGACTAAAATAACAGGGCGCACAGTTGATCCTGCTTATGAAATTCATCTTGCTTTATATCAAGCATTAACAGGCCCCGAAGAAAGCCAAAAAGCCTATAAACAAGTTGATAAAAATTTCTTTGACTTAATTATTATCGACGAGTGCCATCGTGGCAGCGCGGCGGAAGACAGTGCATGGCGCGAAATTCTTGAATACTTTAGCTCTGCTACACAAATAGGTTTAACCGCCACCCCAAAAGAAACCGACGAAGTATCGAATATCGACTATTTTGGTGAGCCAGTTTATACCTATTCTCTTAAAGAAGGCATAGAAGATGGTTTTTTAGCGCCATACAAAGTGGTACGTGTTGATATTAATGTTGACCTACAAGGCTGGCGACCCACTAAAGGGCAAGTTGATAAACAAGGCGAACTTATTGATGATCGCATTTATAACCAAAAAGACTTTGATCGCACCCTAGTGATTGATGAACGTACCGAGCTGGTTGCACAAACCATTACCCGTTACTTAGAACGTACCGACCCTATGGCTAAAACCATCATTTTTTGTAACGACATTGATCACGCCGACCGCATGCGCCGAGCCCTTGTTAACTTAAACCCTAAACAAGTCGCTAAAAATGAAAAATACGTGATGAAAATCACTGGTGACGATGAAATTGGCAAGGCACAGTTAGACAACTTTATTAACCCGAAAAAAGCTTACCCTGTTATTGCCACTACGTCAGAATTAATGAGTACAGGTGTTGATGCTAAAACCTGTAAGCTCATCGTGCTAGATCAAAATATTCAATCAATGACCAAGTTCAAGCAAATTATTGGTCGCGGTACGCGTATTGACGACAGATACAACAAACTTTGGTTTACCATTCTTGATTTCAAAAAAGCGACCGAACTCTTTGCTGATGAAAAATTTGATGGTGAAGCCGTTAAAATAATGGAAAGTACGCCTAAAGGCATCATTGATGATGATGGCGATTTATTCATTGATGAATTTAATAGCGATGCAAAGCAAGATGAAGCCTACTTAAAAGACAGGATAAGCGAACCAGAACAAGGTTATGATACTGACGACAACCAAGGTGGTGTTGAAATTGATGCTGATTGGGGCACAGATGCAGACAAAAAACGCTTTATAAAGTTTCAAGTGTCAGGCGTTAGTGTTAAAAAAATGGCGGAACGTGTGCAGTATTACGACACCGATGGCAAGCTTGTTACTGAGTCGTTTAAAGACTACACCCGCAATACCATTAAAAAACAATTTGCTTCACTGGATGAATTTACCCGCAAATGGCATGCCGCAGAGCGCAAACAAACCATTATTGATGAACTCGCCAACGAAGGCGTAATTTGGCAGGCGTTAGAAGATGACATCAGCAAAGATCTCGACCCGTTCGACCTCATCTGCCATGTTGCTTTTGATCAGCCACCATTAACGCGTAAAGAACGTGCTAACAACGTTAAAAAACGCAACTACTTCACTAAATATTCAGCACAAGCACAAAAAGTACTAAACACCCTATTAGATAAATACGCTGACGCAGGCGTTCAAGAAATTGAAAGTATTCATGTACTTAAAGTGCAACCGTTTGACCAAATGGGTAAGCCAATGGAGATAGCAAAGCAAGCGTTTGGCGGCAGAAAAGGGTATGATCAAGCCATTACCGAATTAGAAACTGAAATATATTCTAATAAGGCTGGTTAGTAATCTCATCGCAAGCCTAAAAAGCGATTCAACGCTATTAAAAAGTAATTGAGCGTAATAAAACTCAACAAAACAACACCTTAAAAATAAGAGAAAACCATGTCAGTTAGTTCAGCAATAAAATCCATTCAAGACATTATGCGTAAAGACGCTGGCGTAGACGGCGACGCGCAACGATTAGGGCAAATGTCTTGGTTGTTATTTTTAAAAATTTTTGACGCCCAAGAAGAAGCGTTAGAGTTTGAACAAGACGGTACTGATGGCAATGCGAGTTATCAAACACCGTTACCAAGTGAATATTTATGGCGTAACTGGGCAGCCGACAACGAAGGCATAACCGGTGACGAACTACTTGAATTTGTTAATGGAAAATTATTCCCTGATCTTAAAAATCTAACCGCACCAATCAAGCTAAATCCGCGTGGTTTTGTGGTTAAAGAGTCGTTTAGTGATGCCTTTAACTACATGAAAAACGGTACGCTACTGCGCCAAGTGATCAACAAACTCAACGAAATAGACTTTACCGACTCAACAGAGCGTCACCTTTTTGGTGATTTATACGAACAAATATTAAAAGACTTACAAAGTGCAGGTAACGCAGGCGAGTTTTATACGCCACGCGCAATAACCCGTTTTATTGTTGACCGTATTGACCCCAAGCTAGGTGAAAGCATTATGGACCCAGCCTGTGGCACGGGTGGCTTTTTAGCGTGCGCCTTTGATCATGTTAAAAACAACTATGTAAAAACCGCTGCAGATCACCAAACGCTGCAACAGCAAATTCACGGCGTAGAGAAAAAACAATTACCGCACTTACTCTGTACCACTAATATGTTACTACACGGCATTGAAGTGCCCGTGCAAGTGAAACACGGCAACACCTTAAATAAACCGCTTTCAAGCTGGGACGAAGAGTTAGACGTTATTGTAACCAATCCACCGTTTGGCGGCACCGAAGAAGATGGTATTGAAAAGAATTTTCCAACAGAAACCCGCACCCGCGAAACCGCTGACTTATTTCTCCAGTTAATCATTGAGATATTAGCTTCTCCCCAAAACAGCAAAAACGGCGGCAGAGCAGCAGTCGTACTGCCAGACGGCACTTTATTTGGTGAAGGTGTAAAAACCAAAATCAAAAAATTATTAACCGAAGAATGTAACCTGCATACCATTGTTCGTTTACCCAATGGTGTATTTAACCCCTACACCGGCATTAAAACCAATATTTTGTTCTTCACCAAAGGCAAACCCACCGAAAAGGTATGGTTTTATGATCACCCGTACCCCAAAGGTGTTAAAAACTACAACAAAACCAAACCGATGAAGTTTGCAGAATTTCAAACCGAAATTGACTGGTGGGGCAATGAGGAAGACGGCTTTGCTAGCCGTGAAACCACCGAACAAGCGTGGCAAGTAAGTATTGACGAAATTATTAAACGTAACTTTAACCTAGACATTAAAAACCCGCATGTGGGCGAAATTATCAGTCATGATCCGCAAGAGCTATTAACCGACTACGCCAAACAGCAAGCCGATATNCAAGCCTTGCGCGANCAGCTTAAAACTATTTTAAATAATGCCTTGAGCTCATAAGGAAATTATAATGAGTGACATTAAAATATTTGAAAGTAAAAGTGGCGCTGTTCAAGTAAAGCTAGAACAAGATACTGTTTGGCTGAGCCAAATAACGATGGCTAAGCTTTTTGAAACATCAGCAGATAACATAAGTTTACATTTAAAAAATATTTATAGCGAAGCTGAACTTGAAGAAACCTCAACCACCGAGGATTACTCGGTAGTTCGAAAGGAAGGTAACCCTATTATTAACGATACAGGTTTAGCCGCACTGACCTTGTTAGTGGCAGAATCAGCGACAGGGAGTTACCCATGAGTCACCCTAATTCCCTTGTGAAAAACAACACCATTAAAACGTTAATCACCGACAATATTGACTTATGGACGAGTGCTATTAAAAAACGTAATGGCGTAGGGCGTGGTGGTGCGGCCTCGAGCGTATTAAAAGGTAAGATTGAATTAACGGGCATTAAAAAGCTACGTGAGTTGATTTTAGAGTTAGCCGTGCGTGGTAAGTTAGTGCCACAAGATGATAATGACGAACCCGCTAGTGTGTTACTGGAACGTATTGCAAAAGAAAAAGCGCAGTTGATAGCGGATAAGAACTTATCGAATAAAAAGCAGAAACAAAAGCCGTTGCCAGCAATTACAGAGGAAGAAAAACCGTTTGAATTGCCGAAAGGTTGGGAGTTTGAAAGGCTAGGTAATTGCTCTACTGTTTTTTCAGGTAGTTCATTTAAAAGTGGTGATTTTAATTCAATTAGCGGTATTAGAGTAATTAAAATCACAAATGCGGGCGTTGGTAAATTAATTGAAACAGATGAATTTTTGCCAGAGTCATTTTTAGAAAAGTATCAATCGTTTCAAGTGTTCAGAAATGACATGATATTAGCGTTAACACGACCTTATATAAGTGACGGCCTAAAAGTTAGTTTATGTCCCGATAGTTACCATGAGTCTCTATTAAACCAACGTGTAGCTGCAATTAGAGCTTTCCAATACCCAGAATATTTATTTTTAAACCTTCGTAGTCCATATATACTAAACTTATACAAAAACCGTTTTGGTGGCAATGGGCTTCAACCTAATTTGAAAATGAGCGATGTCACAGAGTTAGTTGTAGCTATACCCCCACTCGCAGAACAACACCGTATCGTCGCTAAAGTTGATGAACTGATGGCATTATGTGATCAGCTAGAGCAACAAACCGAACATAGCCTCAGCGCCCATAAAACCTTAGTAGAAGTGCTGCTAGCGGCATTAATACAAAGTAAAAATAATGCTGAATTTCAGCAAAGCTGGCAACAACTCAATGAACACTTTGACCTACTGTTCACCACCGAAGCCAGCATAGAGCAACTCAAACAAACCATCTTACAGCTAGCGGTGATGGGCAAACTCGTACCACAAAACTCCAACGACGAACCAGCCAGCGTACTACTTGAGCGTATTGCAGCAGAGAAAGCCCAACTTATTGCCGATAAAAAAATCAAAAAGCAAAAGCCATTACCAGTAATTACTGATGAAGAAAAGCCGTTTACACTTCCTAGTGGTTGGTCATTTTCTCATATGCAAGATATATGTTCGCTGATAACGGATGGTACACATCAAACTCCTAAATATTCTGATTCAGGTCGACCGTTTATTTCAGCTCAATGTGTTAAACCATTTAATTTTATGCCAGAGAATTGTCGATATGTTTCTGAGGAACATTATCAAAACTATATTAAAAATCGTAAACCTGAATTTGCTGATGTTTTATTAGCACGAGTAGGTGCTGGTATTGGCGAGGCTGCAAAAATTGATACTGATCTTGAATTTGCAATTTATGTTAGTACTGGACTATTAAAGCCTTTTAAAGAATTTTTGTTATCGGAATATCTAGTACTTTGGTTAAATTCTCCGGTAGGTAGAGGTTACTCAGAAAGAAATACACTAGGAAAAGGTGTTTCTCAAGGAAATCTAAATTTGTCATTAATAAGGGCTTTTGTCATATCTATACCCCCACTCGCCGAACAACACCGCATCGTCGCCAAAGTCGACGAGTTAATGGCATTATGCGCGCAACTTAAAACCCGCCTAACCGAGGCGCAAACTACGCAATTACACCTCGCAGATGCGGTGGTGAGCAATGCCTTAAACGAGGTGATATAATCTGTAGGTCGGGATTTATCCCGTCAGGCTTTATTCCCTCGGCTTGATTCCCTCGGCTTGATTCCCTCGGCTTGATTGATGGGCTAAAGCCCAACCTACAGCCAGTTATTAATTATATATTTCTTTTGAGATTAAACATGAATATTCAAACTGTATTTCAAGAACTACAATCCGCCAGCGACTTTGAACTGTTTCGCTTAAAAACGGCTATTGATAAGTTGTTAGATGACCCCGATCGCATCAATGCCTTGCGCCAAAAAATGACTCTTGGTATGCAGCTCGATTATTTTAATGCTGAAGACAACCGCTCCATCGCCTGCGAATTGCTTGAGATAAAACGTACCCGAGCAACGGTACGAGAAATTGAAACAGGTCAGCGCTGGACACTGCCTTTTTATTATCTAAATCTTGACCATATAAGCACTGACCTTGTGAGTAACAAAAAACAGGGCTTGTCAAAGGCTGAGTTAGCTATTGGCAGTACCGTCGGTTTTATTAGTAGCCAAGACAACCAAGAATATATCGGCCGTGTCGGAAAATTAAACCCCAAACGCGCGGTGATATTAGTCAATAAAGGCACGGGTGAAGTGCAATGGACAGTGCCTTATAGCATGCTGTTTGCTGTTATCGAGT
>JAESPQ010000040.1 GCA_016765535.1 Alteromonadaceae bacterium | reverse complement strand
GTTAATTTCTATTGATTATTTTTAGTGTAGTCGTAAATAAAATTTTTGCTGAAAATTTATTTACAATAAGAGGATTATACGTGAAATTTTTTAGGTGTGTTGTTAGAATATTGTTAAAAAACAAGGGGTAATGTTAATTTACCCCTGTATTGAAGTTTAAGTTGAAGTTGAAATTGAATTTTAGTTAAACATTAAAGCGAAAGTGAATAACATCGCCATCTTTAACCCGGTATTCTTTACCTTCAAGACGCCATTTACCTGCTTCTTTAGCGCCAGACTCACCTTTAAATTCAATAAAATCATTATAGGCAATCACTTCTGCGCGAATAAAACCTTTTTCAAAATCAGTATGAATAACCCCTGCTGCTTGTGGTGCGGTACCATTACTTTTAACGGTCCATGCGCGTACTTCTTTAACGCCAGCAGTAAAGTAGGTTTGTAAATGTAGTAGGGCGTAGCCTGAATTGATCACTCTGTTTAAGCCTGGTTCTGTTAAGCCCATTTCATCCATAAATTCAGCCGCTTCATCGTCGTCTAATTCTGCTATTTCGCTTTCTATTTCGGCACAGACAGGAACAACAATAGCACCTTCTTTTGCTGCGATTTCTTTAACTACGTCTAGGTAAGGGTTGTTTTCAAAACCATCATCATTAACATTAGCGATATACATCGTTGGTTTAAGGGTTAAAAAATTCAAATAAGCCACGGCAGCTTTTTCTTCTTTTGTTAACTCTAATGCACGGATCAAATTGCCTTCTTCAACGTGCGCTAATATTTTTTCTAGTACGGGAATTTCAAATTTTGCGTCTTTATCGCCGCCTTTAGCACGTTTCGCTTGACGAGTAATTGCTCGTTCGGCGGTATCCATATCGGCTAAAGCAAGTTCGGTATTAATAACATCAATGTCGTCACTAGGATCTATTTTATTAGCAACATGAATAATGTTTTCATTTTCAAAGCAGCGTACAACATGACCTATAGCATCTGTTTCGCGAATATTAGCTAAAAATTTATTACCTAAGCCTTCACCTTTAGAAGCGCCTGCAACTAAACCTGCAATATCAACAAACTCCATGGTTGTTGGTAGTACGCGCTCTGGTTTTACTATTTTGGCTAATGCGTCTAAACGCGGATCAGGCACCGGAACTATGCCCGTATTCGGTTCTATTGTACAAAAAGGAAAGTTGGCAGCATCTATGCCGGCTTTAGTTAATGCATTAAATAAAGTTGATTTACCTACGTTGGGCAAACCAACAATGCCACATTTGAATCCCATAACTTACCTCTGTATGTATGCTTCTTGATCATTTATTGAATTAATTAATATTAACTTGCTTTAAATGAATGTAATCTATTTTGTGCTTTTTTAAGATCGTTTTTTTGCCACAATTCAAAACAATGACTTGCTTCATCAATAGCTTGTTCAATTAACTGTTGTTCGTTTGCGGGGGCTTTACCTAACACATGACCTGTTACTCTGTCTTTATGTCCAGGATGACCAATGCCAATGCGTAAACGGTAAAAATCTTTATTATTGGCCATCGATGAAATAATGTCACGTAAACCATTATGACCACCATGTCCTCCACCTAACTTTATTTTACAGCTACCTGGTTCCATGTCTAATTCATCATGGGCGACAAGAATATTGTTAACAGGAATGCGAAAAAAGTTAGCTAAGGAGGCTACCGCTTTACCACTTCTATTCATAAAAGTAGTTGGAATGAGTAGGTGAACAGGTTGGTTTCCAATGTGACCTTTGCCATAAAGGCCTGAGTATTTTTTGTCGGGTCTAAGTGAAATATTAAATTGTTGAGCGAGTAATTCAACAAACCAAGTACCGGAATTATGGCGAGTTTTACTATATTCGGGGCCTGGATTACCCAGACCCACGATAAGTTGAATAGTCATATACTTAACGAGTTATATAATTATTCTGCAGCTTCAGTTGTTTCTTCTGAATCTGTGGCATCTGCGTCATCTGAAGCGCTGCCTTTAGGAGTATTAGCACTAACAACGGCTTTGTCATACTCTGTACCTTTAGCTAATTCAAGAGAAGTTACGCCTTTAGGTAATTTAATATCAGACAAATGTACTGAGTTACCTGATTCTAAATCGGCTAAATCAACAGTAATAAACTCTGGTAAGTCAGCAGGTAAACAAGAAATGCTAATTTCATTTTCAAGATGAACAATATTTGCACCTGTTTTAGTCAAAACATCTTCATTTAAAAAGTGAAGAGGAACATTTTTATGGATTGCTTTTTTAGCATCTACACGTAAAAAATCCAAATGCATAATTACTGGTTTGAATGGATGACGTTGCATATCTTTAATGACTACTTCAACAGGTTTACCGTCAACATTAATCGTTAAGATGTGTGAATAGAAGGCTTCTTCTTCTTGTGCACGAAATACTTTATTGTGTGCAAAAGTTAAAGATACTGGCTCTTGGCCTGCACCGTATAATATCGCTGGAACTTTGTTCGCGTGACGAAGGCGGCGGCTCGCACCTTTCCCTAAGTCTGTACGAACTTCAGCGTCTAAAGTAAATAAATTAGTCATGGTATATACTCTTTTTAGATTAAGTCCTCAAATAACATTAATCATTGTTAATTTACATTGTTTTTTGCGACCAAAAACAATAATGAATACCTGTTTTTTACTATATCTGTGTAGTCTCTGTGTAGATAATAACCACACTCAGATAAAAAAGGCGCGGAATAGTAGCATTTAGTTAGCATTAAGCCAAATTTTTCATTTAATAAAAAACAAAAAAACACTAAAAAGTGCTTTTTTTTGCTATTTATTTAGTCGTTAATTGTTACTACCAACAATTAAGCATCAAACATTGCTGAAATTGATTCTTCGTTTGATACCCGACGGATCGCTTCAGAAAGCATACTACTTAAACTTAATTGGCGAACTTTACCTGTAGCTATAATTTCATCTGTTAAAGCGATAGAATCGGTAACAACAATTTCATCAATGAGTGAATCTTTAATGTTTTGTGCCGCATTACCCGAAAATACTGGATGAGTAGCATAAGCATAAATGCGGTTAGCACCATGTTCTTTTAACGCTTCGGCTGCTTTAGCTAAAGTACCACCAGTATCAATCATATCGTCAACAATAATACAATCTCGGTCTTTTACATCACCAATAATATGCATAACTTGCGCAACATTGGCTTTTGGACGACGTTTATCAATAATGGCTAAATCGGTATCATGCAGTAATTTAGCTACCGCACGCGCACGAACTACGCCGCCGATATCAGGAGATACCACAACCGAGTTTTGTAAGTTATTGGCGATCATATCTTCAAGTAATATTGGTGTACCAAAAACATTATCTACGGGAACATCAAAAAAACCTTGAATTTGTTCAGCGTGTAAATCAACCGTTAAAACACGATCAACACCCACATTTGATAAAAAATCGGCAACAACTTTTGCCGTAATAGGCACACGCGCACTACGCACACGCCTGTCTTGGCGAGCATAACCAAAGTAAGGGATCACTGCAGTAATACGACCCGCTGATGAACGACGCAGGGCATCTATCATCACAATAAGTTCCATTAAATTATTGTTGGTTGGCGCACAAGTAGACTGAATAATAAATACATCAGCCCCGCGAACGTTTTCGTTTAATTCGACGCTTATTTCACCATCACTGAAACTGCCTACTTTGGCATCACCTAAAGAAATACATAGGCGTTCTGCAATTTTTTTGGCCAGTTCAGGGGTGGCATTACCCGCAAAGATCTTCATGTCAGGCACGATGAGTTCCTTAGAAACTTTTGACATTAATAATGTACCAATTAATATGTATACATACTATTGGTGACTATGCTGAATATCAGCAACTTAATTAACCGCCACTATTGCTTTAACTAAGGGCGATTGATTTAAACCTTTCGCAACAAAAGAATACACCCCTTTAGGGAGTTTCAATTGTAACGTTAACGCCTCCGCTTTAGTAGTAAAGCGCGAAAATAAACAAGCACCAGTACCCGTCATTCGAGACGGCGCGTATTCTACCAACCAAGCGAGTAAGTTGGCAACCTCAGGGTGACTTTTTATTACTGCAATTTGGCAATCATTATGACATTGTTCAACTTTAATTTGTTTTAAATTGATTTTTGGTGTGTTCCTTGGTAATTCAGCGGACTGAAAAACGGCTTGGGTTGATATTGAACATGCTGGTTTAGACACTAAATACCAATATTCTGTTGGTGAAGCTGGGCTAAGTTTTTCACCTACACCTTCAGCAAAAGCAGCAAAGCCACGGACGAAAACAGGCACGTCAGCCCCTAGTTTTAAGCCTAACTGTGCTAATATGTCTATTGAATGGTTTAGCTGCCATAATTTATTTAATGCTAAAAGCACGGTAGCTGCATTAGACGAACCACCACCTAAACCACCCCCCATAGGTAATACTTTAGTTATTTTTATATCACAACCTAATTGTGCCTGTACTTGCGCATTGTTGATCGTGTGTGTTTTTAATAATAGAGCCGCTTTTATCAGTAAATTATCACGATCGGCTACATTTTTAATCGGTGTTAATAAGTTAATGTTCGCTGATTTATTCACTGATATATCAATAGTGTCACCATGATCTAAAAATTGAAATAATGTTTGTAGTTCGTGGTAGCCATCGCTGCGTTGACCATTGATATGTAAAAATAAATTTAACTTTGCCGGTGAGGGGAAAGAATAAAATTTTGTGCTCACAAAAGACTCCAAGTATTAATCGCTATTTTTATGGTTAACTCTTGATGTGTGATAGTCATTCTTGTTGCTAATTGATGACCAGAAAAGTTTTTATAGTGGCTATATTTTACCTGCCAAGTTTGGTTATTTATTTGTTTTTGTCGCATCAGTTGTTGCTGCACGAACGATTCCTTTGCTAGTGTTTGTATCGATGGCTTTACAAAAATACTGTTCAGGATTTTTGGTAAATTAGTCACTTCATTATAAATGATTTTATCTTGCTTATTATAAGCTATTCCTTTTAACCAATAGGGTAATGCTTGTGTGGGTAAATTTAGACCTGTTAAGTTATAAATCATGTAATTTAAATTACTACCTTGATACTTTTTACCGTCAACTTTTATGCTATGTTGCTGACCATAACTCTCAACATGTAAAATATTGATCCCCATAAACGTGGTTAAATCAATTTGCTGTTGAAACGGTTTTATTTTTTCAGCCTCAGTGTTTGCTTGGTAATCCCAACGTAATGAAGCACTTTTACGCTTATATTTGCCCATTTTATTTTTTTCTATAAAAGCTATTTTTCCTTTAATGCGCCAGTGTAATAAGCGCTGCATTTGCTGGTTTCTTTGGCTAAGCGTTTGTTGAATATGGGTCTTTTTGCTTAAAACAGATGACTGTTGAAGAGGAGAGTTACTACTACAAGCACTTAGTAATAAGATAATACTTAGCGGAATAAAATAATAAAAACGTTTAATTACAACAGTAAACATAGATAAAAAGCGTATAAATAAAAGGTGCATAAATAAAAAACAGTATAAATAAATAGAATGCTATTGGAGCATACAATGTTGGTGTTTTTCAATGTGCATTTTAAGGTTTGATAATTTTAAACCTTATGTTTTTAACACTAAGCTTTGATCTGGCATAAAGTTAATCGCGATATCTGTTCAACTACCTTTCAATTTATCATTATTTTTCGTAAAATTACGCTATTAATTGTTAGTCCTTTATTTTAGACCATTTGATGTTTTAGTTTTAGGTCTAAATTTAGGGGCTTAATTTTCAGGTATCGTATTTAATATTATGTCGATTGTTGCTGTTGGAATAAACCATAAAACTGCCCCCGTAGCAGTAAGAGAAAAGCTGAGTTTTAACCCTGATAAACTTAGTGCATCATTGCAAGAAATGCTTGATGTATTGCAATGTCGTGAAGCCGCTATTTTATCAACTTGCAATCGCACTGAACTTTATGTCGTACAAGAGGGCGATTTTGCTGTTGTACAAGAAAAAATTGTTGCTTGGTTAGAACAACATCATAATGTACCTGCAAGCACTATTATCCCCACCCTATATTGGCATCAAGATCAAAATGCAGTCAATCACATGATGCGTGTTGCCTGTGGTTTAGATTCCTTAGTATTAGGTGAACCGCAGATATTGGGCCAAATGAAGCAAGCCTATAGCCAAGCTAAAGCCGCGGGTTCTATGGCATTAGTGATGGAGCGCTTATTTCAACGAACATTTGGTGCTGCCAAACAAGTGAGAACTGAAACTGATATTGGCGCTAATGCGGTATCAGTGGCTTTTGCCGCGGTTAACTTAGCTAAACATATTTTTGGAAAATTAAATAAATCTAACGTGTTATTAGTCGGCGCAGGTGAAACCATTGAACTGGTGGCGAAGCATTTATATGAAAATAATGTCGGTAAAATAACCGTTGCTAATCGTACTATTGCGCGTGCTGAAAAAGTGGCCGTTGAAATTGGTGCAGATGTTATAACCTTGGCACAAATACCTGAGCACATGGCTAATGCCGATATTGTTATTAGCTCTACAGGTAGTACTTTACCGCTTATTGGTAAAGGTATGGTAGAAAAAGCCTTAGTTGCACGTAAACATCAACCTATTTTTATGGTCGATTTAGCTGTACCGCGTGATATAGAAGAACAAGTGAATGAGCTTGAAGATGTTTTTTTATATACTGTAGATGATTTACAAGGCATTATTGCCAAAAATCTAGATAATCGCCGTAAAGCCGCCGTACAAGCGGAAGTGATTGTAAAAAGCCAAACTGATAGCTTTATGTCATGGCTTAGAGGATTAAATACCCAAGACGCGGTAATTGCTTATCGTAAACAATGTTTATCTAACCGTGATGTTTTATTAGATAAAGCCTTGAAACAATTGCAAAATGGTAAAAAACCAGAAGCGATCATGGCACAATTAGCCACACAATTAACAAATAAGTTTATGCATGCGCCCACTAATGCCTTACAATCGGCAGCACAAGGTGGCGAGTTAGATCGATTAATTTATTTACGTGATATTTTTGACATAAATCCGCAAGATTAAATAAAACTAAAATAAGCATTCCTAAATTCGGATAATAAATAGTAAAATGTGCGTGCTCATATAATCTATTAATTTATACTAATACTCAGTAATCAACAAAATAACCAATAAAGAATTTTTAATGAATAAATCTGTTTACTCAAAACTTGAAGGCTTGGTTGAGCGCTTTGAAGAAGTACAAGCGTTATTGTCAGATCCAGAAACGCTTTCTGATCAAGACAAATTTAGATCCTTATCAAAAGAATTCTCACAACTCGAAGTGGTGATTAATGCCTTTCATCGTTATCAAGAAGCAGAAAATGATTTAGCTGAAGCTGAAAGCATGCTCAAAGATGAAGACCCTGATATGCGAGAAATGGGACAAGAAGAATTCAAAAGCACAAAAAAGAGTTTAGAGAAACTTGAAGATGAATTACAAATATTATTATTACCGAAAGATCCTAAAGATAACAATAATTGTTTTGTTGAAATTCGTGCGGGCGCAGGTGGTGATGAAGCGGCCATTTTCGTTGGTGACTTATTTCGCATGTACAGCCGTTACGCTGAAAAACAAGGTTGGAAAATTGAAGTAATGAATTCTAATGGAAGTGAGCAGGGTGGCTACAAAGAACTTATTATGAAAGTTAATGGTAGCGGTGTTTACGGACAAATGAAGTTTGAATCGGGAGGGCATCGAGTGCAGCGCGTTCCTGAAACTGAATCACAAGGTCGTGTTCATACCTCAGCTTGCACTGTAGTCGTTATGCCTGAAATGCCAGAATCTGAAGCGATTGAAATTAACAAAGCTGATTTGCGTATTGATACTTTTCGTGCCTCGGGAGCCGGTGGTCAGCATGTTAATAAAACCGATTCTGCTATTCGTATAACTCATGTGCCATCAGGTGTGGTAGTTGAGTGTCAGGATCAACGCTCGCAGCATAAAAATCGCGCGCAAGCGATGTCAGTGTTACAAGCACGCTTACAACAAGCTGAAGATGAAAAACGTCGTAGCGAAGAAGAATCGTCTCGTCGTAACCTAGTGGCAAGCGGCGATCGCTCTGAACGTATTCGCACTTATAATTTTCCACAAGGGCGAATGAGCGATCATCGTATCAATTTAACACTTTATCGCTTGAATGAAATAATGGAAGGTAACTTACAATTAGTAATGGAGCCTATTATGCAAGAAAATCAAGCCGATTTACTTGCAGCATTAGCGGACAATAATTAACGATAATGTTAAGTTCTCAAACTTGTTCAATCGCATCGGCTATTGAACAAGGTACTATTGCGTTATCGCAATTATCAGATAGTGCTAAATTAGATTCACAACTGTTACTTGCTTTTGCGCTGGTTAAGAATGTTACCTATTTATTAACTTGGCCAGAAAAAGTTATTACAGCAACACAGTTTATTGTTTTTCAGCAATTACTAACACGTCGTGTTAATGGCGAACCTATCGCTTATATTCTCGGCGAAAAAGAGTTTTGGTCATTGCCATTAAAAGTTTCTTCTGCAACTCTAATTCCCCGTCCCGATACCGAAATTTTAGTTGAACAAGTGTTAACACTATTTACGTATCATGATAAAAGTAATACTGGGGGTAAAAATAGCCAAAATATTCGAGGTTTAGATTTAGGTACAGGAACGGGCGCTATTGCGCTGGCACTAGCCAGTGAATGTCCTTGTTGGCAATTGGATGCAGTTGATTTTAATCAAGAGGCAGTTGAATTAGCACAACAAAATGCAAAAAATTTAAAATTAACGCATGTTAAAATTTATCAAAGTGATTGGTTTAGTCAGATTGATGCGATAGAAAAATTTGATTTTATCATTTCAAATCCGCCTTATATTGATGGAACTGACCAGCACTTAACACAAGGAGATGTGCGTTTTGAACCTAAATCGGCATTAGTTGCGGATGAAAAAGGATTTAAAGATATTCGGTTAATTGCAGAACAAGCGCGAAAATATTTGAAAAATAATGGCTATTTATTATTTGAACATGGATTTGAGCAAGCTGAAAAAGTACGACAAATTTTAATTGATTTAGGATATGATCAAGTACAATCATTTAAAGATTACGCGAATAACGACCGTATTACACAAGCAACTTGGTTAATGAATTAAAAAAACAATTTTAAATAAAAATAACCGTTAAATAGGAATTTTATTATCAAACATTTACACATGACTATAGCGCTATTAAGTGTCTTATTATTTACTTTACGTTTTATTTGGCTACTAAAAGGCTCGGCTAAATTACAGCAAAAATGGGTGAAAATATTACCGCATATTGTTGATACATTATTGCTTCTTTTAGGTATTGGTTTAGCTGTTAAATTTAGTCTTAACCCTACTGAACAAATGTGGTTTGCCGAAAAGCTATTTGCAGTAGCAGCCTATATTTTTACCGGTTATTACACCTTAAAGTTAGCGCGTAACCGCACCATGCAAATTATTGGTTTTTTAGGTGCTATTGGCTGGGTAATGCTTATTGTCCGTTTAGCTATTACTAAAGCACCCTTATATCTATAAAAAGCATTTATAAATAAATATTTATAAGTTTAGGCACTTTAAAACTAATTTTTATTATCTCTCTATGAATTTATTATTATTATCAGAACTCGCTAATGATCAAGTTAATTTATTAAAAGCATTATTATTAATAGAAGAACATGTTTTTGGCAAAAAAACATCATTAACAAACCAGTTTGAACGTTTAGTTGAACATTGTCAGCAAGCCATTGAGCGAGAACAAGATCCGTTAATTAAAGTACAATGTTTTTTAGAAAATATGTTTGTTAACTTGCTTTTTATTGAGCAAGTTCAACAAAAACCGCATGGTAGTGAATGTTATCAATTAGCTCCCGCTTTGGCACAACTGACTATGGCGCCAGCATTAAAGATAATCGTTATGCAAGAGCTTGCACAACGCTGTGGTTTAAGTTGCGATGTGGTTTTTATTCCTAAAATGCTGATGATGCGAGTTATCTGTGATGAAGATTATGCCGTTATTTTTGAACCAATAACGGGGGAACCCATTGATTGGCATACTTTAGATCAACGTTTAACTGATTTGGATGGCGATCCTGAAAGTATCAGTTTAGACGGCGAATCTAATACGGTTTTATTGCGAAATTATTTACTAAATTTAAAGAATGCATTAATTAATGAGCAAAAATTTCAACAAGCATTGCGTTGTGTTGATTTATTGTTAGCAATTAAACCTAATGATCCGATCGAACGGCGTGATCGCGGCTTTTTATTTTATCAATTAGATTGTTTTAAAGTGGCTTGTGATGATTATCGTTACTTTGTTGAACAATGCCCTGAAGATCCTGCCGCACAACTCTTAAAAATTCAGCTTGATAATATACAATTGGATAATACTGTTTTACATTAATTCTTATGGTTAACTTATCATTTATGCTTAAGTTGTCATCCTGAATTTATTTCAGGATCTTCCCTGTTATGATACTGAAAGTGCTAATATTTCAGTTTTCCTAAAAACAAAAACAAAAACAAAAACAAAAAACAGGAACATTATGACCAATACAGCTTTAATTACTAATGACGCGACTGTTTTTGGCATACTCATGCTAATGTTAGGCGCTGTTTTTTATACCGCACAAAGTTCAAATAAGCATTGGCAAAAATTTTATACGGTGGTGCCGGCAGTATTACTTTGTTATTTCTTACCCTCATTATTAAATACTTTTGGCATTATAAATGGTCAAGAATCTAAAATTTATTTTGTGGCTTCACGTTATCTATTACCCGCTTGTTTAGTATTATTAACGTTAAGTGTGGATTTAAAAGCGATTGGAAAATTAGGCTCTAAAGCGGTTATTTTATTTTTAACAGGGACTTTTGGTATTGTTATTGGTGGGCCTATTTCATTATTAATTGTATCTAGTTTTGAACCACAGTTATTAGGTGTACAAGGGCCAGAGGCAGTATGGCGCGGTATGACAACGGTTGCGGGTAGTTGGATCGGAGGTGGAGCCAACCAAGCGGCAATGAAAGAAATTTATGGTGTTGGAGATAAAATATTTTCAGCCATGATCACCGTCGATGTTATTGTTGCTAACTTATGGATGGCAGTATTATTAATTATGGCGGCTAAAGCCGATGCCATTGATAAAAAATCAGGTGCTGATACTTCTGCCATTACCGCATTAAAAGAAAAAGTCGAATCTTTTCGCGCCAAGCATGAGCGTATTCCTACATTGACAGATCTTATGTTAATTTTAGCTGTTGGTTTTGGTGTTACAGGCTTTGCTCATTTATTTGCAGATACTATTACGCCATTTTTTGTCGCTAATTATCCTGAGTTAGGTCGTTTTAGTTTTCATAGTAAATTTTTCTGGATGATCGTCTTTGCTACTACCGTTGGTCTAGGCTTTTCATTTACACCGTTACGTAAATTGGAAGGAGTGGGAGCCTCTAAAATTGGTTCGGCATTTTTATATATTTTAATTGCGTCCATTGGCATGCATATGGACGTAACCATGATAGCAGAGGCACCAGTCTACTTTATTATTGGGCTAATTTGGATGCTAATTCATGCTAGTTTAATGCTTATTGTCGCTAAAATGATTAAAGCACCGTTATTTTATATGGCGGTTGGGTCACAAGCTAATGTGGGAGGTGCGGCGTCAGCCCCCGTGGTAGCATCAGCATTTCATCCCAGCTTAGCGCCCGTTGGTGTATTATTAGCGGTATTAGGTTACACCTTAGGTACTTATATGGCTTGGCTTTGTGGGCAAATACTACAAAGTATTAATTAACGATGTTAAAGAAAATAATATAATAGGAATATAAATGAGTTTACAGTCTATAAAATTAGCCAATTTTGAAATTTCCAACGAGCAACCTTTTGTTTTATTTGGTGGTATGAATGTGCTTGAATCGCGTGATTTAGCCATGCGTATTGCCGAGCATTACGTTGAAGTTACGCAAAAATTAGGCATTCCTTATGTTTTTAAAGCCTCATTTGACAAAGCCAACCGATCATCAGTAAATTCTTATCGTGGTCCAGGGCTTGATGAAGGCTTAAAAATATTTGCAGAAATAAAAGCAACCTTTAATGTTCCTATCATTACTGATGTACATGAATCTTATCAAGCGCAACCTGTTAGTGAAGTGGTTGATGTTATTCAGTTACCAGCATTTTTAGCACGTCAAACAGACTTGGTTGTGGCGATGGCTAAAACGAATGCCATTATTAATGTTAAAAAACCACAGTTTTTAGCGGCACACGAAATGCGCCATATTATTACTAAATTTGGTGAAGCGGGTAACGATAAAATTATTTTATGTGAACGGGGTAGTTGTTATGGTTATAACAACCTTGTGGTTGATATGCTAGCCATGGATGAAATGAAAAATTACGCCCCTGTTATTTTTGATGCAACCCATGCATTACAAAAACCTGGCGGTAGAAGTGACAGTGCTGATGGTCGTCGTGCGCAAGCCGTGCAGTTAGCACGTAGTGGTATGGCATTAGGTATTGCGGGTTTATTTATTGAAGCTCACCCTGATCCTGACAAGGCTAAATGTGATGGTCCATGCGCCTTGCCTTTAGATAAATTATTACCTTATTTAGAACAAATGAAAGCGGTTGATGAGTTAGTCAAAAGCTTTAGCCCTATTGTGACGGCATAATAATTCACTTAAATAGTCTTAATAGTGTTGCGCCTCGCTACGCTCGGGACAACCTACAATGGAGTGTATTATTTTTGTAGGTCGCAGCAGATGTTACATAAATATCGCTGTTGGCTGCGATAAGACTTTACTGTAACAAATAAAAAATACCGCTGGAGCAGGTTGGGAATTGCTACAACGGTATATTAAATAATTTTTATAGACACCATCAAATGTTTATAAAATAGCGCTATCTAGCTAATAGGCAAAGTAACTAATCAGCTACGTAGCTAAGGTTAGCTAATTTTACTGAGGTATTAGTTTTATTTAATCGAATTTGCTTAGCAACCAATACTTTAGTGTTCAAAACGTCGTTAGTAGTATTTAATTGTAAACTTGCCATTGAGCTAGCAATAGCCTGCATTGCTTGTTGAGTAAAAACAATTTTGTTTACTACTTCAACTTGTTCAAGTTGAGCTTTTGGTAGTTCAGCAGCGTGTACTGTCATTGAGCTTAAAATTAATGTAATTACTAAAGTTAGGCAGAGTGTAATAAATATTGATAAAGTGTTGATTGATTTCATGTTAGTACCTTTAATCCAAATGTGTTGTAAACGTCAATTATCCTTATAGATGTTTTTTTGGACTGCTCACTTTATTTAAGAGAGTTTATTTTCTACTCTCTAAGTTACCCAATAATTTAGTTAGTCAGTTAACCTTTACTGTTGTTAATGCACTAAACACTTTATTGAGAGAATGTCGCCTTTCATCTACGGGGTAAATAATACCTAATAACTGGCAATTATTAAAATGACGAATTATAATGTTTTGCATTAGAAAAACTAATGTGAAGTGGCGATTGAATAGATATGTACAATATACTTATTAACTATTCATTTTACTCTAAGATTATTTTGTTAAATAAGGATAGGTTGTGGCTAGTAGATTACCGCCATTAAACGCTTTGCGAGCATTTGAAGCGTCAGCTAGACAATTGAGTTTTACTAAAGCTGCAGAAGAGTTATTCGTCACTCAGGCGGCGATTTCTCATCAAATAAAATCTTTAGAAGAACATTTAGGCATAAAATTATTTATGCGAAAAAATCGCGCGTTATTGTTATCCGAAGAAGGGCAGGCTTATTACCTCGATATTAAAGATATTTTTACAACCTTGCATGAAGCTACTGAAAAATTATTAGCACGAGGGGCTAAAGGAGCAATAACAGTAAGTATGCAGCCTAGTTTTGCTATTCAGTGGCTAGTGCCACGTCTTAATGCTTTTAATAAGTTACACTCAGAAATTGATGTGAGGATAAAAGCGGTTGACCAAGCCGACAATTCTTTAACAGAAGATGTTGATGTTGCTATTTACTATGGACGAGGGCGTTGGCGTGATGTACATGCTGAAAAACTTCATACTGAATATTTAATGCCCGTTTGTTCTCCGTTATTGCTGCAAGGTAAAAAGCCGCTAAATACAGTGGGTGATTTAGCGAATCATACCTTATTGCATGATACCTCGCGTCGAGATTGGAAACGCTGGTTTAAAGAAGTAAGCGTAAAAGGCGCAAACGTCAATCATGGCGCTATATTTAGTCATTCATCTATGGTGTTGCAAGCCGCTATTTACGGTCAAGGTATTGCGCTGGTTAATAGTGTACTTGCTAAACCTGATATTGATGCAGGACGATTAATAGTGCCTTTTGAACATGTATTAATTTCTAAAAATAGTTTTTATATTGTTTGCCGCGAAGAACAAATTGATTTAGGTAAAATTGCTTCTTTTCGTGAATGGGTACTTGATACCGTAAGTGCAGAAGAAGATTTACTTGATGATGATTTTTAATGACCTCATAATAAAAGAAATAATAAAGACTATTGATGATGATTGATGAAAAGAAGATAAATACCTTATTAATAACGCCCGCAGATAATGCCATTGCTAATTTTGTTTTTGCACATGGCGCGGGGGCAGATATGCATCATCAATTTATGATACAAGTAAGCGAACTATTGGCGCAACAACAAATTAATGTTATTCGTTTTAATTTTACTTATATGAATAAGCGGTTAGTTGATGGTAAACGTTATCCTCCTGATCGTATGCCAAAACTATTGCATGCTTATCAAGAGACTTTAACTAAAATATGTCAAGATCAAAAAAATAATGAAATTGACTTTACTTTACCGTTATTTATTGGTGGAAAATCTATGGGGAGTCGAGTTGCGGCTACCTTGTTAGCAAGTGACGAATTTAATGAACTTAGCGCTAACATAAAAGGTTTAGTGTGTTTGGGCTATCCTTTTCATCCGCAGAAAAAAACTGATAAATTACGACTTGAACCTTTATTAGGTACACAAAAACCAAGTTTAATTATTCAAGGTGATCGTGATGCATTAGGTAATAAAGAAGAAGTGCTTAGCTATGAACTACCATCACAATATAAAATGGTATTTCTTGAAGATGGCGATCATAGTTTTAAACCACGAATTAAATCAGGTTTTACCCTACAGCAACATATTACCAGTGCAGTACAGCATATAGTGAGCTTTATTAATGAACATAGCTAAATCATCAATATTCAAACATCTACGTTTATTGTTTACTTTTGTTGGCATTAGCGGGACTTTTTCCGTATTGTTTTCAGCATGGTTAGCACATGCTGGCAGTTCGTTAATGTTTGACGAACAACGACGTTTAGTTATAGCACTCGCAATGCAATTTATTCATACCCTTGCTTTATTGGTGGTGTTGGTGTGGTTAAAATTAATGCTTGCTACAACCAATACAGCTAACTATTCAAATAAATTTTTATACACGTTATTAATAACCGCCTATTGCTTTTTTGTGGGTATTTTGTTTTTTAGTGGTGCTTTATATTTTAAAGCATTTCATCTAACCCCCTTTTTCGGTAAACTAGCGCCTTTTGGCGGTAGCACACTAGCATTGGGTTGGTTAATGCTCGCCGTATCAGCACAGTTTAGGAAATAACCTTAAATGACCGCAATCGTTTTATATTGTCGCCCCGGATTTGAAAAAGAATGTGGAGCAGAAATCCAAGAGAAAGCCGCTTGGAATGAAATTTATGGTTATTTAGAACTGAGCAAAAAACAAGGCTTAGTGTATTTTCATTTACAGCAAAGTGAAGATGCCGAAAAATTACTACAACAATTACCGCTTAAACGACTGGTTTTTGCTCGTCAATGGTTTGCGACCGTTACGGATAAAATAGATTTACCCGAATATAATCGTGTTGAAGTTATTTGTGAATCGTTAGGAAATGAATGGCAATACAGTGACTTACGTATGGAAACTGCCGACACTAATGATGGTAAATCATTATCTAAATTTTGTCGGAAATTATCAGTACCCTTGCGTCAAGCGTTAAGAAAAACCAAAGTGCTCACTGAAAAAGGCGATCATGATGGCGTTAACTTACATGCGTTATTTTTAAGTGGTCAACAGGTTATTTTAGGTTACTCGTTTACTCATAATAGTTCTGCGCATATTATGGGTATTCCTCGTTTAAAATTTCCATCGCAATCCCCTAGTCGTTCAACCTTAAAATTAGATGAAGCCTTTTTACATTTTATTCCCAAAGATGAGCGTGAAGAACGCTTAACTTCAGGTATGCGCGCGGTTGATTTAGGTGCTGCACCCGGCGGTTGGACATATCAATTAGTGCGTCGAGGCATGATGGTGTCATCGATTGATAATGGTTCTATGGCAGAGTCTCTAATGGAAACAGGACAAGTAAAACATTACATGGTTGATGGTTTTAAATATACGCCAATGAAACAAAATGTTTATTGGCTAGTGTGCGATATGATTGAAAAACCTTCTCGTGTGGCTAAGCTAATGGCGCAGTGGTTACTTAATGGTTATTGTAAAGAAGCGATGTTTAACTTGAAATTACCGATGAAAGGTCGTTATCAAGAGGTTCAAAAAGACTTACAGCTAATTAAAGATATGTTTGCTAAAGAGCATGTAAAATATGAAATATACGCCAAACATTTATATTATGATCGTGAAGAAGTTACTGTACATGCGCGTTTATTATCACCTGTGCCGAGAAAAGAGTAGGACCTAGAATCTAGGCTCTAGAATCTAGGACCTAGGTTCTAGCAGAAAGATTTTCTACCACTATTGAAGATCCCTCTTTAGCATAAAATTCAACCTTAAATTGAGTGTTTTCTTTAATAAATTCTACTTTATGCCAGTATTCAGGCGGCGAAATGGCTGTTTTTCCTGCTTGAATTATAACTTCTTGCTCTACATCACCTTTACGACTCGCAAAACCATAAAATTTTAATACTCCTGATAACACACATATTTTCCCATAAACCCCTGCGCGAGTATGATACCAATTTGATTAAATTTCTTCCCAACTCAGAGCTATGCACGATGTTCAATAACAAGGCAAATTTATTTAGATCTAGTCATTCTAAATCAAATGAATTTAACGCAGTTAGTGGGCATCGAGCAAGCTCCCGAAGGGCGAGTTTAAAAGGCTTATATGCTGCGTTATTGATTTTGACAAGGGAATAACCATTCTCTTCAATCAATGCCTTGCCTCTAAGCCTTTTAATTCTCGCTGAGTGGGAAAGAACTTAATCAATTTGGTATTATGCAAATGTAAAAACATTTTAGGTACGTTGTTCTTATCAAAAATTGCTGTTGTTTTATAGTTTACATAATTGTTAGGGATATTCTTCATTGTAAATTCTCATCATTAAAGTTGCTTTTTATTGTATTAAGCAAAGAAGTAGCCAAAAATAAAGATTTACAACAAATAGTTTAAAATAAGACTAGCGTTATTACACATATCATTACGTTAGTTGAATAATTCATTCATATACGGCTCATGTCTCCTTGTTTTACATCCTAAATTCAAACACATTTACACTGTCATAACGACATATTCAACTGTTAAAAGTACAGTGTTAATATGACAATCATGCTGCTAAAACNAGCTATTTTCAGCGAAAAAGACGATAAAAAGCCAAATAGTGCNTTTTTTAATGTTGGCACGCTTAGTGTAATAGNGGGGAGGAAGATGCAAAATTAATTAAAAAAAGAGGAAACCTATATGAAACTTTCAAAAATTACTTCTGGTGTACTTATTTCGTTAGCACTGCTTAGTAGCTACTCTGCATTAGCTAAAGTTATTACGGTTGAAATACCCGTCATAGAAAAAGAAATGGTCATCGATAATGCAGGAACTAAACATGACATGTGGACTTATGGTGGTACTATTCCTGGTCCTGTCGTTAGAGTTACGGAGGGTGATATCGTTGATTTTACCTTATTAAATAAAAAAGGTAACAAACAATCCCATTCAATGGATTTTCATGCGGCCATAGTTGATGTTTTAGATGAATTTGAAGGTATACGCCCAGGAAAGAGTAAAAGTTTTAAGTTTGAAGCCAAATACCCCGGTGTCTTTATATATCACTGTGGTGCTTCGTCTATGTCTGAGCATATTTCGCGTGGTATGTATGGTGTCATTATTGTTGACCCTAAAGAAGGTTACACCAAAGATTTTCCTAAACCTGATCGAGAATACGTGATTGTTGAAGGTGATTTATTTGAAAATGATGCGACACCTACGGAAATGACTAATAATGAAAAACTTGAAGGCGTACTGATTAATGGTAAACAATTTCATTACGATCCTGTCCATGATCAAAATGCATCATTAGTACTTGAGTCTAAACCCGGAGAACGTGTTCGTTTTTATTATGTAAATGCCAAAATAAATGAAAATGCTGCTTTTCATGCTATCGCTGGTATCTGGGATAGAGTATGGGATAACGGTAATCCAAAAAATGTGAGATATGGTTTACAAACTATTGATGTTGCCCCAGCTCATGGTGTGATCGCTGATCTTGTGAGTCCCGCTAATCGTCCAACCAATAATGCCATTGTTGATCACCGTATGAAATCAGCATTAAAAGGTGCCATCACAATACTGATGAACAAAGAAGATGCCGATCCTAAATTAGGTCGAAATGGCAATCTTGTCATTAGATAAGCTTGAGGATTTAGAGTCTATAGCAGGGATGCTTAATTTATTAGGATCACCTTATGAAAAAATACAAATTAATATTATTTTCAACATTGTCATTACTTATTACACCCGTATATGCAAATGATAACGCAGAGCAATTATTTAATGAACGTTGTGCCGCTTGTCATTCAATTAATGACAATAGCCACATTACTTTACGAGAACGATTACAGGAAAAAGCACCAACACTTTATTATGCGGGTAATAAATTTAATAGAGCTTGGTTACAAACGTGGTTAGCAGCACCGAGTAAAATTAGACCCGGAGGTTATTCTTTTTTCAATAATGTCAACGTTACCGATGAAGGTGATGTTATTGACGAAAGTAAAATAACCACTCATATAGCAGTTAATTCGACATTGGCAGCCTTACTAACCGACTATTTAATGGCACAGACACCTAAGTCAGACTTAATTGCTTTAGAAAAAGTAACCTTAGGTAAAATAAATCGAAGCTTAGGAAGTAAAGACTTTAACAAGTTTAAAGGTTGTGGATCATGCCATCAAGATGAAGAGGGTTATGGCGGTGTTTCAGGTCCTCAGTTGTATGAATCAATTCAGCGTTTACAGCCAGAATTTATTGCCTCTTACACCCGCAATCCTGAAGCTTGGGATCCTAAAACCTTGATGCCGAATAGACATCTTAACGATAATTCAATTAAGAAATTGTTGAATTACCTTAATGTAATATCACAATAAATAGGAGTAATAACATGAAATATATACAAGTTATCGCATTGCTCTTGCTGTTAACAAACAATGCTTTGGCAACTAATGATGTTAAAAAAGGTGAAATACTTTACCAAGCTTATTGCACTCAATGTCATGGTATAAACGGCGATGGTTGGGGAGTAAATGCCGCCACTATGGATGTATTACCCAAAGATCATACCGATACAAAAGGAATGATAACCCGTACCGATGCAGACATATTCAAAGCAATAAAAGAGGGTGGTAAAGCCGTTAGTAAATCAAATTTAATGCCTAACTGGGATGCCAACATGACCGATGAAGAAATTAATTATTTGGTTGTTTATGTTAGAACCCTATGCTGTCAAAAAGGAGAGTAAATAATGAAATTTAAAAAGATAAAACTATTGTGCTTAGCAACAATACTATTGTTTAGCCAGCTAGGTGCGGCAGAAACGTTAGAATTTAACATGACCATAGAAGAGATGACTTTGGATGTGGCTCCTGGATTTCAAAATAAGGTTTGGGCTTTTAATGGCCAAGTACCAGGGCCATTAATTCATGCTAAAGAAGGTGATCGTTTAATTGTAACAGTACAAAACAATTCAACCTTAGCTCATACCGTACATTGGCATGGTGTGTACCAGACTGATAGCTGGAAAATGGATGGTGTACCGGGTGTTACTCAAGAAGCCATACAACCGGGTGATTCTTTTGTTTATGATTTTATTGTCGATAAACCGGGTAGCCTATGGTATCACTGCCACGTCAACGTTCCTGAACACGTTGGTTTACGTGGGATGTGGGGACCAATGATTATTGATCCTAAAGAGCCTACAGCAATTGAAAAAGAAGTGACCAAAGAAGCTATTATGATGTTCTCTGGATGGAATTCAGATGTGGCGATGCAATATGGTAAAGGTGGTCACCCACAAGAATTAAATGATTACTTTTCTATTAACGGGAAATCTTTTCCAATTACTCAACCATTGCGAGTAAAAAAAGGCGATGTGTTAAGAATTCGTTTATATGCTGCGGCGGCTGAAGTTTCATATCACTTACATGGTCATGATGTTTTAGTTACTCACATTGATGGTTTACCGTTAGACAATCCTTACTGGGCTGATGTAGTGCATGTGCCTATGGGAGGTCGTGTTGATGTTATTGTACGAATGAATAATCCAGGTATTTGGATAAACCATGATCATATCGAACACCATACCTCTAATGCAGGAAAAATGCCGGGTGGTGCAGTAAGTATTGTTGAATATGAAGGAGTAGAAACAGAAAAATGGTATGCTTGGAAAGACAAAANGTATTTACCTGACTTCTTCATGAGTGAATCGATGAAAAAAGGTTACGGCATACATAATATAGATGCATTTAAAGCCAAAGCTCCTGAGNCAGACCGTACTAAAAGAAAGAAAAAACGTAAGAAAACAACTCATTAATAAAAAGATGCGCCTTGATCATGATTCGCTCAGTCGTCCTGAAACTAGCATCTTGAAGTAGCTTGGGTATAGTCTTGTTCTTTGTATAAAATGCAACCTGAGTTGATTAGTTATCAACTCAGGTTTTATACTCATGTTACCTCGAAATACTCGTTTCAGCGAGAATTAAAAGGCTTAGAGGCAAGGCATTGATTGAATATAATGGTTATTCCCTTGTCAAAATCAATAACGCAGCATANAAGCCTTTTAAACTCGCCCTGCGGGGACTTCTGAGAAAACCATGCTCGTCGTTGCACCTGTTTTTAAGGGAACAACCATTAATAAAAAGCTGCGTCTTGATCATGAATTTCTCAAAAGTCCTGAAACAGACATTTTGAAGTATCATGAGTATATATGTAAAACCTGAGTTGAAATATATGAACATTATAAAATTGTCAATTTGAGTTTTTGTAGTCTATTTGACTACTTGTTGTGTGAGTCTAAAAGACCGTATGGTGAATATGGTTTATAAAAATAAAACCACATACCTTAATTAATAGGGGCTGCTGAGACTTTGTTGCTATTGGCATAATCCCTGCACTGTTTATAACGGTAAGTTATTATGGTGATTTATCACAGTAATTTATAACTCAAGCATATCAAAAAAATTTTAGAATATTAATCAAATCACTTGATTGATTTTTAGTCACAGAGAGTACAAATATGATCAAAGAAGCAGATGTTATTATTATTGGAGCAGGCCCCGTTGGCTTATTTCAAGTTTTTGAGCTAGGCATACAAGGTATTAAAGCCATTGTGGTTGATACTTTACCGCATATAGGTGGGCAATGTATTGAGTTGTACCCACAAAAACCTATTTTTGATATACCCGGCATACCGCATATTGAAGCCGCTGCCCTTATTGATAATTTAATTGAACAGGCATCTCCTTTTGAGCCAGAATATATTTTAGATAACGCTATCACTACTATTGAAAAATCTACTGACGATGAATATTATATTTTAACTACAGATAAAGGCNTTGAATTAAAAGGAAAATGTATTGTTATTGCTGCTGGTGGCGGTTCTTTTGAACCAGTACCACTTAAAGTTAAAGGTATTGAAAACTATCTTGNTGAACAAATATTTTACCGCGTAAAAGATGTTGAAAAGCATAGAAATAAAGACNTTGTTATTTTAGGTGGTGGTGATGCCGCTTTTGATTGGGCTATAGCGCTACAAAAAGTAGCCAATAGTGTGTTATTAATTCATCGTTCAGAAAATTATCGAGCNTCACAAAGTTCAGTTAATAAAGTTTTGCAGCTAAGCAACGATTTGAAAATGCAAATNCTTACNGGNCAAGTNAGTGCTTTNCATGANAAANATNNTCNNTTNACNCAATTATCAGTCACCTCTAAAGATGGACTTACCAGACGTATTGANCTAGACCAANTACTNATATTTTTTGGNTTNTCACCNAANTTAACAATTATAAAACAATGGGGNTTAGCNCTGGTACATAATCAAATAAGNGTTAGTACCGAAACTTTTGAGACCTGCCGTGAAGGTATTTATGCTGTTGGTGATATTAATTATTATCCGGGTAAACAAAAACTCATTTTGAGTGGTTTTCATGAAGCAGCGNTAGCGGCTTTCGCCATNAAATCAAAATTGACNCAAGGNAANCGNGTNCCTTTATTATANTCNACCACAAGCCCCATNGTACATGACAGGTTAGGTGTCAGCGTAAAACTTGATTAACAGCATCATTTTTAACTATAAATTTTTTAACGATAAATAGGAAACTCAACTATGTTTAAATTTTTTAAAGCCTCAAAAGAAAATACAGCCCCAAAAAGTCAACAAACAACTAGCTCACTATATAAAAAAATTGACGATGAAGAAAATAGCAATAATATAAATGAACCAGCAAAGAAAAAAAAGCACGGTAGTGACGGTGTTTGTTGTGGTAGTTGTGGCGGGCAATAAATAAATTATTAACCAAAAAACATCTACCCAAAAACATCAACCAAAAAAATCATCCAACAAGTAGTCAAGCATTGAAAATTGCTTGGCTATTTTATTTTAAAACAAAAATTTATTAAATAGCTGTAAATATAGAGAATAATTATGAGCAAAGAAAACTTTATCGACACAGAAGCTTTATCATTAAAGCTTTTAGATATGATAGGTAAAGGCGATTGTTTATTTGAATTTAGTAAAATTATTGCTTGTTTTTTTCATGCTGATGCAATCTCTATATTAGAGTGTAATGGTTCTAAATTACTTCCCGTATCTTTATTGGGTATATCTAAAGAAACTTTTGGCCGCCGATTTGATCTTGATGAAAANCCAAGATTAAAATTAGTTGCCGCTCATGATAATGCCACTATATTTGCTGATGATATNGATTTGCCTGATCCTTTTGACGGTTTAATTGATGATAAACATGAAAGGCTTGAAGTGCATTCTTGTAGCGGGATTCCTATTAAACAAAATGGTCGCTTGCGCGGTATTATTACCTTAGATTCATTAGACTTAGGTGTTTTTAGTCGTTTTCCTAAAGATAACTTTGACACCGCTACCTTTATTGTCGCTAAAATAGTGTTACAAGCGCTTAATAACTATAATTTAGCTGAACAGCTTTCTAATAAAACTTTGCTTAATCAAACACTTATTGAAGCCTCGAAAGCCAAATCTAATGATATGATCGGTAAGTCAGCACAAATTGAGCATTTAAAGAAAGAAATAGAAATAGTCGCTCCATCAGATCTTGCGGTGCTAATTACCGGAGAAACAGGTGTCGGTAAAGAGGTTGTTGCCCATACTATTCATTCTGCCTCTAAACGTTTCGATAAACCGTTAATTTATGTTAATTGTGCCGCTTTACCTGAATCTATTGCTGAATCCGAATTGTTTGGTCATGTTAAAGGCGCATTTACAGGAGCAATCAGTAATCGTAGTGGTAAATTTGAATTAGCGAATGGTGGAACTTTATTTTTAGATGAAATAGGTGAATTGCCGCTAGTCATTCAAGCCAAATTATTACGTGCTATTCAAAGTGGCGACATTCAGCGAGTTGGTTCAGATCGCCATATTCAAGTTAATGTGCGTGTCATTGCTGCCACTAACAGAGATCTTCCTGTTGAGGTAGAGCAAGGTTCATTTCGTGAAGATTTATATCACCGGCTTAGTGTTTATCCCATTTGCATACCACCATTAAGAGATCGAATTAGTGATTTAGAATTGTTGATTGGTTTTTTTATCGAAAGAAACCGAGTTAAATTAGGCTTACAAAGTATTCGCTTAGATAAAAATATTTTGAATTTGTTTAGCGGGTATGCTTGGCCAGGAAATGTTCGCGAATTAGAGCATGTAATAAGTCGAGGTATGTTNCGGGCTGCAAGTNGATCAGGACGTATTGTAACTTTACAACCTGATGATATTGACAGCGCGATCTCATCACCTAAAATAAAAATATCTGAATCAAGCACAGCGTTAGCACTTGAGAACATAGATTGGTGTNACGAGCCCAAAAGCTTTACTTTATTGATAGATGATTACAAGCGAACAGTCATTCAACAAGCCTTAAATGACTGTCAGGGTAATTGGAATAAAACCGCTGAATTATTATCGTTAGATAAAGGTAATATTCATNGNTTGGGTAAACGTTTAGGTTTAAAATAAATAGTGATTTTTTACTTTAGTCATGATTAAACGGCTATTTTAAAATCATTATTAACCTAAACATATTAATAAACTTTATAACCTAGACCATGCACACCAACACACCGAATGACATAACCTAACTTAAAAAAAGCGGCAAAAACAATCGTGAATATATGACACGCTATTTGAAAAGGTAAGGAAATTAATTCGTTAAAACCAAAACTCATAATAATACAAAAGATGGTTATGGTTAAAGACAAAATCATTAACCAATTACCACCAATAATACACTTTTGAAAATTCATTTCTGCTTGATCAAACTCTAATTTACTATTAATAAAAAATTGTGAATACATGAACCTATCCTTTAAAGTATTTAACGGTTGTTGATTTTTATTTAAACTTGTTCTTTTTTACTTTCTTTATTGCGTAAAACTTGTATTAAAAAANAAGCATTGCAAAATAAATACCAACAAAAATAAACCTTAAATTACAGATAGTTAATTTATTNCTATAAATTTAAAAGTCTAAATGACTCTTTGTTTTTGAGTCATTNAGACTATAATGNATTTTTATGACTAAACTTNATTTTATTATGAAAGAAATATCTTCATCAGCACTGATTGAACTCTCTTTAGACTTGGCACAAAGCTTAACCAATAAAGATCGGCTAGATCGCTTGTTAAGTACGGTTAGAAAAACCATTACTTGTGATTCTGTTGCCATTTTGTCCGTTGATCTTGATAGTCAATTATTAACTCCTCTTGCTTTACAAGGCTTGAGTCGAGACACTTTGGGGCGACGTTTTTATTTGACCGAGCATCCTAGATTTAAACGTATTTGTTTGGCAAACAAAGCCGTGCGTTTTGCTGCTCATTGTGATTTACCTGATCCCTATGACGGTTTGTTGATTGACCGTGACGGCGATTTACCCGTACATGCTTGTATGGGGTTGCCANTACTTTTTGATGATAAGCTTATCGGCATATTAACCTTAGACAGCCTAACGCCTAATGTTTTTGATGATATTCCTCAACGTACCTTAGACGTTATTTCGGCAATGGCGGCGGCTAATTTAAATGCCGCTCTCACCATCGAACTATTAGAACAAAGAGCGGTACATTCTGAGCAAGTTGTTGCTGAGCTCAGCATGCAATCACCGCAACTGAAAATACAGCCGATGATCGGTAAAAGCCCTGCGATGAAAAAGTTACAACAAGAAATTGCTCTGGTTGCGCCCTCAGATTTTACTATTTTAATTAATGGTGAAACGGGGGTTGGTAAAGAGCTAGTAGCCCGAGACTTACATTTGCAGTCAACACGTAAAAATGCCGCCATAGTCCATGTAAATTGTGCCGCTTTACCGGAACATTTAATTGAAAGCGAATTATTTGGTCATGTAAAAGGGGCTTTTACGGGGGCAGATAAAAGTAGAGCAGGTAAGTTTTCAATTGCTGATGGTGGCACATTATTTTTAGATGAAATTGGCGAGCTACCATTACTTGCGCAAAGTAAATTACTCAGAGTATTACAAAACAATGAAATACAAGCGGTTGGACAAGATAAAATTAAAAAGGTCGATGTGAGAGTGCTNGCAGCAACTAATCGCGATTTAGCACATGAGGTCGCTGAAGGGCGATTTCGTGCTGATTTATATCATCGACTCAGCGTATACCCCATTTTAGTGCCGCCGTTAAAAGAAAGAGCAGGTGATATACCTTTATTAACCGGCTTTTTTGCCGAGCGAGTAAAGCGTAAGCTTGGTATTGCTCAAATAAGTATGAATGAAGAATTTTTCAACTATTTAAATGATTATCATTGGCCGGGTAATGTGCGCGAATTAGAAAATTTTATCAACCGTGCTGCATTAAAGGCAATGTCGAGGCAATCAAATTCAGTTTTGGTAAAATTAACGCTTGCTGATTGTGAGCAGCTAAAGTTAGCCGTAAAACCAATTAAAAATATTGAGGTGAAAGATAAATTATTAGAGGCTCAGATAGCTAACCAGCATGATATTAACTTGAAGCAAACTACTGAAAATTTTCAACGGCAGTTAATAAAGCGCATTTTACAGCAAGAGCAAGGCAAATGGTCTGCGACAGCAAAAAGATTAACTATTGACCGAGCTAACTTAAATCGATTGGCAAAACGTTTAGGGATCAAAGTAACTAAAATAGTCTCTTAGTTATATCAACGAAGATACAGTTAATCACACATGAAACGCAGGGTTGTTATGCGGCACAAATAAGGTGCTGTATAACTTGGTCGCATATTCGTCGGTCATGCCTGAAACATAATCGGCAATNATGCGATGNGGGTTTTCNNCNTTATNTTGNGCTAGNTGCCAGCGTTTAGCGGTATGTTTAGGCAATANCCTTTGTGGATCTGAGGCAAGTGCTTCAAATATTTCCATCACTATTTGNTGNCCTTGNTATTCAACTCGTTGAATACTNGGTTGTTTTATAACAAACTCATAAACAAAGTCTTTAAATATTTGCAGCGCTGCTAGTGTTACTTGTGGTAATTTTGCATTGTATTGCAATAAGGTTTCTGTAAAAGCTAAATGATCAGTTTCGGTTAAATCGACTAATTTAATGGCAGTGATCAAATAATTCACTAAACCGCCAATAGCATCTTTTTGTAAATGATGTAAGTCGCTAAATAGCTTATCCGCAAGATCTTTAGTGTAGTTATGCAACCATTGGTCATCTAATTGTTGTAATTTAGCAATAACATTATTGTCAAAGTCTTCACGGTTTACCACACCGGTAACTATGGCATCTTCTAAGTCGTGAATACCATAAGCAATATCGTCAGCGAGTTCCATAATTGAGCAATCAAGCGATTTAAAACTGGTTTTACTGTGTTCATTAGCATTATTACTGTTTTTTATTTGTTGAAATAAGTCTTTATCTTGCGCCGATAATGGAGCCAACAGCCAATCTATGGTGGCTTGATCGTCAAGATATAAACCTTTTGGAGGATGCCATTCATTAGCTTTTAGTTGTCTAAAGTTTTGTGGCTCTGCTGCGGGTGTTGATTTTTCTAATATATTAAGGGTTTGTGGATATTTTAAAATGCCTAATACCGTACGGCGACTAAGGTTCATACCGTAATGTTCACTAAATGGTTCTAAGCAAGTGAGTATTCTAAAAGTTTGACCATTACCTTCAAAACCACCGTGATCGCGCATCATGTAATGTAAAGCAACTTCACCACCATGACCAAAGGGCGGATGACCAATATCATGCGCTAAGCATAATGCTTCAATAAGTGTATCGTCTGGCGGGAATAGCTTTTCGCAAAGCTTAGTATACTTACAGCGTAATTGTGCGGTAATACCTGAGCCTATTTGCGCCGCTTCAAGTGAATGGGTTAGGCGAGTGCGATAAAAATCACTTTGACCACTACCCATTACTTGAGTTTTAGATTGTAAGCGACGAAATGCAGCAGAATGTAATATTCTTGCCCTATCTCGCTGAAAAGGTGTGCGGTGATCTTGTTGTCGTTGTGATACTTTTGTTAAACGTCTTGCTAACCATTCTGCCTTCATACTTTCTATGCCTGTTGCCTGTGCTAGTTATTTGATGGTGTTTTTTGAAAAATAACCTTTAATTACAGACTACCTTGTTATTTATACTTTGGCGATAAAAATAGCACGTTTGGGCGCAGGGTAGCCTTCAATGGTTTTACTACTATCGTTAGGATCAAGAAAGTCTTGTAGTGATTCAGTATCAATCCAATCGGTTTTACGCTGTTCTTCTAGTGCGGTTATATCGGTATTTACTAAGCGAATATCACTAAAACCACAACGTTCTAACCAAGCACACATAGCAGCAGCACTGGGTAAAAACCACACGTTACGCATTTTGGCGTAACGTTCACCCGGTACTAACACTGTATTTTCATCACCGTCAACAATTAAGGTTTCTAATACTAGTTCGCCTCCTTTAACTAATTGTGATTTTAGTTGATATAAAAAGTCTATAGGTGAGCGGCGATGATATAAAACGCCCATGGCAAAAACGGTATCAAAGGCTTTCAACTCAGGCAATTGTTCAACACCAAGCGGTAATAAATTAACACTGTCATCTTTAATAAAGTGCTTAATGGCGTTAAATTGCATAAAAAATAATTGGGTGGGATCAATACCAACGACAAATTTAGCACCAGCACCGCGCATACGCCATAAGTGGTAACCGCTACCACAACCAATGTCGAGCACATAACGGTCTTTTAAATCGCTAATTTCGTTTTGCAGGCGATCCCATTTAAAGTCGCTACGCCATTCGGTATTAATGTGTAAATCGTGAATGTGATAAGGGCCTTTGCGCCACGGTTTAAATTTTCGTAATAAATTTTCTAAGCGTTTATATTCACCGTCATTTATTTCATTGCGCTTACCGACACTGACACCGTTTTGTAAATCTAGTTGATCGGTTTGTGTCTTAGGTAATGCTGCCAATGTTTTTTGCCAGTGTTTAAATTCACCGTGTAACTCATGCTGTTGCCAATGAGATAATTGGGCTGGTAGGGTATTTAACCAATGCGCTAAACGATTATCGGCGATTTGTTGATAAAATTTACTAAAATAATTCATCTTATTTAATTTTGGCTCTTATTTAATCTGAGCGGGTTTAATTCCCCGCCGCTCGCGGCGTTTTGTAGGTTGGGCTTTAGCCTATCAAGTTGACGGCAGCTCTTCATAAAAGATGCCGACCTACAATTTACGTCATATTATACCCCTCTTCGCGAAGCGAATTTGAGCCAGAGCGAAAAGCCTTGGCGCGGGGTAGTTAATTAGGGCTTATTTGATCGCGACCATAGAAACGAAATTGAAGCATTGAAACCAAGTGCTGGCATGACTGAAGCCTGCTTGCTCAAAGCGATTAAAATGCGTTTCTAAACTATCGGGTTTCATTACTTGCTCAAGTGCGGTGCGTTTTTGGGCTATTTCTAAATCACTATAACCATTCGCGCGTTTAAAATCGTGGTGCAAATCGGTTAGCAATTGATGGCATTGCTCATCTTGATGACTCATTTTTTCAGACAAGACTAAAATACCACCTTTGTTTAAACCATTCGCTATTTTAGTCAGTAATTGCTGGCGCTTTTCTTTATCTATAAACTGCAAAGTAAAATTGAGCACCACCATTGAAACATTTTCTAACTTTGTTTCTAAAATATCCCCCTTAATAATTGTACAAGGTGTTGCACCTTTAAAAGCATTAATGTGCATTTTACAACGGTCAACCATTGCTGATGAATTGTCAATACCTACTATTTGACAATTTTTAGCGATAATATTTTGTCGCATCGCTAAGGTGGCAGCACCCAACGAACAGCCTAAATCATAAATATTGGTGTTATCGCGAACATAGTTATTACTTAAATAACCAATAGTTTCAATAATAGTGCTATAACCCGGAACAGATCGTTTGATCATATCGGGAAAAACTTCAACCACTTGCGCGTCAAAAGAAAAATCTTTAATTTTGCTATGTGGGCTAGAATAAATTAGGTCAGCTTTAGTTGATGTCATTTTTCTTAATTTTTAGGCGATAAAGTGCTATTTTAACTGCTCAAAAAGTTAAATAAAACCTTGAGCTAAATATTATTTGCCAGTAGCTATATTTTTTAGTCATAATAGCGACTATTGTTTGATAATTGAGCGCGTGAAAAATAAGCGTTTTTAGTTTGAAGTTAACATATATTTACAACTCTTTTTTACCTTAATGTTTAAAGTTACAGGGACAAATGGAATTTATCGAGGTTGCACATTAATAGACGTCTTTTTTCTAAATTTATATTTTTTTTACAGATCAGTTTTTTGTATATTACTTACTTGCTGGCTTTTACGGCTCAAGCGCAAGTAAAAACATTAGTAACACAATCAAAAAATATAAATGTTCACCAGCAAACATTAACTATAGCGGTTAATAAAACCACGTATCCTTATCAATTTGTTGATGATCACGGCAATGTTGCCGGTTTAATGGTTGATTTATGGAAGCTATGGGCTAAAAAACAACAGGTAAAAATCGAGTTTATCCCCTTAACATGGGCACAAACATTAGCACAAGTAAAATCAGGGCAAGTCGATATTCACGCGGGGTTAGCGATCACCGAACAACGTAAGAAAGACCTTGCTTTTACCTCAATGTTTTTTCCGTTAAATAATTATTTTTATGTTCAACAAAGTTTAGGTAATATTACTAAAATTGAGCAATTAGCACCATATACTATTGGTGTTGTTGAAAACTCTAGTCATATTGCTATATTAAAAGACAAATATCCGCAATTACAAGTTAAAACGTTCCCCACAAGAATTGCAAAATATAAAGCAGCATTGAACGGCGATATTTTAGTGTTTGCGGGCATTGATAAATTATCTAAAACCATTAAAAACCATCAAGCTATTAGTCAGTTATTTCCTTTAAGTAAACGTTTGTTATTTAATCAATGGCAGTATGCTGCTGCGGTGAAAAAAAACAATCCAAAATTACTTAAATTTATTGAACAAGGTTTCAATAAAATAACCCTTGATGAGCAATCAGCTATTGAGCGTAAATGGCTAGGTATTGATAAACAAAATGATAGCTTGTTGCTAGCTTTTTCGTCACAAGTGCCTCCTTATATGACTTTGTCGCCAGCGGGCAAACCACAAGGATTATTTGTTGATTTATGGCGCTTATGGTCAAAGTATACTGGACAAAAAATAGATTTTATTTCAGAAGATTTAGCTGCGTCTATTGATTTAGTTAAGCAGCAAAGTGTTGATGTAATGATTGCCTACCCTGAAAGTAAACAAGTAAAAACAGGATTAAAAAAAGCTTGGCACATATATCAGGCAAAATCAAAGGTTTATGTTAGTAATCAACTGCCTGGTATTCGGGGATTAAGTGATCTTAATGGTTATACCTTAGGTTTATTTGTTACCTCACCTTATAAAAATCAATTAAAAAAACAATATCCAAAAATAAAAATGCAATATTTTTCAGATTTAGACTCTCTATTAAATGCCGTAGAAGTGGGTGATATTGATGCGATGGTTAGTTCAACCGATATGATGGATCTTAAGTTAATACAAACTAATCTACAATCCTCTTTTTATCGCCTTAAAGAGCCTATTTTTACTTCTGAATTATATTCGTTAGTCTCTGCCAATAATGAACGCTTAGCTGAAATTATTCGTGAAGGTTTTGCAAATATTCCTGTCGATGCCTTGATCGCCTTAGAAAAAAGGTGGCTACCTAATCGCAATAGCTATTATTTTGTTCATCGTAAAAAAATGTTAATACTATCAAAAGCAGAAAAGGCATGGTTACAACAAGGCAAAACTATAAAAGTTGGAGTGGTTGAAAGCTGGCGGCCGATGGAATTTATTAATAATAGTGGCGAATTGGCGGGCATTAACATTGATATTTTTAAACTCATTGCCAAAAGAGCTGAGCTTAAATTTAAGTTTGTTGTATATAAGAATTGGAAAAAATTATCTCAAGCATTACAGGAAAAAAAAATAGCGATGTCTGCGAGTATTTCACCAACGCCAGAACGTGAAAAATATTTATCCTTTACTAAGCCTTATTGGCAACTACCTTGGGTTATTATTCATAAGAAAAAGCTAGGTAATTTTTCACAACTTAAAGATTTTCATGGAAAAAAAATAGCGATAGTAAAAGGTTATCAAATTATTGAAGATATTACGGCGAAACATCCGCAAATACCTTTAACGCTAGTTGATACCGCACAAGAGGGGTTGTTAGCTTTACAGCAAGGTAAAGTTGATGGTGTTTTAGAACCCTTAGTTACCGCTAGTGAATTATTAAAGCAAGAGAGTTTAGTGGTTCTTAAAGCCTCTATTATTGACGATTTAGCGTTAGACAGCTCACATATTGGGGTGAGAAAAGACTGGCCACAATTAAAATCTATTATAGATAAAGGTATTCTTAGCATTCAAAAAACAGAAAAACAGCATATTTATGAAAAATGGTTTCATATCAATATTAGTACAGGGTTCGATAAAAATATTGTAATGCGAATTGCCTTGCAAGTAGGTATTTTAATTTTTATTGTGATTGTGGTCATTGTAATTTGGAATAGACGTTTATATCAAGAAGTTAATCGACGAAAAATATTAGAAGAAAAAATGAAACACATGGCTACCCATGATGAATTAACGGGGCTGGCTAATCGAGCACTACTAAAAGAACAATTAGCCAATCTTATCGCGTTGCATCAACGACAAAAATTGCAATTAGCCGTTTTATTTATTGACCTTGATGGTTTTAAAACCGTTAATGATACTTATGGGCATGACGTAGGTGATGAATTGCTAATACAACTAGCCGAGCGATTAAAAGGGAGTATTCGCACCTCTGATATGTTAGTTCGCTTTGGTGGTGACGAATTTGTATTAGTATTAACAGGGCTAAATGTTGGTAAAGAAGCTGCTTTTATTGCAGATAAAGTATTACAATTATTAAAAACGCCATTTAAGTTATCGGCAACAACAACTTGTATAGGTTGTAGTATTGGCATTGCTTTATATCCAGACGATGGCGCAACAGATACTGAATTATTAAAAGTAGCAGATACTTTAATGTATAGAGTTAAAGCACAAGGTAAAAATAATTATATTTTTAACCGCGATATAAGCTAAATTTTCTTTTAAAGCACAATTAAATGATAAACACCCACTCGCTAACGGTGACATTAGTCATGATTGCTTTATAATGTCGGCATTTTTGTATTCAAATTTACAATAGTTGTTAGGTTAACTGTAAAAGTTAAGCACTGATTTTGTAATTTTGAGCTGTTATTTTTTGATGATTTTAGTAGGACAACATAAATGCGCACTCTTTATTGTGGTGAAGTTAATGCATCACACATTGGTCAAGAAGTTACTCTTTGTGGTTGGGTAAATAAACGTCGTGATTTAGGCGCGGTTATTTTTTTAGATTTACGTGATCGTGAAGGCATAGTACAGGTAGTTTATGATCCCGATTTACCTGAAGTTTTAGCCAAAGCCAATACCTTGCGTAATGAATTTTGTGTGCAACTAAAAGGTATAGTACGTGCTCGTCCAGAAGGGCAAGTAAATAAAAGCATGAAAACGGGTGAAATTGAAATTATAGGCCTAGAGCTGACTATTTTGAATAAATCTGCACCATTACCGCTTGACCCAAACCAAAATAATTCAGAAGAACAACGCTTAAAATACCGTTATTTAGATTTACGTCGTAGTGAAATGACCGAACGTTTACGTTTTCGCGCCAAAGTAACTTCACAAGTGCGGAGTTTTTTAGAGTTACAGGGCTTTTTAGATATTGAAACGCCAATATTAACCGCTGCAACACCTGAAGGCGCGCGCGATTATTTAGTACCAAGCCGTACTCATAAAGGCCATTTTTTTGCGCTGCCGCAATCACCACAATTATTTAAACAATTGTTAATGATGTCGGGCATGGAGCGTTATTATCAAATTGTAAAATGTTTCCGCGATGAAGATTTACGTGCTGACAGACAACCAGAATTTACCCAAATAGATATTGAAACCTCATTTATGAGTAGCGATCAGGTTATGGCCATAACCGAAACGATGATCCGTGAATTGTTTCAATCACTATTAAATGTCAATTTAGGTGATTTTCCACGTATGACTTACCTTGAAGCGATGACGCGTTTTGGTAGTGACAAGCCTGATTTACGTAATCCATTAGAAATAACTGATGTCGCTGATATTTTAAAAGACGTTGAGTTTAAAGTGTTTTCAGGGCCAGCGAATGATGAAAAAGGTCGCGTAGCGGTTATTTGTGTACCTAACGGTGCTAGTAAATTTTCTCGTAAGGGTATTGACGAACTCACTAAGTTTGTCGGCATTTACGGCGCAAAAGGTATGCCGTGGTTAAAAGTAAACGACATTGATGCCGCACTAGCAACAGGCGTTGATGGGTTACAATCACCCATTTTGAAATTTTTATCAAGCGATGAAGCTAAAGCCTTATTAACGCGTGCGAACGCTAAAACAGGTGATATTATTTTCTTCGGTGCTGACACTTATAATGTAGTTACCGAGTCACTTGGTGCATTACGTCTTAAATTAGGTGAAGATTTAGACTTACTACAAGGTGAATGGAAACCATTATGGGTTGTTGATTTTCCTATGTTTGAAGAAATTGATGGTCATATGCATGCATTGCATCACCCATTTACCGCGCCAATTAACTTAACGCCAGAGCAGCTTGAAGCTAACCCAATTGGCGCATTATCTAATGCCTATGATATGGTGTTAAACGGTTGCGAATTAGGTGGTGGTTCGGTACGTATTCATAACCAAGATATGCAAGCAGCCGTATTTAGAATTTTAGGCATTAGTGATGAAGAAGCCCAAGAAAAATTTGGTTTCTTACTTGAAGCATTACAATATGGCGCGCCACCACATGCAGGTTTAGCCTTTGGTTTAGACCGTTTAGTAATGTTAATGACAGGGGCTAGTTCAATTCGTGATGTGATGGCATTTCCAAAAACTACCACGGCAGCTTGCCCATTAACGAATGCGCCAGGTCAAGCAAACCCTGCACAACTAGCCGAGTTAGGTATTGCTAAAATTGTGCTTGAAAAAAATAAAGAAAATGAACAAGAAAACAACTACTAATAGTATAGCTATTAATTAATTAGTTGTTTCTTTAGTAAATAATAAAGCAGTTGTTGTGTAAGCGATAACTGCTTTTTTGTTATAGCAAGTTAGTTTTAATGTAGGGTGGTGCATGAGGAACGAAATGCCCACGTGATAATACGCAGTAAACCAACATCACGAGAAGTTATGAGCATAATTTTAGGTATAGATCCCGGTTCACGCTTCACTGGCTATGGTGTGATCAAACAAAACGGCCGACAGTTCGAATATTTAGGCAGTGGTTGCATAAAAGCATTGAGCCAAGGCGAAGATTTAGGCTCGCGTCTACAAACTATTTTTGCTGGTGTGAGTGAAATTATTCGCCAGTTTAACCCTGAGCAGTTTGCGATAGAACAAGTGTTTATGGCAAAAAATCCTGATTCAGCCTTAAAACTTGGACAAGCGCGCGGTGCAGCGATTGTAGCGGCAACTAATAACGACCTAGTTATTGCTGAATATTCAGCACGGCAAATTAAACAAGCTGTTGTTGGTACGGGGGCTGCTGATAAAATTCAAGTACAACACATGGTTAAATCAATATTAAAACTTTCTGCAACACCCCAAGCAGATGCGGCTGATGCTTTAGCGGTAGCCTTGTGTCATGCGCATAGTTTTAGTGCCTTAGCTAAATTATCAGGACAGGCTACCAAAACAGTGCGTCGTCGTTTACGTTAACCAATTGTAGCCGCGCAAAAAAAACGAAAAATGGAGTCGGTCATAATGAGAAACGCCTCTACACGATAAACACGTCTAGAATGAGAAAGAACCACTAAGAATGAGAATTTTAAATCCAGTTTAAATAGTCAT
>JAESPQ010000039.1 GCA_016765535.1 Alteromonadaceae bacterium | reverse complement strand
TCAACACCAACTAACGTTTGTTTTGCTAAATTTACTTGCGGTTGATAATAAAGCACAAGCTGCTTTTGTGCTATTGCATTACGTAAATCGTTTTCATTAGGAACAAAGGTAAATAGGGTCTTTAAAGACTGAGTTTTTACCTTATTTTGAGCGGTAATGTCTTGCATATTTATAGAGGCGTACAAACTTACTAATAGTTTTTTAAGCTCATTTATTGAAATGGGTTTAGTAAAATTACCGGCAACCCTCAAACCATGATCTTGTGCTAGTGCTTCTGCTGAATGTAATACACCACGATCATAACCGCTAATTAATATTAACGTAGCTTTAACTTGGTTTTTGGCTAAATGGCGAATAACCTCAACACCATCCATATCAGGCATCATTAAATCAAGCAAAATAACGTCTTGTTCGTTTAATGTTTGTTGTAAAAACACTCTACCGTCTTGATAAGTATCAACACAAGTAAATACTTCACTAGCAATAGTGCGTAATAAATTACACGTTTGAGCATCATCATCAACAATAAATAATTTACCCATTAGCATTCCTTAATGCTTGCTGTACCGCGTCTTTATTGGCATCTAAATAAGGTATTAATGGTTTATCCATGGTTTTAATGTGATCCACAATCGCCTCTGGAAAATCAACAATAAGCCAAGTAAGTAAATCACTATTTGAGGGGGAATTAAGTACGGTCTCCATTTTATCAATGAGTAATTGATGCACTTCACAATGATTTTTAAAATAAGGATACTTACAAATTTTCATCGCGAGTTCTTCACGAGCAAAATGNNCNTTAGTATTTTTAATTAAATTAACAATAGCTTGTTGTAATTCTTTTTGTTCAACATTATCTTCTGTTAATTGATAAAACTGATGAATAAGATCATGTAATTGCTGATGGTCTTTATCTAAAACACCATTATCAATACTCATTTCAGCTGACCATTGCAACGGTTTTAAAGTTTGTTNTTGCTCTGCATTATCTACTATTTTTATAGTTGGCTCTGCTGCCTCGTTATCTTTGCTGAATTCAGGTTTATTAATTAATTTAGAACTAAGTGCTTGACGAATTTCTGTTACCAATATGTCAGCATTATAAGGTTTATTAATCATAACTTCATTTTGCTCTGATTGCTGTTTCGCCAAATCACCTTGAAAACCGCTCGCAAATAAAATAGCGATATGCGGGTATAATTTGCGTACTTTTTCAGCCAATTGATAACCGTTCATTTTCGGCATAATAATATCGGTTAACATTAAATCAATCGAGTTTTTGCTCAATAGTGTTAACGCCGTCTCAGCATTTAAAGCGGTTAATACTTGATAACCTTTTGCGTTCAATATTTCTTCAACTAAATTGCACAATTGCGGCTCATCATCAACTACTAAAATAGTTTTATTTTCAACCAATATTATTTCTTCTTCTTTAACTATTATAGGTAATGGTTGTTGATCATGCTTATAATAGCGAGGAAAATACAGTATAAAACGAGTACCCTGTCCAAATTCAGAATAAACATTAATGGCACCTGCCGATGAATGAATAAAACCATAAACTTGTGCTAATCCTAACCCCGTTCCTTTTTCGCCTTTAGTGGTAAAAAAAGGTTCAAATATTTTAGAACGCGTTACTTCGTCCATACCACTACCGTTATCTTCAATACTCACTGAGACATATTCGCCTACTGGTAAGGCAAGATTTTTAGCGGCAATACCTGATAAGGTTTCATTGTTACTACTAATGATNAANTTACCTGTATTGGTGTTTNCTGCCATAGCATGCATAGCATTTATTGCCATATTTAATAACATATCTCGAAAGGAATGATCATCAATATTAACCATCCATAAATGTTCATTAAGCTCAAAATGTATTTCAACCAAGGGTAAAGTTTTACGCAGTAAATCACTATCATCATTAATTAAATCATTAATATTAATCACTTTTTCTTGTACGGATTGTTGTCTTGAAAAAGAGAGCAACTTACGTGTTAATTCAGCACCACGCTGACCAGCCTGCTGAATTTGTTTAACATANTTAAGGTACTGGGGTTGGTTTTGTAACTTGCCTATTAATAATTCACTGTAGCCTAAAATAACCCCCAACATATTGTTATGATCATGAGCAATCCCCCCCGTAAGCTTACCCAATGCATCCATTTTTTGACTGCGATTAAATAACTCTTCTTGATGCTTTATTTTGCTTAAATCTTGAAAAACCGCAATAAATCTTCGCTCGCCTGATGAGTCTAATGGTAACTCTGATACGGATAGTCGTACCGAAAAAGTCTGCTTGTTTTTGTGTTGCGCGGTTACTTCTTGGCAAAAATATTCACTTATGTTTTCTTTTTTTCTATAATTAATTAAGTAGTCATCATGCTTGTTCTTGTTAGCTGAGTCGGTAGGCATTAACAACTTAACATTAGCACCAATAAGCTCTTCTTCTGCAAAACCAAATAAAGTTTTCGTTGCCATATTCATGGTTAATACCGTGCCAAATTTATCGGTAGTAACTACCGCGTCAAACATTGCATTAACAATTTTTAATTGCTCTTGATGTTGGCTTTGTATTTTTTTAAGGTTTTCCATATTAACAGTAACATCATGAGCATTAACAATAAAACCTTGTATCTTATCTTCATCAACATAAGGCACATAAGTCACATCCATATATTTTTTATCCATTTTAGGAAATTCAATCCAGCGATGAAAATTAACAATATCTCCTTTCATGCATTGTGCTGCATTATTTTTAAATATTTTATTGTAATAAGCCTCACCAAATAAATCTGCGGGTGTTTGCCCTATTACATCATGCCTAGATAAGCCAAAACTGTTAAGGTAAGCATCATTCACTATTTTATATCTATAATTATTATCAAGTAACGCTAACATATCGGTAGAAGTATCAACTATATGCTTATACTGATGTAAAAATGATTGCTGTTCAATCACTTGATTTTCCATACGCATAAAAACATTGGCTAAATCAGATATTTCATCATCACCACTAATAATTAACGTTGATTTTTTTTGATATTTTGAAAAATAATCAAGCGCTTGTTTAACGTTATGTATGCGCTTGCTAATAGTAAAATGAATATAAAACACCAGTAATATTGCGACTAAAAATAACAAGATAATTATCGGATAAAAAGCATTTAAAATTATTTGTTGTTGTTGTCTAATTCCTCTCGATAAGTCGTGTTTAGTAATAATAAAACCCGTTATTTCAGCACCACTTAAACTATGCGATGAACGAATTACAATCAAAGGAGCTATTGCATATAGCGTTAAGCTGTTATGTTTTCGCCATAATAAAACTTTGCTAGAACTTTGTGCCAATTTTTGTTTTTTAAGCGTGATGGTTTGTTGTTCAGGTAATACTAAGTCTTTAAGATGCTTACCTATATTTTTAATTTTTGATGAAGCAATAACGTTGTTATTGCTATCAACTACCCACGCTTGCTTCAAATCTATATGCGTACCTAAATAAGCGACTGTTTTTTGTAATTGTGTTAACTGTTTTTGTTTAAGTAAAAAAGATAACGTTTCTTGTAAAGAAAACATATCTAGCTTGACTGCAGCCTCTTTATTTTCTATCGATTTTTTTATATAAAAATCAGATAAATGGGAAAAAATAATCCCCATACTAATAACCAACACAAAAACAATAACACCGGTCACTTTAATACTAATACGATTAGATAAAAGGTTAAGCATAAATATTACTCTTTTGGTGAGGTTTTATAGTGCAACGAAGTGGGCAAAAATAAGGTTGGCGCAAACAAGGTTAACGACGAAATATTTGCTCTATCGTTAATAACTAAGTTAACCGCTATATCGGTATTATATTTACGGTTTTGCTTAGCCAACATTGGTTTATTAAGCAGTTGATGCTGTTCCATAAATCCCACCATTTTCTCAGCCGTTTTATATAGTTCAGGTTGTGGCTTTGTTTGTAACAACTGTCGATTTCGGTTGGCATCAGGTAAAATTATCCTTTTAAACGCGTTTAATATTTCTACCGTATTAAGATTTAAACGTGCACTCATAATTTTAGCTGATTCTTGAGGATGGTTATTAAAATAAGCTAACGCGTCATACCAAGCATAAATTAATTGTTGTACGGTATTAGCGTGTTTTTTTAAATAATTACTGCGTACCACTAACACATCAATAATTTCATTCGGTATTTGGCTACTATCAAAAAGCAAATGCCCACCTTGCTCAAGTAATTTACTGCGCGTTGGCTCAAAGGTAACTATCGCATCTACTTGATGAGTTAAAAAAGCGTGTAAATGATCGCTGGCACCGATAAAAGTGGTTTTAAAGTTTTTATCGCTAAGTTCAGTGGTGTCTAGCCCCCTATGCAACATATATAACCCCACCGTATTACCTTCAACGCCAATGAGTTTTCCTTGTAAGTCACTCAAATTTTCAATATCGGCTTGACCAATAATAGCGTCACCACCATTAGAAATATCTAACACTAATACAATGGTTAATTGCTCACCTTCTTGAGCTAATAATAAGGCTTCGTCAAGCGTTATTGCCGCTGCATCAATCACGTCATTGCGAAATGCTTGTATTACTTGAGAGGTTGATGAAAACTCAACCATATGAATTTTATTAGGGTCAATAAATTGTTTACTTTGTGCTAAATAAAGCGGCTCATAGCCTATCCACACATTAGTACCTAAATTCAATATGGGTGTAGTTTTAGTAAAACACCCCGTTAATAATAAAATTGCCGTAAGTAATAAAGTAAGTAATAAAAATAGTCTCATCGTCAGCCCTTATTTATATTAATAGCAGTATGTTGTAATAGTTTTTCAACCAACACTTGTAACTCTGTCGTTTTAAAAGGCTTCATTAAAAAACCATCAACTGTTTCAATAAACGTTAAGTCTTGTTCAAATTCAGCACGTTCATTGCCGCTAATAAGTATAGTAGCAATAGTAGGATCAATATTTTTTATCGCGCGAATAAGCATCAATCCTGTTAAACCATGCATGTTTTGATCAGCGATAACAAGGTTAAATTGTTTGGGTTGTTGTATAAATAACGCTAAAGCTGATTGTACGTTGGTTTCGGCTGTTACTTTATAGCCGCTAAACATTAATATTTCAGTAAACAAATCTACAACAATTTGCTCATCATCAACAAACAAAATATGGGCTTTACTATCATTTTTATTAGTGTTTTCGTTATCACTTTCATTTGTGTTTTCTACTGGCGAAATTTTAGCGCTAGCTATTTGTTCAATGACAGGAAATAGCAACGTAAAAGTAGTTTTTTGTTTCACTTTACTGGTCACTACTATGTGACCATTATGTTCATGTAACATACCATGTAATACTGACAAGCCCATACCTGTACTGCCATCCATTATACGCGTAGTAAAAAATGGCAAAAATAACTTGGGTAAATATTTAGCTTCAATACCTTGACCATTATCTTCTATTGATAGGGCAATAAAAGTGCCGTTAATAGGTTGATGACAACCACAACAAGTTTGTTCTGCCACCGTTACTTTATTTACGCTAATAATAATGTTACCCATGCCTGTAATTGCTTTGATCGAATTTTTGATCAAAATCATTAACATTTGTTGTAACTGCAACACGTCAGCGTTAATCAACTCATTATGATTATCATGACTAAAAGTTAATTTAATATTTTGCGGTAGTAAATTGGTCGCTATGGGTAAAATATCATTCACCACACTTGGTAATGAGTGTGTTTTAAATGCTTGCCCTTCTTCTCGACAAAAGATTTGTAATTGACTTACCAGCTTTTTCGCGTCAAGCGCCGCTAATTGAATTTTAGCTAAATATGAGTCCGATTTTTCATGAGAAAACGGTAATGATAAAGGTAACTCGTTTGACAAATCTACATACCCTAAAATAGTCGCTAATTTATTATTAAAGTTATGGCTAATACCTCCAACAAGTTGACCTATTACATCCATTTTTTCAGCATGTTCAAGTTGTTTTTTTATCGCCACTTTTTCAGAAATATCACGTTTTATTGCTACATAATAACTAATAACCTCGTTATTCATTACTGGTGTTATAGTTTGATCTTCAAAATATAAGCTACCGTCTTTTTTTCTGTTCCATAGCTCACCTTGCCAAACCTTGCCAGACGCTAGAGTATTCCACATATTTTGATAAAACTGCTCTGATTGCTTACCCGATTTTAATAAACGAGTATCTTTACCAAGCACTTCTTTATAGCTATACCCCGTAAGTTGTGCAAAAGCATTATTGACCCATAAAATGGTACCTTGAGCATCAACAATAACCACAGTATCTACCGTTGCCTTTAAGACAGAATAGAATAGCTCTAATGGTAAGTTAGCGGCTTTATTGGACATAAGTTCCATAAGATTTTCCTCCAGAAAAATGACATATTACATATTAATTTTACGCCATAAGATCCGCGACAATCGTTCTTAGCGTTTCGGCTGAAAAGGGTTTTTCTAAAATTTGGTTAGCGCCAACTAATTTAGCAATTTCTAAATAGTTAAATCGTCCTTCAATACCACCGCCGCCCGACATAGCAACCACAGGAATAACGGGATACGATTTTTTTATATCCATAATTAAATCAATGCCGTTTTCCTTTGGCATAACAATGTCTGTAACGACTAAATTTATATTTTCATCCGCAAGAATTTGTAGCGCTTGTATGCCGTTTTCAGCAAGAAACACTTGCGTTGTA
>JAESPQ010000038.1 GCA_016765535.1 Alteromonadaceae bacterium | reverse complement strand
GGTTTAGAAACGTTTTATGCAGCGTTAAATTAATTGAAAATAGAATGACTATTAAACAACTAATTTGCCTTGCCTAAAGACGTTTCTAATTCCAGCTGAATTCTGCATCTTCAAGTGGTTTGGGTATATACTTTTGACTCATGAATAAGAGCACTATGACCAAAACGACTAATACAACATTAAATGTAAACCCTGAAGAAATTGCTAAATTTGAGCAAGGTGCAGCACAATGGTGGGATGAAAGTGGCGATTTCAAGCCATTACATCAAATAAATCCTTTGCGACGCCAATTTATTTGCCAACATGTTGGTGAAGTATTTGATAAACAAATTATTGATGTCGGTTGTGGCGGCGGCATATTGTCAGAAAGCTTAGCTAAACTAGGTGCTAAAGTTACTGGTATAGATATGGGCACTGAACCATTAAACATAGCCAAATTACATGCCCTTGAAAGTGGTGTAACCGTTAATTACGAAAAAATTACCGCTGAAGAAAAAGCCCTAAACTTCCCTGAAAGCTTTGATATTGTTACTTGTATGGAAATGTTAGAGCATGTACCTGATCCGCAATCTATCGTTAACGCTTGTGCCACTATGGTTAAGCCCAACGGTTATGTGTTTTTCTCAACCTTAAACAAAACGATAAAATCATACTTACTTGCCATTTTAGCGGCAGAAAAAGTATTAAAATTAGTGCCAAATGGCACCCATGATCATGATAAATTTATTCGCCCTGCACAATTAATTTCGTGGGCCGAACACTATGGCTTAAAATGTATAGATACCACAGGCATTCATTACAATCCGATCACCGAAAATCACAAATTAATCGATAGTCTTGACGTTAATTATTTAATCGTTTGTCAAAAAATATAATTTTCTCCCACGATTCACTTTACCATTTAAATACTTGACTAATGCGCTAAGATTAGTTTTTTAGTCAAGCTGTTTAGATTTTAACATAAGCCATTGATAAATAACACACTTAACTCAAAATCAATATAAATTCTTTTTTATTTCAAAATATTGCTTAAAATAATTATAAATAAAAAAATACCACTAAAAAACTATTGCGTTTTATAAATATCATCTTCAACTTCTCGCCTAAAGTTAGTCATTACTAACTAACTTTCATTTTAATTAAATACGGTTGTTTTAATCCCAAATATAGACTTGCAATAACGACGAATTATCATTATCTTGTGCCTATAGGTTAACAAAAACCACAAGATATAGTGTTCTATAGTTTTATGTCAGTTTTATAAACGCTATATATTGTTGGTTGATTTTTTCGGCTGTTAACAACCTTTTCAGAAATAAAATAGACTTTTAATAACTAGAATAACAATTGGATAAAAACCTTCCATGAAAAACAATCTTTTTGTAACCAAACGCAATGGCGAAAAAGAGCTCATTGATCTTGAAAAAATTCACCGTGTTATCGATTGGGCCGCTGAGGGTCTTGATGATGTATCCGTTTCTCAAGTTGAATTGAAATCTCATATTCAATTTTACGATGGCATTAAAACTGAAGATATTCATGAAACTATCATTAAATCAGCCGCCGATTTAATTTCTGAAGAAACCCCAGATTATCAATATTTAGCAGCACGTTTAGCGATATTTCATTTACGTAAAAAAGCGTATGGTCAATTTGAGCCACCAAAGCTATACGAACATGTAGTTAATATGGTTGAAACAGGTAAATACGATCAACATTTATTAACCGATTATACTGAGCAAGAGTTTGTACAACTTGAAGCGATGATGGATCACAACCGTGATTTAAAGTTTAGTTACGCTGCTGTAAAACAGCTCGAAGGTAAATACCTAGTACAAAATAGAGTTACTGGTGAAATTTATGAAAGTGCACAATTTTTATATATTTTAGTGGCCGCGTGTTTATTTGCAAAATATCCAAGTGAAACGCGCTTAAACTATGTAGAAGGTTTTTATAACGCTATTTCAACCTTTAAAATATCGTTACCAACCCCTATTATGGCCGGTGTACGTACACCCACACGACAGTTCTCATCATGTGTATTAATTGAATGTGGTGATAGTTTAGACTCAATTAATGCGGCTTCAAGCGCGATTGTAAAATATGTATCGCAACGCGCAGGCATAGGTATTAATGCGGGAAGAATTCGCGCATTAGGCAGTCCTATTCGCAATGGCGAAGCCTTTCATACAGGATGTATTCCTTTTTATAAACACTTTCAAACTGCGGTTAAAAGCTGTTCGCAAGGTGGTGTTCGCGGTGGTGCGGCAACGCTATTTTACCCCTTGTGGCATTTAGAAGTTGAAAGCTTATTAGTATTAAAAAACAATCGCGGCGTTGAAGAAAACCGTGTACGTCACTTAGATTACGGCGTACAGTTTAATAAGTTAATGTACCAACGTTTAATCAAAGGCGATTACATTACCTTATTTAGCCCTAGTGATGTACCTGGTTTATATGACGCTTTTTTTGAAGATCAAGAAAAGTTTGATGCCCTTTATGTACAGTACGAAAATGATGACAGTATTCGTAAAAAACGCATAAAAGCGATTGATTTATTTACCGCTTTTGCACAAGAGCGTGCCAGCACAGGTCGTATTTATTTACAAAATGTTGATCACTGCAATACCCATAGCCCATTTAACGCTAAAGTTGCCCCCATTCGTCAAAGCAATTTATGTTTAGAAATTGCTCTGCCAACAAAACCGCTTGAGCATATTAATGATGAAAAGGGTGAAATTGCGCTGTGTACATTATCGGCATTCAATTTAGGTATGATTGAGTCATTAGATGAATTAGAAGACTTAGCCGACTTAGCAGTTCGTGCTTTAGATAGTCTGCTAGATTATCAGGATTATCCCGTACCAGCAGCACACAATGCTTCGCTTGCTCGTCGAACATTAGGTATTGGCGTTATAAACTATGCTTATTATTTAGCAAAAAATGGCGTATTTTATTCAAATGGTAGTGCTAATAATTTAACTCACCGCACCTTTGAAGCTATTCAGTATTATTTATTGAAAGCGTCAAACAACCTAGCGAAAGAGCGAGGCGCTTGTCCTAAATTTAACGAAACCGTATTGGCTGATGGCATTTTACCGATTGATACTTATAAAAAAGAAATTGATAACATTACTGGTGAAGCGCTCCATCTAGATTGGGAAAGCTTACGCGAAAGCATTAAGCAGTATGGTGTACGTAACTCTACCGTCTCAGCCTTAATGCCCTCAGAAACCTCATCGCAAATATCTAATGCGACCAATGGTATTGAACCCCCACGTGGTTTAATTAGTATTAAAGCCAGTAAAGACGGTATTTTAAAGCAAGTTGTACCTGAGTATCAAAAATTAAAACATAGCTATGAATTATTATGGAATATCCCCAATAATCAAGGTTATTTAGAGTTGGTTGGCATTATGCAAAAATTTGTTGATCAAACTATTTCAGCTAACACTAACTATGATCCTGCACGCTTTGACAATGGCAAAGTGCCAATTAAACAGATATTAAAAGATATATTAACTGCATATAAACTTGGCATAAAAACCCTTTATTATCACAATACGCGTGATGGTTCAGGTAGTGACCAAGAGATTGTTGATGACGGTTGTGAAGGTGGTGCTTGTAAGATTTAAACATCAAAATAATAAACGACAAGTTCTAACCATGGCTTGTCGTTTTAATACGATAAAAATAAAATACCTAACGAACAAAAGATAATAAAAATATTTTTAAAATATCATCCTAGTGATATTTTTAAGGGATAAAAATGACCTACACCACGTTTAATCAAACACCTAATGATGCACTTAAAGAGCCGATGTTTTTTGGCCAAAACGTTAATGTTAGCCGCTATGATCAACAAAAATTTATTAATTTAGAACGTTTAATAGAAAAACAGCTCTCCTTTTTTTGGCGTCCTGAAGAAATTGATGTATCAAAAGACAGAGCTGATTGGCAAAGTTTAACTGAATCTGAAAAACATATTTTCATCTCTAATTTAAAATATCAAACACTACTTGATTCAATGGCTGCGCGCTCGGTAAATGCCATGTTATTGCCGTTAGTCTCGTTACCAGAACTAGAAACATGGGTAGAAACATGGGCCTTTAGTGAAACGATTCATTCTCGCTCTTATACTCATATTTTGCGTAATTTATTTACCGATCCNGGGGAAATATTTGATGATATTGTGGTTAACCCCGCGATATTAAAACGTGCTAGCAGTATTGCTAAGTATTTTGATGATGTCATTTTATCGACGCAATTATATCAATCGCAAGGCGAAGGCACTTATCAAGTCAACGGAGAAACTGTTGTAGTAAGCCAACGGAAACTAAAAGAAAAGCTATATTTGGCCATTTGCTCTGTTAATGCGCTTGAAGCGATCCGTTTTTACGTCAGTTTTGCTTGCTCTTTTGCCTTTGCTGAACGCGAATTACTTGAAGGCAATGCCAAAATCATCAAAATGATCGCTCGCGATGAGTCGTTACATTTAACCGGCACACAAACCATTTTAAATTTATGGGCAAGTGGTAAAGATGACCCTGAAATGGAAGAAATTTGTCGGGTAATGAAAGATCAAGGTCGACAAGTTTTTATGGATGTAGTTGAGCAAGAAAAAGAATGGGCTGAATACTTATTCAAAGATGGCTCAATGATCGGCTTAAATGCTGAAATTTTAAAGCAATACATTGAGTATATTTCTAATCAGCGTATGACGGCTATAGGGCTAGACGCACCATTCAAGATAAAAAACAATCCTCTGCCTTGGATCAACGCTTATTTATCAAGTGATAATGTGCAAGTAGCGCCACAAGAAACTGAAATTTCATCTTATTTAGTTGGTCAAGTTGACACTAGTGTATCTAGCGATGATTTTGACGATTTTGATCTTTAATATATACCGATTTTCCACTATAACTTTAGCGACTTGATCACTGTTTTTATCTTATGAAAATAACCGTTAACGGCAAAGTCGCTCAATTTTATTCTAAACAACATAAAACGTTATTAGAAGCACTAGAACAACAAGGCTTTGATCCTCATTATCATTGTCGTGATGGATTTTGTGGAGCTTGTCGTTGTAAATTAATCTCTGGCAGTATCGATTACACTGTTGAGCCTATCGCCTTTATTCATCCTGGTGAAATTCTCACCTGTTGTGCAATTCCTAAAAGTGATATTGAACTTGATCTTGAGCAGTAAATCAGTGTTAACTTAACTATTTTAACCTTCTTCAAATACGCAATAATTATCATATAACGCCTTTAACAAGGCGCGAACTTTTACATCTTCAACTCGATAATAAATAGTTTGCGACTCACGACGTGTTTCTACTAAATGTGCCTCTCTTAATTTACCTAAATGTTGCGATAGTGCTGATTGTGATAAAGGGACTTTTTCATTTAACTCTCCCACTGAAAGCTCTTTGTCCGCTAAAGTACACAAAATAATTAATCGATACTTATTTGATAGCTGTTTTAAAATAGCAGCAACTTCTTGGGCTTGGTCGATGAGTAAACTTGGATCAACATTCATAAAAAACTCTTTATTTAAATTTGGTTGCTTGTTTTATTTATTAATTTTGGTTTATTTGGGTTTATTAATAATTAATGAAAGCTTTTAGTAGCTTAATTAGTAATTATTAATATAATAAAACGATAGTCTGCAACAGGCAACTAAATTAATTTTTATATTAGTTACTAATGACTAAACTCTTAATAAAATCTATCATTAAAATAAACGGAGAATAATAACTATGCTAATCACCATTCCAGAATTACTTAGCCAAGTACAAAAAAATATCACACGTATTACCGCGGAACAAGCATTCCCCTTAATACGCCAAGAAAACAGCTTACTTATAGATGTTCGAGAGCCGAGTGAAGTTGAACAACAAGCGGTTGTTGGCGCAGTTAATATTCCTCGCGGTGTTTTAGAAATGAAAATGCTAAACTTACACCCCGATGAAAACAAACAACTAGTTATTCACTGCGCCACCAGTGCTAGAGCTTCTTTAGCTGCAGAGCAGTTACAGCGGATTGGTTATAAAAATGTTGCCGTGATCAGCTGTAAACTTGAAGTTATTTGTGAATGTTTTCAGCAGTAACTGTTTTTACTTTTTGTCATTCTGTTAAAATAGTAAATAGCGCAAGTAAACAGTGCAAGCCAAGCTAGTATGTTTTATATTGAATACCAGCAACATTACTATAAAGGAATAAACAAATTCTATGTATTTCTACGCAGCCAGACAGCCTATTTTAGATCTCGATAAAAATCTTTATGGTTACGAATTATTATTTAGAGATAGTCTAGATAATGTTTTCCCTAATATTGATGGTGATGAAGCGACCAGCAAAATGGTTGAAGCAAGCCAGTTTAATGTTGGTATCAGTGAGTTTACCGCCAACAAGCCTGCCTTTATTAATTTTACTTTAGACACCATTACCCAAGGCTATCCGCAAATGTTACATACGGATGAAGTGGTAATAGAAATATTAGAGACCATTAAACCTGGTAAAAAGCTATTAAGCTGCTGTAAAGAATTACACGAAAAAGGCTATACTTTAGCGCTAGACGATTATCTACATCAAAAAGTTTGGGCACACTTTTACCCTTATATTTCTATTATAAAAATTGATCTATTAAAAACTAGTTTTGATGAAATAGCCATTATAAAAGAAGATATTGCCGATTTTCCACATATAATATTACTCGCTGAAAAAGTAGAAACGCATGAACAATATCAACAATCTCTAGAGTATGGCTTTGAATTATTTCAAGGCTACTTTTTTGCTAAACCAGAAATGGTAAAAACAAAAAATTTATCACCTTCACAGATGTCCATGGCAGAATTACTTTATGAAAGTTCTAAAACAGAACTTGATTTGACCAGCATTACCGACGTATTTCAACGTGATGTAACTTTGTCTTACAAATTACTGCGCTATGTAAATTCATCCTTATTTATGCGTAGAAGTGAAATATCATCAATTAAGCAAGCGTTAGTGTCTTTAGGTATCGTTGAATTGAAGCGCTTCATTGGTTTAATGTTTGCGACCAATATGAATCCTGATAAGCCGAGTGAATTAATCAATTTATCAATGGCACGAGCAAAATTTTGTGAACTGGTTACCGCTGACATTAATAAAAATGTTGATATATCACTGTCTTTTTTAGTAGGTTTATTATCAAAAATTGATGCCATTTTAGATGAAAACTTAGAAGACGTCTTAGCCAAATTACCCTTAGCAGATGAAATAAAAGCGCCTTTATTAACCCATAAAGGCACATTAGCGGTGATCATTAAATTAGTGAGTTTTATCGAAAAAGCGCAGTGGGATCATGCTAATGTCGCGATGGAAAAACTAAAATTAGATAAAGAAACCGTATTAAAACATTATAATGAAGCATTAAGCTGGGCAGATGAACAAACCAATGCAGCGATGGGTTAGCTAGGGTCTAAAGTATTAAATACGAATGCCCACCACTTTGGTAAAATCATTGGTGGGCAAAATGCCCACCCTACGTGATTATTTATTGTAGGGTGGCGTATGAGGTACGAATGCCCACCACTAATCTCGCCATGAAAAAACTAAAATTAGCTAAGGTCTAAACGCTAATATTAACCATAATAATCACTTAAACAAGCCACAAACTCGTCAATATTTGCCGCTGGTAATTTATTAATACCCGCCGCACCTGCACGACCGCCCCCCGTAGCAAACTGAATGCACACTTCATCAGCACCCTGTTTGTTATTTAACGGCGCTCGCACACTCACGGTATAGTTAACTTCAGTACGACAAGAACTAGGGTTAAGTGTTAATACTGCATGGGCTTTATCGGGCGATTGATTGGCTAATTCATTACTAAACACACCGCTTACGCGCCTTGCCCATGGCTCATTTGCTAGCTCAACTACTTTACAAACCCCTGTATCAACTAATATTTTTGCCGATTGCGCCTTTGCCATATCTTGCTGATAAGCTTGTTTTAGCACCGTAAAAACTGAATTAGTTTTCGTCATTAAGCTCAATGGATTTTTATAGCTAATAAGCTGTTTATATAACTCAGCTGGATGAAAGTGTAAATCTTCAATACTCGCGCCATAACCATTGTAGTTAATATATACCCCAAGCTCAGCTAAAAAACTGCTCTGCTGTATAGACAAACCCATTTTATTGACTAACTGCTGTGCTGATTGCTGCATATTGTCACCAAAGGCCGCAGCAATCGCCCAATAAGCGAAACGATTGTCTAAATAATCATTCACTAACAAGCTAGTACAGGTATTCGCATCGGTATTTAACAAGCCAGTAAAATGTTCATTATTAATAAATTTACTTATATCACCAGTACGATGATGATCAACGTAAAAAACTGCCACATTATTATTTAATAATTTAGTTAAAGGCGTATTATTTTTTTCTAATGATATATCTAATACCGTCACCGACTGTGCTTTGCTAACATCAACTTGCTGTAATAAAGCAATATCGCGTTTAACGCCAGTAATAAGCACCGCATCTTGCGGCTGCGCTAAACGTAATTGTATTAGTGCAATAATACCGTCAGCATCACCGTTAAAAACATCATAATGCATAACGTTATCCCTGCTTATTAGCATTGATAAAGTCATGCTGAACTAAATAGTCAATTATCTGCTGAGCACATTGTTCAACTGATAAATTAGCGGTATGTAAATGGATTTCGGCATTTTTAGGCACATCATAAGTGGAATCAATCCCCGTAAAATCAGTGATTTCGCCGTTTCTGGCTTTTTTATATAAACCTTTCGGATCGCGCTGCTCACAAATTTCGATAGGAGTATCAACAAACACTTCAATAAATTCACCTTGTTGAAGTTTACTGCGCGCCATGGTTCTATCACTGGCAAAAGGTGAGATAAACGCGGTAGAAACAATTAAGCCCGCATCAACAAATAACTTACTCACTTCACTAATACGACGAATATTTTCGATACGTGCTGCATCACTAAAGCCTAAATCACCATTTAAACCATGACGAACGTTGTCACCGTCAAGTAAATAAGTGTGGCAACCTCGCGCAAATAAAAGCGCATCAACGGCATTGGCGATAGTCGATTTTCCAGAGCCACTTAAACCGGTAAACCATAACAAACAAGGTCGTTGTTGTTTTTGTTGGCTACGTTGAGTTTTACTAATGTGTTGTTGGTGCCATACCGTGTTTTCAGTTTTCATCATTTACATCATTCTATTTTTTAAAATTAAAGGGGATTGTTGATTGGTACTACCGACAATTAGCATAAACCGACAACTAGCATAAACAGACAACTAGCATAAACAGACAACTAGCATAAACAGTTAAATTGTCCTTTATAAATCAATGGTGGGCATTCGTTCCTCATGCACCACCCTACATTATGTATTTAGCAAAAACCTAAGCGGTTACTAAAAAGGGAATATTATTGGCAGCATGATCAAGACAGTAATGCTATAAACCAAAGAAACAGGAATGCCAAAACGGACAAATTCAGCTAAAGAATAATTACCCGCGTTATACACCATAACATTGGTCTGGTAACCATAAGGGCTAATAAAGCTACCACTGGCAGCAAATGCCACTGCCATCACAAAAGGCATCACATTAACATCTAACGCTAAAGCCACATTATAAGCAATAGGAAAAACTAACGCAGCAGCCGCATTGTTGGTAATAAGTTCAGTAATAATTAGTGTTAAAATAAACACCATAACCAAGGCAAAATAAGCGCTATGTCCTTGTAATAAATATTCGAGATCATTAGCAATTATAGCTGCCACGCCTGTATTTTCTAATGCACTTGCTAGTGTTAATGCGCCTAATACAATCAACCAAATTTCTAAGGGAAAGCGACGCTTGATTTCGTTAATATTTAAACAATTACAGCTGAGTAACACNGCGATATAAAACAATAAAGCCGTTAATAACGGCACTGACAATAACACGCTGGTTGTTAAGGTTGCTAAAAAGCCAAATACGGTTAATTTATCGCGCCAGCCACTGAGCATATTGTCAGGTTGATGACCCGAAAGTATATAGAAGTTTTTTGATAAGTTAGTACGAGAGCAAAAATCATTACCAACCGCTAGTACTAAAAAATCGCCTGACTGAATAACAATATCACCTAATTTACCTGATAAATTACCACCTTCACGACGAATTGCGACTACAGCAGCATCAAAACGCGCGCGAAAACCTGCTCGCTTTAAGGTTTTACCAATAATNGCAGAGTCGGGTTTAATTAATACTTCGGTTAAGTTTTCACGCAATAAACCATTTTGCTCAGCAAACAAGCTTAAGCCATCAAACTGTTGAATAACAAAAACTTTGGCAATATCACCCGAAAAAATAAGCTTATCGTTTGCCTCAATGACTTCATCAGGTTTTACTGGAGAAATTAAGCGCGAGTCACGCACTAACTCAACTAAAAATAAAGCATCTAAATTACGTAAACCATTTTCTTCAACGGTTTTACCAATAAGATTAGAGTGTTCGCTCACTTTAGCTTCAACTAAATAATCTTCTGATTGCGGCGCTTCACTATTCATATCAGCAAGAGTGTTAATTCTTAATAAAATAACCACTAAACAAGTGACTAAAGCAGTAGCTCCAACGAGGATAAAATCAAAAAAGTGCAACCCTTGCTGAGTATGCTCTATCAACATACTGTTAACTATTAAGTTTGTTGAGGTGCCAACTAACGTTAACGTACCGCCAAGAATAGCGGCAAAAGATAATGGCAGTAATAATTTACCNGGATTGATCAAACGNTTATTTTTAACCGTACTGATCAAAGTAGCAACCACAGCAGTATTGCTCATTAACGCAGAAAAAATAGCAGTACCTAATAAGGTTTTCACGGTAGATTTAAACACTGAACCATTAAATAGTAATGCTGAAATTCGTCTTAATAAACTAGTACGTTCAAACGCAAACGACACTAACACCAATAAAATGAGTGTGACTAAGCCTTGGTTAACCGCATTATTTAATAGTTGCTGCGAACTAACAAACGAAAAAGCCAAGCAAGCAAGGCTCGCACTAGCAAAAACTCTTTCAGGCACCTGCTGATATTTAACTAAACCAATAAAGGTCAGTAAAAAGATCAGCACCATTAACCATTGTGCTAGCTCCAAAGTATTTTTCCTGTATTAATTTCACAATTTTAGTCAACTTGATAGGCTAAAGCCTAACCTACCAATCCCCCACNGAGGGGATTAAACCCACTCAAATTCATGCCAAAAGCTAACTTAATAATTTACTGATATCCCGAGTGCCCCAATGCGGAAAATGCTTACGTACTAACGCATTAAATTCGACTTCAAAGGCAGAAAAATCTACTTTATCTTGCTCGTTACGTGTTTCATTGATCATACCCGCGCCAACAGTCAAATTAGAAATTCTGTCTATAATAATAAAAGCACCGGTTTCACGGTTGATGTTATAGGCATCAAAGTGTAAGGTTTCATCCACTTTAAAATTTGCCAAACCAATTTCGTTAAGCTTAAGCTGTGCAGTAGCACTTTTTGCTAAGGTGTTAACATCAATCTTACTATCAATATTCGTGACATGACCNGTGGTCATTTTACTGCCATGTTTAATATAATATTCACGACCTGCTGTTAAAGCATCTTCATGCATCCATACAATTGTGGCATTAAACTCTTTTGACGAATGTGGCAAATTGTCTTTTTTAACAAGCATTTCACCACGACTGATATCAATTTCATCACTAAGCGTTAACGTTACTGCCATACCTTTATCGGCACGTTCTAATTCGCCATCAAAGGTAACAATACTTTTAACTTTACTTTCTTTACCTGATGGCAGAGCAACAACAGTATCGCCAGTACGGACAAAACCTGAAGCAACAGTGCCTGAAAAACCACGAAAATTAAGGTTGGGGCGATTCACGTATTGTACGGGAAAACGAAATTCACTAAAATTTTGTTTATCATCTACTTTTATAGTATTTAATAATTTCATTAAAGTCGCGCCCGGATACCAAGACATCTGTTGTGATTCTTCAACAACGTTGTCACCTTTTAAGGCTGAAATAGGCACGAAACGCACATCAGAAAAATTTAATGCTTGTGCAAAATTACGATAATCTTTTTTGATTTTTTGATAGGTATCTTGGCTATACTCGACTAAATCCATTTTATTAACCGCTACCAGCACATGTTTAATGCCTAACAGCGAACAAATAAATGAATGACGACGAGTTTGTACTTGCACGCCACGACGAGCATCAATCAAAATAATCGCTAAATCACAGGTTGATGCCCCTGTTGCCATATTGCGTGTATATTGCTCATGACCTGGAGTGTCAGCAATAATAAATTTACGCGTATCNGTTGAAAAGTAACGATAAGCAACATCAATGGTGATACCTTGCTCACGTTCAGATTGCAAACCATCAACTAATAACGCTAAATCAACTTCATCACCAGTGGTGCCTGATTTCTTACTGTCTTGTGTTATTGCTGCTAATTGATCTTCAAAGATCATTTTAGAATCATGTAATAAACGACCAATTAGCGTACTTTTACCATCATCAACACTACCNCAAGTAAAAAAGCGAACTAATTCTTTATTTTCGTGCTGCTTTAAATAAGCCTGAATGTCTGATTCAATTAAATTTGATTGGTGACTCATGCGAGTTCCTTGAAAAATATGTTTTTATATAAAAAGTTAGTCTAAACAGTTAGTCTAAAAGACGAATTAACAACCCCAAGCCAAGGCTTTTCGTTTTAACTCAAATTTGTTACGCAAAGAGGGATATATTATAACGAAAAATGTAGGTCGGCATTCTTTTTATGAAGAGTTGCCGTCAATTTGATAGGCTAAAGCCTAACCTACAAACTCCGCAAGCGGCAGAGAATAAATCCGCTCAGATTAAAAGTAACCTTCCATCTTCTTCTTCTCCATAGAGCCACTCGAATCATGATCTATCACCCGACCTTGGCGTTCAGAGGTTTTGGTTAATAACATTTCTTGAATGATCTCAGGTAGTGTTTTTGCACTAGATTCAATCGCCCCCGTTAAAGGATAACAACCTAAAGTACGAAAACGTACTTCTTTCATTTCAACTTTTTCATCCGCTTTAATCGGCATACGATCATCATCAACCATGATCAAGGTACCATCGCGCTCTACAACTGGACGTTTAGCCGCCAAATATAGCGGCACAATATCAATGCTTTCTAAATANATNTATTGCCAAATATCTAATTCAGTCCAGTTCGATAAAGGAAAAACGCGAATACTCTCGCCTTTATTGACTTTACCATTATAAATATTCCATAACTCAGGACGTTGGCTTTTAGGATCCCAACGATGATTGCTGTCACGAAACGAATAAACACGTTCTTTAGCTCTCGATTTTTCTTCATCACGACGCGCGCCACCAAAAGCAGCATCAAAACCGTATTGATCCAATGCCTGCTTTAAGCCCTGCGTTTTCATCACATCGGTATGTATTGCACTACCATGCGTAAAAGGACCAATGCCTTGTTCAATACCTTCTGGATTTTTATGCACTAGTAAGTCAAATTGATACTTTTTTTGCATTTTATCGCGAAAAGCGATCATTTCTTTAAATTTCCAATCGGTATCAACATGCAGTAAAGGAAAGGGGATTTTCCCCGGGTAAAAAGCTTTACGAGCAAGATGTAATAACACCGCAGAGTCTTTACCTACGGAGTAAAGCATCACAGGATTATCAAATTCGGCAGCGACTTCACGAAAAATATGAATAGATTCCGCTTCTAATTTTTGCAAATGAGTTAAATTCATTGAATATCATTCTAATATCAAAACAATTAATGAATTAATAATGCCATAAACTTACGAACCATTCCATATAAGAAATAGTATTTATATAACAAAATGGAATATGTAAAATAAAAATCAACCTAAATTTTTATTAGGACTAAATATTTATTAGGACTAAATATTTATTAAGGCTAAACAGAGTTTTTAAATTGTTGGATCAATTTTTTACTTGATGATGACAATTGAGTTGCCGATGATGGCGCTATTTTATTTTGTAGCAAAGCCAATACATCACCACTTAACTGTTTACCTAATTCAACGCCCCATTGATCAAAAGAGTTTATTTGCCAAAGTGCGCCTTGTACAAAAATTTTATGCTCGTATAAAGCAAATAAAGCCCCTAATGATGTAGGATCAAGTTGCTTTAACAATAAAGTATTACTTGGAGTATTACCTTTCATGGTTTTGTGTGGTGCTAAACGTAAAGCCTCTTGCTCATTCATACCTTCACTTAATAATTGGGTAATAACTTGATCAAGTGATTTACCCTGCATCAATGCCTCTGCTTGAGCAATACAATGAGCAAATAAGACTTGTTGATGATCTTGATATTGACTTGTCGTCGTTAAAGAAATAATAAAATCGGTGGGAATAATGTCATCACTTTGATGCATTAACTGCATAAAAGCATGCTGACCGTTTGTGCCTTCTTGACCAAATACTATCGGTGCGGTGGCATAGGTTAATTTATCACCGTTTTGCGCAACAGATTTACCATTACTTTCCATATCAGTTTGCTGCAAATAACCTGGAAAAGCCCTTAAAGCATGATTATAAGGTAATACTGCCAATGCGGGGTATGATAAGAAACTACGATTCCAAATGCCTATCAACGCCATAATAATGGGCATATTTTCAGTAAAACTAGCATGCTGAAAATGTTCATCCATTTGCCATGCACCTTGTTTAAAGGCATTGAAGTTTTCCATTCCTATTGCTAAGGCAAGCGGTAATCCAACGGCTGACCAGACAGAAAAACGACCACCAACCCAGTCCCACATGGGTAAAATATTTTCAGCGTTAACACCAAATTCAAGTGCTTTTTGACTATGACTCGTTACCGCTAACAAATGCTTTGCTAATGCATGTTGGGTTACACCGTTTGCTAGCAACCATTGTTTAACGCTGTTGGCATTAAGTAGTGTTTCTTGGGTAGTAAAGGTTTTAGAAATAACAATAACTAAGGTTGTTTCAGCATTAAGTTGTGTTAGTTTTTGTGTCATAGCATGACCATCTACATTAGAAAGTAAATGTACTTTCACATCACTGACACAATAATCATTTAATGCGCTTAATGCGGTTTTACAGCCATAAAAAGAGCCACCAATACCAATCGCTAATACATCAGTAAAACGTTTATTAGTTGCCGTACAAATTTTTCCTTGCAGTACATCATCAACAAGTACTTCCATACGCTTTTCGGTAGCAATCACTTCATCCGCTTTATCCGCTAGAATTGCTCGCTGTTGTGATGCTGGCGCTCGTAATAATGTATGTAATACTGCTCTATTTTCAGTATTATTAATAGGTTCACCAGAAAACATAGCTTGAATTTTTTCGGTTAATTTTAAGTCTTTAGCCCATACCATTAACGCATTTAATTCATCTTCAGTGATATTTTGTTTGGAAAAATCTAGATACAAATCGGCTGCCGATAATGAAAATTTATCGGCGCGATCTAAGTGGGTGAAAAGATCGCTAATAGCACGATTTTTAGCTTCAAAAGCAAGTAGTTGCAGGAGATTATCCATTAAAGTCCTTTTGATTATTATTATTCATTATGCGCAATATTTAAGCTAAGTTAGGTTTTTTAAGATAATAGTTCACGCAAATATTTTTCAAAACTCTCCGCTAATTCAGGATGACGTAAACAGTATTCAACATTGGCTTTCATATAGCCTAGTTTTGAACCACAATCGTGAGATTTTCCTGTCATGTGAAAAGCCTCAACAGTTTCCACTTTCATTAAACTGGCAATAGCATCGGTTAACTGAATTTCATCTCCTGCGCCAGGGGGCGTAAATTCTAATAGATCCCAAATTTGTGCTGAGAGTACATAACGCCCTACCACCGCTAAATTTGAAGGAGCTTCATCAACAGGTGGTTTTTCAACAACAGCAGTCATTACTTTAGACTCACCTGCCGCTAATTTATGTCCGGCGCAATCAGCCACGCCATAATTACTCACCAATGCCATCGGCACTGGTTCAACCATAATTTGACTATGCTTTGTTTCGTAAAAACGATTAAGCATCGCGGCAAGATTTTCAGTTTTTAAATCGGCACTCGCATCATCTAAAATAACATCTGGTAGCACCACCACAAAAGGTTCATTACCAACAATAGGACGTGCTTTTAATACGGCATGTCCTAAGCCTTTTGCTTCGCCTTGACGAACATGCATAATAGTAACGTGTTTAGGACATATCGCTTGAATTTCATCAAGCAATTGACGTTTAACGCGTTTTTCAAGCGTTGTTTCTAATTCAAACGATTTATCAAAATGGTTTTCAATGGCATTTTTTGAGGAATGGGTGACTAAAATAATTTCAGTAATACCTGCGGCAACACACTCATTGACGATATATTGAATTAAAGGCTTATCAACAATCGGTAGCATTTCTTTTGGAATGGCTTTGGTCGCTGGTAGCATACGCGTACCTAGACCAGCAACAGGAATAACTGCTTTTTTTATTACTTGTTTAATTATCGTTGTCATTAATTTACCTTAGCCTTTACCATCATATTTTTTTACACTATCACCACGACCAATAGCATAGTAACTAAAACCACGCTCTTTTAATAACTCAGGTTCAAATAAATTGCGGCCATCAACTATAATTTTTTCTGATAAACTCGCTGCGATCAACTCAAAATCAGGCGCTCTAAATTGACTCCATTCGGTACAAATAACTAAGGCATCGGCACCTTTTAATGCCGCTTCTTTAGTGCCCATTAAGGCTAAATTATCGCGCACACCATAAAGTCGTTGGCATTCTTCCATCGCTTCAGGATCATAAGCTTGTACGTTAGCGCCAGCTTGCCATAAAGCTTCCATTAACACCCGCGATGAAGCTTCACGCATATCATCAGTTTGTGGTTTAAAGGATAATCCCCATATTGCAATTGTTTTTCCGCTAAGCTTTTCATTAAAGTGATTATTTAAATGCGTAAATAGTTTTTGCTTTTGTGCATAATTAACAGACTCAACCGCTTCTAACAAAGCAGGTTTATAATCAATGCCGTGTGCAGTTTTGACTAAAGCTTGCACATCTTTAGGAAAACATGAGCCGCCATAACCACAACCAGGATAAATAAATTGATAGCCAATACGTGAGTCACTACCAATACCATGGCGAACCGCTTCAATATCAGCCCCTAACAGCTCAGCTAAATTTGACATTTCATTCATAAAACTAATTTTAGTGGCTAACATACAATTAGCCGCATACTTAGTTAGCTCCGCAGAGCGAATGTCCATAAAGATCATCCGATCGTGATTACGATTAAAGGGCGCATAAAGCTCACGCATTGGTTGATGTACTGCTGCATTATCAGTACCTACAACAATACGATCAGGTTTCATACAATCGTTAACCGCCGCGCCTTCTTTTAAAAACTCAGGATTTGAAACCACATCAAAATCAATCGTGACATCACGCTCAGCAAGTACTTCAGCAATTTGCGCTTTTACCTTATCGGCAGTACCCACAGGAACAGTAGATTTATCGATAATGATCTTAGGATCAGTCATAAAACTAGCAATAGTTTTAGCAACAGCGAGTACATATTTCAAATCAGCCGAACCATCTTCATCAGCAGGCGTGCCTACTGCGATAAATTGGATCTGACCATGATTAACGCCCATTTTTGCATCGGTAGTAAATTTTAATAAACCACTTTTATAAGTTTCTTCAACCAAAGGTGTTAACCCAGGTTCATAAATAGGAATATTGCCTTTTTTTAAGTTTTCAACTTTAACTTCGTCAATATCAACACATACCACATCATGACCTACCGAAGCTAAAATTGCGGCTTGTACTAAGCCAACATAACCAATACCAAATACTGTTACTTTCATGTTATTTACTTATCTATTCTGTTTCTTTAAATTAAACTATTAAATTTTACTAATGGTGGCAATCGCTACCGCACTGTTATAAATAATTTGTGTTACCGATGACCACAATTCAATATTATTGGTATATTCTGAATCTAACGGTACCACTACCGTGTCACCGGGTTTCATCGAATTATCTGAAGTACTAAACCAATTATTGTTAGCGGTGATATTTATACGACCATCGGCCGAGATAACATAAATCCGTTCTTCATCGGCACGCTTTTTAATGCCTCCACTACGCGCAATATAATCTTCTGCCGACAATCCTGCTTCATATATGTGCGATGAGGTTACTTGCACTTGACCAATAACATTAATTGAATTGTTTTTACTCGGAATATAAAGCACATCGCCATCAGCGAGTTTAATATCAAAGTTTTTATCACTCATCACTTTAGGTAAATCAATAACTAAACGACCAATAGGCGTCACTTTAGTTAAATCGGCTAATAATAATTTTGATTCACTATAGGAAATATTACTCTTCGCATCAGACAAAGATTTAGAGGCAATTTCAATGCGTAAATCAGAGGCTAATTTAATTAAATTTTGTTGTTCTAATTGTTTTAATTTTTTTCGTGAAAAAACCGAACCGCGAGCATAAGCAAATTTAGTAAAACCACCCGCTTTATTAATCAATTCAGCTAGCGTTTCACCACGTCTAATGGTGTATTTACCTGGGAACACAAACTCGCCACGTAATTCAACCGTATGGTTTTCACTCCATGCTGGTATTTTATGAATATTTAATCGGTCTTTACTTTGCAATAAAATATTATCACTCGCTTGCCCTTGCAATGCTTTAGCAAGATTAATATCTAATGACTCTTTATCAACACGACTTGGGGTGACTTTATTACGGGTAATTTCAGAACGAATTAAATAAGCAGACTCTGTAACTCCTCCGGCAGCAGCAATTAAGTCTTTAACACGACCATTTTTAGCTAGCGGATAAATACTAGGAAACTTAACTTCTCCATCAACTTCCACTAATTGAATAGGCTCACCCACCGAACCTTGACGCTTTAACTGGGTAATAATTGGAATAAGTAAACGTTGGCGTGAGAATAAACCCATTTCTCGAATATCAAGCTCTTCCTCTACTTGCCCACCCGTAATTTGGGCTATCGATTGATTAATTAATTCGTTGGCTTTTTTCTCACTGTTATCTTCAGGCGTTTGATATTGTGATTTTTCTGCGCCATAGCGTTGCCAAAATAATTCTTGTTTATATTTCTTCTTGGCTTGCTTTTTTTCTTTATCAAATAATGCTTGTTGGGTATAAGCTAAATTATCTAACGATAACGTTTCATCACTAATTTTGGCCATCTTTGAAAATACCACTATTTTATCACGTGGTTGCAGTAAAAAATTATTCTTAGACTTTGTATTGGTGATAATTTCAGCGAGTGAAAACTGATATATTTCAATATCGCGGGCAACATTAATTTCGCGAATTAATAAACTATAATTTAAGTCGGCATATTTGAGTAAGTGAGTATTTACATTAGGAATAAGATCGGTGATTTTTTCACCTTGCTGCCATTGATAGTTACCCGGTCGTGTAGCCGCGCCAATAATAGTAATTGACTGATCAAACATTTCTCCTGTTTCCATCACACGAATGTAATCACCTGCGTTGACTTTTTGTTGTGTTTTTTGCTTGTTTGATAAGTCAATATTAATAATAGAGCGTAAATTATTTTGATTATAGCGCTCTACTATGGTGGATTTAGGATAAGCCGAAGGCAATAATCCTCCCGCCATAGTAATAACATCACTAAAGCTTTCATTAGCGGCTAATTCATAAATAGCGGGACGACGAACTTGACCATCAATAGTTACACGTTTGCCTACAGGCGCAATAAAAACCACATCGCCCGATTGTAACGATTGATCACCAGATGAATCGCCGTTAATTAATAAATCATAAAGATCTAAGGTTTGAATCAATTTGCCTGAACGTTTTAACTGAATATTTCGTAAACTACCAATATCATTAATACCGCCCGCTGCAAATATTGCATGAGTGATGGTCGATAAAGAACTTAACGTATAAGGACCTGGTTTAAAAGCGTCACCTAACACAAAAACACGAATAGAACGTAATTCAGCAAGGCTTATAACAACATCAACACCAATAAGTCGTTTTTTAATTTGTGCTTTTAAAAACAGTTTCATTTCAGCAAAAGATAAGCCGGCAACATTAAAAGCACCTAAACTAGGAATAATCACTTGCCCTTCACGATTAACGGGCAATTGATAATCATTATTTTCTTTACCAAACATCTGAATAGAAAGCTTATCACCACTACCGATCAAATGCCCTTCAGGAATAGCAATATCCATATTAGGAGCAAAAGTAGCAGGGGCATTGGCAAACACATCATAACCAAAAGGCTGTGGCTCTTTCGGTCCATCTTCTGCTTCTTTTTTAGCTAATTCATCAGCGGCTAATTGTTCTGGTGAAATAGGGTTACCTAAGGCATCAAACTGGGTACCACGCGGATAAGTAAGGTTACTTTGCGATTGCATAGGAGATTGTAAATTATTTTGACCTGCTGACATTTGTTGCTTAAAAGCATTAATATCAACCCCCATCGCTTTAGCCATAGCTTGTTGTTGAGAGGGTGGTAACTTTTTAAACTGCGCTATTTGCTGCGGGGTTACTTGTGCTGCTTGCACAGTAGCTTGACTAAAAATAGTACTTAAAATAATTAAACTAACGGTTAATAATACTTGCAACAACGAATTTTTAATCATTTTCTTTTTAACCCAACATATTCCAAACAAATTATTCATTTTGTTTATTGTTAATCCTATAACACAGCTCTTTTTTAAATTCTGTTAAAAATAACCATTCACAAAAAGAAAAATAAGCACACACACTAAAATAGAGACGAAGTTTACCAGTATAATCAACACCAATAAAGATGCTTTCTGCGTTTATTTACAGCTAATTATACTTATATTTAAATACGTAACTTGCCATACCCTAGCGGTATAAGGTATAAAAGCGCCTACTTATATTCATGACACTGATTTTGAATATTTATACTCAAACGTATATAACAAGTATTTAAAATGGTAAATACTCATAATAAATAATAACTTAGATGTGCTTTTGTATAAACAAAATCAGAATCATTACAATTTTGGAAAGGATAATTATATGAATAAACCTAACGCGGGTACCCTCTTTGGTCACCCAAAAGGACTCTTCCTATTGTTTGGCACCGAAATGTGGGAACGTTTTGGTTACTACGGCATGCGTGCTTTATTGGTTTTATATTTGGTAGCGAGTGTTGAAGACGGTGGTTTTGGCTGGACAACGGGTGAAGCACTTAGTCTATACGGCACCTTTACCATGGCTGTTTATTTAACGCCCTTAATTGGTGGCTGGCTAGCAGATAATCTTATAGGACAACGTAAAGCAATTATCTGGGGAGGGATGATCTTCTCTCTTGGTTATTTTACCTTAGGTATTCCGCAATCTATGATTGTTGGTATGGAAGAAACCGTATTTTATATTGGCTTAACGCTAATCATTATCGGTAATGGCTTATTTAAAGCGAACGTATCAAGTTTAGTGGGTGATTTATATGAAGAAGGTGATCATCGTCGTGATGGTGCTTTTACTATTTTTTACATGGGAATTAACTTAGGTGCCTTTTTAGCACCGCTAACTGTCGGTGTGCTTGGTGAAACTGTTAACTGGCATTACGGTTTTATCTTAGCCGGTTGCGGTATGATAATAGGTTTAATTCTTCAATTAACGTTAGGCAATAAATATTTAGGTGATATTGGTGTACAACCCTCGGCAAAACGGACTAAAGGGGAAGTTAAAGCAGATGCGCCATTAAGTACTGCAGATAAAGATCGTATGAAAGTTATCCTGATCATGAGTATGTTCTCTGTTATTTTTTGGGCTGGATTTGAACAAGCGGGTGGTTTATTTACCATTTATGCTTCTGATTTTACTGATCGTACTATGTTTGGTTTTGAAATAGCCGCGTCTTCATTTCAATCATTAAACGCGATGTTTATTATTTTACTCGCCCCTGTTGTTGCCTCAGTTTGGATTAAAATGGGTTCTAATGAACCTACATCACCGAAGAAATTTGCCATCGCTATGTTCTTTTTAGCCTTAGGCTTCTTTGTCATGTTATGGGCTACTATGGTTCAAGGTGGCGACACTAGCGTAAAAGTTAGCATGCTATTTTTAGTATTCGCTTATTTATTCCATACACTAGGCGAATTATGTTTATCTCCTATTGGCTTATCTATGGTCACTAAATTAGCGCCGCTTAAATTTACCTCTTTATTAATGGGTATTTGGTTTTTCTTCACCGCGCTATCAAATAAACTCGCTGGTTTTATTGGTAGCTTTGTTGGCGAAGGTCAAGAAATGGTTGATAATGCGGCCACTATATTTATGTCTGTTGGTATTGCAGCATTAATTACTGGTTTAATCATCTTCTTTTCTGCGGGTAAATTAGTAGTATGGATGCACGGTGCAGAAGGTGATCATAGTGCTAATATTGATGAGAAATTAGAAGAAGAAATGGCAGTAACTGGTACACATGAAGGGGTTAGCGAAGGTCATACTTCATAATTGAATAACGATAAATATTTTCGCTTTAGCTCAAATTCAAGATGCGAATAGGGATATTGAGACGTAAAAAGTAGGGTGGGCAATTTTGCCCACCAATATTTTGGCTATGACTATCGCGTGGGCATTTCGTTCCTTCATAATTGAATAACGATAAATATTTTCGCTTTAGCTCAAATTCACGATGCGAATAGAGATATGTTGTACGTAAAAAGTAGGGTGGGCAATTTTGCCCACCAATATTTTCGGCTATCGCTATCGCGTGGGCATTTCGTTCCTCATGCATCACCCTACGAAATATTTTCGCTTTAGCTCAAATTCACGATGCGAATAGGGATATATTGTGACGTAAAAGTAGGGTGGGCAATTTTGCCCACCAATATTTTAGCCTATAGCTATCGCGTGGGCATTCGTTCCTCATGCACCACCCTACAAAAAAATATTATAAATACCAAAAATCGTATTAATAATAAAAGCTAACTGTTTACTCAGTTAGCTTTTTTTGTTTTTATAACAACATAATTA
>JAESPQ010000037.1 GCA_016765535.1 Alteromonadaceae bacterium | reverse complement strand
ATTCGCTACCTTAGTGGTAAAGCGGTCGTTTTATTATTATATGGTATTACAGCTTCGTGTGTTTTTATGTTTATTCTTCAGTTTCCGTTACATGCCTTTTTACCTAATAGTGTTCCTTTTATCTATTGGATATTGGCAGTCGGCTTAATTGGCGGGCCACGATTTACCTTGTATTTTGTAGTGAAAAGCCATGCTTATAAACAGCGAGAGAATTGCCTTATTTTTGGTGCTGCCGATACGGGGCGAATGTTAGCATTAGCATTAAAACATCATTCCGATTTATTTCCGGTTACTTTTATTGATGATAAAAAACAATACCGAGGCAANAAAGTTTTAGGGTTAGAAGTAAGACCTCGTAGTAAAATTACCGAATTAATTAAGAAATATAATATAAAAAAAATGNTNCTTGCNGTACCTAATACCTCTATCAGTCGCCGCAAGGANTTGATCAAAGAATTAGAACCNTTTGCACTGGAGNTATTAACGGTTCCTAATTTAAAGGAATTAGTTTCAGGTGANCGTAAAATNACNGAATTGCGTGAAATTAAAATTGAAGATTTACTTGGCCGTGAATTTGTTCCACCCATAGAACATTTATTAACCCCTAATATTCATCATAAAAGAGTCATGGTTACTGGTGCTGGTGGTTCTATCGGTAGTGAATTATGCCGTCAAATTATTCGCCAAAATCCTGAATCATTAGTGTTGTTTGAATTATGTGAATTTAATCTCTACCAAATAGAACATGAATTAAAAAATAGATTTCCTGATATTCCTATTCATTCTGTGCTGGGAACAGTGCAAGATTCTGAAGTTTTACGAGAAGTTTTACAACAATATAAAATTCACACTATTTATCATGCGGCGGCCTATAAACATGTGCCAATGGTAGAGTGTAATGTGGCAATGGGAATACGTAACAATATTTTTGGTACGGCTAATGTTGCTTTAGTTGCCGCAGAATTTAATGTTGAAAAATTTGTATTAATATCGACAGATAAAGCGGTAAGACCAACAAATATTATGGGGGCGACTAAACGTTTTGCTGAATTATATGTGCAAGGTATCGCTAAATTATGTAAAAACACCGAATATTCTATTGTACGCTTTGGTAATGTGCTTGGTTCTTCGGGCTCTGTTGTTCCCCTATTTGCTAAACAAATAGCTAAAGGGGGCCCAATAACGGTTACCCATCCAGATATTATTCGATATTTTATGACGATACCCGAAGCCGCACAATTAGTTATTCAAGCAGGTGCGATGGGAAAACATGGCGAAGTTTTTGTACTTAATATGGGGGAACCCGTAAAAATTGTGGATTTAGCCACTAAAATGGCTCATTTAATGGGGTTTACTATCGTTACTGATGATAATCCTTTTGGTGATCTTAAGCTTGTTTTTTCAGGCTTACGCCCAGGCGAGAAACTTTATGAAGAATTATTAATAGATGATGCCGAAACCGATACCGAACACCCATTAATAATGGGGGCGGATGAATTTCAATTGCCCTTTGAAAAAACAGTTAAATTATTAAGCCAATTGAATTATGCCTTAGTCACCAGAAATGAAGACGAAGCTAAACGAATATTGATTGAAGCACCTGTGGCATACACTCGCCCAGCTCATCATTGATGCAATTGGTTTATAATAAAGTGTATAGGTTTTATGGCTTAAAAATTGCTTCGTCATATTAGATGTTTTTTTGACGTATATACCCAAGCTCCTGAAACTCGTATCTTGAAGTGGTTTGGGTATGGATAAAATCCTAAATTTGGATAGTATATGGCTAAAGTTCTTTTTATAATAATTCTACTGGCGATTAGCGCTTTTAGTGTTGCCGATAACCTTAATAAAAATGCCTCTCCTTTAAAAGTTGATTTAGCGGCACAGTATTCGGATAATTTTAATCCTACACTTAAAAATAAAGCCACAGCAGCGGCATTTATCCTGTCGGCAGAAGGCGAATTAGTGTCAGTTTATGATGCTTTATGGTTACAGGCAAAATACTCTGGTGAATATACTAAGGCTAACATAGATAAAAAAAGCTTAACCAATACAAATAGTTTTGCTCAAAGTGAATTCTCGTTTTTAGGGCGATTACATCTATTAAAAAAAATTTATTTTGATGCTTCATTAGAATATAAACAAGAAGATGAGTTATTTGGTAGGGGTCTTTCAAAACTTCGATTGAATATTGTTGATGCTGATAAAAAAAAACAAAGCAATGCTTTATTCGGTATAACTTATGGTGGAGATGCCGATAACCGAAGTATTACGCTTAATTACCAACAGCTTGATACACAATATAGCGATATAAATGTATATTCACAGTTGTTTTCATTACTACAAAAAAAATTATCGTTAAATATTAAATTTAAATTATCATCTAATACTCGATTTATTGCTTTATTAGAACAACAAAATGATAACTATGATGCTTTGTTACGTGATGATAGTGATAAGCAACAAATCATGTTGGGTATGGATTGGCGACCCAGTGGAATTTCTACGTTAAGCTTTTTAATGGGTAAATATCAACGAGTTCCTAATAAAGCAGATAAAACAACGGGTCTTATTTGGCAACTTTTATACAAGTATGATCCTAGAGATGATCTACACTTTATATTTTCATCATCACAATCTTCCATTGTAGGTGAAAGCGCAATAGCTAGTGACTCTGTACAGCAACAATGGCAATTATTCGCCAATTATTTATATAGTAGTCAATGGAGGTATTATGCCAAATTGGCACTGTCTAACACTTATTTTCAAGAAGTCACTAATAGTCATAGTCTAAAAGATAATTATATGGATGTAGGAGTGAATTTTAATATACAAAATTACCACCATATCAAATTGTCTTTAAATTATCGCAATGTTAAAGACAGTAATGGAACAATTGCATATCAACAAAATGAGGCGAGTATACATTGGTTATACGACTTTTAATCGTAGCATTTGTCACAGCAATATTTTTTTCTAACGCATCACTCGCTAGTGATAAAGCGTTAGTGATTGGTATTGGTGATACTATTTCTATTTCTGTTTATAACGAAATAGACTTGTCTGTGCGGGTGAGAGTAGGTCCATCTGGACAAGTCAATGTACCTTTAATTGGTGATGTTTTCGTTGTAAATAAAACGGTTAAAACGTTAAGTAAAGAGCTTGAAATAGCATTCAAAGATGGTTATTTAGTTACGCCCAGCGTTACGGTTATTATTGAATTATATCGACCTTTTTATATTAAAGGGGCGGTTAAATCGCCAGGATCTTATGAATTTGTATTTGGTTTAACTATTGATCAAGCCATTGCTGTTGCTGGCGGATTAAAAGATAGAGCATCAAAGAAACAGTGGTATATATTACGGGGTATTGAGCGCACCAAGATAAAAGCTAAAAAGGATAGTAATGTATTCCCCGGTGATATAATTACCATAGAAGAAAGTATTTTCTAAATGAATAGTTTATCTAATGACACCTCAACATACCATGAAACATCATTTGATTTGGGTGATTTGTTTGCTTTTATATGGTTAAAAAAATTTAGGATTGTTCTTCTTGCTGCTTCTATTATTGTTTACGCAGGATTTTTTGTTATCCAGCTTCCTAAAGTTTATATTGCTCATAGTACCTTATTATTAAGCGACTCTAATGCCAGCGGTATACAAATGCCGAGTATGGCTTTTTTAGGTAAAGGCAATAATAATAAAATGGATACTTATATTGAGTTTATTCGTTCTCGTCAATTTGTTCGTATTATTGTGACACAATTAAATTTACAAAAAGAAAATGAATTTTTAGATGAAAAGCCTAAAAATGTTGATAATATCGATCATGTTATTGATTACTTTTTATCCCATTTGACCCTGAGTAAAGTACGTAATACTGATATGCTTAGGCTTAGTTTTTCATCTTATCGACCCAAGTTAGCAATGGAAATTGTTAATGCTATTGGCCCTGCTTTTTTTGATTTTCATGCCAGCCTCCAACAAAAGAAGGTGCAAGATAAATCAACAAATCTTAATACCCAATTAAATGATATTGGTAAAAGATTAACCGTTGCTGAAAATAAGCTTCATGATTACCAAGACAAATACAATATTGTTGATGTGCATATACAAATTGAAATGGCTAAAAATGAAATTGGTTCTTTAATTAAAGAAAAACAGTTTAATGACAAGCTTATTTCAGAAGAGCAAGGTTCAATTTTACAAATTAAGCAAAACCTAGGTAATGAAAATGTGCTGTTACAAATACCTTGGATAATGAAAAGTAATTTGGTTCAAAATATACAAAATCAACTTGTATTACAAAGTAAGATTTTAGCTGAGTTATCGAAACGTTATAAAAACAAACATCCTCGCTATATTGCGGCTAAATCCACGTTAGACTCGTTGAAAAAAGACTTGTCAGCTATGATAAAACAGTTAATTAATGGTTTGCAACAGAATATTAAAAGACATATTTCACGCAATATTGAATTAAAAAAACAATTATCAATAGCAAAAAAATCACTGAATAAGCTTGGTAAACAAGAATACCAATTGGCAAAATTTACTCGTGAAGTTGAAGCAATGCAAAATGTGTCAGAATTGTTTACTTCAAAATTAAGAGAAACTGAAATATTACAAGATATGGGACAAGTGAAGGAATTTACCATCGTTGATATTGCTGCAGAGCCTAAATTTCCAGCCAAACCCAATGTAGTACTTATTATGCTGATGGTGAGTATTGTGTCTGTTTTATTTAGTATTGCTTTTTGGCTTATATTACATTTCAAAAGTGATAAAGAGACTCAATATAGACATATATTACGCATGATGGGCGTGCCTGTTTTGATTTCTTTACCTCGAGTAAAGCGTACCTTTCGTAATCGCTCATCATTGCCTTTACGTTCAGCTAAAGGTGAAACAAGTTATGCTTTTTCAGAAGCCATAAGATCATTGCGTACTTCTATTTTAATCGGGCAAAATCAACATAAAAACAAAGTAGTTGCTATAACATCTGCAAATCCTGGTGAGGGTAAAGCTTCTTTAGTTATTAACTTAGCTGAAGCATGTAGCAATATGGAAAAAACCTTATTAGCTGATATTGATTTGAGTCGGCCATCAATTGCACGTGCATTTGAGTTACAAGAAAATGCTCCAGGGATCACTGATTATTTTGATCAAAAAGTTAAATTCAGTGAATGTTTACATTTTGAAAATATGAAGCGGTTAACTGTATTACCCAGTGGCTCTATTCCTGTAGATCCTCTTGCCATGATATCAACACAGCGTTTTGTTGATTTTTTGAAAAAATTAAAATCAATATATGAACGCTTAATTTTAGAAGCTCCTCCTATTAGAACAATTAGCGATGCTTTGGTCGTATCACGTCTAGTTGATGCGGTTATTATTATTTGNGATACCGAAATAACNGATATTTCAACCTTNAGTAAAACTATTCANCGATTAAAAGAAGCNGATATTCAATTNCTTGGTGTNGTTTTTAATCGTTCAAAANGTTAATTATAATTCNNATTNNNATNATCNTAANTNAATNCTCTTGACATATTATGTCATTAGTTCTACATTGGTTTACACTTTCTTAATATTTTTGTAAAAGAAATAACAGGACAACTAATGANNTATTTATTAATGGTTGAAACTTGGGTGATTGTGGCGGTTGTACTTTCGTTGGCTGAAATTATTGTTCCCGGAGGAATTTTATTAAACCTAGGTATTGCTTCAGTTTTTGTTGCTCTAGGGATTAAATTCGCTATTTTAGACACTTGGGTCATGGTGTTAACTGTATGGTTTATTGTCGCGACATTTTTATTGTTCTTCCTTAATTTTTTCACCAATAAATTTTTTGGTGGTAAACAATTAGTCGAAAATGCAGATGAAGAACTTGATCTTTTTGGTAAAGAGGTGTTGGTAGTTGAAAATATTGGTCCAGGTATAAATAAAGGACGAGTTGAATTCCAAGGTACTACTTGGAGTGCATTGGGAGATGGTAGTGAAATTAAAGCAGGTAAACATGCCAAGATAATATGCAAAGAAAATATTTCATTAGTCGTAGAGCAAGTATCTACTTAGCAAAGTTAGTACAAAAACTTAAAAATATAAAACAAATCATAGTACAAAAGGAGTCATAATCTATGTTAGCAATTTTTACTTTTGCCTTTTTAGGCTTTCTGTTTATTTTACTTAAATTAATTCTTGTTGTTGAAATGCGGGAGGTTTGTGTAGTAGAACGTCTTGGCAAATTTAACGGTATTAGACAACCAGGGCTACATTTTTTGATCCCATTTTTTGACAAAGTTGCTTATCGCCATGAAACTCGTGAACAAGTACTTGATATTCCATCACAAAGTTGTATTTCACGCGATAATATTCAAATTGATGTGGATGGTTTGGTTTACATTCAGGTGATGGATGGCGCAAAAGCCAGTTATGGAATTGAAGATTATCGCCGCGCGAGTATTAATTTAGCGCAAACCACCATGCGCAGTGAAATTGGTAAGTTAAAACTCGGACAAACTTTTTCTGAGCGTGACAAGTTAAATGAAACTATAGTGCGTGAAGTCGATAAAGCGTCTGATCCGTGGGGCATAAAAGTATTACGTTACGAAGTGCGTAATATTACACCGTCACATAATGTTGTTCATACCCTTGAAAAACAAATGGAAGCTGAACGTAAAAAACGAGCCGAAATTACGTTGGCAGAAGCAGAAAGAGAATCCACCATAAACTTATCTGAAGGCGAACGCCAAGAGGCTATTAATATTTCTGAAGGTGATAAACAACGTCAAATTAATGAAGCACATGGTCGAGCTAAAGAGATTGAAATTTTAGCAGATGCGACTGCACAAGGTATTAATATGATTGCTCAGGCATCCGCTCAACCCAGTGGTGATAAAGCGATTAAAGTACGCTTGCTTAATGAATTTATTAAACAAACGGGTAAAATTTTGGCAATTGCAGATGTCTCTGTACTACCTACTGAGGTCGCTAAACTGGATGGGTTTTTTAATGGCATGGAACAAGTTACCAACACCACAAAATCAGTACAAGGAGGTAAATAATTATGCTAAATAATATTAATCAAATAGACTTGTTTGTAATGATTGTTTGGGCAGTGATTTTTTTAGTACTTGCCTATAAATTTATTCAAGCAATATGTTTAGTACCAACCAAATCAGCTTATGTTATTGAGCGTTTAGGTAAATATCGTTGTACCTTAGCCGCAGGTTTTCATGCACTTATTCCTTTTGTTGATCGAGTTGCTTATATACAAGATTTAAAAGAGGAAACGATTGATGTACCACCACAAGAATGCTTTTCAAAGGATGAAGTAAATGTTGAAGTTGATGGCGTTATTTATATTCAAGTAGTTGATGCGGTAAAGGCCAGTTATGGTATTACCGATTACCGCTTTGCTGCGATGCAATTAGCACAAACCACTACAAGATCGGTTATCGGTACACTGGAATTAGATCGTACTTTTGAAGAACGTGATTTGATCAGTGCTAAAGTCGTTGAAGTATTAGATAAAGCAGGCGAATGTTGGGGAATACGCGTACATAGGTACGAAATTAAAAANATTACCCCTCCTGTTACNGTTAAAAATGCNATGGAATTACAAGTTAATGCTGAGCGTGAACGCCGTGCTATTTTAGCGAAAAGTTTAGGTGATAAACAAAGTCGTATTAACCGATCAGAAGGTTTAAAAGCCGAAATGGTTAATATTTCTGAAGGTGAAATGCAGCGTCGTATTAATGCTGCTGAAGGTAAAGCNGAAGAAATAAAGTCTATTGCTAAAGCCACTGGTGAGTCTATTGCTAAAGTTGCCGCCGCAATCTCNCAACCGGGTGGTGAACAAGCAATAGAAATGCAACTCAAAGAGCAATATTTATTGCAAATGGAAGGCTTGTGTAGAGCAGATAGAAAAGTAATTCTACCGGCTAACTTNCTCGATTTTGAACAATGGTTAAGTTCGTTAGGGATGTCGAAAAGTTAATCGTGCTTTAGTTTTTTTTCTAAAACTATCTTTCTAACCTATTTTTATACCCAAGAGCAAAGATCAGGATAAACAAATTTATAATTATGTTTATCCTGAATTTTTTTCGCCTCTATAATTTTACTTGCACCGTTGTTTTTATTAGTTACGGGTAAGAATTCAGCAGGAATTAAATTAAGGGCTTGTGCTGCTTTTTGATAAAACACTTGCCGGCTCACATGAGTATTACTAGTACCATTAAATATTTCTATGTTGTTTTTTGAACGTGTTGTTTTGTATGCCTGTATGTTTGCCGTTAATAAACAACGAATAATACCAACAGCATCTTGTTGATGAATAAGGTTTACTGCGGTATTCCCGTTATGTAGTGCTTTTTTACCCGCTAAAAAACGCCCAGGATGCCGATCTTCACCGACAAGGCCTGTTAAACGTAATATGGTTTTACTACCCGAAAAATTCTTTAATGCTTGCTCAGCATTAACTAACGCAAGTACTTTTTCATTACTTAAATNGAGTNCNGCNTCCTCGTTTATATTTCCCGTTAAGTTACCATAAACTGCGCTCGTACTAATTAAAATAATATGTTTTACTCGGTTATAATTTGCTGCCAAAACAAGGTTGTTAATCTTAATGGCATAATCTTTTTTCCCGTATTTTAATTGTGGAGTGATACAAATAACCAGTTGATTTTGATTGAATATTTTTTTATTTTTTAATTCNTCATGGTTGTCGGGTAATTGTAATAATTCACTACTGATACCTAAATTTTTAAGCCTGTTTTGTTTATCTGATGAGGTGGTGGTTGCCAGNACATTAACATGATCACTCAATAAGCTTCTTGCTAGCGCTGTACCTAACCAGCCACAACCTATAATACCTATATTGGTGTTTATCGTCATAATTAATCCACTTGATAAAGAGCTACAATNTTNCCATTTTTTGTAAAATTTGTTGATNTATTTAAGTTGNTTGTANTNATTGTTTTGGTATCACTACATAACGCCCTGTAAAAATGGCGGCAACTTTATCACCACTGTAAACGTTTACAATAATATTAAAGCGCGCTTTTTTGTTTGATATTAATGGACTAGCATCACCAGTAGCTAATTCTATACTAGTTTTAGCATAAGCAAATTCAGTAATTGGTGCTAAGTAACGTATGTTACCTTCAGCAAGTACGGTATCGCCATTGTGCTGCTGATTTGCATGCTCAAGTTGCATATAAACCCAGCCCCAGCCCGTTAATGTTGCTAAGGTATAAATGCTGCCAGCAAACATGGTGTTATGTAAGTTTTTATTAAAGCTTGGCTCACAATGAGTCATTAACGTTTTACCATCATAAAAACTCAACTCAATATTCATTGCTTTGCTTAACGGAATAGTTTGATGCCAGATGTGTTGTAACTGTTGTGCCAATGCTTTTTGGTGAGTGCTTGGTGACGCTAATTGCTTGATCATTAAAAAATGATTTATTGTTCCATAAAGTTGATGGGCAAAAGCAATTTTTTTATAGCCTTGATTTTGATAAAAAGCTACGGCCTGTTCTCGTGCATTCAGGCTGATTTCTTTTACGCCTTGTTCACTAGCCGCCTGTTCTAAAGCCAGCATTATTTGCTTGCCTAAACCTTGTTGCTGATAGTTTTCGGCAACTGCCATATANCGAATTTGCGCCTGTTGTTGACTTGTTTTATGAAAACGACCAACCGCGACCACTTCATCATTTTTATCAACAATCATACGATGACATGCTTGAGCTTCTAATTCATCTTGCTCGCTACCTAGTGGTTGTTGCCAAGGTTTGCGTAATATTAGCCAACGTAACTGATAATATTTTTTAAAATCGCTTAGTGATTGCGGTGCTTTAACGCTAAATTTCATTTAAACTGTCCATTATGAAGCTTACTCAAATAACCCAACAAGGGCGCTTACTTTATTTCAATCAAAGCGCAGACTCAATCAGCATTTATGAAAATGATCATTATCGTTGGTTGATGTTTGATCAAGTATTTCAAAGTTTGATGTTAAAAAGTCATCCGCAAAAGCTTATTTTGCCGCATCAGTATATATTAATGTTGCCGCTAGTTTTTTTTCGGCCAAAAAAAGTGTGCGAATTTGGCTTGGGTGGCGGCAATATTGGTCGTTTTTTAACAACGCTTAGTAAACAGATAAATTTTACCAGTGTTGAAAAAAGCAGTCAGGTAATTGAATGTTTTAATGAGTTTTTTAATCCTCAGCAAAGTGTCACACAACTCATTAATAATGATGCTGAAAATGCATTATTTGATAAACGCTTACGCAACGCAGACTGGTATATTTATGATATTTATCAACATAATAATGAAGCGACTAATGCGCAGCTGCTAAAGTCTAAATTATTATCAAAAGCGATCACCGACGACACTTGGTTGTCACTAAACTTACCTGATCCTACTGAACCTGAATTAGTCTATTTAATCGAGCAATTACGACCTGTATTTACTGAACATAAAATGGTGTTTTTTAAAGTACCAAGATTTTTAAATGTAATTATTCATTTTGTGCCGAAAAATTTATTTATTGAACAAGATCATTTGCCGCAATTAACACCTTGCCAGCACAGCTATTTACCTAATTATTTGTTTGATCGCGGTGCTAATTATTGGTCAGCAATGAATGTAACGGCGTAATAGGTTAGCATCTAGTTGGTAAGTGGTGGGCATCTCGTGCCTCATGCATCACCCTACAATNGNTAAGTGGTGGGCATTTCGTACCTCATGCACCACCCTACAATGGGTAAGGGTAAGTGGTGGGCATTTTNCCTAGGTAAGGGTAAGGGTAAGTGTGGTGGGTATTTCGTGCCTCATGCATCACCCTACAATGGATAAGTGTAGGGTGGGCATTTTGCCCACTAATTTGTTTCTTGATAAATTAAATCGTTAGCATAAAAGTTACAGGGCCATCATTTAATAGCCTCACTTGCATATCGGCAGCAAATTCACCAGTAGGTACGTTAAAGCCTTGTGCACGCAATTGTTGGCAAAAGTATTGATATAATTCGTCACTCATTTTAGGCTTTGCTGCACGGGTAAAACTTGGTCGCATACCTCGACTAGTATCCGCCGCTAAAGTAAATTGTGATACCACTAAAATATCGCCATTAATTTGTTTTACATTAAGGTTCATTTTACCATTATCATCTTCAAATATACGATAACCCGCGACACGTTCAGCTAAGCGTTTNGCTTTTGCTTTATCATCTTTTGGTTCTATAGCAAGTAATACTAATAAACCTGAGGATATTTCACCGATGATTTTNTNNTTAACGCTAACACTCGCTTCACTAACGCGNTGGATCAAAGCCTTCATTGNGGGTTGNTTTCCTTTAATAATGTGTCGGGTTCNTTTTTATTAAATTCTTCTAATGACACGGTAAATACCGCGCCTAAAATAACGATAAACCACGAGATATAAACCCAAACGAATANAATAGGAATAGTTGCTAATGCGCCATAAATAGCTTGATANGANGGNANTTGCGTTACGTATAAAGCAAAGGCTTTTTTNGCTAATTCAAATAAAANACCCGCGAAAACNGCNCCTGTTAAGGCAAANTTAAANGGNANNACTTTATTTGGNACNACNANATATAAAATGAGAAAAGCGGCAATAGANGCNAATAAGGGTAGCGATCTTAATAATATATTGGTCAGTCCATATAATTCTATTTGATCTAAAGAGGCTAGCGACACTAAATAGGAGGTTACGGCAATACTACTACCCACTAAAATGGGGCCTAATGTTAANATCATCCAATACATCGAAAACGAGGTAACTAAACGACGNTTTTTGTTAACTCGCCAAATTTTATTTAAAGTTTTATCAATAACGGAGATCAGTAGNAACGCAAATAAAATTAAGAATGAAATAGCGACTGCCGACATTTTTGAAGCATTAGCNACAAAACCGCTAATATATTCACGCACTATTTCGCCGGCGGTTGGTACAAAATTNTTGTAAACAAAACTTTCTATGGTTTCTCTAAGGCTAGCAAATAATGGAAATGCGGTCATCACTGACAACATTACCACGATTAAAGGCACTAACGACATNAANGTAACATAAGACAAATAGCCTGAGACAACAGGAATTTGTTCTTGCTTAATACGGTTGAATAATAATTTTAAAAAATTAAATGCTTGCGCGACAGANGCATGTTGAACGAAACTATTCAGTTGATTAATGATTTTTAACAATTCACTTTCCTTGATTTGTAGCCAGTTATAGTATGATATAGCTAAGTCGTTTGGCTGTATCATAATAAATAAAAATTTAACTAAACAATATTAATAAAACAATATTAACAAAACAATAAGGATTTATCATGTCAGGACAAGGTTCTGGTGGCAATGTACTTGCTGCAATTTGTAGTTTTTTTCTTCCCGGTTTAGGGCAACTCGTGCAAGGGCGTGTTTTCGCGGCAATATTATTCTTTGTCGGCATGATTGTGTCGTGGGCATTAACTTGGGTAATTATTGGCTGGGTATTAGTACCAATCGTTTATTTATGGTGCATTATCGACGCCGCACGTTATCGTGGAGATTAACATGCTAGCGAATAAAGCAAGTCGTTTAATTAGTGTTTGTTTCATGTTTTTTATGTTAACCGCTTGTCAGTCAGCCTATTATTCGGCCATGGAAAAGGTAGGTGTGTATAAACGCGATATTATGGTTGATCGTGTTGAAGAGGCTAAAGACGCCCAACAAAATGCACAACAGCAATTTAAGTCGGCTTTAGCGCAGTTAACACAACTCATTAATTTTGATGGGGGTGATCTTGAAGAGCAGTATCAGCTAATTAATGATCAATACCAACAAAGTGAACAGGCGGCAGCGAATGTTTCTAATCGCATCAATAAAATTGAAGAGGTTGCCGAGGCATTATTTGACGAATGGGCAGATGAAATTACCCAGTATTCGAGCGAGAAACTTAAGCGTCAAAGCCAATTAAAACTAAAACAAACACAACGTCGTTATCACAAACTTATTAGGGCAATGCATAAAGCGGAAAGTAAAATGTCCCCCGTATTAGCGGCATTAAAAGACAATAGTTTGTATTTAAAACATAATTTAAATGCGCGAGCCATTGGTGTTTTACAAGGTGAGTTTAAATCGATTAAGTTAAATGTTGAAGTGTTAATTAAAGAAATGAATGTGGCGATTACACAATCACAGCAATTTATTGATTTGTTATAAATGCTTGTGAGCAAATAGCAGTGTTTAAAAAAAGGTTAAAAAATATAACATGTCTATGCAGATAACTCAGGAGTCCTTATTTAATTCGGTAATTCTTCTGTAGGTCGACATTTATGTCGTCAAAGGCAGAATAAATGACATGAATTGATGGGCTACGTTACATGGATGGTATTATTCGACAATGCAGGAGATGCATATTGTCCTGAAGCCCAAGCTACAATTTTACCTGAACCAAGTACATAGGCATAAAATATAATTGCAACCTAAATCATGTTACCAAGACTTAGGTTGTAATTAAGCCTTGCCTGACTACATAATTAAGTCAGTCATCTCGGTATCATGATGATTTTCATGATGATTCATATGCTCACTATGCCCATTAATTAAAGCGAGTAATTCAGACAATTCTTTAATGTCGGTAGGGCTAGCCTTGCCTTCTTTAAATAGCATGCTTAATTCTCGTAACTGCTGTGCTTGTGATGGTGTCATGTTCAACTCCTTTTGAAAAACTGTTATATGAAAAATCAAAGTTTGAATAAATAAGTAATCATCTCTAGCACAAAATAAGGGTTAACTTAAATGCGAGCTTGACTACTATTTATACAATTAAGCTTAGTTGGTTTTGTCAAAAATGCTAGTGACTTAAAGTGTAAAAAGTAACAAAACTTGTCTTTTAGAGCTTCAATTCAGCTAGCGATTTGAAAGCATTGAATTTTATTTTTGAAAAAAAATAATTTTTTTTGCCTGTTATTTTAACTCTGTGTGTTGGTGTTTTATTTAAAGCGCATTGACAAATCAATAGCATTAACATGCTTAGTTAACGCGCCTACGGAGATAAAATCAACCCCCGTTTTTGCATAATCATTAAGGGTTGCTAGCGTCATATTACCCGACACTTCTAGCTTAGCCTTGCCTGCTGCTAGCGTAACGGCTTGCTCTATCATGGTTGTGGTGAAATTATCCAACATAATGATGTCAGCACCTGCATTAACTGCTTGTATTAATTCTTCAAGGCTTTCAACTTCTACTTCAACCGTCTTGTCAGGATGATTTTGTTTAGCGGTGCTAACGGCTTTATCAATACCACCACAGGCGGCAATATGATTTTCTTTAATTAAAAAAGCATCAAATAAACCAATACGATGATTTACACCACCACCGCAGGTGACTGCATATTTTTGCGCACTGCGTAAACCCGGAATGGTTTTACGAGTATCGAGCAATTTTGTTGCTGTGCCAGCTAAGGCTTTAACATAATGACTAGTCGTGGTGGCAGTGCCAGATAAGCTTTGTAAAAAGTTTAACGCAGTGCGTTCACCTGTTAATAAAGTGCGAGCATTACCGTTAAGTTCAAATAAGGTGGTGTTTGCTTTAACATGCTGACCGTCGTTAACATACCAAGTAATATTAGTGGTTAAGTCAGACGTTTGATCAAGTTGTTTAAAGACTTCATTAACCCAAGCAACACCACAAATAATACATTCATCACGAGAAATTACGGTCGCAATTGCGGTTTCGTTTTCAGGAATAAGTTCTGCGGTAATATCTTGTCCATTCACAGGAAAACCATTTAAGTCTTCTTGTAAAGCCCAAGTAACTGTTTTGCTAATATCTTCATAAATAGCGTCGTTTTGTAGTGCATTAGAAAGCATGTTGTTCTCGTAAAATTAATCGTTTGCCAGTTTGTTGAAATTCTAGTTTTTTAAGTGCGCTCATCCCTAACAATATTTCATCGCCATGCATGCCAGGGTTAATATTAGCGCGAATATTATAGAGGAAAATATTGCCAATGCTAAGTTCATCTATTCGTGTTTGTTGTACGGTTACCTTGCCATTAGCAGTAGTTACTTGATAACGACCATAGCTAGATAAGTTTAATTGTTGTGCAAGTCGTTGTGGAATAGAAACTTCAGTTGCGCCAGTATCAAGTAAAAAAGTAACTTTTTGCTCATTAATAGTGCCTGTTGTAACATAATGTCCATGCCGATTTTGCTTTAATATAACCTCAGCAAGGCCTTGTTTGTTTAATGAATATTGCGGACGCTCATTGGGATTATTTTGTGTCTCTAGTAAGTCTTGAAAGACAAAAGCCAATAAGCCAAGCGCTAATAGCCAAGCGATCCAGATAAAAAATTTACCAAATTGAGAACTTGTGTCGTTTTGCGGCATAATAAAGTTCGAGTAGGTTATAGTTATTAAATCCTGACCTTAATCAGGATGATATTGTGTTTTTTGTTATACTGAATTTATTTCAGTATCTTGTGTTTTTTTAAGTGATCACTTATGAATAAAGATAATACCTTATTTCAGTTAGAAAAGGGATGCTTGCTTAGTATTGAGCAACAAAAATCGCCGCATTTTAATGAAAGAAGTTGTCATGAGGAAATAAATTTATTGGTTATTCATAATATTTCTTTACCTGCTGGGCAGTTTGGTGGTGAGCACATCACTAACTTGTTTTTAGGGAAACTTGATCTGAATTCCGATAAAAGTTTTGTTGACTTAAAAGGTGTGCGTGTTTCTGCCCATTGTTTAATTCGTCGTGATGGTAATATTATTCAATATGTAAACTTTAATGATAAGGCTTGGCATGCTGGAGTATCATCGTTTTGTGGGCGCGAACAATGCAATGATTTTTCTATTGGTATTGAACTTGAAGGTACTGATAATATTGACTACACCAGTGCACAATATCAACAATTAGTTAAATTAACTAAAACCTTGCAACAGTACTACCCAGCAATCATTACGGGCAATATTATCGGTCATTGTGATATTGCGCCGAGCAGAAAAACCGACCCGGGTAGATCATTTAATTGGCAATATTTTCGTCAATGTTTACAATAGTCTTAATCTATTTTTTTACTACGAGTAATAATCCTTAATATGAGCCTAATTAGTTTATTAATTGCATTAGCAGCAGAGCGCTATTTATCGTCATCGCTTTGGCAGTTTAATCATTATTATTGTCAGTATCTTAAATGGTGTAAACAACTCGACAAACAAAAGAGTTTTTTGCAAAGTGAAAACAAAACTTTTGTGTTTTTAATTATACCCAGTCTTATTATCGGCATTGTATTAACGTTAGTAGTTGATGGCTTACTCTATTTTTTATTATCAACCTTAGTGCTTATTATTTGCTTTGGTTGCATTAAATCACGTGAGGCTTATAAATGCTTTTTACGTTCGGCTTTTCGTGGTGAAACAACCACTTGTGAAATTAATCGCCAACAATTATTACAAGATAAAGGCTTAGAAAATCAAGGCTTTGGGCAATCTTTGGTATGGTTAAACTACCGCTACTATGTTGCTATTATATTGTCATTTGTGCTTTTTGGCGCAGCAGGTGCGGTGTTGTATCGTTTGTTAACCACCTTGGTTGAACAAAATCATGATACTGAAATCACCATTAGTGCTCAGGTCTTAAAAAGTTGTCGCCAAACATTAGCCATTATCGACTGGCTACCAGTACGTATTACCGCCTTTGGTTATATGTTTGTTGGTCATTTTTCTAAAGCATTACCGTCGTGGTTAGAAAGTTTATATGACTTTAAATCAACACCCAATCAAGTGTTGATTAGTATTGCTGAGGTAGCAGAAGACTATAGCATTGACGATCAAGACTGTACTGCAGAGCCCTGTTTGTTGGTTCGTTTAGCCAAACGTAATGTTTTATTAATGCTTGCTGTTATTTCTATCTTAACTATTTTGGGGGTGGTTAATTAAAGCACTCTCCTAATGGTACTAGTGGTGTAACTCTTTTTACATCACTAGTCTTTGTTTAAGCTTTATTTATGATCCTTTTTCATTGGTAAGACCACTAATATAAGTTTATGCTTTTTATGGAATTCTAATTATTCCCATTCATTTTTCGCGATAATGTCTCCTGCGTAATTTTACTTTTTAGTATTCTTTTGCTATCTTATTATACGATATTTGTAATTGGTAAGACCAATTTACCAGTGTTTATTTATTGAGATTTGTTTATTGAGTTTGTCGTTTATAACTCTTTTTTAATCTGAGCGGGTTTAATTCCCCGCCGCTTGCGGCGTTTTGTAGGTTGGGCTTTAGCCCATCAAGTTGACGGCATAAATGCCGACCTACATTTCACGTTAAATATACCCCTCTTCGCGAAGCGA
>JAESPQ010000036.1 GCA_016765535.1 Alteromonadaceae bacterium | reverse complement strand
TGTTTTCTATTCTAGAATTACTCAAAATTTGACCTAGGTCAAATTAAAGTTAAATAATAAATAAAATAAAGTCTAATAAATTCAATAGAGTTAGAACTCTAAAGTGGCTGAAAGGCTATTTTTTAAGGGGCTGTAAGGAATTAACTTGAATAAAAATTAATTGCATTTGAGTGTTAAAAAACGACCAAATAACGTTTATTATTTGGTCATTTCTAAGTATAAAAATATAAAATAACTTAATTAATGGAAAATATTCTTAATATGTTGAGTAAATTCATTAGCATTCATAAAACCAGTAACTCTATTTTGAGTGAGTTCTTTACCTTGTAGATCAAAAAACAAAATAGAAGGTAAACCAAAAATATTAAAATGTGACATTATTTCGCGACCGCTAGTAGAACCAGTATCCGTTAAATCAATTTGAATTAATTTGGTGTTAGCGAGTGCTAACTTTACGTTTTGCTTATTAAAAGTATAATGTTCAAATTCTTTACAAGCCACACACCAATCGGCATATAGATCAACCATTACGGTTTTACCTTGCTGATTAGCCGCTTTTACAGCAAGCCTTAATTCGGCTAAATCTTTTACTTTAACAAAATCATTAGCTTTTACAGGTATTGCATTAACGGATATGGGTGATCCTGCTTGTTGGATCGCAACTACTGGTGGAAATATTAATTGATAGGCTAAATTAACACCAAAAAATAATGCTATAAAGATAATTAATGAGCGCAGTCCATACCAAAACCCTTTGGTTTTATTGTCAACAGAGCTTTGATTTGCGACATAAAAATAGCTCGCACTCGCTAATAATAAAACTATCCATAACCATTGCGTTGCTAAATCAGGAATAATACGCGAAAGTAAAAATATGGGTACAGCTAACAATAGTAAACCAAAAATATTTTTAATAATATTCATCCAGTTACCCGCTTTAGGTAACAGTTTTCCGCCAGAGCTTCCTAAAATTAATAATGGAATACCCATGCCNAAACTTAANGCATATAATGCNCTAGCGCCTANNGCNACATTACCTGTTTGCGAAATATAAAGNAGTGCGCCTGTTAANGGAGCNGTNGTACAGGGTGAAGCCACTAAGCCTGAAATAACCCCCATAATTACTACGCCGGTAATTGAGCCTCCTTTTTGACTACCACTAATATTATTGAGTTTATTTTGCCAGCTACTCGGTAGTGCTAAATTAAATACGCCAAACATAGAGAATGCCAAGAAAATAAATAATGCACTTAGGCCAATTAGTACTNCNGGAGCTTGAAANGCGGCTTGAAANTGNGCGCCAGCTAAAGCAACAACAATGCCTANTATNGTNTAAGTAATTGCCATGCCTTGTACGTAAAAAAANGATAANGTAAAGGCTCTTTTGGTCGTTAAACCATCACCTTGTCCGACAATAATTCCTGTTAAAATTGGGTACATAGGAAATACACACGGTGTAAATGATAATAATAAACCACCTGCAAAAAAAGCGAGCAGAGTTAACCATAAATTGTCTTGNTTAAGCATGTCGGCAAGACGATTTTGTTCACTTACTAAAGGATGTGATATTTGTTTATTATTAACCACTGAACTTGCAACCAGCGCGGTGGTTGATTTGTCGTTAGACAAGGCAGTTAATACCGCTTGTTGATCGCTAACAATCGCGCTAGTTGCTGTTGCTTGGTTTGTTGCTAGTATNGGTAAACTAATGGTTTTAGTGGTTGGTGGATAACACAAACCTTTTGCAGCACAACCTTGATATCTAATTTTTATACTGGCGTTTTTACCTGCTTGTNAAATATTAATAGGAAAGGTTAATTCATGCTTATAAATTTGCTGTATACCAAAAAATTCATCTTCATGATCTAGTCCTTTCGGTAATTCCACAGGTGAAATTTTTGCATTTTTAACGGGAAACTTAAATTGATGACGGTATAAATAATAACCCTCTTTAATTTTAAATTTTACGATCACTTGTTGNNNGTTTTGTTCAAAGTCAAACTGAAATGCTTGTTCAACATCAACAAAATCTTTATTCTCAGAAAACAAGCTCGTTGCTGATAAATCAAATATTGATTTTTGGGCGTTAGCTTGCCAAGAGAAGGTAAAGCTCAGTACAACTAAAAAAGTTAACTGCATTAATTTTTTTATGATCAGTTTCATTTAAATCACTTAATTACTTCATTTCCAGTGTAAATTATTGTTATCGTTTTGCTGGAAGTTCAAAACGATAATTTTATCCACTTATGCGCAGCTAATTGCTGTACATTGTGTACGTATTATTTTTTCAGTGATGACATTATACTCCTAGTCTTAACTAAAACTTAACTAACTAAGCATACAAAGTCGTTACAGAATGTTTAAGCTTGAGATACTTGCTTGAAAAAGACCCAACAAGCCCCATCTTTATTACAATGAATTTTATTGGAGTCATTATGTTCCGTATTCTATTTATCTTTTTTATTGTTATCCCTATTATTGAAATAGCGGTAATAATGCAAGTTGGTGCATTAATTGGTGCGTGGCCAACAGTCGCTATTGTTGTCTTAACCGCATGGTTTGGTGCTAAAAAAGTACGTGAGCAAGGGCTTGCTACCTTAACTTCAGTGCAAACTAAAATGGCACAAGGACAAATGCCTAGCGATGAAATTATTGCTGGTGTTATGTTACTTATCTCTGGAGTACTTTTAGTGACCCCAGGTTTTGTTACCGACGCTTTTGGTCTTGCGTTATTATTTCCACAAGTACGGGCCATTATCGCTAAATCACTAAAACAGCATTTAGTCGTAAAACAATCAGCTTCAGCGAATATTTTTGAACAACAATATCAACAACCCGATGAAGTAAATGCGCATATACATCACGGTGAAATTATTGAAGGTGAATATGAGCGAAAAGAAGAATAAAAACGTGAAAATAAAACTTAGATCCCAATAATTAAAATATAAAAAATTTACTTTTTGACTTGTGAACAAAAATTTTATCCCCACTTCTAAATTAATCAATTTTATTATGCTTTTTATACTGACTATATAGATAAATATAAAGAGCTTTTAGCAACAACATAACACTCAGGAGAAAAATAAATGAGTATTCGTCCATTACATGATCGTGTGATCGTTAAACGTAAAGAAGTAGAGTCAAAATCAGCTGGCGGTATCGTTTTAACGGGTAGTGCTGCTGAAAAATCAACTCGCGGTGAAGTTATTGCAGTAGGCAATGGCCGTATTTTAGATAACGGTGAAGTACGTGCATTAGACGTTAAAATTGGCGACCAAGTGATTTTCAGTGAAGGTTACGGTATGAAAACAGAAAAAATTGATGGCGAAGAAGTGTTAATCCTTTCTGAATCAGATATTTTAGCAATCGTAGAATAATTAATTATGTAGGTCGTAGCTTACGTTACATGGATGTCATTTATTAGACAATGTAGGACGCACATTGTCTTGCTGCGACAAAATCATTGTAAGAGTGTTTTACCGCGAATTATTCGGGGATAAATCCCTTCCTACAAAACACAAATTAGAGGAATAAATAACATGGCTTCAAAAGACGTATTATTTGGTAACGACGCCCGAGCAAAAATGCTACGCGGTGTAAATGTATTAGCCGACGCGGTAAAAGTAACTTTAGGGCCTAAAGGTCGTAACGTAGTCTTAGACAAATCTTTTGGTGGACCAATCATCACTAAAGATGGCGTAACGGTTGCTAAAGAAATTGAATTAGAAGATAAATTCGAAAACATGGGCGCACAAATGGTGAAAGAAGTTGCGTCTAAAGCCAATGACGAAGCGGGTGACGGTACAACTACCGCGACTGTTTTGGCTCAAGCTATTGTTAACGAAGGTTTAAAATCAATTGCTGCGGGTATGAATCCAATGGATCTTAAACGTGGTATCGACAAAGCAGTTATTGCTGCGGTTAGTGAGTTAAAAAAATTATCTCAAGACTGTACCGACAACAAAGCCATTGAGCAAGTAGGTACCATTTCTGCTAATTCTGATGAAACTGTTGGCCAAATTATCGCTACCGCGATGGACAAAGTAGGCACAGAAGGCGTTATTACGGTTGAAGAAGGCCAAGCATTAACAGATGAATTAGATGTAGTAGAAGGCATGCAGTTTGACCGTGGTTATTTGTCACCTTATTTCATCAACAACCAAGAAAATGGTAGCGTAGAATTAGAAAATCCATACATTTTATTAGTAGATAAAAAAATCTCTAATATTAGAGAGTTGTTAACAACTCTTGAAGGTGTTGCAAAATCTGGCAAACCTCTACTAATTATTGCAGAAGATGTTGAAGGTGAAGCTCTTGCAACGTTAGTGGTTAATAATATGCGCGGAATTGTTAAAGTAGCGGCCGTTAAAGCACCAGGATTTGGTGATCGTCGTAAAGCTATGCTACAAGACGTTGCCACATTAACTGCTGGCACAGTAATTTCTGAAGAAATTGGACTGGAGCTTGAAAAAGCAGCTTTGGAAGATTTAGGTCAAGCTAAACGTGTGGTTATCTCGAAAGACACCACAATTATTATTGATGGTATTGGTGAGGAAGCCGCCATTAAAGCTCGTGTTAATCAAATTCGTGGACAAATTGAAGACTCTTCTTCAGATTACGATAAAGAAAAACTACAAGAGCGTTTAGCTAAACTAGCTGGTGGTGTTGCGGTAATTAAAATTGGTGCTGCCACTGAAATGGAAATGAAAGAGAAAAAAGCCCGTGTTGAAGATGCTCTGCATGCAACCCGTGCTGCTGTTGAAGAAGGCGTAGTTGCTGGTGGTGGTGTTGCTTTTGTTCGTGTAGCACAAGCAATTAAAGATTTAGAAGGTGCTAATGAAGATCAAACTCATGGCATTAACGTAGCTATTCGTGCATTAGAAGCACCACTTCGTCAAATTGTTGCTAACTGTGGTGACGAACCATCAGTAGTATTAAATGAAGTGCGTAATGGTAAAGGTAACTATGGTTATAATGCAGGTAATAGCACTTATGGCGATATGTTAGATATGGGTATTTTAGACCCAACTAAAGTAACGCGTAGCGCCCTGCAATTTGCTGCTTCTGTTGCAGGTTTAATGTTAACTACCGAAGCGATGATCACTGATGCTCCTGTAAAAGATTCTGCTCCGGCAATGCCTGACATGGGCGGAATGGGTGGAATGGGCGGTATGATGTAAAAGTAGAGTTTTAACTCTATTTTTATGTGGTTCTAATCATTTGAAAGAAAGCCCGAATAGTGATATTCGGGCTTTTTGTCTTTAAGTTCTCCTATCTATAAATCGCACATCAATATTTATTTCTAAAATTCTCAGCCATTACGCCTAGCTTATACATAATATATTTATTCTTTGCTTGCTGGTGAGCATCAGGAGATAAAATTGCCATTAATAAAAATATATCATCATTATTGAAGCTTGGGCAATATACGAGATGTACATCACTTGTTTGACGGAACTGAACTCTATTAAAAGGAAGCGGTTTATCTTCACTTCCTAAATGAATATGTTGAACTTGCTCTATTTTTAAAATGGGTGGTGTGTTTGGATGATCATAGGGAACATCTCTGCCGAAGTTTTTAGGCAATATGTTAGTAGTTTTGTATCGCTTAAAGTCGTCGGTCAGCTGATTAAGCTCACCTTTGGTTAACTGGTTTTGAATAACAGAACTTTTAAATACTCGTATCATTCTGAAAAATTGCCCAAATCATCTTCTGAGGTAGCAAGTAATATCTCTGCACCTTTTTTTGCTATTAGTGCTAAACGATCGCTCGATGGTCTAAAGTGAGAAATGCTATTTTCTGACTCTATTAATGTAACCATTTTCTCGTAAAGCTCAGCACCGATCATATAGCCTGCTGTTTTATTATTTGATAACACAGCAACAGGTTCATCCATAAAGTAATCACATGGCTTTTTTCTAAGCTCAGAAACCGAAACTGTTTTTTCAGCTAAAATCGATTGAATAGACATATCAAACCTCTTACTTAATTAAGTACTAAATTTTGTACTTAATAAGTATAGGCTTTTTTTTGTTCAACTCAAAGTACTTTTAAAATAATCGTTGGTAAGTAAGGTAAAATAAATTATTTATAGAGAGCCTTTATTAGATAAAACAAGCGATGTTTCATTATTATTCAACAAGTTAGCTCAAGCGTTTGAGTTGAGGGTGTATAAAGTGGGGGCTCAAAATCTCATTTATTATTTAATTTCATTAAAATCAATAAGATAAGCTGTGCATGGGCGCATGATGTAATCAGCCTGTGATTATTTCATAAAAATTCATAAAAATTCATAAAAATTCATAAAAATTCATAATGTTTCAAAAAGCCCGTAAAGCTATGTTTTTCTGGCTTTAACATGATTATCACGAACTACCATTTGGTGCATGGAGCGTTTAGGTAAATTCCCTGCTCGCGTAGCGTTGACATCTTGAAGTAGCTTGGGTATAGGCTATTTATTTTTTATCCATTAACTTTTGAACGTCTATATTAATTCTGGCTTTCATTGTTTGAATTAATTTTACTGATAATTCTTCTATAACCATCAAATTTTCTTGATCTATGTGTGAAGCAACAAATTTATGTTTTGCTTTTGACACTTTGCCACCACCATTAATTATAATGGACGTTATTTTATCCAATGTGTTATTAGGGATATCCGTTAGGTTATTAATAGCACTTTTAATCGCATCAAAAACGACGAGTAAGCCTATTTCTTCAACTAATTCATCTGAAATGGCTTTGGTCATCATGTCATAAACAAATTTTACATGCTCAGTGTAATCTGGATATCGATACATATAATCAATATCGTTATGTACAATAAGTTTGTTATTATTTTCACTATCTAACTCCCAGTCAAGCATTGCTAAAATTGGTCGTGAAATCGTTTCTAGTACAGAATCATACTGTTTTTGATTTTTTAATATTGCTGCTGATATGGGGATAATAAATTTTTGTTCTGGCTCTCGTTGTTTCATTACATCATGAATTAAATAACGATGTATACGGCCATTCCCATCGTCAAGAGGATGAATATAAACTTCACCAAATGATATGGCAGTAGCATGTATTAATGCTGGCACTTTTGCATCGATCATCAATCTTTCATGAGTTTTGAGAAGACCATGCATAATACTTGGTACATGTTTAGCTAATGCGCCTATATAGTGAACATCTTCATCAATACCGCCTAGGCGATGTATGGTGCTGCCCACATAAATTTCATCTGTTCGGTAATCGTTTGCCCGCTTATTTTCTTCTACGATTTTATTTTGTAAGTCGATTAACTTTTCTTTTGTTAGCTCAAATAAACCGACGTTTTTTATGACATTTAAAAAACGTTTCATTTTATGCTTAACAGGTGTTTCACGTTCTATTTCATTAGAAGATTTAGTTTCTTTAGTATATAGGTAATTAATTGAACGACCTAATACATCAGCCGTGAGTGGATCGCCAAGCTTTTGCATTTCTGCATAAGCTGTTTGGTATACGTCTATATCTTCTAACGCTTTCACTTCTTTCGTTTTTCGGATCGTTGGGCAAAAATCTTTTGTTCCTATCGCATTATTAATTACGCGAGTACGTTTTTTTTTATCGCCGTTAGCTATCGTGTAGTAGAAATCGTCTTCAAAAAGTTTAATATAGTTACCTTGGGTTAAATCATTAAGATCAAGCCTTTTCTCGGTTAACCATTCGTATAAGTACCATATAACTCTGTTGTATTTTGAATTTGGCTTGTCGGCTATAAAGGCAGTTAATGCATTTACATCTACTTTCTGAAACATAGCAGAAAAAAAATGAAGTCTAATACCCTGATATTTTATGGCTAATACCATATGCTCAAATGGAGTTTGTGCTTGTTTACGCGTACCCGGTATAATTTTTCTTTTTGACGCACCATAGGAGATCAGCTTTTCAGTATCGGCTTGTGGATCTTGATATACTTCAACATAGAGCTTTGGTAGTAATAAATTGTAGTATTGGTTTAGGTAGGTATATCCAAGTGGTGTCATATAAAACTTTACTTAGCCAGTGAATTATTCGATACTTCAAATATTAAAGTGTGTTGTTAGCTTTTTCTAAACAGGAATACTCTTTCCTATAAAACACTTACAATATACAAATTACACTTACAAATCAATAAAAGCACTTACAAATCAGGAAAACACTTAAAAAATAAACTTTTAGTGTGAAATTTCTATAAACACTTAATGAAAATATAAGTTTACAGATTGTAGTTGAAAATAAAACGTATAACTGATTGTTTAACAGGTGATTTATTGCGTTTTGTTGCTGTTACTTTTACTGTTTTTACAAAGATCATATAAATAATTTGCGATTAGTACATATAGTAGTAGATAATTAAACACACTTCTTCGCTGTAACTATGAATTTATTTAATGACACGATTAATGAAGCCAAATAACCTTTTTTCTTTACAGCAATATAATAGTTTTTCACTTACTTGCTCTACTGCTAAATTTATTGAAATTAATCAATTCACCGATCTTGAACAACTCAATAATTTAAATGATATTCCTTTTTATATTTTAGGAGAGGGATCGAACACTTTATTTTTAGAAACACAAGCGCCCACTATTATTAAAATGAATGTGAGGGGCATTGTAGTGAGTGAAACGGACGATGCTTATATTGTTAAAGTTGCTGCGGGTGAAAATTGGCATAATTTAGTGTGTTATTGTCTTGAACAAGGTATTTATGGTTTAGAAAATTTAGCGCTAATACCTGGTAGTGTTGGTGCGGCACCCGTGCAAAATATTGGCGCTTACGGGGTTGAATTTGCCGATGTGTGCCACTCTGTTACTTGGTTTGACTTTGTGAGTAGACA
>JAESPQ010000035.1 GCA_016765535.1 Alteromonadaceae bacterium | reverse complement strand
AAGAGGGGTATATTTAACGTGAAATGTAGGTCGGCATCTTTTATGAAGAGCTGCCGTCAACTTGATGGGCTAAAGCCCAACCTACAAAACGCCGCAAGCGGCGGGGAATTAAACCCGCTCAGATTAAATGTATTCCCAACTCAGAGCTACGCTCAATAATAAGAAAAATTATTATCTTAATGCGTAGCGCCTCATTAGCTTCTCATTTTTTCTTTTTGTGAGTCAGCACTTTTTTAGCTTTCAACAGCCACATTTACATTATGCCCATGCGCTTTTAGCAACGCATGCTGTTTAGCCTTGTCTAAATCATTTTGCACCATTTCAGCACACATTTCTTCAACGGTAATTTGTGGTACCCAACCGAGTTTTTCTTTCGCTTTGCTTGGATCGCCCAATAAAGTTTCAACTTCTGCTGGTCTAAAATAGCGAGGGTCAACCCTAACAATTACATCCCCTATTTTTAAGCCATTAGCATTATCACCTTCAATAGCAACAACCGTTGCCACTTCATTTAAACCTGCACCGCTAAACTCTAAATGCACACCTAACTCTTTTGCTGACAAACGTACAAACTCACGTACACTAATTTGTTTACCCGTAGCAATAACAAAATCGTCTGGTGTGTCTTGCTGTAACATCATCCATTGCATGCGCACATAGTCTTTAGCATGACCCCAATCACGTAACGCGTCCATATTACCCAAATACAAACAAGGCTCTAGCCCTTGTGAAATATTAGCTAAAGCACGGGTAATTTTACGGGTTACAAAAGTTTCACCACGACGAGGTGACTCATGGTTAAACAAAATACCGTTACACGCATACATACCATACGACTCACGGTAATTAACCACTATCCAATACGCATACATTTTGGCAACTGCATAAGGTGAGCGTGGGTGAAAAGGTGTGGTTTCTTTTTGCGGAATTTCTTGCACTTCACCAAAAAGTTCAGACGTTGACGCTTGATAAAACTTAGTCTTTTTTTCTAAGCCTAAAAAGCGAATAGCCTCAAGTAAACGTAAAGTTCCCATAGCGTCTACATCTGCCGTATATTCAGGACATTCAAACGACACCGCAACATGGCTTTGCGCGCCCAAGTTATATACTTCGTCTGGCTGAATATCTTTTATGATACGAATTAAATTTGAACTGTCGGTTAAATCACCATAATGCAGAAAAAAACTAGGATTAGTGTCATGAGCATCTTGATAAATGTGATCAACCCGTTCAGTATTTAACGACGATGCACGACGTTTAATACCATGAACCTCATAACCTTTTTCTAATAATAACTCTGCTAAATACGATCCATCTTGCCCCGTAACCCCTGTAATTAACGCAATTTTTTTACTCATTTCAACTTCCCTAATTTATCCATTTTGTACACATAACAGTGTTTTTCATTTATTTTACTTTCATTCAATTAAATTTGCATAATTCGTTGAGATACTAAAACCGTCATGCTGAACTTGTTTATGACGTAAAATGTAGGTCGGCATCTTTTATGAAGAGCTGCCGTCAACTTGATAGGCTAAAGCCTAACCTACAAACCCGATCAGATTAAATTTGCAAATTCGTTGAGATACTAAAACCGTCATACTGAACTTGTTTCAGTATCGGTATGACAAAATCAAAAAACATCAACCAATTTTGCTAATCTCACTACTTTTTTGAATTAGTTACTGGCACTATATGTTCATATATTATTGTTCCTTCAACACTTAGCTGTTATCAATAAAACAATTAAAAATAATTGTTCAAATCCCATTCTTCAGCAATAGATTTTACTGCCATACTTATAAAATGCAATGGCCTTGTATGCACAGTGCTTTTTTGCTCACTGCCCCCTTAAATTCTCAATTACTTACCACTACCCACTTTCCAGATTTTTTAGCACCAACTCTATTAACAATATTATTATCTTTTAAGTATTTTATTCTTCGCTCTATGGTACTAACAGATTTTTGTAATTTATCTGCCATCGAAATATGAGTAATATAAGTGTCAGATTTGAGCAACTCAATAATTTTTTCATCTAACGGCGTCAACCTAGCGCCGGTATTTATACCGTCACTTATACCATCACTTATACCGTCACTTTCATTAATAGCATCCCAAATCATCTGAAGCATAAACTCTACAAACGGGGCACAATCTGTTTGCTTTGTGCTTTGGTTAATTGCTTGGTAATAGTCAGCCTGATGCTGATAAACTAAACTTTCAACTGGGATGTTAATAAATACTTCGCGCCACTTAGCTAAAATAAGCGTTTGCCATAAACGTCCCATCCGGCCATTACCATCAGCAAATGGATGAATAAATTCAAATTCATAATGAAATATACAACTAGCAATTAAAGGGGGATAATCTGTTTGTGCTAACCATGTTAAAAGATCTGCCATCAATCTTGGTACTAAATCTGCGGGGGGCGCCATATGAACAACTTTGTCACCCAACATAACCCCAACACCACCACTACGCCACAAGCCAGCATCAGGCACTAAACCCAACATCAGTTTTTTATGAGCAATAAGTAAATCATGCTCACTACTTGGTTGCCATTTAAGTAGCTCTACATAAGTATTAATAGCATTATGAGCTTCTTGCACCTCCTTGGGTGGGGCAATAATTCGTTTTCCGTCTAAAATTTCTGTTATTTGCTTAACCGTTAAGGTATTTCCTTCAATAGCTAAAGAGCCTTGAATAGTCCGCATTTGGCTTATTTTACGTAAACGAAGCTTGTTCTTAGCTTCATTAACAAATTTTACAGATAGCCGCCCAATAGCTTCACTAATATTAGCAACCAAGGCTAACATTTTATTTGAAACTGTAAATGGTGGTTGATACTGAGCCATTGCTATCCTTTAAATTATTTAATAAATTGCTTAACTGAACCTAACGAAACACGTCATCCTGAACTTGTTTCAGGATCTGTTTATTTTAACTTACTGTACAGGGGTCAGTGACAAACACATTAAAACCATTCACTAAACACAAACCAATAACTAAACTTGTCACTGACCCCCTATTGACTGATTTAATCAATTGTAAATATATTTTCTATGGCTGGCGCGTAACACCAAAACCACTAAATAGTCGTCTTCTATCGCACAAATTAATTGGTGATCTTTAATGCGATAACACCATAAACCTGCCTTATTTCCAGTTAATCCTTGACCAAATCGTCTTGATGATTCAGTGGTAGAATGTACAGGGGTCAGTGACAAACAAATAAAAGTACGAAAACGATATAAACAATCAGACTAAATTTGTCACTGACCCCTTCTAATTATAGCTAAACTTGTCACTGACCCCCTATTTACTGACCCCCTATTTAATCTTCAAAGTTTAACTTGAACACTTTATCAAAATGCTCAAGACCAAAAATTTTCTCAATTAAATAAGATTTACCGACCTGCCTCGATCCATCAAGCATTATGGGCAACCTATCGGCAGTTGCTTTCCATTCAACCAGTTTTTTTAACAGTGATCTGTCCATACCGAGCCTTTAAAATATTATTATCACTCACTACAGGAGTCAGTGACAAACAAATAAAAGTACAAAAACGATATAAATAATCAAACTAAATTTGTCACTGACCCCTTCCTAGTGATTCACTGCCAGTGAATTATTTCTAGTTACTAGAATTTCATCAGTGAATGACTAAAAGACTAATTCCCCAAATAAAAATCATCACGAAAACATTCAATTTGATGCATTTTTTCATGGAGAACAGCAACAATACCCACATCTCCTGTCGATAATATTTTAGAATAAACATAATGCTTGTTGTATTTAGATACAACTCCCTTTATACCAAATTGAGCGGGTACGGGCATCATTAACACAGTACCTAAAGCTATCTTTTTAAAGTGCTTAAACAAACCGTCTATATAGCATTCTGCCTGTTTTTCTCCCCAGTGCCTTAGCGTATATTGATAAATTTCATCAATCCGCATACTTGCACTTTTTAGAACAACAAAACAACTCATGACATTTGTTTGTTTCTAGCGATCACATCTGCGGCACTAAGCGTACTATATTCAGAGCTAGGGCTATTGAATACCAAGCTTAGCTCAGCTTTTAAATGTGAAAATAGCAATGCTTCTTTTCTGGCTTTGTCTTGACGAACCAAATCTCGTATATATTCGCTAACATTATCATAATCGCCATCGTCACTAATATTACCAGTAACAAAGTCGGTTAAACTGCCGTTAATTCGTACATTTAAGGTCATGGCATTACGCATAACATACCCCTGTGATAAATATAACTAATATTCTTTACACTAAATATACAACAACCATAGCATCAATACTATTGAAAATATTCCGTCTACGCCTAACAAAACACCGTATCATCATAAAAGTTACCTAATCAGGCTCTAATTTTTTATCTTACCTTGAACTTCTTCTTTAACCTTGGTGGCCGGTTATGGGGATTCGAGACAGAGAAATACTTGAAACCTTTTTTGCCACAGGTATCTATGCGGCGTTAAATTAATTGAAAATAGAATGACTATTAAACAACTAATTTGCCTTGCCTAAAGACGTTTCTAATTCCAGCTGAATTCTGCATCTTCAAGTGGTTTGGGTATATACCCATGTCTCAAGAAGTAAATTAACCGAAGTTTATAATAAGTGTCACCCTTAAGCTTTAAGTTTAAAAAGCTTATTTGAGAAAAGTGACAGAGGAAAGATAATTTGATAGTATATTAAAAAATGTACGACATATGACGTACAGGTGAGAGTTTAAAAATGGGATTTAAAGACGTAAAACGTCAAGTGTTGGCATGTCTCAAGTCTGGAAATGTTCTTCACGAGCAGAGAGCGGATATCGATATAAAAAATTTGCTCGCGACAGGACAGATAAGCGTAGATGATATTATTGGTATTATTGCTCAGACAAGAGGTAACGAATACGAAAATAGTAAGCATCATGTCATTGGCGAGCTTGACGTACATATTGTAAAAACCAGCTTTCAAGGGAAATATTGGTACATTAAGTGGTATTTTGTCGAGCCTAATAGCGTATTTATTAGTGCTCATCTTTAAGATAAGGTAGAATTATGAAAATATTTAAAGTTGGCGACACACAACAAGCGGTTTGTGAGTCATGTAAGTCAATTGATAATGCGACATTCGCCTTGCGAGATGTCCCTTTTAGTGATGGAAGCGGTATTGTCAAGAAAGTGCTTGTTGGTGTTTGTGATAAATGTGACGACGTTATTTTAACTCCACAACAGTCTGCTCCTGCGATCAAAAAACAATTAGAGACTCAGAAAAAATCTGTAGAAACTCGTGTACCAGCCCACATGGTAGATATTCTTAACCTAGCGAGTGCTGAGTTAGGTGCTAATACTGATTTTTCATCTTTTCTAATGAAATATTACTTTCATTTTTTATCGCATGAAAAAGGAAAGGTTAATAACTTAGATAAATTTTTAGAAAGTGATTTAGCCAAGGGGCGAGCTCAAAAGAGAATATCTTTGAAAGGAACTCACATTATTTGGGAATTGGGTATGATAAAAAAACATTCTCATATCGAAAGTACAACGGATGTAGTTAAAGCCGTTGTTTTAAAAATTAATGAAGATGTCTTAGTCCATCCAAAACAAAGGATAATTAATCATTTAAAAGGTGTTGCTGCTGCATTTGCATAGTTAAGTTAGATCTATCATTAATTTGGGAACTAAATCTGCGGGGGCGCCATATAATGCATAGGGGTCAGTGACAAACACATTAAAACCATTCACTAAACACAAACCAATAGCTAAACTTGTCACTGACCCCCTATTTAATCTTCAAAGTTTAACTTGAAGATGCATAGGGGTCAGTGACAAACAAATAAAAATATGAAAACGATATAAATAATCAGACTAAATTTGTCACTGACCCTCAATTTCTTAAACTTGCTAATTAATCGCTTATCTGCCCTTCTATCCCTTCCTACCTAACTTAAACATCAGCAACTGCTTAGAAAAATGCCAAATAAACCTCGGATTCGTTGATAAATATCGCTTCCATAATCGTTTTGGTTCAGACAACAATCTAAACAACCATTCCATGCCTATTTTTTGTAACCATACTGGTGCGTGCTTTTTGCTACCAGCAATAAAATCGTAAGCAGCGCCAACGCCTAACATCACACAATGTAATGAGTCTTTATGGGCTGCCATCCAACGCTCTTGTTTAGGGCAGCCAATGCCAACAAAAAGTACATTTACTTGTGCTGCATTAATTTGCTTTATCACTTCGACATCCTCATCCACAGTTAATGGCCTAAAAGGTGGGGAATAAGTATAGGTAATATTAATATCTGAGTAGCTTGCGGTAAGTTTAGTGACTACTTGTGCTAACAAAGCATCGCTGCTACCTCCGTACAAACCAATATTTAAGTTCTTAGTACCAGATGCCTGACAAAGCGCATTCATAATATCTTGGCCACGTACTTGCTCTGCTTCACTATGGCCTAGTAACTTCTGCGCCCAAGAAAGCGGTTTACCATCGGGTATAACTAAATCGGCATTATTAACGACCGTTGAAAATTCATTACAGTCAAAAACCTCCATGCACATGTGAACATTAGCAACACAAACATAAGCACCAAGTTTTTTATTTTTAGACGCTATTGCAAACGCTTCAACTGTCTTTAATGCACTGTTTAAGTTGATAACATCAACGTCCATACTAATAATTTTTGTCTTCACTCTACCTTTCCATATCTCATATCATTTCTTAATATCTATCATCTTCTTTTCAATATCTAATATCTTCGCTTCTATATCTGATATTTGCACTTCTTAAATCTTCACTTCTATATCTGCCCTTCCTGCTTCCACAATTGCTTGCTGGTAAATATCCACCAACATTTCAACATTCTTTTCAGGGGGATATTTTTCAAGATACTCTTTTCGGGCATTCTGCCCCATCTGCCTAGCCTCATCTGGATTGTCTACCATCCATTGCACTTTTTCAGCTAAATCATCGGCATTGCCCGCTTCAAAGTGCAGACCTGTCTTTTCAGGTATTATTATTTCTTCCATACTACCGAGTTTTGAAACTAAAGCTGGTGTACCACACGCAAAAGCTTCAACTAACACCATAGGGAAACCTTCATACCATGTTGATGGCATAATAATCAAGTCTGCATTTTTTACTAATTCAAGCACCTGAGGTTTATCTTTACGGCCTAAAAACTCAATACTTGCTATAGCATTATGCTCTACCATGTTTTTTAAAGGGCCATCGCCAATCACTTTTAATGGTAATTTACAGTTTTTCCAAGCATCGAATAAAACATCAATGCCTTTTTCTTCACTTAAACGACCAACATAAAGCGCATAACCGCCTTTTTTATCAATGTGTGTTTGCTGGTTGAAAGGGTCTTCAATAAAATTAGGCTTCACCACAACTTTTGTCGATGGCCAACCTGCCTCTATATATTTATTACGCGAGAATTCCGTTAACGCTATAAACCGATCAACTTTAGTTTGCCATGTACCTAATGCTTTGTGCAGTTCAACCATACAAGTTAGTGCAAAAGTACCTACTAAAGAGTCACGATATACCCGTTTCGATACTGTCCACCATGCACTGTTTTTAATACTGGTTTCATTAATTTTCCCGTCATGCATTAACAATGCAGTTGGGCATACCGCGCGGTAATTATGCAAGGTATGCACTACTGGCACATTTGCTTTTTTACAGGCATAAAAAATTGCTGGGGAAAGTCTCGGGAAGTAATTATGTACATGCACAACATCAGGTTTTTCTGCTATTAACACTTTCAACATTTTTCTATATTGCGAATATGAAAAAGGCACGTTAAGCAGTGTCGTCACTTTAGCAATTAATGAAGTGATATTATCATTATCTACGGTATGTGTTTTTACGACATTGCCGTTAGCAATCAATAAGTCTATTTCATTTTGCATGACGGCATCTTCACCGCCAGCAATTTGGTAATAATTATGAATAATCAGTACTCTATAATATCTCATTTATACCTTTTCTTACATTTACTCCTATAAAGGGAGAAATTAATAACTAACGCTTCATTTGGACTCTTTTGATTATTCTTACGTATTCATCAGCTTTATTTTTTAATGTATATTTCTTAATTGTAGCATTGGCATTCTGCGACATTATTGGCAAATTCTTTCTAATTAATTCTAATTCTTCTACAAAAAAACCATTAGCTTCAACAACGTACCCATTTACACCATCCTTAACTAAAGATGATGCACCACAGGAAAATGTAACTATTACAGGTAAACTAGCAGCCATAGCCTCTGATACAACAAAACCAAATGTATCCCCTAAAGAAGGAAAAACAAAGATATCAGAAGATTTAAAATACTTAATTAAGTTTTCACCTTCTTGTCTAGCAATAATTGATACTTTATCACTAAGTTCATTTTCGTTTACATAACCTTGATACTCTTTTTTCAACTCACCATCACCAATTAAAACATAATGATAATTATCTAATATATTCATTTGCTTAAAAACAACACCCCAATTTTTTATTTTCAAAAAGCCGCCAACAGATAAGAGAATAACTTTATCAGTTGGGAGTCCAAGCTCTTTCCGTAAACAAGTATTATCGCTAAGCATATCTAGTGTTACTTTCCACTTACTAACATCTATTGTTTGTATGGATGAATAGATTTGAGTATACTTCGACAAATACTGTATATAACTCTCCGTTAATTTTGAACCGCAAATAACACCATGACTATTACTACATACTAATTTCCTGAGAAAAAGCTTAACACCGGTTACATGTTTATCTGTTTCATATATTGCATCAGTGATGATCAGAAATTTAAAACCAAAAAAACGCTTAAATAACGAACAAAACAAGCTTGGAAACCAAAAAGCCACGCTCAAAACAATATCAGGTTGATCTTTAATTAGCTCAAAAAACAACTTAGGATTAAACTTATCGAAAAAATTGACTGTGTTCTTCCCAAAAGATTTTATTTTGTAATTAATTGCATTTTCTGAGAACTTAGCTACATGCCAATTTTCATGAAGAACAGGGTATTCTCCAATACAATAAACAATTAGCTCTGCTTTTTTCCCTAATTCATTAAAGAAATCATGATTAACAGGGTACAGTGGAGGGTGAAAAATAACGATCTTCATTGAGTATATCCTTTCTGAACAACTACACTTACCGTATTTTGTATACAATAAGGAAAGCGGGTGTCAATTATTCGTAATTATTAATAAATAAAATTTTTTTAATAAAGCGTTTTGCAATAGCTTTGATAAAAAGAAAAACGTTTATAAATACCCCTAACGTACCATAATATGAAAAAGTTATATTCAACCTTTCACGCCAACTTATATAAAAATTTTGGTTTGAAAACCCCCCAACTAAGTACTTTGATATAATCAACTTTGAATTTTTCACTTTTCTACATTTTTTAAGTGCCGATATAATCCAATCGTGATCCGAAACAACCTTATATTGTAGATCATAATCATTAATACATTTAGTGCTGATAATTATTGATTGGTGAGATATAACCATTCCAAATAACAAACTATTCCATGTTAATGTACCTGGCACTTCAGTTCTACAAATGGCCTGCCCTTGATCATTAACTAATTGTGTATTACCGTAGAAAGCATCTTCATTATCAAAATTTTCAAATAAGCGAGTTACAACATCAATATCAAATAACTCATCGCCTGCATTTATAAATAAAATAAAATCACCAGTAGCTAAATTAATCCCTTTGTTCATTGCGTCATAGATACCATCATCTGACTCTCTGAGTACCAAAGCGATTTGTTTTTTATAAACGGTAATTATTTCATTCGTCCGGTCAGTTGAGTCACCGTCTATAATTATGTACTCAATATTCTGATATGTTTGATTAATTACACTACGTATAGTTTTCTCAAGAAATTCTTCTCCATTAAAAACAACAGTAACGATGCTTAGGGTAGGTTTCAACAATTCATCTCCATTTTATATTTATATTTTAAACTCATTATATTTTAATACATATTGTGACCAAGATAACTTAACATCAAGCAAAGAAGATACTTGGATTAATTATTTTTTTCGTAAATTCTATCAGATATCCAACGCACATTTTCTTTCACAATTACGGCAGGGTTTCCAGCAACAACTACATTTTCTGCAGTGACACTTTTTGTCAATATACTGCCTGTAGCCACGATTGAATTCCTAGATACACTAACCCCTTTTAAAATATTAACGTGGGCGGCAACCCAAACATTATTATGAATTACGATATCTTTAGCATAATTTAATCTTCGATTATCAAGGTTTGATAAAATGGAGTGAGAATCTCCTGTTCGAATATCAATATCGTACGCAAACATACAATTAGAGCCTATGTCAATTGACGATTTAGGCTCAGTTATTGCAAAGTGGACACTTTGAAATGTACTACTTTCACCAATTTCCAGGCGACCTTGCACATCTTCAAACCATATATCACTACCACAATTAAAGCGACATCCTTTACCTATTTTCAGTAAATGTCCATTTCCAGACATGTATATTTTAACATCAATTAAAATACACTCGTCATCAATATCAATAACATTGTCATTTCCATCAATATGTAGCGTAACATTCTTTAAAATAGAGTTACCAAATTTTACAGTGTTATTTTTTCCTTTAATTTTCTTTCTAAGTTTATTAAATATAACTCCATATTTTAGTCTACACGCAATCATCATCATCTTAGGATGTACTTTAATCATTCCTTTAATCTTATTTAACATTTCATATACCTATTGACATCATAACTGAACTTTCTATTGCAATTTAAAAACATAAAGCTTAAATACAGAGGATAAGTCAAATAAGGCTCTGCACTTAATGAAGCGAACATAACTAAAATGGCTACGACTATTTTTTTAGAATTACCAAAGTTAGACTTTAACCCTATGTATAAGAAATAAGTAAAACCAAAAAAACCAAAAAAACCAAATTTTGCGACAAAATCTGAAAGCCCGTTGCCTTGTCCACTTACCCTATTTTCACCATGGTCACGATACCGTGTAAATTCATGTAAACCGTTACCAAAAAATGGACTTTTCTTTATGTAATACCAATCAAACATTAATGTACCGAACCGGGTATTATTATAAGCGAGATCATATTCTGACATCATCATTGTTTTATCTAATTGACCACTTGTTTTTTTTTGCAAAAAATCAACATTCTTAAAAACAAACATAACTAAAAAAGTGCCCAAAATAACAACCACCATAAACAAAGCAATTGGTTGATATTTATTTTTATGTTTCTTAGTTGTAAAATCATAATTTAAAATAAAAACAAAAGGTAACAACAAATAACCTGCCGATGACATTGTTGTTATAATTGTGAAAGTAAAAACAACTTGGCATATTTTATAAGATTTAGCAGTGTACTGTTTTCTCGCTAAAGCTAAAAAGATCATTGCAACTATTATGTAACCTGCAAAAGCACCTGGCTCCCAGAATAAACCTGCATTCCTCAAGGAGCCAGTTTCAGGGCTCATATAGAATGTATGAAATCCCAAAGAATGAGAGGCTATTCCACTCCATTCATATTCATGAATTTTAGGTAACATTGTTATAACATAATCAAACAGACCTGTTCTACTTAGTCCCCAAAAAACTAACGAAAGAAAACATAACTTAAGGACAATAAAAACATATAATCGTGGGAAATTAGAAACAAGCCTAATTATGGCATAACCGATGAACAGCCTTAATAAAAAGCCAATAATAGTCATTAATGGTAAAAAGCTAAAATAAACAATTTGAAGTGTAAATAAAGCTATAAAGGTAAAAAATATAATCAAGCCTTTATTTTCAAGGATTAGGCGGTTACTCTGCTTTAAACGCAATGCAAGATAAATAGAGATAACTATTAAAACAGGCTCCCAACCAAATAAAAAATCAATAAAAGGGTTTCCTGATACTAGCAATAAGGTTAAAACTAAATAAGACTCTTTTTTCTCATTTAAATTAAGTAAATTTGCTTTTATTGATAACTTTTCCACTTTTATTAAAACCTATTTAATATACATTCAATGCTTGCTAGCGTAAGCCTTCTTTTTATACCATCCAAGCATAGATCGAAATAACGTTAACAGTTAAGCTCTAACGTCGTTGTTAAAATGCTAGTAAACGACTTTTATTCTATGCTTTTATTTCTATTTAAATTATTGATTGTAACAAACGTTTCTATAGCTAAAAAGACAAAACGTAAGATTTCTCCACACAAAATGACTATCCACAATGTTATAACTAATGAAGTGATCAAAGAAAAATAATACCCTAAACAAATTGCTAATATAGGTAGTACCAAGCCATATATTGCTTGCCCTTTAAAGTGATTAATCCCGTTTAGTAACATTGAACAGCACCAACTCCAAGCGTATATCAGTACCCAAGTATTACATGCCATAAGTAAACTAAAACTTGGTATAGCATTTGGTTCTTGACTCCACCACCCTATAATTACTTGACCAAAAAAAGTCATTATAATAAAAAGTGGTACAACTATAATAAAAGTAAACTTAATTGATTTATAAAATGTTGATATTATCCATTGTATATCTTTTCGTGCATAAGCTTCACCATAGGCAGGCCATAAAGGAACCAATGCAGGAGCTAGAACCAAAGCAGATACACTTAGTAACCTTTGTGTAATTGCAAATGGTACAACAGCACTTGCACCATACTGGCTGGTTAAAAGCAATAATGGTCCTGTGCTCATTATTGTCGCACCTAGTTGAGCAGATAGCGCTAAACCACCTGTTTTGATGATTTTTTTAACAACCTTTTTTTTAACTTTTAATAACGATGGTCTAATGTTTTTCTCTGTAATAAAAATATATAAACCTCCTATACCTAAAGATATAAATGGCAACAGCATATAAAGTAAAGCCATTACAGGTAGCGAATACTCCATGTAAACACATAGAAAGACACTTAATAGGCTAAAAACACGACCTATAGCCAATAATGTATTAGTTACTACGCCTCTTTGATACGCATCAAGCACTCTTTGTATCATTCCTAAAGGTAAACTCAAGGCAAATGCAATGATAATAGCTTGCGTGGTTTGCATAAGTATCTGCTGGTTATCATGGTTAGATAATTTAATTAAATTTGTTAAGTCTAATTGCGGTACAACAAACAAACTAAATAAGCATAATAACAAGCACAATATAGATGTTAAGAATAACGCTGTGGATATTAGATAACTAGGGGTTTTGTCATCATCTTTACCGTGGCACTGTGTTAAGGAATTTTGCAAGCCAATTCCAAGACCCATATCGGTAAATGACAAAAAAGCAACAAAGCCAGTTAAGGCCATCCAAATACCAAACTGCTCTGCACCTAAATAATTTAAGGTTATAGGCACAGTAATCAAACCACTAAAGGCATTAACTCCTTTAGCCAGCATTGCTGCTAAAGCGGTAAGTTTTATTTTTTTATTTCTTATTTTTTCGTGTTGTTCAACATTCATTTTGATAGTTCATTAATTTTAATACTGATTAACTGATTAACTGTTATTTTTACTTTTTCTGTAAATAGCAAAGTGCCTATGTGCTCTATGTGGTTAACCTTCCCTTTATCTAATTCGTGTTATTCACTTAATTCGATACGTAGCAAGAATGTCACTTATTAGATAATGAGAACGCACATTGTCCTGACAAAAATAGCTTAATCACTACCAAACAAGTCACGAGTATAAACTTTGTCGGTTACATCATCTAAAACAGTAGTCATTCTATTAGCCACAATAACGTCTGACATAGTTTTAAATTCTGTTAAGTTGGTTATTACTTTTGAATGAAAAAATTCTGTTTCGGTTAATTCAGGTTCAAACAATACTACTTCTATACCTTTGGCTTTAATGCGCTTCATAATGCCTTGAATAGCTGAAGATCTAAAATTGTCTGAGCCTACAACCAAGGTACGTTCACTACGATGTAACATTGTTATTCTCAACTTAATTATTATTCCTTTATTGCTACTACATTTCGGGGATAAATCCCCTCCTACAACTTTAATTCGTTGAGTGCATGTAATTCGTTGAGATGCTGAAACAAGTTCAGTATGACGGTTTCAGTATCACAAAACACCTTGTCGGGGCCAGCACCTACCATTAAATACTAATATTTTGTGTTTAATACACGTTTTCTTTTCTATTTGTTTCATTCATTTGCCAGCTCTTGTTCTATTTCTTCAATACTAGGTAAACTCGACTTTAGGTTTTCGGGTAAAGATTGAGTTAATTGATAGGATGATACGCCAATAGGTTTATTAATATCACTTAGCGCATATTCAGCAACTAACTTATCTTTATTTTTACACAGTAAAATACCTATCGTTGCTTCATCTGCTTTTTTACGAAATTGCTCATCTACAGCTTTAATGTAAAAGTTAAGTTTACCTGCATGTTCAGGTTCAAAATCACCTGTTTTTAACTCTATAACCACATAGCAATGCAAGTTGGTATGGTAAAACAATAAATCTAAAAAAAAGTCACGGTCGCCGACATGTAAAGCTACTTGTTTTCCTATATAGGCGAAGCCTGCACCTAGCTCTAATAAGAACTCTGTAATATGAGTAACTAAACTTTGCTCTAGTTCTTTTTCATTATGCGTTTTGGTTAAATTCAAAAAATCAAAAATATAAGGATCTTTTAATGTTTGTAATGCTAAATCTGACTGAGCTTTGGGTAAAGCCTCTGAGAAGTTTGATATCGCATTACCTTCTCGTTTCCATAGTTCACTTTCTATTTGATGTACTAAAACACTACGACTCCAGCCATTATTTATGGTATTAGTTACATAATAAATGGCTTCATTTATAGTATTACTTTTAGATACTATCGCTATATTATGTCCCCATGGTATTTGTTTTAATTGGGCAACAGCTTGTTGCCCTAATTCATTTTCTTTATTGTAAAACGAATACCACTGTCTAATATATTTAATATTTCTTAATGAAAAGCCTTTTATTTCTGGATATGAATTTATTAAGTCTTGGCTTAGTTGAGTTAAAAAACCACTACCCCACTTGCTGTTTAATTGTTTTTCTTTTATTTCTTTACCTAGCAACCAATAAAACGCTAACAAGTGGCTATTAACACTCAAACTGGCTTTATACTGAGCCTGTTTGATTGAAAATTTTAGTTTTTCCAACCAATGTTGATAACTTGTGTTTTGTGTTAATTTCATTATTTTAAGGTTACTATTTTATCTTATTAAATTCGACTGATTCATTGACAAAAACATATCAATCACTACCAAACATTTAACGCACATTCTATTTTACTTTTCATTCATAATCTCAATCATTCTAGGATCTAAACATGAACGCAAAAAACGGTTCATTTCGGTTTCATCGGCTGAAACATAAAATGCCATCATTAATTGATTAAACTCTAACTGCCGTTTTGCGGGTAAGTTAATAGCCAGATAACCGGCGTTTAATAACACCGCATTCATGATAAAACGTCCCATTCTTTTATTCACATCATAAAAAAATTGATGACGTGAAAATGTTAAAAATATTGAGATGGCTTTATCATAAATATCATCAATCGTTTCTGTTTTTTCAACCATGTTGTTAAATAAAGCCACTAGTTCACTCGCTTTGGGTGGTGTGTAGCTAGAACCAGCTATGGTAACACCACCTGTTCTAAAGCATCCCCATTGTAAAGCTTCTTCTTTGGCCGCTATGTTATGTAGCTGGCAAACAAAATCATGATTAAAACAAAACGTCTCATTTTTTATTGCATCAAAAACAAACGCCCAAGCATTACCTTGATTAACCGCTATTTGCTCTTCACTTAATTTATGACCGCCTACTGTGATCCCTTGCAATAAAGTTTGTATTTCAGGTAGAGTGAAATGAATACCTTCAAGTGCTACCGCATCTTTTACAAAAACAGCTACTTCTCGCTTGGCTAGCATTAAGGCTTTATTTTTATTGGGCGTTATATTCATATTAAATAGCTCTTTAATTGTTTATCAAAGATAAACATTATTTTTATTTTTGATGGGCTAAAGCCCAACCTACCTTTAACTATTAAAAGTTAATCATTACCAAATAAGTCACGGGTATACACTTTGTCGGTTACATCATCTAAAACAGTGGTCATTCTGTTAGCGACAATAACGTCTGACATAGCTTTAAATTCGGCTAAGTTGGTTATTACTTTTGAATGAAAAAATTCTGTTTCGGTTAATTCAGGTTCAAACAATACTACTTCAACACCTTTGGCTTTAATGCGCTTCATAATGCCTTGAATAGCTGAAGATCTAAAGTTGTCTGAGCCTGTTTTCATAATAAGGCGGTATATGCCAACTACTTTAGGGTTGCGTTTAATAATGGCGTCGGCGATAAAGTCTTTACGGGTAGTGTTAGAGTCAACAATGGCGCGGATCATGTTATTAGGTACGTCTTTATAGTTGGCGAGTAATTGTTTAGTGTCTTTAGGTAAGCAATAACCACCATAACCAAAAGAAGGATTATTATAATGATCGCCAATACGAGGATCTAAACCAACACCTTCAATAATATGCTTAGCGTCTAAACCGTGACTTTCGGCGTAAGAGTCTAATTCATTAAAATAGGCAACACGCATGGCTAAATAGGTATTAGAAAACAATTTAACGGCTTCGGCTTCGGTTGAGTTGGTGTGTAATATGCTAATATTTTCTTTTATTGCCCCTTGCTTTAAAAGGTCAGCAAAAATTTTCGCCTGCTCTTGTTGAACAGTGTAATTGGCGTTAGGAATACTAGCACTGGTACCAACAATAATACGTGATGGGTATAGGTTATCGTGCAGTGCTGAGCCTTCACGTAAAAATTCAGGTGAAAATAAAATATTAAGTGAGGTAAATTGTTGGCTAAGTGTTTTACTGTACCCTACTGGCACAGTCGATTTTATAACTACTGTTGCATGGGGGTTATACTGTAAAATGTCTTTAATTACCGCCTCTACCGACTGAGTATTAAAATAGTTGGTTTCTACATCGTAGTCGGTTGGTGTGGCAATAATAATAAAGTCGGCATTGTCAAACGCTTTGGCTTTGTTTAGCGTTGCGGTAAAGTCTAGTTTTTTATTCGCTAAAAAGTCTTCTATTTCGGCATCTGCAATGGGCGACTTTTTACTATTTAGTAAGGCTATTTTACGCTCGTCAATGTCTAGTGCGGTAACTTGATTATGTTGCGCAAGTAGCATGGCATTAGACAAGCCAACGTATCCGGTGCCTACTATAGTAATTTTCATTTTATTGTTATTCCTTTATTGCTACTACATTTCGGGGATAAATCCCCTCCTACAACTTTAATTCGTTAAATACGTGTAATTCGTTGAGATACTGAAACAAGTTCAGTATGACGGTTTTAGTATCAGTATGGCTGAACCAAAAACTGTCAGCTAATTTCACTAATAACTCTAATTTTTAAAGTTTTTTTATTCGTTAAATACGTGTATTTTGTCAAAGCAATAATTGACCTACATTTATTACAACTTAAAATCTATTTTATCATTTGTAGTTACTGGGCTTTTCCACCGCGAGATGGTTTTTTCCAATAATTCATCAATCGTCGTTGTAAAATATCCCATAAAATTAGCCTGTTCGAATGTTTCTTCTATTTTTGTTTTTGGTAAAAAACGACGCATTTCATCTTCAAATTTACCCGTGTGCCAATAATCAGGTAATTCGGCTATTCTTTTTTGTAAACAATATAATGGTGTTTCACTGCTTTGGTAATCTTTGAATTTTAGTTTAATCCATTCATCATTAACTTTTAGCCCTTGTTGGCTTAGCATTACCATATCCCATAAATCTCTTGCTTTAATAAATTTTCGCAAACATAAAGCAACAATTTTATCCGCCAAAATTTCTTCTTCACTTTCACAGTTGACTAAAACGGTACTTAACCCTGCTTGCAATGAAGCATAATTCAATTTAATCGCTTTTGTATTGTGCGTATAACTTGGTACATTAGCTATTTCTACCTTTATTTTTTGTTTGGGTAAATTTTTAGCCAGTGGTTGTGTTTCAATTGCAACCATCCAGCGACCAACGCCAACATTGTTATGACTAAAACACCTTTCTTTGGGTGTTTTCACCCTAATATCTAAACCATATCGAGGCTTAAAGTAATCTATTAATACTTGAGCTAAATCTTGATAATTTTCGGGGGAAAAATCAATACCGCCAACAAAGTCTAAGTCTTCACTTAAACGTTGTGAACCATAAGCCATTCTTAAACATGTTCCTCCCTGAAAAGTTAATTTTGAGAGCAAACCAGACTGACTCAAAGCTGCCATAATGTCGTAATGCAAGAGCTATTTTTCTACTGTAGCTTCCATACCAGCTAGTTCTTGACTGGCACAAGCTTTATTTACCATTTCTCGTAATAAATTTGACTTTAAATGAGTTTTTTTACTGTTAATAGCCATTTATTTATTCTTTATTTACACCGTTGATTTGTTGCAGTTCATTCATATCAACCATTTCTACATTGCGACCAACACGTTTCAAGTCACGATAGGCAATATCTACACTCGCCCATGGCAATTTATGTCCTTGAGGTATTTTATAACAACTAAGTTCGCTTAAACTTCGCTTAGTATGGGTAAATTCTATGGTACCAAAACTAGCTTTAATCAATTTACTTGCACCTGTTGTCATTACCGTTAAATAACTAAACATTTGCTGGCTAATTACACTTGCTTGACTTAACACTGTTTCAAGAGAAACATAATTGTAACAGTCAAAACGTAGTAATAATGCTAGCTCTTCTAAGCGCGTATCATTTTTAGCAAACTGACTTAACGGATTTAACCAAACTCCTTTACAAACATTTTCAATAACACCTTTTTTGGTATGCCGACATAATGCGGTATACATTGTTTTTTCGTTTTCTTCGGCAAATAATACTTTTGCCTGACTATATGAAAACAAAGCAGTATTTGTTTGTAGTTCTAGCTGTTGTAAACGCCGTTGTAATTCTAAAGCTTTCATTTAATAAGTTATATTAATATGTACATATACGTACATATTAACCCAACTTACAACAGTATTCAAAATATGTAACGTAATACACTAAATTTGATATACTGAAAAACATAAAACCTATCAACAAATTTTACTAATTGTTCTTTTTAAAATTTATATTTGTATGTGCATTTCGGGGATAAATCCCCTCCTACAAGTGTAATTGTTACGTTTTAGATACTGAAACAAGTTCAGTATGACGGTTTTAGTATCAGTATGACAAAATCAAAAAACTGTCATAAAATTTCACTAATTACGCGAATGTCATTTTTCTCTACTTTATTGAGATACTGAAACAAGTTCAGCATGACAGCTTCAGTAATCCGTTGATACTTAAACTTTTATTTACTCTATCATTGCATAACAGGGCTAATAATTTTTCGTTCTTTTTTGGCGTCTGCAATGGCTAACATGCTATATAATGCGGCGGTAAATTCTTTTCCTAATTTTCCACAACGCATGCCGTATTCTACATTGGCTAACATGTAGCTAAGCTTTGAGCCGCAGTCGTGCGATTTACCTTTTATAAGGTAAGCCTCTAAGGTGTCTATTGCGCGTAATGCATGTAGTGCGTCGGTTAGTTGAATTTCGCCACCTGCGCCCGGCGGTGTAAATTCTAATAAATCCCATATTTTACTCGATAATACATAACGTCCTGTTATCGCTAAATTACTTGGCGCGTCTTCAATGCTTGGTTTTTCAACCATGTTTATAATTTTTGCATTATCACCCGGCTGTAATTGTTTACCATTAATGTCTACTACACCATATTGATTCACTTGTTCTGCTAAAACAGGTTCAACCATTATTTGGTTATGCCCTGTTTGTTCAAAACGTTTGATCATTTCGCTAAGGTTGTCTTGCTTTAAGTTGGCTTGATATTGGTCAATAATTACGTCTGGTAGCATTACTACAAAAGGGCTGTTACCTATTATAGGCTTTGCGGTAAGCACTGCATGGCCTAACCCTAATGGTGAAGACTGGCGTACCGAAATTACGGTTACGTCTTTAGGAATAATTGATCGAACTTCGTCAAGTAAGCTACGTTTTACACGCGCTTCAAGTGTTGCTTCTAGTTCAAAACTGGTGTCAAAATGGTTTTCAATGGAGTTTTTTGAAGAGTGGGTAACTATAACAATTTCTTTAATGCCTGCGGCAACGGCTTCGTTTACTACGTATTGAATAAGTGGTTTGTCTACCAAGGGCAGCATTTCTTTAGGAATAGCTTTAGTGGCGGGTAACATGCGCGTACCTAAACCAGCGACGGGTAAAATTGCTTTTTTTACTTTCATAATATTCCCTTATTTACTTGCTATTGCTCTTTAATAAAATAGGAAATAATCTTATTTAAAGACAATAAACGTCCTATTTATTTAGTGTTCACTGTACGTTGTTTTTAATGCTTGGAAATATATTACAAGTAAAATATTAAACAAAAATTAACATTTTATGACATTAATTTAATTTTGATGGGCTAAAGCCAACCTATAAAATGAACAGGCGCTAATGTATAGTTTTAAGGGGGAATTTTCAAGTGTTTTATCTGTATTTTGCTAAGTTAAATATATATATTATAGATAATTTTCGTCAAAAAGTTATATTCAGGATAAAAATTAATTTTGACTAAAGCCGTGTTATTAGATCCTGATCTTCGTCAGGATGACGTATATCGTTGGTATAAGTAGTTATTGTTGTGCCTCGTTACACTCGTGACAACCTACATTATGGCGTTTTAATGTAGGTCGCCGCTCGCTGCGACAAAAGGTTATTGTTGTGCCTCGTTGCACTCGTGACAACCTACATTATGCCATTTTNATGTAGGTCGCCGCTTGCTGCGACAAAAGGTTATTGTTGTGCCTCGTTGCACTCGTGACAACCTACATTATGNCNTTTTNATGTAGGTCGCCGCTNGCTGCGACAAAAGGTTATTGTTGTGCCTCGTTGCACTCGTGACAACCTACATTATGGCGTTTTAATGTAGGTCGCCGCTTGCTGCGACAAAAGGTATTGTGAATAGGTGCAATGATAAATTTAGTGTTCTTCGTAGGATAACGCCAATAAAGTTAATATATGTTATCTTTTTAACTTGCTGGCCTCGTAAAGTTAATATATATTAACTTTATGAGTATGATGAGAATTTAAAATGCATTGGTATAATGGTTCGTTAATCGCTTTAAGGCGCAAAGAAAAAGGTTGGACACAGCAGAATGTTTCAAGCCAAATAGGTTTGAGTCGTAACCAAATTATTGCGATGGAAAAAGGACGTTTTACTGGCGGTATTAAATATTTGCGTAAATATCTAGATTTATTAGGGCTTAAAGTTACCATTATTGAAAACCAAACTGACTTACCGCAATTAAATGAACTTGCCAATATATTTAAAGAAGATGAATAATGGTAGAACTTCCCCATAAAATTAACCAAATTCAAGTTAAAGCCTTTGGAAAAAGTGCTGGCGAGCTAATTCAACCAAGCCATTATACCTTTCAGTATACGCAGCAAAATTCTATTTCGTTAACAATGAAGTACCAAAATACACCTTATAATTATGGTGCACTTCATCCTATATTTAGCCAAAATTTACCTGAAGGTTATGTTCGACATTATATTAGCGAAAAACTTAGACGCCACGCTAATGTAAACGATATGTATTTACTTGCATTGCAGTTAGATAAAGGTATCGGGCACTTATCTTATGCGAGTGAATTAAAAAAAACAGAGGTAGAACAACTATCACTAAACGATATACTCAACTGGCAAGGCCAAGAAAACATTTTTCATCAGTTGTTAGATCGCTATTACCTTAATGGCTTAGTTTCTGGGGTACAACCTAAAGTGCTCGTTAATGCTGTAAACGATACAAGAAAGCCATCTATTGGTCGTAGCTTGTTGCAACAAGAAAACTTTATTATAAAAACCTATGATGATGAATTTCCATTATTAACGGTTAACGAATATGTTTGTATGGAAGCCGCAAGAGCTTGTGGTTTACAACCAAGCCAGTGCTGGCTTTCAGATAATTTAAAAACATTTGTTACTGAACGATTTGATGTGGTGAACGGTAAACGGTTAGGACTTGAAGATTTTACTGTACTCATGGGTAAACAAGGTGATGAAAAGTATCAGTCTAGCTACGAAATGTTGATGAAGGCTACTTATCTTTTTACTCAATCAGATATACAGTTAAGACAGATGTATCAATATATAATCTTCAATTGTTTAATTGGCAATGGTGATGCACACCTTAAAAATTTTTCAGTGCAATACGACGAAAACAGAAAAAAAATAACGTTAACACCGCCTTACGATATTACCCATACACTTATTTATGACACTATAGATAACAAAATGGCGCTTAAACTCAATGGTGTAAAACTTTTTCCTGATAGAAAGCAATTGGTAGCATTAGGTAAAACTTATAACATTAATAAACCTGAATTTATTATAGAAAATATTGCTGATACGATTAGAGATCATATAAATAAGTCTATTGAAGTGAATATTATTAAAGGTTTGAAAGGCTCAATATTAAGTTCAGTTCATTGTGGTACGAGTATAAAATATTCGTCAAAAAGTTATATTCAGGATAAAAAAAGGAAGTTTGACTAAAGCGGTGTTATTAGATCCTGACCTTCGTCAGGATGACACATATCGTCGGAATAAGTCGTATTGTTGTGCCTCGTTGCACTCGTGACAACCTACATTATGGCATTTTAATGTAGGTAGCCGCTCGCTGCGACATGTGTAAACGGGTCAGTAACAAATCAATATTTCAATCATATTCAAAAAAAACATCCTATATTACTATGTCACTGACCCTTTATTTCGTTACTCTGTTGCAACTTATCGTATATTTACCGTAAACTTGTTTATTCTATTTATAGATTTACCTAGGTTTTAGTTTGTTGAAAAAATACTTGTTTGTTTTTTTTCTCTGTTCGTGCATTGTTCTTGCGTCTAAGTATGCAGGTTCGTTTAACGAGCCTAAATTACTTAGCCGTGTAGAAGCTGTGTACGGTAAAAAAGCACAACAACGTACTAAAAATTGGTTGGCGTTGTTAAAATCGGCTAAAGATAATTCACAGTGGAATCAATTAAATAAAGTAAACACCTTTATTAATCGCAATGTGGTGTATATAAACGATTTACCGCTGTGGGGTAAAAAAGACTATTGGGCAAGTCCGGTTGAAACGTTAGGCAGAGGTGCTGGCGATTGTGAAGATTTTGCTATTGCTAAGTTTTTTTCGTTGGTTGCGTTAGGGGTTCCTGAAGAAAAATTACGCCTTATGTATGTTCGCCAACTTACGGTAAATGAACCTCACATGGTGTTAATTTATTTTGAACAACCCAATAGCATTCCTTTTGTTTTAGACAATTACGATAAAAGAATAAAGCCTGCTACGGCGCGCCGCGATTTACGGCCTATTTATAGCTTTAACGGTAATGGTTTATGGATGGCAAAAGCAAAAGGCTTAGGTAAAAAAGTTAACAATTCTCGTGGAGTTTCTGCATGGTCTGCTTTAGTGCAACGTATAGAGCAAGGCGAACTGAATAATTATCATGGAAGTTAAAATGAGTAAAACAACACAAGCAACTCAACAAACCGCTTTTTCAGGCATCAGTTTAAAAACACAGTTATATGGTTTAATTATATTTTTTGGTTTAGTGTCGTTTATTGCAATGTTATTAATTAATGTTAATAGTACGCGCGAATATTTAAATGAACAAATGAGTATTCAGGCACAAGACACCGCCACCAGTTTAGGCTTGTCTATATCGCCTTATCTTGATGAAGAGAACCTTGTTATTGCCGAAACCATGACTAATGCTATTTTTGACTCTGGTTATTATGCGGCAATAAAATTAATTTCTCCCGATAAAAAAGTTATTATTGAACGTACTAATCCTAAAACGGTAGAGGGGGTTCCTACTTGGTTTAGGAACTTGTTTGAATTAACACCGCCAACGATGGGATCTGAGGTCAATAATGGTTGGACTATTGCGGGCACCTTGTTTGTTACTAGTCATGCGGGTATTAGTTACTTGCAGTTATGGCATTATAGTCTGAAAAACTTTTATAATTCGCTCACTATTTTACTACTTAGTTTGTTATTAGCCCGTGTAATTATTAATGCGGTATTACGCCCTCTTCATCAGGTTGAACAACAAGCGCTTGCTATTACCAATAAACACTTTGTTATTAATAAAAACATTCCTTTTACCAAAGAGCTACGCACTGTCACTATGGCGATTAATGTGATGGTAAATAATATTCAAAAAACCTTTAATAGTATGACAGAGCATGCTGAAAAATTGGTGCAAGACGCTTATATAGACAAGCTTACCCAAATAGGTAATCGACGCGCTTTTGAAAACCAATTTAAAGAAATTAGTCATGACTCTAACTCAACTATTCATACGACGGTTGCCTTAGTTACTTTACCATCATTATCGGCGGTTAATACCGAGTTAGGCTTTACAGAAGGTGACAATTACGTATTAAAGGTTATTGAATTATTAAACACGGCATTAACATCCTTTACTAATGTGAAATATTTTCGTATTGCCGGCGGCAGCTTTATTGTTATTATTCCTAGTGCGATTGAATTATGTTCAGAACAGTTAGAAGCACTTAAAAAAACCTTAAACACGTTTAACTCACACCGTTATAAAAATAATTTTGCCACTATTGTTGCAACCCCTTTTAGTGCTCATAGTAATATGGGTAAATTATTGTCGACGCTAGATACCTTATCTACTGAAAAAAATATTTTTACGTTAACCCCATCTATAAACAATAAAAAAACACCGTCTTTAGGTTTGCAACAATGGAAAGAACTTATAAATAAAATAATTAAAAGTGGTGATGTTTGTTTTTCTTATCAACCTATTATGGTTAAAAATCAAGATAGCCCCTTATATCTTGAACTGTTTTCTGGTTTTACTCATAATAATGAGGTGATTAACAACGGACAAATTTTTGCTATGGCAGAGCGTTTAAACTTAATGCTTGAGCTAGACAAAAAACTCATTATGGAAGTTGTTAAGTTGCCTATTCAAAATAATAAACAACGTATCGCTATAAATTTAAGTGATAGGTCTATTCATGATGCTGAATTTATTGCGTGGTTAAATCAATATATTAATCAATATGCCGATTTTTTTACTCATGTAGTGTTTGAAATTAATGAGTCGAGTTTATTGTGCGATGTAAGTTCTGCAAAAAAGGTAATAACGCTATTAAAACAACACGGTATTAAAATTTGCATAGAGCGTTTTGGGGCAACACTTTGCTCTTTTAAATATTTACGTGGCTTAAATGTTGATTATGTTAAACTTGATGGTAGTTACATTCGTGACTTGATCAAAAATCCTGATAATAACTATTTTATTCAAGCGGTTAGTCAAATATGCCAAGGTTTAGGTATACGTTTAATTGCCTGCCATATTGAAAATGAACCAACGTTTAATAAAATTAACGACCTTGCTATTGATTGTTATCAAGGCAGGTTTATACAAATGCCATATAAATTTAATATTAAAGCGAAATAAAAAAGTAGTAAATATTTTTAATTTCCATTAAAATCTTGGTGAGACTCTATTAAAAATATGGTAAAAAAAGGAATATCCATGAAAAAACTTTCGATAGCAAGTGTATTAATTGCTTCATTAGGTGCAACTGTTTTAACTGCCCCAGCTTTTGCAGAAACCGTTGCAAGCAATGTTACCGCTACTCTACAACAAGCTTTAGATGCTAATACTAGTATTGAACAAGCGGTGCAAGATGCTATTACGGCCGATCCTAGCAATGCTGAAGCTATTATTGCTGCGGCAATAGCAATTGTTGGTGCAAATTCAGATCAAATTAGCAGTATTTTAACGGCGGCAACCAATGCAGGTGTTTCTGCTGATGTAGTAACGTCGGTAGCCATTGCTAATAATGTTGATGCGACAGTAGCGTCTCAAGCAACAGCAGCAGGCAATAATACAAGTAACCAAACTGCAAACAATAGTAATGCTGGTGCAGGTAATAACAACAGTGGTGGTAATACTAACCGCAGCGGTAATGCAGCTGGTGGCGGTGGCGGTGGCGGTGGCGCTGGCGGTATTTCTGAAATTGGCCAATAAAAACTTATTATTTTATATTTTAAAGGCTCCTTTTTAGGGGCTTTTTTTATAATAGTACACACCTATACCCAAACCACTTAAGTATATATTCATCAATTTTATTTACCTCGGCAATTTATACCTTCTGAATTAAAGGATTAAAGGATTAATAAGTGAAACTTTTTATTTTAAATGCTTTATGCTTTTTGCTCGCTTGGCTGCCTATTCCACTAGGAAGTTATCGACCTTGGGCATTTTTTATTTTTAGCTTTTGTATTTTTTTACTCTTTTTAACGCATTTATTTTTGGTTTTTAAACATAAAAAAAAGTTATTGCCTCCTCGTTATAGCGCTTGGCTACTTGCTCCTTTGTTAGCGGTTATCAGTGTTTTAATTATTCAAATTATTCCTGGAATAGTGCAACCACAGCAAACTATTCACACTATTAATCATTTAACAACACTGTCTATTGATACGATGCAAACTAAAATAACATTATTAAAAACAGTTACGCTGTTTGTTTTTAGTTGGTTACTTTTTAGTTACTGTAAACAACATCAACAACTTAAAAAAGTTTCTTATGCCATTATTGCAGGTGGATTATTACAGGCATTATATGCGATTTATTTAAACCTTAACCCTGATTTTTATAGTGTTATTTTTAATTACAGTTATGAAAAAAATGCAACGGGTTCTTTTACTTATAAAAACTTTTTAGCTAATTATTTAGCCATGTGTTTAGCGTTAGGTATTGGGGTGTTAATAAGTCAATTGTCTTTAACTCGTTCAGGTAAAAGCTATAGAGAAAAAGCCAGAGGTTTACTCATGGTTATTTTAAGCACCAAAATACTATTACGTAGCGCGCTTATTTTAATGATTATTGCTTTAATTTTAACGCGTTCACGAATGGGTAATTCAGCCTTTTTTATTTCGTTAGCTTTAGTCAGTATTTTTTCTTTTTTTTATTACAACAAAAAACCGATCAATTTGAGAGCGTTGATCATTAGTTTTTTTATTTTAGATTTACTTATTGTTGGTGCAATGTTCGGTGTAGAGAAAGTAAAAGAGCGTTTACTTGAAACCAGTTTGTCGTCAGAAACTCGTGATGAAGTGGTAAGAGATTCGTTGCCAATTATTAAAGACCATTTATTATTAGGCACTGGTGGTGGTACTTTTTACACTGCTTTTCCTAAATATCAACCAGAGCCCTATTCTGGCTATTATGATAATGCTCATAATGATTATATTCAGTTTACGGTAGAATTTGGTCTGCCTGTCACCTTAATTTTAGGCTTAATGATTATAAGTGCTTTTATTATGGCGTGTAAGGTTATGATCAAGCGTAAAACACCTTTATACCAAGGTGTTGCGTTTGGCGGTGCGGTGGCTATTATTCACATGGTATTACATTCAACGGTAGATTATTCTTTGCAAGCTGGCGCCAATAGCGTCACCTTTATTACCATTTTAGCGTTAGTTATTATGAGTGCTAATTTAGCAAGGATGAAAACTGATTATAGCTAACGAGTATATAATATTTGTAATAAGGTGGGCATTCGTCCCTCATGCACCACCCTACAGTGATAGTGTTATTTCAGTTATTTTTTTGTTACATCTTTGTTTGTAATAGTCGGCTAAAAAGCTAACTAGTATAACCATTAGGATTATTCACTTGCCAACGCCAGCTATCCGCAACCATATCCGCTAACGTTTTTTCAGCATTCCAACCCAATACTTGTTTCGCTAAATCAGGTTTTGCATAATACTCAGCAACATCACCCGTTCGTCTTGGCTCAATTTCATAAGGAATTTTTTTATTTGCTGCTTGCGCAAATGCAGCAACCATTTCTAATACAGAAACCCCTTGTCCTGTACCTAAATTAAAAACATGACATCCTGCTTGTTTATGAAGTTTTTCTATTGCTTTTACATGTCCTTTGGCTAAATCAACCACATGAATATAATCACGTACGCCTGTGCCATCAACCGTGTCATAATCATTACCAAATACCGATAAATGATCACGTTTACCTACCGCTACTTGAGCAATAAAAGGCATTAAATTATTAGGAATACCTTTAGGGTCTTCACCAATAGTACCGCTATGATGCGCGCCAACAGGATTAAAATAGCGTAACAATACCACCGACAACGTTTTATTAGCGGCAACGGTTTCGCGGCACATTTGTTCAACAACAAGTTTTGTTTGCCCATAAGGATTAGTTGTACGCAACGGAAAGTTTTCGGATATAGGGCTAGTATCTGGATCGCCATAAACCGTTGCCGAAGAAGAAAATACAAAAGTATTTACCTGATGTGCAGCCATAACAGATAATAATACCCGACTACCATTAACGTTATTATCGTAATACATCAACGGTTTTTCAGTCGACTCTCCAACGGCTTTTAAACCAGCAAAATGAATAACAGCATCAAAGTCATGTTGAGAAAATACCTTATCAAGTGCTGGTTCATCACGAATATCTGCTTCAACATAAGAGATAGTTTTACCGGTAATTTTTTCAACACGTTTTATCGATTCAGAGTTTGAATTAGAAAAGTTATCAACAATAACTACCTCGTAACCTGAATTCAACAATTCTACACAGGTATGAGAGCCAATATAACCTGCGCCGCCAGTTACTAATATTTTCATAAAATGTCCTTAAAAATGAAGATGAAGTGCGGAGCTTGTTGTTGCTTTTTTGCCGCCCCCTATTATAAAAGAATATTCTGATGACTTACCACCATAAGATATATAATATTGGAGCTAATAGATGTTATCTGAATTAGTTTATGTATAAAGATGAAAGTACTGGAGAATTCTAGCTTAAACGGGTTTTAACCAGTGATACGGTGTAGGTAATAAAAGATATAAGGTAATTTAACTTTATTTAGTTTAGATTTTATAAAAATGAAAATATTCAATAGATTGGTGGACTGCTTTTACTTAAACAGGCTTGAACCAGTGATTTGGCGCGGGTTGTAAAGGGTAGAAGGTGCTCTCCCAACTGAGCTAATCGTCCGATTTTTATCTAACTTGAAAATATATATTATAGAGATGAAAGTGGTGGGCAGCTCTAGCTTAAACGGGCTTGAACCTTTAACCAAAATTGGTGGACGATACTGGGCTTGAACCAGTGACCCCCCGCCTTGTAAGTGTCCCACCCAGATGTTTTCTTAAATGGTGTAAATCGCTATGTATATGTTATTTATACTATACTCTTGCTGTTTGTCACCCCTCTATTTATACCAATTTAACACAGTTAAAGTCTTTCATCAAAACAAATCGTCACAAAAATACTTTTCTAAAGTGACCCTAAATGGCTGGGTTTTGACCTTTACCTAATTTTAGTTCATTATTAAATTAATTAATTTTGGCTGTGTGTTAAGGTTTTCGGTATGTACAAACGAAAGAGATCACTAAGGGATATTTCACTTGATAAGTACCCGTTATACTGTCACCCAGAAGCTCTAACAGCCTATCAATTAAGTGAGAAATATAGTTACCAATACATAGAACAACTCGATAAATTACCCTCAGATACTATCAAAAAATTACAATACTTAGAACCCATTCTTGTTGCCACTGTAAAACATTTTGATAAAAAAAGTTCTAAATATAAAACACATTATCAATTTTTTTCAGGCTGGCTTTGGTTATCTTTATGCCGTAAAAAAGATATAAAAAAAGTCAGAGTTATCGTTTATCCAGATGACAATAAACACTATTTTGAAGAGGTTTCTTGGTTATATATGCTCGCTTGTGAATTTACATGCATGAACAAAAAAATCGGATTGGGGCAAATGCACCAAACAATGGAACAACTACCAAAGCATTTAAAAAAACAATTATTAGGGGATAGTTATTCATGGTCGTCGAATCAAACAATTCAAAATTTAAGTAATGAAAATGCAAAAAAAATAAGAGCGCAAGCTGATAAGTTGACTCTGAAAA
>JAESPQ010000034.1 GCA_016765535.1 Alteromonadaceae bacterium | reverse complement strand
ACTCATCAAACCAAGGTAACAGATAGAGTATTTGTAGGTCGGGCTTCAGCCCGTCAAATATAGATTGATGGCCTAAAGGCCAACCTACAAGTGTTACCCTAAAATATAGCTATTTGACCAGTCCCAAATGAACCATAAAAATTAGGCAGAGCTATGTTAGATGTTGTTTTATTCGAACCTAAAATCCCTCAAAATACTGGGGCAATTATCCGTCTGTGTGCTAATTCTGGCTTTCGCTTGCATTTAATTGAGCCTTTAGCCTTTGAATTTGATGATAAAAAATTAAAACGTGCTGGCCTCGATTATCATGAATTTGCTCAAGTAAAACTCCACACTAATTTTGATGCTTTTATGGCTAGTGAACAACCTAAACGTATTTTTGCCGTTACCACTAAAGCAACAAATTATCATGGTGATGCAAAATTTAAGCTCGGAGATTATTTACTTTTTGGTTCTGAAACTCAGGGTTTACCCGATATTGTTCGTGATCAAATACCTGAGTCACAAAAAATTCGCATTCCAATGTTAAAAGATAGTCGTAGTATGAATTTATCGAATGCTGTTTCAGTAATTGTTTATGAATCATGGAGACAACTAGGCTTTACTAACGCAGTATAAAAAGTGTCAATACCAATTAACTCACTTTATCAATTTTGGTTTTCCAAAAACCTTTTTCTATTTTAACATGTAAAAAATCGAACAGTTCTTTTTCTGGAATAGGTTTTGAGAAATAGTAGCCTTGGATTATATCGCAGTCCAATTCAGTTAAACTGCGTAATTGTGCGCTAGTTTCCACCCCTTCTGCAACGGCAACTAAATCTAAATTTTTCACCATAGCGATAGTCGATTTTATAATTTGATAATCAGCATGATTTTCTAACATACCAAAAACAAAGCTTTTATCTATTTTAATAACATCAATAGGCATGCGCTTAATATAAGCTAACGACGAATAACCCGTGCCAAAATCATCAATGGCGAAACGAAAGCCTAATACTTTAAGCTTATTCATCACTGCAATCGCTAAATCAATTTCAGTGACTAGTGTTTGCTCTGTTAGTTCTAATTCAAAACAACTGGCTGATAATTCAAATTCAGCCAATAATTTCTCTAAATAATTAAATAAATGCGGATCGGCAAATTGACTTGCGGTTAAATTAATAGCGATACAAATGTCAGTTAATACTGTGCTTTGTAAGCGTTTTGCTAATTCAAAACTATGGCGAATGATCCAATAGCCTAACTCCACCATATAGCCTGTTTTTTCTAACATAGGAATAAAATCTTCAGGAGAAACCATGCCTAAAATAGGATGCTGCCAGCGCAATAATGCTTCAAACCCAAATAACTTATGATCTTTAGCCGTTATTTGCGGCTGTAAGCTTAAACTAAATTGGTTTTTAGCTAATGCTTGTCTCACTTCAGTTTCTAACATCACCTGCTGTACCACTTTTAAGTGCATAGTATCTTGATAAATAAAATATTTACCTCCTCCCTGACTTTTTGCTTTCGACATTGCCATATCAGCTTGGCTAATTAAATCTTCAGCTTTTAAGCTAACATCATCAGTAAAAGCAATACCAATACTCGTAGAGACATAAAATAAATTATGACCAATTTTAATTGGCAGAGTAAACTGTTTAACAAGAGTATCGGCAATTATTTTTGCAGCGGCTAGTGCGTTATTTTGATTAATAAAAACAACAAATTCATCTCCACCCAAGCGACATATTAACTCAGCGTTATCTAAACTTAAGCGTATACGTTGTGCTGCTTCTATTAATAAACTATCACCTTGGGCATGACCATGACTGTCATTTACTTTTTTAAAATCGTCTAAATCTAAAAATAATACCGCAATGGTGGTTTGTGACCTTGCTAAATTCGCTAATGCTTTTTTAAGTTGATAATTAAGCATATTTCTATTAGGTAAGCCTGTTAGCAGGTCATACATAGCAATATTTTCTAACTCTTTAGTTTTCTGCTCTACTTGTAGGTTAAGTTGTTCTAATTCATCGCTTAAATCTAAAGCAGAGTCTGCTAATATATCGAGTTCATCAGCAAACCAATGCCGCCGTTTTAAATTAGCTTGGCGAAACTGTTTAAACTGCTTTTGTGCCAATAAGGGCAGCGCATCTGACAATCTTAATAAGCGTTGAGCAAAAGGCAGACTAATAAAATAAATAATAGCGGCTAAGCATACAAAAATTAAAATAATAGCGAATAAAAACTGCTGGCGGTAATTATCACTTGCTTGCTTAAAACGACTAACATCATCAACTAAAGCAAGAAAATAATGCTGCTTTTTATTTTGCGCTATGCTGAGTAAATTCAATAAGTAATAATGTTCATCTACAGTAAAAGAAAAACCATGCTGCTGAATATTAGCTACACTATTGTGCATTTTTTGACTCGATTTCATTAACGGCAGCACTTTTTGCATTAATAGATTATTTGATGCTGAAATAATTTGCATTGAACTAATATTATTTTTAGCTACATTCACAATGGAAACATCGCTTTTTAAGGTCTGTTTCATCGAGTATAAAACTTCCACCAAAGAGGCAGTAATTGCCACAACAGCAACATGCCCTTGTCGGTCAAGTAATGGGATAATAATTAATTGATGACATGTTGTGGTGCAATACACTTCGTCTATCGGTATTTGTTGGGCTAAAACCTGTTTCATTTTATTTTGAATAACGGTTGGTGCAACGCTTGAACTAAATAAAAACTTTTGCTGTTGATCAACAAACCATAAATCATCAACATTCAAATGCAGCTGCAAGGTATCATATTGTTTTAATAAAGAATTCTTAATGTTACTAAAATTATGTTGTGGATCTTTTAATACCATATCACTAAAAGATTCTAACCACGTACGCAATTGATTACTTAACAAATGATTATGCACATCCCAATGCTCTAGGCCTTTTTTTAATGATTCACGTTGAAAATTATCAAATTCGGTTTGTATGCGCAAAAAAGAAATTACCGCAAAACCAATGCTAATAACCAGTAACGAACTAATAATTAGCCCTAACAGCTTAGTTGGTGCACTAATAAAATGTATTTTATAACTATTTTTCATTACTAAAACCAATACATTAATTGTAAGGCAGTAATTTGCCAGTATCGTTGGTCATTAACTTGTGGATTAGGCAGTACTATAGGAGTTAAACGCGCACCACCTTCCATCCAATGCTGTTCAAGCCGTAATTTTAAAGTATTGTCAAAATCATATGAGGCACCGATCACTAAATCATTTTGAAAAGCAAAATAACTCGGGATCAAACCATCACTGCTTTGTTGTAATTTTTCCCCTTTTTTATCTTCTTTATTACTATAAAATCGCTCATAACGCACTAAAAATGTTAAGTCTTTATTGAGTTGGTAACGTGTTTGTACATACATACCTTGACCAATACTTTCTTTCAAAAAAGCAGGATGATAAAAACCTGTTGTTACAAAACGTTCTTGATAAATTTCACTACTAAATTCCCATTGTTCGCCTTCGTAAAGTGCATTTAGGGTATAAAATTGAAAAGAGAATTTACCCGAAGTAAACAAATCTTGTTGCGCACCTTTATAACTAAAATCAGAATTAAGTAGCGACAAGCCAAAACGCCATTGTGACAAAGCAGGACTCCAATACAGGCTAGCTTGCGCATCAAGGTCTTGCTTAATTCTTCCTTGCGCAAAGTCACTTAAAATAAGTTGACTTTGCTCTTTTGATAACGGCGAAGTGCCATAGCTAAAATTAACGTCAAAGTCACCTAACTTATCGTCACTATACGTTAATTTTAATGCACCACCATCACCGCCAACCGCTATATCGCGAAAACCATCAAAATACACTGATTGTGGTAAAATAATACTCGGGCGAGCAAAAGGTACATCACGGGTACTTGAATAAAGCCAATGAATATTTTTAAAACGCCCAAGATATAAATTCCCTTTCCATTGTTGAGTATTTAAAAAATTCCAATCTAGCAATAAATAATCAACGCGCCCCCCTTTAAAATAACGATTACCACCATCTAAATAAACAACTTGTGCGGCAAAACGTAAATTTGAAGTAATTTGTGTGGAAGCATTTAGCCCTAATTCAGTCAATTGGGTTGAAACACCTTTATCATCACGAACAAAATCACTCCCATCGACAGCAATTAAACCTTGTGCCGCAAAACCGTGCCATTGCCAATTTTGCAACGTAATATTATCTGCCCAACTATATTTTTCGCCAGCAAGAATTAAATAGACCATTAGCACTATTATTACTATTTTTTTATTCATAAAGTACTACTCATCCTTTAATACTAACAATGTGGACTTGACTATTCTTAATGTCATTTTCAGCATATCCTATCGCTCCCACCGTATGACTAACCGCCTTAATTAACTCCTCTGGACTATTCACTACTATTGGCGCACTACCCACCCCAGAATAGGTCAATTTATTCCAAATACGATCTAATTGATAAGGAAACATGTGCAAGACTTTTTTACTAAAATCACGATGAAATGGGTGTTTACTCGGTAAAACAAAGACTACAATTGCTTGATGATCAGGCCATTGCGTTTGTCGCATTGAATAAATTCGACGCAGCTGTGCAGTTGTTAACGAATAAAGTTTAACGGAGGGATTAGTAATAATGTTAATACTGTGTGCAGAGAAACACCCGCTAAGCGCCACAATGAACAGTAATTGTTTACACATATTTTTGATAGCACATCCTTGCTGAGGCGCTTAGAATAGCCATTTTTAGCTATCACTATTAATTATAAATACAAACTAAACAAAGGGTCAATGTCGATTTATTCAATAAACAATTTATTATTTATTACTTTTTTTCGCATAAAACAAATACAAATGAAGAAACCATAACCACTCATAAACTATAGAAAACATCTCTCATTTTGCAAATTAAAACTCACACCAACAGGTAAGACCTGTATTTTGCTGCTATTTGCTGCGAAAACGCTATAATAATCGGCTAAATGTGAAAAATTGTAATTTTTACATAAATTCAGTTGAAATATTTTATTTTTGTGTAAAAATAAAACACAAATAAAACTTAACGGTGATATACAAACAAATGTCTACAAAGTTTAACGTTTTAGTGCTCAATGGCCCTAATTTAAATATGTTGGGTAAACGCGAACCTGCCGTTTATGGTGCGCAGTCACTCACCGATATAATGTCGGCGTTAACCATTAAAGCTCAAGAACTCAACATTAACCTAACGCATTTACAAAGTAATGCCGAAGTTGAATTACTTAATATTATTCATCAATCTTATCAACAAGTTGATTTTATTATTATTAATCCCGCTGCATTTACTCACACTAGCGTAGCATTGCGTGACGCTTTATTGAGTGTAGATATTCCGTTTATTGAAATTCACATTTCTAACGTGCATGCACGCGAGAATTTTAGGCAACATTCTTACTTGTCGGATATTGCTCAAGGTGTAATTTGTGGCCTTGGCACAAACGGCTATGAGTATGCGCTATTAGCTGCACACTCTTTTTTAACAACAAAATTTTAACACTTACAAAAGTAAATTATCATTGATATAAATATAAGGCATTGCAATGGATATTCGTAAAATAAAAAAACTAATTGAACTGGTAGAAGAATCAGGCATTAATGAATTAGAAATTTCTGAAGGTGAAGAATCAGTACGCATTTGCCGTGGTACACCTGTTATGGCTACAGCCCCTCCTATACTGCAAGCAGCTCCAATTGCACCAGTAGCCGTTGCTGCACCAACGATTGAAACTGCTGCCCCTGCTGTAGCATCTGGCCATCAAGTTCGCTCTCCTATGGTAGGTACATTTTATGCTTCTGCTTCTCCTGAATCTCCAGCTTTTGTTGAAGTTGGTCAGCATGTTAATGCAGGTGATACGTTATGTATTATTGAAGCAATGAAGATGATGAATCAAATTGAAGCCGATAAATCAGGTAAAATCAAAGCGATTTTAGCTGTAAATGAAGATGCTATTGAATTTGATCAACCGCTATTCATCATTGAATAAGCCCAACAAATAAGGGTAATTCCATGTTAGATAAAGTTGTTATCGCCAATCGCGGCGAAATTGCATTAAGAATACTAAGAGCCTGTAAAGAGCTTGGTATTAAAACTGTGGCAGTACATTCAACTGCCGACAGAAACCTAAAGCATGTTTTATTAGCTGATGAAACCATTTGTATTGGTAAGGCACCAGCAACAGCAAGCTATTTAGATATACCTTCAATTATTACCGCTGCAGAAGTCACTAATGCCGTTGCTATTCACCCTGGTTATGGTTTTTTAGCAGAGAATGCTGACTTTGCCGAACAAGTTGAAAAATCAGGCTTTGCTTTTATTGGACCAACAGCCGAGAGCATCCGCTTAATGGGTGATAAAGTTTCAGCCATTAAAGCGATGAAAGCAGCAGGCGTTCCTTGTGTCCCTGGTTCTGACGGCCCGTTGACTCATGATATAAAGCTCAATAAAGCTCATGCCAAACGCATTGGTTATCCAGTGATCATTAAAGCCTCTGGCGGCGGCGGTGGTCGTGGCATGCGTGTTGTTCGCAATGAGGGAGAACTTGAAGAATTAATTCAACTAACCAAAACAGAAGCGGGAGCAATTTTCAAAAATGATATGGTTTATATGGAAAAATTTCTTGAAAATCCACGTCATATTGAAATTCAAATACTGGCCGATGGCCAAGGTAGTGCTATTCATTTAGGTGAGCGCGACTGTTCAATGCAACGTCGCCACCAAAAAGTAGTTGAAGAAGCTCCAGCACCCGGTATTACTCCAGAAATGCGCGCTAAAATAGGTGATCGCTGTTGTAATGCTTGTCTCGAAATTAACTATCGCGGTGCCGGTACATTCGAATTTTTATATGAGAATGGTGAATTTTACTTTATCGAAATGAATACCCGTATTCAAGTAGAGCACCCAGTAACCGAGATGATAACCGGTGTTGATTTAGTTAAAGAACAATTGCGCGTTGCGGCTGGTCAACCATTGTCTTACACCCAAGACGATATAAAAATTGCAGGACATTCAATTGAATGCCGTATTAATGCTGAAGATCCGCGTACGTTTATTCCGTCACCAGGTAAAATTACCCGTTTTCATCCACCAGGTGGTTTAGGGGTTCGCTGGGATTCTCATATTTATGCGGAATATTCTGTACCGCCACATTATGATTCGATGATCGGTAAACTGATCACTTGGGGTGATAATCGTGACGTTGCTATTGCCCGTATGCGTAATGCATTAAATGAATTAGTCATTGATGGCATTAAAACTAACATTGCTTTACATCAAGATATTTTAACCGACCAAGGTTTTGTTAATGGTGGGGCAAATATTCACTACTTAGAGCAAAAGTTAGCTGACGAAGAATAACGTGTTAATACCATAAATAAGCTCAAAAGCCCTGAATTGTATCAGGGCTTTTTTATTGGTAAAATACTGGTTGCTAACTTAATGCCACGAACCTAACAAAGAAAATTTATGACAACTCCAATGGAAAAACCTTTTCCACCAGCCGACGATGATTGTTGTGGCGGCGGTGCTTGCAACCCTTGTGTATGGGATCATTACTATGCTGAACTGCAAAAATGGCGTATTGAGCAAGCCCAGCTAAAAGAGCAAGAATTAAAAGATCAGGTATTAAAAGAGTCAGAACAGCAGCCTAAATCATCATAAATGCTCATTCTGCTATTTACTTATGTTATTTACGAACTACAAGATAACGCAGAACAACCCGCTTTATTACGCGCCCATTCAGGTCTTTTTTGCGCATATTCTTGATACTCAGACTGTTCATCATAAGGACATTGTAATATTTTTTGTAATATGGCAATTTCACCATAGTCACCTTGTTCAGCAGCTTCAATCGCTTGTTGAGCAAGATAATTTCTTAAAACAAATTTAGGATTAGTGCTATTCATCAGCACTATCCTAGCTTCTGCGCTATTATCATCGAGTTGACAGCGCACAATATAACGGCTAAACCACAGCGACCATTGTACTTTAAAGGTATCTGTTAATTCTTCCAAGTCATAAATACAAGGATCTAAAATAGGCAACCAATCTTGTTCTTGTAAGCGTTCTTTTTTTATTTCTAGCTTAGCCAGTTGACGATAAAACACCGTCATATCCGTTTCAACCGCACTCAACAATCCCTCTAGATCAGTAAATAACTGCTGATCTTTATCTCCTTGATATTGAGTAAACCCTAGTTTTTTCGTCATCATTAATAACCACTGCTGTTGATAATTATCAGCATATTCATTTAATAACGCATTTAATGCCTCGGCATCATTAATTAAGGGAAAAATAGCATTAGCCAGTTGAAACAAATTCCACTGCCCTATTTCAGCCTGTGCGCCAAAACAATAACGCTTTCCTTGCGCATCGGTAGTATTAGGTGTCCAATGAATATCGAAATTATCAATCCAGCCATAAGGACCATAATCTATAGTCTCGCCAATAATAGACATATTATCGGTATTCATTACACCATGAACAAAGCCTATCCGTAACCAATGAACAATAAGTGAACAAGTACGTTCGCTTACCTCTGCAAACCAACTTAAATATAACTTACTATTAAAAACGCCCGCATTATCACTTAACAACGAGGGAAAATCAGTGCTAATAGAATAATCAACTAATTGTTTTAATAATGAAACGTCTTTGCGCGCTGCAGGTAATTGAAAACTACCAAAACGTAAAAAAGAAGACGATACTCGACACACCACCGCCCCTAATTCAAGTTTAGGGTGACCATCATAAAACATATCACGGTTAACCTGTTCACCGGTTAAGCATAAACTTAACGCTCTGGTGGTAGGTACACCTAAATGAAACATCGCTTCAGAACATAAAAATTCTCTAATAGATGAACGTAACACGGATAAACCATCGGCACTGCGAGAATAGGGTGTACGACCAGCTCCTTTTAATTGCACCGTTTTTAAGCCATGATTGTTAGTGACCACTTCGCCTAAATTAATGGCTCGACCATCTCCTAATTGTCCCGCCCAATGACCAAATTGATGACCGCCATAGCACATTGCAAAATGCTGCATACCTGCAAGAATTTTATTACCCGTAAAAATTTCAGCGAATTCATCGCTAGTTAATTCAACAGCTGAAATACCTAATAACTCAGCCACATTTTGACTGTAAGCAATTAATTGCGGCTTGCTTACCAATGCGGGTTTAGCCCATGAATAAGCAGCATTGTGCACCTGTCGAGGTTGATTGTTTTCGCTAGGATCAGCGGGTAATGTTTTAACAAACTGGTTGTTAAAGTGTAATGTAGTAAATAGCGAAATAATATTTTCCTGTATGCTAAAGTAATACCAAGTTGAGTAAGTTAGATTCAGCGGCTAAATTGCTGTTATGCCATTGCCAATAATTTTTCAATTAATTTATTAATACCTTGTGCAGCTTCTCCAATATTACCAGCAAGCATATAGGCAGGTGTTGAAATAACTTTATTTTTTTCATCCATAACGATTTCATCAACAGGGCAACTAATATGTTTAAGCCCCATAGAGGTTAATTGCGCGGCAATATCTCTGTCGGTTCCAATGGTGCCTTGACTACCTTGACCGTAAACTAAGGCGATCATTGCTGGTGCTATGCAAATATAACCCGCAGGTTTATTGGCTTGTGCAAATGCTTGGAAAACTCGTAAAACATCACTTTGCATCATGCAACTTTCACCCTTAATAGCAAAATCACATAAATTTTTAGCGGCACCAAAGCCACCGGGCAAAACTAAAGCATCAAAATCAGTAACAACCAATTCATTAATGTCTTCTATATCACCACGCGCAATACGTGCCGATTCAACTAAAACATTGCGTGTTTCACCTTCTTCAATATTACCGGTTAAATGATTAACGACATGATGTTGATTAATATTGGGTGCAAAGCAACGATACTCGCCACCTTGTTGAGTAATGGCTAACATAGTCAATACGGCTTCGTGAATTTCACTGCCGTCATAAACACCACAACCACTTAAAATTATTGCGATTTTTTTCATTGTTTTATCTCTTTTTCCATTTAAGGTTTACGTGCGATAATTTCGATTGGTGCAATAGTATAATTTTCAATATTAGTACGCAAATTAGTTAATTTTTCATGACTTGATGTTCGCATTAAGGTATGTAAACCCAATACGGGCAAACCATTATTTTTACTACTATCGGTGCTACTTTTTGACTTGTTTTTCTGTTTAGTTTGCGCAAAAAAATCTAGCGCAAAATCTCGACGACTATTAACGACGATCACTTCAAATCCAGCCGCCACTAAATACGTTTTATATTGTTCAAGTGTCGCTAAATAGCTATTTTTTTGCTGTGTTGCCCACGGCAGTGGATAATGCAGTGGATAATGCAGTGGATAATTAAGTTTACCATCTTTTTGTCTCAGTACATCATAAATGCCAAAATAGGCATTTGTTTTCAACAAACGAAACACTTCATTAAACAGTTGTTGTTTGTCTTCTATATTCATACCGACATGCATCATATACTCATGTTACCTCGAAATACTCGTTTCAGCGAGAATTAAAAGGCTTAGAGGCAAGGCATTGATTGAATATAATGGTTATTCCCTTGTCAAAATCAATAACGCAGCATACAAGCCTTTTAAACTCGCCCTGCGGGGACTTCTGAGAAAACCATGCTCGTCGTTGCACCTGTTTTTAAGGGAACAACCATTAATAAAAAGCTGCGCCTTGATCATGAATTTCTCAAAAGTCCTGAAACAGACATTTTGAAGTATCATGAGTATATAAGCACAGCTAAAATTATTATTAGCAAAAGGCATTGTTAATGCACTACCTTGATAAAGCTTAACTTTATTAGTTAATTTTAACCATTGAGAAAGTACATTACCCGTTTCAATATATTCTTGGGTTAAATCAATACCCGTAACCTCAGCACCATAAGTTTGCGCAACAAAACGTGCTGCACCACCTAAACCACAACCAATATCCAGTACTTGGTATTGCTCATTTAAGGATAACTGGGCAAAAAAATGCTGACTCGCTTTTTGTCCACCAATATGAAATTCGTCAATAGCCGCTAAATCGTCAAGGGATAAAGTATCCAACGATTTTTTTTGTTTTTCTAAGACTGCAACAATCGTCTTTAATAAATCACCATGGTGATAATGATGTGCAATTATTTGTTTATTCTTCATTTTATTGGTCACTAATAATATCTGTTTTAGCATAGCGTATTTACGCTAATAAGCTTAAAATATTTATAACATAATTGGCGATTAATATGCTTAGGGAAATAATGACAAATTCAACAACTCACTGGACCACCTTATACAAAAATATCAATATTGCCACCATGACCGAGGCAAGCAATAGTTACGGTATAATTAACCAAGGTGCATTAGCGATTGCCACAGGAAAAATAGCTTGGCTTGGTAAAGAGAGTGATTTACCCTACTTTGACGAAAACACCGTAGAGGTTATTGATGGCAATAACCAATGGTTAACACCCGGATTAATAGATTGCCATACCCATATTATTTACGGTGGCAATCGTGCAAATGAATTTGAATTACGTCTACAAGGCGCTAGTTACGAAGAAATAGCCAATAATGGCGGCGGTATAGTATCAACGGTAAATGCTACGCGCCAAGCCAGCGAAAACGAGTTATTTAACAGTGCGCTTAAACGTTTAACCGCAATGCAACAGCAAGGACTTACCACAGTTGAAATTAAATCTGGCTATGGTTTAGATCTTAATACAGAAATTAAAATGCTTAAAGTGGCAACCAAGCTCAGCGAAAAGTTAGCCATAACCGTAAAACGCACTTTTTTAGGCGCGCATGCACTACCAATAGAATTTAAAAATAATGCTAATGGTTATATTGATTTAGTAGTCAATGAAATGTTACCGCAAATATGTGCACAAAAGCTTGCCGATAGTGTTGATGTTTTTTGCGAAGGAATTGGCTTTAATTTAGCACAAACTGAGCGTGTTTTTAAAGCGGCTAAGCGACACAATTTACCGATAAAAGTGCATGCCGAACAATTATCTGATTTAGGCGCTAGTGAGCTTGCCGCACAGTATCAAGCATTATCGTCTGAGCATTTAGAATTTTTATCTGAAAAGGGTATAAAAGCAATGGCACAAGCTGATATGACCGCCGTTTTATTACCTGGTGCCTTTTACTTTTTACGTGAAACTAAACTCCCCCCTATAGAGCAACTGCGTAAAAATAACGTAGCTATGGCGATAGCAAGTGATGCTAATCCTGGTTCATCGCCAATACATTCGATTCAATTAATGTTGAATATGGCCTGCACCTTATTCAGGTTAACCCCTATTGAAGCGTTAGCAGGTATAACCTGTAATGCCGCCAAAGCGTTAGGTATTGATAACCATACTGGCATGCTAAAAGTTGGCTTTGATGCAGATTTAGCCTTATGGGATATTAGTCAACCAGCTGAATTATGTTATCAATTTGGCGTCAACCCCTTAACAACACTAATAAAACAAGGTAAAAGCATTTTATAATATAAACCAAGTGTAAACTGATGGTATTTATTGGCGATATTTTGTCAATAAATGCTAGACTAAATATTAGTTGAATACCGCGTATTATTAATAAATAGGCATTAAATGGACAGTTCTTGCTTACTCAATGATTTAATTAGTAAATATAACCATAAAAAATTATGGCGAAAAAGCTTTTTCGGGCTTTTGTTCGCATTATTCTCGTTGCCTAGCTATGCTGCTCAACCCTTTTCTTTTATTGAATACAATTTAGCCTTTGTTTTAGGGGTAAGTTTACCTATATTATTAATCTCTGTATTATTAAATAAAAAAATAACTATCGTTTGGCAATTTCCTGCCTTACTGACTTTAAGTATATTCGCCTTTTTATATTCATTAGCCCAATTAACTCAGCATCAAACCACTTATGTGCTCACCGCAGCTAGCTTATTCTTAGCCTTTATTTATCTTTGGCCTTACTTTAATCAAACCGAGAAAACAATAAAAAATAAGCATATTCATGTTATTGTAATAACAGCACTCTCGACTAGTTATATTGTCAGTATTTGGTTTTTTTCTGCAATTAATGCTTATTTTACGTGGTTGTTAAATAGTGCGGTTATTTTAATTATTGCCTTAGTTCGTCTTATTCAAATACACCCTCAGCAAAAACCACATACTCGTCGCATGTTAATTCAATGGCTATTAGCACTTAGTTTTGCCATAAACACCTATTTATGGCTCAATGCTAAAATAACCGTAAATACTTTATCGCTTATTTGTGTACTCACTTACTTAATCACCATAATGAATGGTAATTGGTTATTAATACAAAAAATAATCTCTGACTTATCCTCTCTTAAAGAACCGAAAGTAGAACAAATAAGCCATCATGAACTATTTACCTATACCCATGATCCTGCAACACGTTTACCTACCCATCAACATGCGTTAAAGCATTTTGAACAAATATTAAAAACCAACGAGCAACCAGATTATGCCGTAATTGTATTTCAACCAGTCGACTTTATTGAAGTTAATACTTTCTTGGGTCATCAAAATTCTGATGTTTTATTATTACAACTTGCTTATTGTTTACAGCAAAAAACCGCACAAAACAATGCGCTGATTAATTTTGAAAAGTCTGGCGAAGTGATCAAACTAGCGCGCTTACAAGGTTTACGCTTTTTAATTATTGTCGATTTAGCCGCGAGTCATCACCCTGATAAAGCGGTCATTAATGACGTTTGTAAACAACTTGCCGTATCAGTACCTAAAGCGATGAGTTTTAAGAGCTTTTCATTAAGTTTTGAACTAGCTTTTGGTGTTTCGTTAATAAAATCTCATGATGAAAATGTTAATAAAGTTATAGCTTATGCTGAAGATGCATTATTAAAAAATAAAGAAAACAAACAAAGTATTAATTATTTTGACAATGCTCAGCTATTGCATACCGAACAACAATTAGCCAAAATGGAGGCCTTAAAAACAGCCATAATAGACAATCAAATTTCTTGGTATATACAGCCACAACTTGCCCTGCAAGATAGAGCTATTCAAGGATTTTATTTATCGGCTTATTGGTATCAAAGTTCTGGACAAGAAAATACTCAATACAATAAATTAGTATTAGAACAATTTTTACCTATAGCAGAACTCAGTGGGGATATTTATTTACTCGCACGTAAAATGATCACCGAAGCCTTTAAATTATTAGCACAGCTTCATCAATTAGGCTGTTATAAAACGGTCGCAATAAACTTATCAAGTAAATACTTATTGGAACCCGATCTTATCGATTTTATTGAGCAACGATCTCATCAATATAATATTGCTTGTAAATATTTATTGGTAGAATTATCTGAGAAATTAATTGTGTCTGAAAAAACACTCACTAAAGAATTTATCGACCAACTAAAAGCATTAGAGATTAAAATTGCTATTAATGAATTTTCAGGTAGCTATGAAGCATTACGTTTTTTGCGCAAAATCATTGTTGATCAAATAAAAATCAACTGTCAGCAATTAACCGATCATGAGGATATGGCGACCGATAAAGCAATAACCAATGCCTTAATTAATTTGGCTAGCACTATCGATATACCGCTTATCGGCACCAATATTGACAATGCCTTTACCGAACAAGTTTATAGTGCAATAGGCGGCAGACTTGCACAAGGAAACACTTTAGTAAGCGCCCTTACCCCGGCAGAAGTTCAACCTTGGTTGCGTGCTTGGCATCAACAATATCCGCATACGAAATAAAATAAAGCACTTTACAATCATTCAATATCAAGCGGATCGGGCGATAAAATAATACCGGTATTATCTGCATAAACATGGTCATCAGGCAAAAAAGTTACCCCTGAAAAGTTAATCGCCACATCACTTTCACCAATATCACTGTCTGGCGCACCAACAGGAATAGAAACCAGAGCTTGAATACCTATTTCAAGTTCTTCTAAAGCATCAACATCACGGACACTACCGTAACAAATAATACCTTCCCAGTTATTTTTAGCCGCCGTTTGTGCAATAGAAAAATCAATGAGAGCACGACGAGTAGAACCACCGCCATCAATCACTAAAACTTGACCTTTACCATCACTTTTAAGTACTTGAGCTAATAAACCATTCGCTTCAAAACACTTTAATGTGACAACCTTGCCACCAAAAGAGCTACGACCACCATAATTGCTAAAAATAGGTTCAACTACGTCAATTAAATCAGCATAGAGATCACAAAGTTCTGAGGTATTATATTCCATGAGGTTATCCCTTATTTATTTGGCAACAGTTGCGCTATTAATAACAGTATAGTGATAGACAAGTGATATTAGTATAGCGAGAAGCATTAATAATTAACACCGATCAATAAATAGCAATTCAATAACTTGTAATAATCACTAAAATCCTCTTAAATAAGAACAAATAAAGAATAATACCTACAGGTATCAGTTTTCCTACTCGATTTGGTAATTAGATGACCGAACACATACTTGCTCAAAGATATTTATTTTCTGTAGAAGCAATCGTTTTTAGCTTATTATCGTTATGGCTTTGGCTTTTTTATCGCGGCTATGGGCGTCAATATGTTAAATTTTGGACCTTTAGTTTAATTGCTCTAGCTTGTAGCTACACCAGCTTAGCATTACAAGACAATGCCATTATTTGGTCATCTACACCTTTTTCACAATTAATTTTACTCACTCTTGAACAACTCAGCAAATATAGCTATTTATTTTTACTCTTAGGTGGTGTACACAGTGCTGTAAGCAATATTAGCTTCTCCAATAAACGGGTATTAAGCTTTGTTTTTTTTGCTTCTTTATTAAGTCTATTAACCTTAATGGCCTTTTTATTAGCAGATATTAGCCTTTTTAACCGTTTTTATATCCATGTTAGCTTACAAAATTTTATCTTTGGTTGCTGCTTTTTGTTTTTAAGTTTTTATTTACTTACCACAAAAAAGAAACATTTCTCTAATATCACCTTAATGATATTCGCTCTGATTATAGGACTAAGGTACTTATTATATTCTTTTGCATCAATACTATTTATGGGGGAAGAAAGCTTTGCCGATGCCACTTATTTTTTAACTTTTTTTGATGCGGGTAGTAATACTGTACTCGCTTTTATTATGTTGATTTGGATGCAAAGTTCTGAACGCTATACTGCAATAAATGCGGTAAGACGTGCACAATATTTAGGTAAACACGACTCTCTTACCGGCGTACTAAATAGAGAACAAGCCTTAGAAAAGTTGGAAACTGAAATGCCAAAAGCATTACAAACTGACCAGCGATTATGTATTTGTTTAATTGATATGAAGCGCTTTAAGTTTGTAAATGACACCTACGGTTTAAAAACTGGCGACTATATTTTAGGTGAAATAGCTAACCGTCTAACCGACAGTGTATTAATGCCAAAAGTTGTTGGTCGTCTTAGTGGTGATTCATTTTTATTTGTTATTGAAACACCCAACCAACAACAGTTAGACAATAGCCTTGAACATATTCACCAACTTATCGCCCGTCCTTATGAATATAATGCTCAAAATATTATAATTTCATGCAGTATCGGCTATTGCTTTTACCCTAAACACGCTGATTTAGCTGAAGATTTATTGCAGAAAGCTAATCTTGCTTTACATCATGCTGAAAATAATCATTTAGCTAGCGTGCTTTTTATTGATGGCATGCACACCCAAGGAAGAAAATTAATTTTAGTAGAACAAGAAATAAAACAAGCTTTTACTAACAATGAATTAATTTTACACTTTCAACCGCAACTTAATTTAATCACTAACCGTTTAGAAGGTGTCGAGGCATTGGTTCGCTGGCAACATCCTGAAAAAGGTTTATTAGCGCCCGATCAATTTTTACCCGATATAGAAAGTTTAGGGTTAAATAATAAATTAGATAATTATGTCTTAGACAAAGCCTGCCAAGCGATTGCCCACTGGCATGAAAAATATAAACGTCGCGTTACCATTGCCATTAACATGAGTGCGATGGAATTTCAAAATCCTAAATTGATTAATAACATTCAAAGTTTACTATTTAAATATAATATTCCACCAAAATACATTGACTTAGAGATCACTGAAAATGTAGTTATGACAGATATCAATACGGCAATGGACACCATTATTATTCTTCAAAATATGGGTATAAAGGTCTCTATTGATGATTTTGGTACTGGCTATTCTTCACTCGCTTATTTGCGTGCATTACCCATAGATAAAATTAAAATTGATCGTAGTTTTATCACCGAAGTCACCATAAATGATTCAGATCTAACCATAGTAAAATCAATGATAGAACTTTCTCACGGCTTAGGTAAACGAGTATTAGCTGAAGGTGTTGAAAACGCAGATCAATTAAATCTACTACGAAATATTGGTTGTGACGCCGTACAAGGTTATTTTATTAGCCGTCCTCTTGATGAAAGTTCTATTGCTAAGTTCCTAAAAAGAAAATAATTATAAAAAATAAATAGGCTGGTAGTTACAATAAAACAGAATAAACAGCAACGGGCTAATTTTTACCCGTTGTTGTTAACAAAGTCTATAAAATAAAACGACTTAAATCTTCATTAGTTATCACATCTGCTAATTTACCATTAACATAATCAGCATCAATAACAATGCTTTCTCCTGATTTATCGTTAGCAATAAACGATAATTCTTCAACAATACGCTCCATCATCGTGTGTAAGCGACGAGCACCAATGTTTTCAGTGTTTTCATTAACTTGCCACGCTGCGTTAGCAATGGCTTGAATACCATCATCACTAAACTTAATATCAACCCCTTCAGTGGCCAATAACGCGATATATTGTTCAGTTAAAGACGCATTAGGTTCTGTTAAAATACGCACAAAATCATGGGTGGTTAACGCTTTTAATTCAACACGAATTGGTAAACGACCTTGCATTTCAGGAATTAAGTCAGATGGTTTTGCCATCTGAAAAGCACCTGAAGCAATAAACAAAATGTGATCAGTTTTAATCATGCCGTGCTTAGTGCTCACGGTAGAACCTTCAATTAATGGCAGTAAATCACGTTGCACACCTTCACGCGAAACATCAGGGCCTGAGCTATCACCACGCTTACAAATCTTGTCTATTTCATCAATAAAAACAATGCCATTTTGTTCTACGGCTTCAATGGCTTGTTGTTTTAAATCCTCTGGATTAACCATTTTAGCCGCTTCTTCTTCTTGCAAAGCTTTTAACGCATCTTTAATTTTTAATTTGCGTTTTTTGGTTTTATCACTCGACATATTTTGGAACATGCTTTGCAATTGCGAAGTCATATCTTCCATGCCTGGTGGTGCCATAATTTCTACACCGACCTGCGGAGCAGCTAAGTCTAATTCGATTTCTTTATCATCTAACTGGCCTTCACGCAGTTTTTTACGAAAAACTTGGCGAGTATTGCTATTGTCAGTACTTTCTTCATGGCCAAAGCTATCACGAGGATTAGGAATTAACACATCTAAAATACGTTCTTCTGCGGCTTCTTCAGCAAGATATTTCACCCGATTCATCTCTTGCTCTTTGAGCATTTTAACGGCCATATCAGTTAAATCGCGAATAATGCTTTCAACTTCTTTACCGACATAACCTACTTCGGTAAATTTAGTTGCTTCAACTTTAATAAATGGTGCATTAGCCAATTTAGCTAAACGACGCGCTATCTCAGTTTTACCTACCCCAGTAGGACCGATCATTAAAATATTTTTAGGGGTAACTTCAGCACGCAAATCATCATTTAATTGCATTCTGCGCCAACGATTACGCAAAGCGATAGCAACAGCGCGTTTAGCGTCATTTTGGCCAATAATATGGCTATCTAATTCATGAACAATTTCACGAGGGGTCATATTTGACATGATAATATCCTAGAAAATTGAGCTCTTAAGTTATAGCTCATCAATAGTTTGAGAATGATTGGTAAACACACAAATGTCGCCAGCAATGGTTAAAGATTTTTCAACAATTTCACGCGCTGATAATTCGGTATTTTCTAATAACGCTTTTGCCGCTGCTTGGGCAAAATTACCGCCGCTACCAATAGCAATTAAGTCGTCTTCGGGTTGTACTACATCACCATTACCAGTAATAATAAACGAAGCTGTTTCATCGGCAACCACTAATAACGCTTCGAGCTTTCTTAGTGCGCGATCGCTACGCCAGTCTTTAGCAAGCTCGACTGCTGATTTAGTTAAGTGTCCCTGAAATTGTTCTAATTTAGCTTCAAAGCGCTCAAACAAAGTAAAAGCGTCTGCGGTACCGCCAGCAAAACCAGCGAGCACTTTATCATGGTATAAACGACGCACTTTACGTGCATTACCTTTCATTACAGTATTTCCTAATGACACTTGGCCATCACCACCAATGGCAACTTTACCATTACGCCTAACAGATACAATAGTAGTCACAATATTTTCCAATTAAACTAATTGTTATTTAATGTGGGCGCAATTATGTTATTTTCAAGGTAAAAACATGATAAATACCAATTTGATTAAATTTCTTCCCAACTCAGAGCTATGCTCGGTGTTCAATAACAAGGCAAATTTGTTTAAATCTAGTCATTCTAAATCAAATAAATTTAACGCAGTTAGTGAGCATTGAGCAAGCTCCCAAAGGGCGAGTTTAAAAGGCTTATATGCAGCGTTATGGATTTTGACAAGGTCGCTACACGGATGTAGCATCTTAGACAATGCAGGAGCATATTGTCCTGAACAACCATTCTCTTCAATCAATGCCTTGCCTCTAAGCCTTTTAATTCTCGCTGAGTAGGAAAGAACTTAATCAACTTGGTATACATTTGCTAAACTGTAAAATAAGCTTTCTTTATTAACAAGCAATAGGTTACTTATGTCCTTAGAAAATATCTCTAGTCAATTAAGCGGCCATATCAGTGCTTCAAAAAATACATTGCCGCCTGTTGAAGAGTGGCATCCCGATTTTTGTGGTGATATTGATCTACAAATAAAAAAGGATGGTAGCTGGTTTTATAACGGTACAATATTTAAACGTTTGTCTTTGGTAAAACTTTTTGCTTCAGTACTAAAAAAAGAAGATGACAAATATTACTTGGTTACCCCTGTTGAAAAAGTCGGTATTGAAGTTGAAGATGTCCCTTTTGTATTAACTAATTGGCATTGGCAAGACGAAACACAAACTAATCTTGTGGTTAGTACCAATTTAGATGATGAATTTATTTTAACTAAAGAGCACCCATTAACCATAGCCGAGAATGGTGGCTTATACGTTAGCGTACGCCGAAATTTGCTCGCTAAAGTACATCGTAATGTATATTACCAATGGGTTGATATCGCGAGAGAAGTTAAAACAGATAAGGGCACTGAATTGATGTTATGCAGTGCCGGAGAACAATTTAGTTTGGGGATATTAGAACCTAGGGTCTAGGTTCTATAATATTCTAACTTTAAATAACGCGTGAAAAACGCTGCTGATTTACTTTCTTTTTCATATAGGCATCAAACGACATACAAATATTTCGAATAAGTAAACGAGCACTTTGTTTTACAATGATCGCCTCATTATTATTGGTTAATAATTCATCATTTTGAAACGTTTTTAACGAAGGCAAATCATCACTAAAGTAATCATCGAAATTAAACTCTTTAAGATCACTAAATTTGTCGTTAATCGCTTGTTTATTCACATATAAATTACACATTAACTCACGAATAACTTCACCGCGAATAATATCATCTTGTGTCAAGGTTAAGCCTTTTTCAACCGCATGCTGGTGATCATCTATCGCTTGATAATAATTTTTTAAATCTTTAATGTTTTGACTATAACTATTACCAATAGCACTAATAGAAGAAACCCCTAAACCTAGTAAGTCACAACAACCTTTAGTGGTATAACCTTGGAAGTTACGATGCAAAGTACCATTTTTTTGCGCTATTGCTAATTCGTCATCGGGCTTTGCAAAGTGATCCATACCGATAAATTCATAGCCATAGCCACATAATGTTTCAATGGCTAGCTTCATTAGCGCAAACTTTTCCTCAACGCTAGGTAGCCATTCATCACGTAATTTACGCTGTGCGGCAAAGCGACTAGGTATATGCGCATAGCTAAATAATGAAATGCGTTCAACATCCCATTGATGTACTTTAGCTAAGGTTTTACTAAAGGTTTCAGTATTTTGGTGAGGTAAACCATAAATAAGATCGACATTAATAGACTTAAAACCAACTGTTTTTGCTTGTGCAATAAAGTCACCAATAAATTCGGTAGACTGCACCCGATTAATGGTTTGTTGTACTTTTAAATCAATATCTTGCACGCCTAAACTTAAACGATTAAAACCTAAGTCGAATAAATGCTGTGCTAGACCTAATTCAATTTCACGAGGATCTATTTCAATGCTCATTTCAACATGCTCAGCAAAGTTAAAACTTTGTTTAAGTAAAGCGACAAGCTTGGTGATTTGTTTATGTGTTAAAAAACTCGGTGTACCACCACCCCAATGTAATTGTTTTACGGTGTAATCAGTAAAAAACTCAGCACGCGAGGTGATTTCTTTCGCTAAAAAGGCTAAGTAGGTATCCGCTTTATCACGATGACGAGTAATAACCTTATTGCAGCCACAGTAATAGCAAAGACTATGACAAAAAGGAATGTGAACATACAAAGACAATTCACGATTAGGCGAAACCTTAATAGCAGTTTTTAAATCGCTATCATTAAACTGATCATGAAATTCTAATGCCGTGGGATAAGAAGTGTATCTTGGGCCACTAATATTATATTTGTTAAGTAATTTTTGATCGAAAAACTGTGTTGTTTGCATGCTAGTTACCACTTTTATTTATGCCATTATTTTACCAAAAAAATAAATAGTGCTATTGATCAAGCGCAACAATTAATTTGAATGACCAAATTTTTTGTAATAGTTAGTGACTAATTTGTTTTAAGTGCTCAGGAACAACGCTAAATTCTGCCAATAATTTAAGATCTTCTATTATTGCTGCTTGATACTCAGCTTCAAACATCACACGATTGTAATCATCACGCATACGCTGTTTTTTTTCCAATTTTTTACGTTCGCCTAAAATAGCCATCTCTTTTACTTTATTATACAAACCATATATCGCCAAAAATTGGTCTCTTAATCCTGTGGTAGTTTTTAATGAATCAAGTAATACACAGATCCGCCAGCAGCCCTCAGATAAATCACATTGCTGCTCTTGCAGCGCTTGTACAATAAGAGCAACACTTTTTAATATGTTAGCATCATGTTGCTGTAAAGCCGTATGATGTTGTCGCTGGGCTAGCTTTTGTAATTCTGTTTGCTTATTTAACTGAAACAATAATTTTCCCGCATAAAAAGCAAGTCCCGCGATAACAGCTAAGGCTAGTGCTATTAACATTGTCATAATATCAAGCTCTTAAATTTAGCGCTATTTAATAATCTGACAAATCAGAATTATCTAACTTATTCCAAAGATCATCTTCAGACACTAGTTTTTTTTCTGTCGATTCATCCTCAAAATCATCTTCATCGCTATAACCCAATAGTTCACAAATTTCTTGGTGACGAGTCATTTGTTTATTATAGTAATTAACCTCTTGCTCAGACAACTCACTTTTTTGCTCTTGCTTAGCTAGAATACTTTGTAACTGTTGATCTTGCTCGATAGTTTCTATTTCTTTTTCTAAAGCTTCGAGATCAATTGCTGCTATGATATTTTTTTCAACAACCGTCACTGCAGCAATACTTGCTTGTTTTGTTTTATGAGTCGATTTTATAGGAGCCGATTTAACAGTTTCTTTAATTAAAATAATCGGTTTTTTACTACCAAGACGAGGATCTCTATTTTGCTTGGTTTGTTGTTGTTCTTTTATTGGTTTTGCTTCTTGTTGACGATTACCCGCTTGCTTGCCGTTACTTTTACGAATACGTTTTTCAACATTAGCGAGTTCTTTTTTACTTAATTTAGGCTTAGCGGTTGGTGCTGAAGCAGGTTTTCTAGATTTTTTAGTACGTGCCATGAAATTGTTTACAGTATTTATCAATAATTGCGGGTATTTTAGCAAAGTTTGCTAGCTGAGAGAAATGAATTGTAGAATTAATAAACTAGAAATATAAACTATAAATATAAGCATGGAAATAAAAAAGCGATAGCTTTAACAGCTACCGCTCTCGGAAAATTGTGGTAAAACCAACAACTTTATTATTCCAATTTTGCTTGGCATCCTACCGATAACTATTCATCCATGTTAACAGTGACATATTCCTGATTATTATTAACGTTTCCATACTTTGTTTTTTGTTCTCGGTCATCCTGACTCCTTATGGGCTTTCCATAACTCCTAATTAGGAGGAGATAATAAATTAATTCATCCTGAATTTAAGTAAATAATCCTTATTGATAATTGAGTATTCTTTTATGAAACTCGAAACCTTCCGTAGATATTTATCCATTTTTTTATTTGTTGCTGTTATTTTTATTATTGATTACTGAACAGCTGAGCAATACTTTACCTATCTAAATTAAATGAGCAAGGGTAATTTTAACATTATTTTATTCAAACAACTGTTCAACAGCTTATCTTTTTGTATTTTAAGCGTTTTATTGTTTACAAAATAAAACAAAAACAACGGAACTTATAATCAATGGTCAATGTCTTACAAGATTTATGGCTAAAGTAGCACGCATAACTATTACCCTTTTCTACGAAGAACTTCGTTAATAATGGTGTTTTATATAAAGAATTTTTTTTAATAACTAATCAATATAAAAAAATTATTACCTCTATATGAATACTTATTACATTAGCAATTACTGAAATAAAAGTAATGTTATTACTGTCTAATAACTATTATTAACACTAACCAATTTGATTGAGTCTATAAATATGAAAACACTCTTGTCTATTTGCACATTATTATTAATCTTCATTTTTTCAACATCATCATGCACTGCGAAATCAATAAATAAACAAGGTCAAATAAAGTCCTCACTCTGTGCTGGTTGCCATGGTAAGAATGGTATAGGAGTAGCCAATGAATTTCCTAATTTAGCCGGCCAAAAATCAGCTTATTTGCAAAAACAATTACTTGACTTTAAAACAGGTAAACGCAATAACGCGACGATGAATGCAATGACACAAACTTTAACCCCCACAGATATCAAAAATTTAGCCGTTTATTTTTCAACATTACCGCGACACAGCAGTGCTATGTCAGCAAATAGTATTAATAATCATCCTCCAAAAAAAAATAAAGTATCAATAATTGAGTTTCCAGAAATTGTTTTTTCCTCAATGAAAGGCAGTGGCTCTATTGAATCTTTTCCCAGCGAAATTGTAGCTACAGGTGGTGAAAATATGCTTTATACGGCATTAACTCCTGATGCTACGATGTTACTTTCTACCAGCCCTTCAACAGATACTGTTTATATTTTTAATGCCAAAATATTACAACGACTTGCAATAATTAATGTCGGTAAAGCACCTAAAGGCGTTAAAGTAATGCCTAATGGAAAATTTGCTTATGTCAGCAATCAAGGTTCGAATAACATTAGTATTATTGATTTAAACACCTTAAAAAATATTGGCGCAATTAAAACCGCCTCAGGGCCACATAATGTCCGTTTTACTAAAAATAGCAAACTTGCTTATGTCACCTTACAAGGTGGTGCTGGCATTGGTGTTATTGACACTATAAAGGCAAAAATGATCCATATAATTCCCGTTACTGGTATTACGGGTGCACATAATTTGGATTTATCAGGTGATGAAAAAATCGCATATGTTCGTGATTTTGTACATCATGTTGCGGTGGTTGATTTAACCTCTGAAAAAGTACTTAAGATGCTTACTGTAGGTAATGGTCATGGTGGTATTGATGTTTTTCCTAACGGAAAATTTGTTGCCACTGCCGCTATTGGTGATAATTTTATTTCTGTTATCAATACCAAAACACTAACGATAAATAATATTCAATTAGGTACCGCATCACATGGTATTCGCGTGAGTAAAGACAACCAGTGGTTGTATATTACTTTGCCTAAAGAGAATACTATTGCAGTGATCAATACTAATAACTGGCAGGTTGAGAAAAGAATTGCTGTGGGTAAATTTCCGTTTTGGTTAGCTGTACAAGGTAATCCCTAAGCCATCACATTGAATTTTAAACTTCACAATCAAATACCCCGCGCCAAGGCTTTCCGCTCTGGCTCAAATTCGCTTCGCGAAGAGGGGTATATTTAACGTGAAATGTAGGTCGGCATTTATGCCGTCAACTTGATGGGCTAAAGCCCAACCTACAAAACGCCGCAAGCGGCGGGGAATTAAACC